>JAZJYV010000014.1:0-10647 GCA_040390195.1 Pseudomonadota bacterium | reverse complement strand
AAACGGGAATTTGAAAACATCTTGACTGGTCAATACATATCAGGGTGGAAAAGCGCAGCGCATTCCACCGTGTTTGCGTATCAGCGGCTCTGCGAGCCGTTCATTCACAAATTGTGCGGTAGCGGTTGCAGCGTCCGGACGATACGGCGCATATCTTTCTCACCGGCGCCAGAGGCGTCGAACCGGCTCTCGCGGCGCAGCGTGAGAAGGCGGTCACCGGCCACGCCGAACACGAACTGCTCCTCGTACAGCGACTCGAAACCGACCACCACAAAAGCGCGCCCCGAAATAAGCTGGCGCGCCCGGCTGGCCAACGGGACACCGTCCGCGCCGATCCAGATGTCGACCGTCGATTCGAAGTTCCGGGTGACTTTGCGGTCGCGCGCGACGAGCGACTCGAGCGGCAGCTCAAAGCTGAGCAGGCGCGCCGGCTTGCCGTTGTAGTTGTCGACGCGCTCACCCTTGAACGCCGAGCGCTCCACGATGCGCGCCAGGCCTGGCGCGGCCGACACCATCGGAAAAATCTCGCTCGCGTCGATATCCTTGAGCGCGGTCAGCGCCGGCGTCCTGGCGTTCGGTTCTCGGATGCGGGCGCGCTGTTCGACGTCGAAGCGCAACTGCAGTTCGCGCGAATAGCTCAGCTGCAGGCCATGGCCGGCATCCTCAACGCCAATGCTGACCTGGCCCTGGTCTTCGTCCGCGCCATTGCGTCGCAATGTCTTGACCTCGACCAGCGCCTTGAGCGGCGTGCTCGCCTTCAATTGCGTCAGCGCCGCCTTCAAATCCGACAAGCCGTCGGCACGTGCAAAGCCCGGGCACAATGACAGGGCAAGGAACAACCAGTGCAGCACACGCATGCAGAGTCCTTCAGCATCGATTCAAGAGCCGCCATCGTAACAGCAGCATCAGGGCAGCGTGTACTCCAGGTCGTAGAAATGCTTGCGCTCGACGATGCGGATACCGCACTTGCCGCTGATGCCGGCCAGTTCGCCAGTGCCCGATCCGGGCACGATGGACACGTTCAATTCGCTGCTGGCGCCATTCATGGTGCCCAGATGCGCCAGCAGAAAGCCGCCGCGCTTGCCATTGAGCGTGCCCGTCACATGTTCGACGGCGACGTAGACTGCCGCGCCGGCGCCGGGTGTGCCGGCGCTGAGCATGTCGCCCTGGCCGGTCGCCTCCAGCGGGCCGCTGTACTGTTTGTCGAGCAGCATGCGGCCCACCGGAGCGCGCCCTGCCCGCTCGCCCGACGTGTCGGGCGTGACCTTGACTTCAAAGGAACCTGTCGCGTGACTCATTTGTTTGCCTCCGGGGGTTTGCGCCTGTGCACCAGCGGTCAAGAAACACAGCAGCACGCCGATCAGTGAATAACGCTTCATTGCCAACTCCTGTATAAATGCACAGTAGTATAGCGTTCTTTTTGTTTTTTAATCAACTAATATCATCGCTCCCATATGATACTGTTTGACCCTGCCGATCCACTTCCTGTCTACCGCAATGAGTCTTCAATCTGTCCGTGATTTCTTCCTGGCCCACCAGCTGGACCTGCCCATCATTGAACTGGACGTCAGCACCGCGACGGTGGCGCTGGCCGCCGAGGCGCATGGCGTCGAGCCGGGCCGCATCGCCAAGACGCTGGCGTTTCGCCTCGGCGACGGCCGCGTGGTGCTACTGGTGGCCAGCGGCGACGCCCGCATCGACAACAAGAAATTCAAGTCCGCTTTCGGCAAGGGCAGGATGCTCGACGCCGACGATGTGGTGACCCTGACCGGCCATCCGGTCGGCGGCGTGTGCCCGTTCGGCCTGGCCCAGCCGCTGCCGGTCTACCTGGACGAGTCGCTCAATGCCTACGATGAGGTGCTACCTGCGGCGGGCGCGACGCACACCGCAGTGCGCATCAGTCCCGCCCAGCTGGCCGAGATCACACTTGGGCAGTGGACCGATGTGTGCACGGCCGTGCCGATCGAGCGCCAGGCTTGCGAAATTGAGCCCTGAATAATGATGAAAAAACTGATGGTCCTGACGTTGAGCTGGTTCACGCTCGCCTGCGCGACGGCCGCGCCAATCCCGGTCGACCTCATCTTGCGGGGAGCGACCATCATCGACGTGGCAAGCGGCTCTGGCGCCACCGGCAAGGCGGTGGTGATCAAGGGTGACCGCATCGTCGCAGTCGTCGACGACAAGGCGCTGGACCGCTACCGCGCCAGGCGTACGGTGCAACTGCCCGGAAAATTCATCATACCCGGCCTGTGGGACAGCCATGTCCACTTTGGCGGCGGCGAGCCGCTGATCGAGGAGAACCAGCACCTGCTGGCGCTGTACCTGGCGAACGGCATCACCAGCGTGCGCGATTGCGCGGGCGACCTGACCGACACGGTGCTTCGATGGCGCGCACAGATCGCCGCCGGGACGCTGGAAGGTCCCACCATTTTCGCGTCCGGCGCCAAGTTCGAAGGTTACAAGCCACTCTGGAAAGGCACGCGCGAAGTGAGAACGCCGCAGGAGGTGACGGCGGCGCTTGACCAACTGCAGGCGCAGAAGGTCGACTTCATCAAGATCACCGAGAATACGCTCACGCCCGACATATACCTGGAGATCCTGCGCCAGGCCAGGGCGCGCGGCATGCGCAGTTCCGGCCACGTGCCGGCGCAGCTGACGCTGGCGGCCATGTTCGACGCAGGGCTGGGAACGGTCGAACACCTGACCTACCTGCTGCGCACCAGCACGGCGCGCGAAGCGGAACTGACTGCGCTCGTGGCGGCGGGCACGATCAGCAGCCGCGATGCCTTGCGACTGAGTTTGCAAAGCTACGACGAGGCCGTGGCGCGGCGCTCGTTCCGGCGCATGGCGGCCGCCGGGACAGCCGTGGTGCCGACGCTGTCGGTGCAGCGCCTGACCGCCTACCTCGACCAGCAAGACCACAGCGGCGACGCCTATCTGCAGTACATCGGCAAGGGCCTGCGCCAGACTTACGACTGGCGCGTGCAACGCGCGGCGCAGGATGACACCGATGCGGTCGAGCTGCGCCATGCGATTGTCGAGAAGGCTGCAGCGCTGCTGCCAATCCTGGCGCAAGAAGGCGTCAGCATCATTGCCGGGACCGACGCGGGCTTCCTGAATTCGTACGACTATCCTGGCCTGGCACTACATGAGGAACTGGCGCTGTATGTCCAATACGGTTTGAGTCCGCAGCAAGCCTTGCAGAGCGCCGTGGTCAACGGGCCTCGCTTTCTGGGAAAGCTGGACCGCTATGGCAGTGTTGCGCCGGGCAAAGTGGCCGACGTGCTGGTGCTCGACGCCGATCCGCTGCGCGACATCGGCGCGACGCGCAAGATACGCATGGTGCTCAGCCGCGGCACGGTGTACGACCGCGCCAGGCTCGACAGGATGCTGGCCGAGACCAGGGATTGGGTGGCGCGCTGAGCGCTACAAGGGCTTGCCGATTTCCCAGTGGTGGCGGTCAAGCACGCGGCCGAGGCGCCAGCCGTACTGGTTGTCCATCGCGGTGACCACGCGCCCGCCCGCCGCCACTGCGCGCGCGAAGGCGGCATCGGGGTCGTCGACCACCATCACCATGCGGGTTGAACTGCCGCCGATCGTCTCAGGGCTGAAGTTCAGATGCTCGGGCGATTCGTCGGCGACCCAGAATTCGGCACCGGCCACCGCCAGGCGCGCCACCACCGCGCCGTCGTCGCTGTCGATGCGAAACTGCTCCTGGGCGCCGAACGCGGCCTTGTAGAATTCAATCGCCTCTGCACCGCGCCGCACCGACAGCATCGGCGCGATGGTCACTGGTTTTGTCATTCAACTCTCCTGTGCGAACCGATTCTTTGGATATTTCGATTTCTCGACAAATTCGTCATTCCCTCCATCGGCCGCCAAATGAGACGCGCGGTATGGGTTCCCGCCTTCGCGGAAACGACGGATCCGGTTTTCGAGTGCTGATCAGGCGGCGCTGCGCTCCTTGCTGCCGAAGGCGGCGAGCAGCGTTGCCTGCTTGGCCTTGGCGGCCTTCAGGTGGCGCTCCTTCACGTGGCCGTAGCCGCGGATGTCTTCGGGGATGCTGGCAATGGCCACCGCCTGCGCCAGGTTGTCCGCGTCGAGCCTGGACAGCAGCGCTCCCACCATGTCGCGGTATTCGCCCACCAGCGCGCGTTCCATCCTGCGCTCGGCCGTGTAGCCGAAAATGTCGAGCGGCGTGCCGCGCAAGCCCTTGAACTTGGCCAATACGCCAAACGCTTTCATCATCCACGGACCGAATTCCTGCTTGATCAGCTGGCCCTTCGAATCGTGCTTGGCCAGCAGCGGCGGCGCCAGGTGGAACTTGAGCTTGATGTCGCCTTCGAACATGCCAGCGATCTTCTCCTTGAACGCACCATCGGTGTACAAACGCGCCACCTCGTACTCGTCCTTGTAGGCCATCAGCTTGTAGTAGTAGCGCGCAACAGCTTCGGCCAGGCGCGTACCCTTGCCCAGCTTGGCCTCCTCGGCTCGCACCTGGTCGACAAACGATTTGTACTGATTCGCGTACTTCACATCCTGATAGGCAGTCAGCAAGGCCACTCGCTTGTTGATGATGTCGTCGAGCGTCTGGGTGCGCTTGAACTCGATCACCTTGGCCGGCGTGGTCAGCTTCACCAGCGAGGCCAGGTCGTGCGCCGCCGTGCGGCCCCAGGCGAAGGCCGCCTTGTTGAAGCCCACCGACACGTTGTTGAGCTCAATGGCCTTCATCAGCGAAGCCTCCGACAGCGGCACGCGACCCTTTTGCCACGCGAAGCCGAGCATGAACATATTGGTCGCGATCGAGTCTCCCATCAGCGCCGTGGCGATCTGCCCGGCATCGACGAATTCGACTTGCGCGCTGCCGCAGGCACGCACGATCTCGGCTTGCGACGAGGCGCCGGGGAACTGCCAGTCCGGGTTCTTGACGAAGGCTGCCGTCGACGAGCCGGTCGAGTTGATCGCCGCCCAGGTGCGCCCTTCGCCCATGCGCGACAGGGCGTCGCGGCTGGCGGTGACGATCAGGTCGCAACCGATGACCAGGTCGGCGCTGCCGGTCCCCACGCGGGTCGAGTGCAGGTCGGACTGACGGTCGGCCAGGCGCACGTGCGACATCACCGGGCCACCCTTCTGGGCCAGTCCACTCATGTCGAGCACGATCGCACCCTTGCCTTCCACGTGGGCCGCCATCGCCAGGATCTGGCCGACGGTGACCACGCCGGTGCCGCCGATGCCGGTGATCAGGATGCCGTAAGGCTGGGCCGTGGCCGGCAGCACGGGCTGTGGCAGCACGGGCGCGACGGCGTCGCTGGTGGCGGCCTTCTTCGGCTTTTTCAGCGCACCGCCTTCGACCGTCACGAAGCTCGGGCAGAAACCGGTGGTGCACGAGAAGTCCTTGTTGCAGGACGACTGGTTGATCTGGCGCTTGCGCCCCAGCTCCGTTTCCAGCGGCTCCACCGACAGGCAGTTCGACTGAACCGAGCAGTCGCCACAGCCTTCGCATACGGCCTCGTTGATGACCGCGCGCTTGGCCGGGTCAGGGTACTCGCCGCGCTTGCGGCGGCGCCGTTTTTCGGAGGCGCAGGTCTGGTCGTAGATCATGGCCGACACGCCCGGGCAGTCGCGCAGTTCGCGCTGCACGTCCATCAGTTCGCTGCGGTGGCGTACGGTCACGCCTTCGGCCCACTTGTAGTCGTCCGGGTACTTTTCAGGCTCGTCGGTGACGACGATGATCGGACCCACGCCTTCGGCCGCGATCTGGCGCGAGATCATGCCTGGGTCGAGCGGGCCGTCGAACTCCTGGCCGCCGGTCATCGCCACGGCATCGTTGAACAGGATCTTGTAGGTGATGTTGACCCTGGCCGACACCGCCGCGCGGATCGCCAGGATCCCCGAGTGGAAATAGGTGCCGTCGCCAAGGTTGGTAAACACGTGTTTCTCGTTGGTGAACGGCGCCTGGCCGACCCAGGTCACGCCTTCCGCGCCCATGTGGGTGAAGGTCGACGTTTCGCGGTCCATCCACAGCACCATGTAGTGGCAGCCGATGCCAGCCAGCGCGCGCGAACCCTCGGGAATCTTGGTCGAGGAATTATGCGGGCAGCCCGAGCAGAAATACGGCGTGCGGTCAGTGTCCATGTTCGGCTTGGAGGCCACGGTCTTGAGTACCAGTTCTTTCGCCTCAAGGTAGGCGATACGCTGCTTGACACGCTGCTCGACCGGATGGCCGGCGCAGTAGTGCGAGATGCGGCTGGCGATGGCGCGCGCGATCTGCGCCGGGTTCAGCTCGTAGGTGGCCGGCAGCAGCCAGTCACCGTGGCCGCTGCCGCCCTTGTTCGACCATTCGCCGGTGTCGTCGAACTTGCCGACCACGCGCGGACGCTGGCCGTCAGGCAGGTTGTACAGCTCCTCCTTGAGCGCGTATTCGAGGATCTGGCGCTTCTCCTCGACCACCAGGATCTCGTCGAGGCCCTTGGCGAAGGCGTGCACACCATCGGCCTCGAGCGGCCAGGTCATGCCGATCTTGTAGAGGCGAATGCCGATGTCGGCGGCCGCCTGTTCGTCGATGCCCAGGTCGGCCAGCGCCTGGCGCGTGTCGAGGTAGGATTTGCCGGCCGTGATGATGCCGATCTTCGGCTTCGGGCTGTCCCAGATAATCTTGTTGAGCTTGTTGGCGCGCGCATAGGCCAGCGCGGCGTACCACTTGAAGCTGTTCATCCGCACTTCCATGTCGAGCACGGTGTCCGGCCAACGGATGTTCAGGCCGCCCTCGGGCATGGCGAATTCGGTCGGCGTGATGATCTGCACGCGGTCCGGATCGAAGTCGACCACGGCGCCGGACTCGATGATATCGGTGACGCACTTCATCGACACCCACAGGCCGGTGAAGCGGCTCATGGCCCAGGCGTGCAGGCCGTAGTCGATGTATTCCTGCACCGACGACGGATACAGCACCGGAATGCCGCAGGCGTTGAGGATGTGGTCCGACTGGTGCGCGGTGGACGAGGACTTGGCCGCGTGGTCGTCGCCGGCCAGCACCAGCACGCCGCCGAACCTGGCGCTGCCGGCGTTGTTGGCGTGCTTGAAGACGTCACCGCAGCGGTCCACGCCTGGGCCTTTGCCGTACCACATGGAGAACACGCCGTCGTACTTGGCATCCTTGAACAGATTGGTCTGCTGGGTGCCCCAGACGGCGGTGGCGGCCAGGTCTTCGTTCATCCCGGGATGGAACTTGACGTGGTGGGCGTCGAGGTGCTTCTTCGCTTTCACAGCCGTCATGTCGACGCTGGTGACGGGCGAACCGCGGTAGCCGGTGATGTAGCCGGCCGTGTTCAATCCCGCCTTCAGGTCGCGCTCGCGCTGCATCATCGGCAACCGGATCAGGGCCTGGGTGCCGGTCAGGAAGGCGCGGCCGCGCTCAAGCGTCCATTTGTCGTCGAGCGAGATGTCGTGCGATGGCTGGGGGTCCAGCACGCTACGGTCAAGTGGTGCATTCATTGTGGTTCTCCGTGATTTTTCGATGCCTGGTGCGGACGAAAGCGGGTGGGCTTTCACGCACGCGGACGGGAAAGCCTTGTGGGCCTGCCGGTCCGGAATGGATGGTCTAGTGTGCCTCAGTTATGCCGCTCAGGCGACCGTTTTGTCGGCCGACGTGTCTTTCAGCACACCGCGCTTGATCTGGTCCAGTTCAATCGATTCGAACAGCGCGCGGAAATTGCCTTCGCCGAAGCCCTGGTCGCCCTTGCGCTGGATGATCTCGAAGAAGATCGGGCCGATCACGGTCTGGGTGAAGATTTGCAGCAGCAGTTCGCGCTCGGTCTCGCTGCTGTGGCCATCGATCAGGATGCGCAGGCGGCGCAGCTCGTCGAGCTGTTCGCCGTGGCTTGGCAGGCGCCGGTTGACAAGCTCGTAATAGGTCTCGATGGTGTCTTGGAACACGATGCCGCTGTTGCGCATCACTTCGACCGAACCGTAGATATTGTCGGTGCCCAGCGCGATGTGCTGGATGCCCTCGCCGTGGTACTGGTCGAGGTACTCGGCGATCTGCGACTTGTCGTCCGACGATTCGTTGATCGGGATGCGGATCTTGCCGCACGGGGAAGTCATCGCCTTCGACTTCAGGCCCGTCAGTTTGCCCTCGATGTCGAAATAGCGCACTTCGCGGAAGTTGAACAGCTGCTCGTAGAACTGTGCCAGCTCCGTCATGCGGCCACGGTGGACGTTGTTGGTCAGGTGGTCGATATAGGTCAGGCCGTGACCGACCGGGTTCGGGTTGGCGCCTTCGATGGCGACGAAGTCGACGTCGTAGATGCTGATGTCGCCGATCGCGCCGGCCGGCACGCCGGCGGCCGCGCCCTTGCCGCGCCAGCGGTCGACGAAGTACAGCAGCGAATCACCGACGCCCTTGATGGCGGGGATGTTCAGCTCCATCGGGCCGTTCTTGTTGTCGAAGCCCCAGGCGCCCAGCTCCAGCGCGCGCTTGTAGGCGTGGGCCGCATCGTTGACGCGGATCGCGATGGCGCACACGGACGGTCCGTGCTGGCGCGCGAAGCGCTGGGCGAACGAATCCTGCTCGGCGTTGATGATGAAATTGATGTCGCCCTGGCGGTACAAGGTCACGTCCTTGTGGCGGTGGCGCGCGATGGCGGTGAAGCCAAGTTGCACGAACAGGGCGCCAAGCGCCTTCGGGTCCGGCGCGGCGTACTCGACGAATTCGAAGCCGTCGGTGCCCATCGGATTGTCCCAGGGGGTAAATTGCATGGCTGTCTCCTGATTTTTGTAGCGCACAGTATAGTCCTGCGGGTCCGGCATTTAATTTCAAACAATTCCCGCGCGACGGCGATTTGCGCAATAATATTGCGTAGAATTTGCATTTCGAGAGGGATTATGGCCAAGGTTGAGCTGGACAAGACGGATCGCAAGATCCTGGCAATATTGCAGGGCGACGGGCGGCTGTCCAACCAGGACGTGGCCGAGCAGGTCAGCCTGTCGCCTTCGCCCTGCCTGCGCCGCATCAAGCGGCTGGAGGAGGCGGGCGTGATCCGCCAGTATGTGGCCCTGCTCGACCCGGACAAGATCGGGCTTGGCCTGCTGGCGTATGTGAACGTGCGGCTCGAGAAGCACAGCGAGGGGCAGAACCTGGCCGGCGGGCGGGCCGGCGGTGCCACGCCGCGCGCGGACTTCGCGCTGTCGGTGGCGCAGTGGCCAGAGGTGGTCGCCTGTTACGCGATGACGGGCGAGATGGATTACCTGCTGCGGGTGCACGTGGAGGACATGGACCACTTTTCGCGCTTCATGATGGGCACCTTGCTGCGCCATCCGGCGGTGCTGGACGTGAAGTCAAGCTTTGCGCTGGCACGCATCAAGGACACGACGGCGCTGCCCTTGGTGTGAGCGCGGTCCACAGCCACGAAGTCAAACCGGTCACCCCAGCGCCCTGGAAGGAAGTGCTATTTACACAGGCGTGTTTTCTATCAAGCGTCCACCGCGAAATAATACTTGCCTGGTGATTTATTGAAGGGCTGCACCGGGAACACTGGGAACACGGGGGCTACCATCGAAATTGCAAGGTGGATGCTCTGTATTGATGCCCCAAGCGGTTAAACGATGAAGGCGTCGCTGCCGGGGTCCGTGGCAATATCGTTGACCGAAAACATCACACTCCCCTTGCTTGTCTATGCGCAAGTCGACAGTTCAATTCTCGGTAGAAGATGCCTCTCTGTTCAAATCCATGGGAGCTGCGCATGTCTTATCATCTGAAGATTTTGGAGAAGGATGTTCTCACTGAAGGCCAATTCGTGAACGCGCAGGGAAGCACTGAAAGTGTCGAATTCGTGCGCCAGGCAGCGGGCGCATCTCCAACTTCAGTCTGGCGGCCGGGGGCGCCGATCTTAACCTCAAAAATGGGTGTGATTCGGCGCGGGACAGCGATCGCGACATTCGATGTGAAAGGTCGCTATCCCACTGGCGGCCGTGGTAAGCATGCTGCGATCTATCTTTGGCACGATGATTGCGGAATCCGGGTACTTGATCAATCGAACAGACAGGGGCACGTTGCAGAACGAACCATTCGTGCCAACAGACCGGACTTCCCGCGCGTGGATTGCGCTAAATTCTATTTTGTAATTGAGTAGACAAGTTCATGAAACCGACAGCGACAAAGCTATCTTGTGTGCTGGTGCTGTCTCTCAGCACCTGCCACGCTGCGCCACTCGGCGTCGACTGCCCAGATTCAATCGCGCTCGTCGAAAAAGTGACAGCAGACTATCCTTCCTGGGAAGTGACGCCTGACAAGGGCAAAGTTGCCTACTATTTACAGGCCGTTCGGGTTTATGCGGGCCACCCGGAGGGGATGGACAATCTGGCGCCAAACAAGTCGACGCGATTGCGCGCCAGCTTGGTCGACACCTAGATATTGGCGCAATCAGTTTCACAAGGCGGCGATTGGGTTGCCTGCGCTTACAGGAATTCGATGACTCTGCTGACAAAGCGCATTCCCGAAGGTCTGAAATCGTGCACGTTTGTTCAAAAGACGCTTCCCTCGGGCAGCTTGGCCGCAATCGAGTCGTTTGCCTGTGAATAGCCTGCCTCGCGAACCTAGCAGCCTGTCGGACTTTACCCTCGAAATAAAATCGCCGTGCCGGTAAAATG
>JAZJYV010000013.1:0-73909 GCA_040390195.1 Pseudomonadota bacterium | reverse complement strand
TCGTTCGGCTGGCTGCTGCGCAAATGGCGCGCCGCGCCGCCCGCCTCGCTGCTCGACAACACCCCGCTGGTGGGCCTGCTGCACCGCATGCTGGACTTGCCGCGGCTCGACGCGGTGCTCTCGGACGGCTTGCTGCACGCGCTGGCCGTGACGGCCTCGTCCTACACGGCGGGCAACCACATCACCTTCTACCAGACCATCGCCGAGATCACGCCCTGGGTGCGCATGCAGCGCATCGCGCTGCAGGACCAGATCGGGGTCGAGCACTTGCTGGCCTCGTCGGCCATCCCCTTCATCTTTCCGGCCGTGCCCTTGTTCCTGTCGGGCAGCCGCGAATACTGCGGCGACGGCTCGATGCGCCAGCTGGCGCCGATCTCGCCGGCGATCCACTTGGGCGCGACCAAGGTGCTGGTGGTGGGCGCCGGGCGCCTGACCGAGCCGCCGCGCAACAGCTCGGAGCAGGCGCGCTATCCGAGCCTGGCGCAGATCGCCGGCCATGCGATGTCATCGATCTTCCTCGACAGCCTGGCGATCGACATCGAACGCCTGAACCGGATCAACCTGACGCTGTCGATGCTGCCCCAGGAATACCTCGAGCGCACCCCCTTGAAACCGGTCGAGCTGCTGGTGATTGCGCCGTCCGAGCGGCTCGACGACATCGCCAGCCGCCACATCGGCAGTCTGCCCAAGCCGATTCGCACCCTGTTGTCGGGCATCGGCGCGACCGAGACGCGCGGCGCCGCGCTGGCCTCCTACCTGCTGTTCGAGCCGAGCTACACCTGCGAACTGATCAAGCTTGGCCAGCGCGACACCAACGCGCGCAAGGACGACGTGCTGGCGTTCTTCGGCTCCTGACCCCTCATCTTTTTTTGGAGTAGTGCAATGAAAGCCCTGGTAGTCGACGACGATATCGTTTCGCGCATGGCCCTGATGGACTTGCTGGGCGCGTATGGCATTTTCGACCTGGTCGAGGCCGAGGACGGCGAGGCCGCCTGGATGCTGCTCGAGGGCGGCCTGCGCCCGGCGATCTGCTTTTGCGACGTGCGCATGCCGCGCATGTCGGGCATCGACCTGCTGCAGCGCATGAAGGCCGAGCCGCAGCACAGCGCCGTGCCGTTCGTGCTGGTGTCCTCGGCCTCGGACCGCGACACCGTGCTCGCCGCCGTCAAGCTGGGCGCGGTCGGCTACATCCTCAAGCCGCTGCACGCGGCCGACGCCCGCGCCCACCTTGAAAAGATCTTCAAGATCACGCTCGACAAGCTGGCCGAGAACCCGATGTCGACCTTGAAGCGACTGAACATCGGACCGGACCGCCTGTCGGCCTATCTGGGCGCGTTCGCCGACCAGCTGGTGGTGGCGCGCCAGGACATCGCCGCCATGCTCGACAGCGGCCTGGCGGTCGATGCGCGCCTGCGCGTCGATGCGGTGCACACCGGCTGCATGACGCTCGGCCTGTGGCACGTGGCGGCCATGCTCGACGCCTGCCGCAACGGCGCGCTCGACGCCCAGAAGCTGCGCGACGCGCTCGAGGCCGTGGCCGACGCGGTCACCCGCCAGGCCAGCCGGATCAAGGCCGGCATGGCCGCCGACGCGCCGGGGACGGCGCTGGCCTGATTGGAATGAGCAGATTGCGCCGCGCCACCCTGCAAGCCGTGCTGGCGGCCCTGCTGGCCTGCCAGCTGGCCGGTCCCGCCCGGGCTGCGCCGGCGCGCACGCTGCGTTTCGAGCACCTCTCGGTCGACCAGGGCCTGGCCCAGGAGTCGGCGCTGGCGATCGTGCAGGACCAGGAAGGCTTCATCTGGATCGGCAGCCAGGCCGGCCTGTCGCGCTACGACGGCTACCGCGTCACGACCTACCGCAACGCCGCCAACGACGCGGCCAGCCTGGCCAACAATTGGGTGCGCGTGCTGCACCTGGACCGCAAGGGACGCCTGTGGGTGGGCACCGACAGCGGGCTCGAACGCTACGAGCCGGCCACCAACGGCTTCACCCATTTCGCGCCGCAAGAGCCGGCCAAGCGCGGCAACGGCAACCGCCACATCCGGGCGATCGCCGACGACGGCGCCAACGGCCTGTGGGTGGGCACCGGCGACGGCCTGCAACACCTGGACCTGGCCAGCGGGCGCTTCGGGCTCTGGCACCACGATCCGGACGACCGTGCCAGCCTGGCCGACGACCAGGTCAATGCGCTGGCGCGCGACGCCGGCGGGCGCCTGTGGGTGGGCACCTCGTCCGGCCTGGACAGCCTGGCGCCGGGCGTGCGCGGCCTCACGCACCACACGCTCGACGGCGCGGACAACAAGTTCAATGTAGTGCAGGCGCTGCTGGTCGACGCTGGCCAGAACCTGTGGGTCGGCAGCCTGGCCGGACTGGAGACCTGGAAGATCGGCGCGCCGCCCGGCCAGCGCCGCCGCCTGGGCGCGGCCGAGGGCTTGCACGCGGGGCGCATCACGACCCTGCTGCAGGACGTGGACGCCAATATCTGGGTCGGCACCCACAGCGAAGGCCTGTACCGCTGGCAGCCGGCGGAGGGCCGCTTCGCCAACTACCGCCACAACGCCAGCGACAGCCACAGCGTGGCCGACAACCAGATTTCGGCGCTCTACCGCGACCGCGTGGGTACCTTCTGGGTCGGCACCTGGTACGCCGGCGCGAGCCGGGTCGACCTCAACAGCGGCGGCTTCGCGCGCATCGTGCGCCCGGCCGACACGCCGGCGGCGGCGGCCGAGAACAAGGTGCGCGCGATCCTCGACGACGGCCATGGCAAGCTGTGGCTGGCCACCAATGGCGGGCTGTCCCACCTCGACCCGGCCAATGGCGAGACGAGCGCCTTGCACCCGCGTCCGGACCAGGCCGGCGGCCAGGCCGAGGCGCCCGCCAACGCGCTGGCGCGCGACCGCCAGGGTGTGCTGTGGATCGGCGGCGGGGCCGGCATCAGCCGCTTCGAGCCGGCCAGCGCCAGCTTTTCGCGGATCTCGCTCACGCCCGGCGACGCCGACGGCGACACCATCCGCGGCATGCTGGCCGACAGCAAAGGCGTGCTGTGGATCGCCTCGCGCGGCGGCCTGCACCGCTTCGAGCCGCAGACGCGCGCGCTGCACACCTACCGCCACGACCCGGCCGACAGCACCAGCCTGGCCGACAACGTGGTGCGCCCGATCCTCGAGGATCGGCGCGGGCGGCTGTGGGTCGGCACCTTCGACGGCCTCGACCTGCTGGACCGGGCCAGCGGCAAGTTCCGCCACTTCCGCCACGACGCGCGCGATTCGTCCAGCCTCTCCCATGACGAGGTGCACTACCTGCTGGAAGACCGCGCCGGCGCGCTCTGGGTGGGCACGGCCGCCGGGCTGAACAAGATGGTGGCCGGTCCGGACGGCAGCCTGCATTTCCAGCGCTACGGCGTCAAGGACGGCCTGGCCGACGACGCCATCGCCGCCATGCTCGAAGACCGGGCAGGGCGGCTGTGGGTGAGCACCAACACGGGCATCTCGCGGCTCGACCCGGCCACCGGCAGCTGGCGCAACTTCAGCGCCGCCGACGGCACCATCGAGGGCGCCTACTTCGACGGCTCGGCCCTGCAGGGGACCGACGGCGCCCTGTACTTCGGCGGTTTCAACGGCATCACCGCCTTCAATCCGCCGGCCATCAGCGACAACCTGATCGCGCCGCGCGCGGTGATCACGGGCTTTCAGATTTTCAACAAGCCGGTCGCGGTGAGCCATCCGGGACTGCTCAAGGGACCGATCGAGTCGGCCACCGACCTGACGCTGGCGGCGGCCGATTCGGTGTTCTCGCTCGAATTTTCGGGCCTTCACTTCGCCGCGCCGATGCGCAACCGTTTCGCCTACCAGCTCGAGGGCTTTGACGAAGGCTGGGTCAACACCGACGCCGGCAAGCGCTTTGCCACCTACACCAACCTCGATCCGGGCAGCTACGTGTTCCGGGTCAAGGCCGCCAACAAGGACGGCGTCTGGAGCGCCGACGCCGCCAGCTTGCGCATCGTGATCCTGCCGCCGTGGTGGAAGACGTGGTGGTTGCGCACGCTGGTGCTGGTGCTGGTGGCCGGCAGCGCGTTCGGCGCCTACCGCGCGCGCATGAGCAGCCTGCGGCGCCAGCAGCAGCAGCTCGAGCACCAGGTGCGTGCGCGCACCCAGGAGATCGCCCAGCAGAACCGCCTGCTCGAACGCCAGAAGCTGGAACTGGACCTGCAGCGGCGCGACGCCGAGAACCAGCGCGCCGAAGCCGAGCAGCGCCGCTCGGACGCCGAGCGCCAGAAGGTCGAAGTCGAGCACCAGAAGGAAAACGTCGAGCTGGCCCACCGCAACATCTCGATCCTGTCCGAGATCGGGCGCGAGATGACGGCCACGCTGGACATGGAGACCATCATGAGCACGGTGTACCGCCATGTGCACCACCTGATGGACGCGCGCACCTTCGGCATCGGCTTCCTGCGCGAAGACCTGGGACTGGTCGAGTTTCCGTACTCAATCGACCAAGGCATGCGCAGCAAGATCTACACGCGGCGCATGGACGAGCCGAACCAGTTCGCCGTGTGGTGCCTGCAGAACCGGCGCGAGATCTTCATCAACGACCTCGAGGCCGAGTACGACAACTACATCGGGCGCGAAGGTGTCGACAAGCTGGCGCAGGCGCCGCGCGCCGACGGCTCGGCCTCGATGCTGCCCGGCTCGATCATGTACGCGCCGCTGATCGTCAAGGAACGCGTGCTGGGCGTGCTGTGCGTGCAAAGCGTGGAGAAGAACGCCTACCGGCGCGTGCACCTGGACATGCTGCAGACGCTGGCCGCGCACGCCGCCGTCGCGCTCGACAACGCGCGCGCCTACCGCCAGCTCGAGGAAACCCAGGCCCGGCTGGTCGAGCAGGAGCGCCAGGTGCGCCAGAATACGGAGCAGCTGGCGCTGGCCAACCGCGCCCTGCAGGAGAACGACGAGCGGCTGCGCCTGGCCAAGCAGAAGGCCGAGGACGCGACGCGCCAGAAGTCCGAGTTCCTGGCCAATATGAGCCACGAGATGCGCACCCCGCTGGCCGGGGTGATCGGCATGCTCGGCTTCGCGCTGCGCGACGGCCTGCTGCAGGCGACGACGCGCGAGCAGATCCTGCGCGGCCAGGCCAACGCCCAGTCGCTGCTGACGATCATCAACGACCTGCTCGACTTCTCGAAGATCGAGGCGGGCAAGCTGAGCATCGAGAACATCGACTTCGCGCTCGGCTCGGCCATCGAGAACGTGGTCAGCCTGTTCGAGGAGCAGGCCGCCGCCCACAGCGTCGACTTCGGCATCGAGCTGGCCGCCGACCTGCCCCCGTTCGTGGTGGGCGACCCGACGCGCCTGCGCCAGGTGCTGGTCAACCTGGTGGGCAACGCCTTCAAGTTCACCAACGACGGCCTGGTGACGGTGCGCGTCGAGCGCGACCCGGACGCCGGCGAGGGCCCCGTGAACCTGATCCGCTTCTCGGTGCAGGACACCGGCATCGGCATCCCGCCCGAGGCGATCGAGCGCCTGTTCCAGAAATTCGAGCAGGCCGACGCCACCACCACCCGCCGCTACGGCGGCACCGGCCTGGGGCTGGCGATCTGCCGCCAGCTGGTTGACCTGATGGGCGGCACCATCGAAGTCAACAGCGAGGAGGGCGTGGGCAGCACCTTCAGTTTCGTGCTGCCGCTGGCCGACGGCGTGGCGCCGCCGCTGGTGGTGCACGAACCGCGCGCGCCGCACAGCCACCGCCTCAAGGTGCTGTGCGCGGAGGATTTCCCGACCAACCAGATCATCATCCGCATGATGCTCGAGGAGCTGGGCCACCAGGTCGACATCGCCGACAACGGTGTGCTGGCCGTGGCCGCCTGCGCGCGCACCCGCTACGACCTGATCCTGATGGACGGGCGCATGCCGGAGATGGACGGCGCCAGCGCCACGCGCCTGATCCGCGCCGGCGGCCCGCCCGAGGCGCCGGTGCGCGACCAGGAATTGATGATCATCGCGCTCACCGCCAACGCCAGCGAGGAGGACCGCAGCCGCTACCTGGGCGCCGGCATGGACGACTTCCTGACCAAGCCGATCGACGAGGCGGCGCTGCACCTGCAGCTCAGCCGCGCCATCGAGCGCCAGCTGCAGCGCGGCGTCGCCCTGCCGTTGATGGCCGAGCCGGGCGCCGGCCGCGCGCCCAGCACCACCGAGCTCGATGCCATGTTCGGGGTATTTACCGGCGCCACGCCGTTGTCGCTGGCGGCCGCGCAGAACGCGGGACGGCGCAGCAGCGACCTGAAGGCGCGCATGCGCAGCGCCTTCGCCGGCGACCTGCCGGCGCGGCGCGCCGAGCTCGAGGCGGCGATCGCGGCGCGCGACGCCGAATCGACGGGGCGCCTGCTGCACGGGATCAAGGGTAGCGCGGCCTACCTCGACGCGGCCGAACTGCAGCTGCTGTGCGGCGAGATGGAGGCGGGCGCCGACGGCGCGAACTGGGCCATGATCGACGCGGCGCTGCCGCGCCTGCGACTGCTGCTCGTGGCGTTCGAGGCCTCGGCCGCATGAAAACGCGGACCGCTGATGATTATGATGTAAGATTGGCGCATAAACAATGCAACGCCAGCGTGAGGGACCGATGAAAGTACTGGTAGTGGACGACGACGTGGTCTCGCGCATGGTCCTGATGCACCTGATCGACAGTTGCGGCAGTTACGAGATCCTCGAAGCCGAGGATGGCGAGGACGCCTGGTCACAACTCGAGCAAGGCCTGCGTCCGGCGATCTGCTTTTGCGACTTGCGCATGCCGCGCCTGTCCGGCATGGACCTGCTTGCGCGGATCAAGTCCGACGTGGCGCTCGACGCCATGCCCTTCGTGCTGGTGTCCTCGGCCACCGACCGCGACACGGTCGAGCGTGCCGCGGGCATGGGGGCGGCCGGCTACATCGTCAAGCCGTTCCAGGTCGACCAGGTGCGCGAGCATATGGCGGCGTTTTCCGAACCAGACCGGCATTTGGCCGAAACGCCGCTGGCGACCATTGCGCGGCTGGGCATCACCGGCGAGCGGCTGCTGGTCTACCTGGGCGGTTTCCAGGCCCAGTTGACCACCGGCAGCGGCGAGATCGAGGCGCTCATCGAGCATGCCGAGCACGTCGAGGCGCGCGTGCGCCTGGAGCGCCTGCGCGCCGGCTGCGTTACGCTCGGCCTGACTGGCGCGGCGGGCACGCTGGCCGTGTTCGGCGCCGGCTCGCTCGACAGTGACGAGGTGCAGGGGGCGCTGGCCGACGCGGTGCGCGCGGTGATGCAGCAGGGCGAGCTGGTCAAGCGGCTGATCGCGGTGTCCTGAATCGACAGGCAAGGAGCAGGCAGATGAAATACACGGGAAGCTGCCATTGCGGCAGGGTGGCGTTTGAGGTCGAAGGCGAGATCCAGGGCGCGCTGGCATGCAATTGTTCGATCTGCCAGCGCAAAGGCTCGCTGCTGTGGTTTGTCTCGCGTGCGCGGCTCCATCTGCTAACGCCTGAAGACGCGGCCAGTAGCTATACCTTCAACAAGCATGTCATCCAACACCGGTTCTGCCCCGTGTGCGGCATGCATCCTTACGGTGAAGGCATCGATCCAAATGGCAACGCAATCGCAGCGATCAACATTCGCTGCCTTGATGATGTCGACCTTTCCGCGATCCCGGTTCAGCACTACGATGGACGCTCACTCTAAACCGGCGCCCAACAGAAGCGTAGATTTCTTCGATCGCCAATTTCAGCGCCAATCCGGCGAAGGCGCGCTCGCGCTCAATGGCTTCGAGGCGATCGCGCTGCCCTATTTGCGGGGCGAGGTGCTCGACTTCGGATGCGGCTTGGGGAATTTGTCCTTCGCCGCTGCTAAACGGGGCTGCACCGTCACCGCGCTCGACGCCAGCCCGGCCGCAGTGGCACACATCCGGTCCCGCGCGGCGCTTGGACATGCCTCTGTATTCGCATCCGAGGCTGAGCTGCGCCACTACCGGCTAACGCAGCACTTCGACTGCATCGTGGCGATCGGATTGCTGATGTTTTTCGATTGCGGGACTGCGCAACGCGTCCTCGGGGACTTGAAGGCGCATGTGCGCGCCGGCGGCGTTGTGGTCCTCAATGTACTGATCGAGGGAACCACGTTCATGGACATGTTCGATGTATCGGGGCATTGCCTCTACACCGCCGAGGCGGTGGCCGCGCAGTTCGATGGCTGGAAAATAGAACAAATGGAGGGCAGCGATTTCGACGCCCCCGGGGGCACGGTCAAGCGATTTTGCACTGTCGTCGCTCGAAAGCCGTAAGAGCATGGACCAGTTCTCTGCCGTCATGAACGATGCCATGCTGGCCAGGAAGGAGGGGCGCAATGATGACGCCTTGCGCCTCTTGCTGGCTCTTTTCGACGAGCTCGCCTGCGGCGCTGTCGGCATCGAGGGACACTATTTCATCACCATGTTCGAGTGGCGCCAGTTGGCCGGGCAATTCCGTCCTGCGCACGAAGCGCTGGCCAGAGCGCGTGACGAACAGGTTCGCCGCCTGCTTGACGGTGATGATGTCTTCGGCGATCTCAGCGCTCCCCGGCCGCAATCGCGTTTCCGGGTCATTGTCGACATCAACGAGACCCTCAAGGATAGCCGCGCCACCTGCGAGTTGTTCGTACGGCTGCTCTCCATCCTGCCGGCATGCGCGCAGCGGGAAGCTTTCATGGCTTTGCCCGCCGTGGTCGAGGCAGGCGATTTTTCGCTGGCCGAGCGCTATCTCGACGACCCGCTGGAGCGCTTGGAGCAATTGAATCGGCTGGCCCGTGACTTACCCTTGTTCCCGCCATATGGTGCGGCGCCGCGCTTGGCGGTCGAACTGTCCAACTATATAAAATGCGTGGTTTTGCGCTCGACGGTCCTGCATGGACTGGGGCGCGGGGCGGAAGGCGCCGCATTGCGCAAGGCGGCGCTGGATGGCATCGCATCGGAACAACTGCGCGAGCTGGGAGAGCGCGAAATTGCCGATCCGGGCACGATCATCCGCGAAATCAGCGCTGGCCGGGATCGCCCGGCATGATCCGCCCGCGGCGCTGCTGGCAAAGGTGAACCACCACCTTGCCTGTTGACTGGCCTGGAAACGACAATGCCGTTCAGTTTCAACTGAACGGCATCACGAGCCGGGCCCGGCTGCCAGTGAGATTGACCCGCTGGATTAGCCCTGCCTGGACATGCGGCGACGGGCCGCTGCCATGCCACACAGTCCAAGCCCGAACAGCGCCATCGTCGCTGGCTCAGGAACAACTGCGTCCTGGTACTCGAAACTGACTTCTGCGAACGGCGCGGTACCGACGTTGGTCAGGCAATTGGACGAATTGGACCAGCCGCAGTTGGCAGTTACGCCATTGTTGAAGTCGATCACCACGTCCAGGTCGCCATTGCCCAGGGCGCTATTGGTGTTCGCGCCGGTCAGCAGGAAATCGAGGCTGAACTTGACGGCGTTGAAGTTTTCGGTAGCGGTGCGATAGTCGACCACGTTGTAGACACCGGCGGAAGCGAGGCCAAAAGTGCCAACGTTGATGCCTTCGATGTACACGGTCAAGAACTCTCCGGTCTCGCCATTGAAGTCGCCCTGGGCGGTCACGGTCAACTTCGACGCAGTATTTGCCACGTAAGCTGGCGCGGCGAGTGCGAACGTGAAATCTTGGCCATCGATGGTCTGGTTTTGCGATGCCGATACAAGGGCGGCTTGGGCCGACACGCCAGTCAACAAAGCCAATGTTGCAACAACGGTTTTCAATCTGGTTTTCATTCTCGTTTTTTCCCTGGTTGATAGTCACTACTAGGGAGTGAACATAGCAAAGAGTATGCCATGTAATTTTCTTTGTTTGGAATCAATGACTTACGAAACACTATTGCATTCTCGTCCACTCTTTCATGCAGATATGTAAAATTTTTCGACAAACCACCCGGGAAGAATTTGCAATTGACCACGCCGCTTGCCAAAGCTCGGTCCCAAAAGGACATGGCAGCGATCATCGGGCTGGGCGCTGCCAGTGCGCTGCCCTGCGAGACCAGCGCAAGAAACCGCTTGATGCCACGATAGTTTAGGTCTAAAGTATCTGCCAGATACTTTCATCGGGGCGACCATGACCAGCTTGACCGCGACTGCAGCACTGAGCCCATCGGCCTACCAGGACACGTTTGCGCGCGAACACTTGCCGCCACCAGGCCAGTGGCCCGAGTTCCGTTTCGACTTGCCCGAGCTGGACTACCCGGCCCAGCTGAACTGCGTGGCGGCCCTGCTCGACGCGCCGGTCGCGGCCGGGCGCGGCGCGCGCAGCGCCGTCATCGGCGAGCGCGAAACCTGGACATACGCCGAACTGCAGGACAAGGTCGACCGCATCGCCCACGTGCTGCGCGAGGACATGGGCCTGGTCAGCGGCAACCGCGTGCTGCTGCGCGGGGCCAACAACCCAATGATGGCCGCCTGCATCCTTGCCGTGCTCAAGGCCGGCTGCATCGCCGTGCCCACCATGCCGCTGCTGCGCGCGCGCGAGCTCACCGCCATCATCGACAAGGCCGAGGTCAACGCGGTGCTGTGCGCGGCCAACCTGCGCGGCGAGCTCGATGCGGTGAGCACCCAGCCGAACGTGATGTGGTTCAACGACACTGACGATGCCGAGGCGCTCGAGTCGATGATGGCGCACCACGAGGCGCCGTTCGCGGCAGCGGCGACGGCGGCTGACGATGTCTGCCTGATCAGTTTCACCTCGGGCACAACCGGTGTCCCGAAAGGCACCATGCACTTCCACCGCGACGTGCTGGCCATCTGCGACAGCTTCCCGCGCCACACGCTTGGCCTGCAGCAGGACGACGTGGTGATCGGCACGCCGCCGCTGGCCTTCACGTTCGGCCTGGGCGGCCTGCTGCTGTTTCCGCTTCGGGTCGGCGCGGCCGGCGTGCTGCTCGAAAAACTGAGCCCTGAAACGCTGCTCGCGGCGATCGAAAAATACCGCGCCACGGTGTGCTTCACGGCGCCCACCTTCTACCGCCAGATGGCGCCGCTGGCCGCCAAATACGACATCACATCGCTGGCCAAGACCGTTTCGGCCGGCGAAGCGCTGCCGCTGGCCACGCGCGAAGCGTGGCAGGCGGCGTCGGGACTGCGCATGATCGATGGCATCGGCGCGACCGAACTGCTGCACATCTTCATTTCGGCGGCGGGCGACGCGATCCGCCCCGGCGCGACCGGCAAGCCGGTGCCGGGCTACCAGGCTTGCATCCTGGGCGAGGACGGTCAGCCGCTTGGCCCGGGCGTGATCGGACGGCTGGCGGTGAAGGGCCCGACCGGTTGCCGCTACCTGTCCGACGAGCGCCAGAAGGAGTACGTGCTCAATGGCTGGAACCTGACCGGCGACGCCTACGAGATGGACGCCGACGGCTACTTCTACTACCGCTCGCGCACCGACGACATGATCATCTCGGCCGGCTACAACATCGCCGGGGCCGAGGTCGAGGACGCGCTGCTGCGCCATCCGGCGGTGGCCGAATGCGCCGTGGTGGGGCGCGCCGACGACGAGCGCGGCCAGCTGGTCGAGGCCTACGTGGTGCTCAAGGCCGGCTTCGAGCCAACGCCTGAGCTCACGCTCGAGCTGCAAAATTTCGTCAAACAGCAGATCGCGCCGTACAAATATCCGCGCGCCATCGAGTACATCGACAGGCTGCCGCGCACCGAAACGGGCAAACTGCAGCGCTTCAAGCTGCGTGCCGCATGAAGATCGTCTGCATCGGCGGCGGCCCGGCCGGCCTGTACTTCGCCCTGCTCATGAAAAAGCAGGACCGCGCCCACGAGATCGTGGTGATCGAGCGCAACCGTCCCTACGACACCTTCGGCTGGGGCGTGGTGTTCTCCGACCAGACGCTGGGAAACCTGGTCGGCGCCGACGAGGCCAGCGCGCGCGCGATCCTGCAATCGTTCAACCACTGGGACGATATCGACATCTTCTTCAAGGGCGAGAAGGTGCGCTCGGGCGGGCACGGCTTCTGCGGCATCGGCCGCAAGCGCCTGCTCAACATCTTGCAGCAGCGCTGCGAGGAGGAGGGCGTGCAACTGGTGTTCGAGACCGAGGTGCAGGACGACCAGCAAATCGCGCAGCGCTACGGCGCCGAGCTGGTGATCGCCTCCGATGGTCTCAACAGCCGCACCCGCACGCGCTACGCCGACACCTACCGGCCGCAGGTCGAGGCGCGCCGCTGCCGCTTCGTCTGGCTCGGCACGCGCAAGAAATTCGACGCGTTTACCTTCGCCTTCAAGCAGACCGAATTCGGCTGGTTCCAGGCTCATATCTACCAGTACGACGGCGACACTTCCACCTTCATCGTCGAGACACCCGAAGAGGTGTGGCAGCGGGCCGGCATCGACCAGATGAGCCAGGAGCAGGGCATTGCCTTCTGCGAGCAGCTGTTCGCCGACCAGTTGGACGGCCATCCCCTGCTGTCGAATTCGCCGCACCTGCGCGGCTCGGCCATGTGGATCACCTTTCCGCGCATCGTCTGCCAGCAGTGGGTGCACTGGAACGGCACGGTCCCTGTGGTACTGATGGGCGACGCGGCCCACACCGCGCATTATTCGATCGGCTCGGGCACCAAGCTGGCGCTGGAGGACGCGATCGAGCTGGCGCGCTGCTGCGGCGCCCAGCCCGATCTGCGCACCGCGCTGGCGACCTACCAGGACGCGCGCTCGGTCGAGGTGCTCAAGATCCAGAGCGCGGCGCGCAATTCAATGGAGTGGTTCGAGAACGTCGAGCGCTACAGCGCGATGGAAGCGCCGCAATTCGCCTATTCGATGCTCACCCGCAGCCAGCGATTGTCGCATGAAAACCTGCGCCTGCGCGACGCCGCCTACGTGGCCGGATTCGAGGCCTGGATCGCACGCCGGGCATGCGCCCAAGCCGGCCTGCCGGCGCCGGCGCATCAGAAGGTGCTGCCGATGCTGACGCCGTTCCGGGTGCGCGAGGTCACGCTCAAGAACCGCATCGTGGTCTCGCCCATGGCGCAGTATTCGGCCCAGGATGGCGTGGCCGGCGACTACCACCTGGTGCACCTGGGCGCGCGCGCCCTGGGCGGCGCTGCGATGGTGTTTGCCGAGATGACGTGCGTCTCGGCCGACGCCCGCATCACCCCGGCCTGCCCCGGCATGTACACGCCGCAGCACACCGCTGCCTGGAAGCGCATCGTCGATTTCGTGCACGCCAGTTCCGACGCCAGGATCGCACTGCAGCTCGGCCACGCCGGCGCCAAGGGTTCGACCCGCGTGATGTGGGAGGGCATCGACCAGCCATTGGCGCGCGATAACTGGCCGCTGGTGGCGGCCTCCGAACAGCAGTACCTGGCCGGCGTGTCGCAGAGCGCGCGCGCCGCCACCGAGGCCGACATGGCACGCATCGAGGCCGACTTCGTGCGCGCCACGCAGGCGGCCAGCGAGGCCGGTTTCGACTGGCTTGAGCTGCACTGCGCGCACGGTTACCTGCTCTCGTCGTTCATCTCGCCGCTGACGAACCGGCGCGCCGACGCGTACGGCGGCAGCCTGGAAAACCGCTGCCGCTATCCGCTGCGGGTGTTTCGCGCGATGCGCGCCGTGTGGCCGCAAGCGCTGCCGATGAGCGTGCGCATCTCGGCCCACGACTGGGTCGAGGGCGGTATCACGCCCGACGATGCGGTGCTCATCGCGCGCCTGTTCAAGGCCGCCGGCGCCGACCTGATCGATTGCTCCTCGGGCCAGGTCAGCAAGCAGGAAAAGCCGGCCTACGGGCGCATGTTCCAGACCCCGTTTGCCGACCGCGTGCGCAACGAGGCGCACATTCCCACCATCGCGGTCGGCTCGATCTATGAAGCGGACCACGCCAACAGCATCATCGCGGCCGGGCGCGCCGACTTGTGCGCGGTGGGCCGGCCGCATCTGGCCAATCCTGCCTGGACACTGGCCGAGGCGGCCAGGATCGGCTTCTCGGCCATCGACTGGCCCAAGCCATACCTGCCGGCCAAGCTGCAGCTCGAGCGCAACCTCGAACGCGAACGCCAGACGCAGGCCGCTGGCGGCGGCCTGACGCCGCAACAGGTCGCGGCCAAATTGCTGGAGGGGGCATGAACGGCCTAGTTGGAAAAACGGCGATGGTCACCGGCGGCGGGCGCGGCATCGGCGCGGCCATTGCCGAGGCGCTGGCCGCGGCCGGAGCGCGGGTGATCATCGGCGGGCGCGACGAAGCGGCGCTGCTTGCAACGGCCGGCCGGATCAAGGCCGAATCCGTACTGCTTGACGTCACCGACAGCGCCGCCGTGCACAGCGTGTTTGCGCGCTGCGGGCGGATCGACATCCTGGTCAACAACGCCGGCCAGGCCGCGTCGGCGCCGTTTGGCAAGACCAGCGCGCAACTGTGGCAGCAGATGCTGGACGTGAACCTGGGCGGCACCTTCCATTGCACCCAGGCCGCGCTGCCGGCCATGCTGGAGGCGGGCTGGGGACGGGTTGTCAACATCGCCTCGACCGCCGGCCTGGCCGGCTACCCCTACGTGAGCGCCTACTGCGCCGCCAAGCACGGCGTGATCGGCCTGACGCGCGCCCTGGCGCTGGAAGTGGCCACGCGCGGGGTGACCGTCAACGCGGTGTGCCCGGGCTTCACCGACACCGACATCGTCCGGCAAGCGGTGGCCAACATCGTGTCCAAGACCGGGCGCGACGCCGAATCGGCCCGCGCCGATCTGGCGCGCCACAATCCGCAGCAGCGCCTGGTGCAGGTCGACGAGGTCGCCAACGCCGTGCTGTGGCTGTGCCAGCCCCGGTCGGGGGCCATGAATGGTCAAGCGCTGGCGGTGGCCGGCGGAGAGGTCATGTGAGCATCGAGATGCCGGACACCGAACCGCAAGACGCCGGTCTTGACCTGGCCAGCCGCCTGACCCGGGATCACCACCAGTCGCTCAAGCTGTGGCTGCGCATGTTGTCGTGCACCATGCGCATCGAGAACGAGATCCGCGGCCGCCTTCGCGGCGCCTTTGGAATCACCTTGCCGCGCTTCGACCTGATGGCGCAGCTCGAACGTTATCCCGACGGCCTGCGCATGGGCGAACTGTCCAAGCGCATGATGGTCACCGGCGGCAATATCACCGGCATCACCGACCAGTTGGTGTTCGAGGGCCTGGTCGAACGGGTGAGCGATCCGCGCGACCGGCGCGCCTACAGCGTCCGGCTGACCGGCGAAGGGCGGCGCGCGTTCGGCGCGATGGCGCAAAAACACGAGCAATGGATCGCCGAGCTGCTGCAGGACATGCCGGCGGCCGACAAGAGCCAGATGATCGCGTTGCTCAATCAAATGAAGGGCTACCTGGGCGCCGGCGATCCGCGCGACGGGCTGCCCGCCGCACCGTAACCAACCTCGCGAGAGAACACCATGCGCTATCTTCCCGGCCAACGCCAACAACTGCCCGGCAACCGCAGCACGCTGGCCGGCCACGTGGCCAGCCATTTCCGCTTCGAACTGGCCGACGGCGTCGCCACCGTGACGCTGAACCGCCCCGAGCGCAAGAACCCGTTGACGTTCGATTCCTACGCCGAGCTGCGCGACCTGTTCCGTGCTCTGGCCTGTGCCGAGGACGTCAAGGCAGTGGTGATCACCGGCGCCGGCGAAAATTTCTGCTCGGGCGGCGACGTGCACGACATCATCGGCCCGCTGACCGAGCTCGACATGCCGGGCCTGCTGGCCTTCACGCGCATGACGGGCGACCTGGTCAAGGCGATGCGCGCCTGTCCGCAGCCGGTGATTGCCGCCGTCGACGGTATCTGCGCCGGCGCCGGCGCCATCCTGGCGCTGTCGTCCGACCTGCGCCTGGCGACGGCGCGCAGCAAGACGGCGTTCCTGTTTACCCGCGTGGGGCTGGCCGGCTGCGACATGGGCGCCTGCGCGCTGCTGCCGCGCGTGATTGGCCAGGGGCGCGCCAGCGAGCTGCTGTTTACCGGCCGCTCGATGGGCGGCGCCGAGGGCGAGCGCTGGGGCTTCTTCAACCGCCTGTGCGAGCCCGGCGAACTGCTCGAGAACGCGCAGGCGATGGCGCAGGCATTGGCCGACGGCCCCACGTTTGCGCACGGCATGACCAAGAAAATGCTGCAGCAGGAATGGAATATGGGCGTCGACGAGGCGATCGAAGCCGAGGCCCAGGCGCAGGCGATCTGCATGGCCACCAACGATTTCCACCGCGCCTATCACGCGTTCGTGGCGAAGCAAACCCCCGCATTCGAAGGCGACTGAGATGGCTGACAAAAACTACCTGGACTGGCCGTTCTTCGGTCCCCAACACGCGGCGCTGGAGCGTTCGCTCGACGCCTGGGCCGGGCAGCACGTGGCCGGCGCGCACGGCCACGACGTCGACGCCGAGTGCCGCCAGCTGGTGCGCCAGTTGGGCGAGGGCGGCTGGCTGCAACATGCGGTCGGTGCCGGGCGCGCCATCGACACGCGCGCCATCTGCCTGATCCGCGAAACGCTGGCGCGCCACAACGGCCTGGCCGATTTCGCGTTCGCCATGCAGGGCCTCGGTTCGGGCGCCATTTCGCTGTTCGGCAGCGCCGGGAACCAGCAGCGCTACCTGCCGCGCGTGGCGCGCGGCGAGTCGATTGCCGCCTTTGCGCTGTCCGAGCCGCAGGCAGGCTCGGACGCGGCGGCGATGCAGTGTTCGGCGCGGCGCGAGGGCGACAGCTATGTGCTCAATGGCGAGAAGACCTGGATTTCGAACGGCGGCATTGCCGATTTCTATGTGGTGTTCGCGCGCACCGGCGAAGCGCCCGGGGCGCGCGGCATCAGCGCCTTCATCGTCGACGCCGACACGCCGGGCTTCGCGATCGCCGAACGGATCAAGGTGATCGCGCCGCATCCGCTGGCGCGTCTGGCGTTCAAGGAGTGCAAGGTGGCCGCCGGCCAGCGGCTGGGCGAGGCGGGGCAGGGTTTCAAGGTGGCGATGGCGACACTCGACGTATTTCGCACTTCGGTGGCGGCGGCCGCGCTGGGCTTTGCGCGGCGCGCCTTCGACGAGGCGATCGCGCACGCGGCCAGCCGCAAGATGTTCGGCCAGACGCTGGCCGACTTCCAGCTGACCCAGGCCAGGCTGGCCGAGATGGCCACCGGGATCGACGCTTGCGCGCTGCTGACCTACCGCGCCGCCTGGCAGCGCGACCAGGGCCGCAAGGTCACCATGGAGGCGGCGATGGCCAAGATGAGTGCGACCGAGACGGCGCAGAAGGTGATCGATGCGGCGCTCCAGATGTTCGGCGGGCTGGGCGTGGTCAGCGAGCATCCGGTTGAGCGCCTGTACCGCGAAATTCGCGCGCTGCGCATCTACGAGGGCGCCACCGAGGTGCAGCAGTTGATCATCGCGCGCGAGCTGCTGCGCGAGCACGCGGCCGAACCCCAGGCGAAAGGCTGATCATGGAATTTCTGCAACCGGAGGGGTGGGCCCGCCCGCGCGGCTACTCGAATGGCGTGGCCGCCAGCGGACGCACCGTGAGCGTGAGCGGCATGATCGGCTGGGACGCCCAGTGCGTTTTCCAGAGCATGGACTTCGCCGGCCAGGTGCGCCAGGCGCTTGCCAACGTCGTCGCGGTGCTGGCCGAAGCTGGCGCACGCCCCGAGCATATCGTGCGCATGACCTGGTACGTGGTCGACAAGCACGAATACCTGGCCGCGCACAAGGAGGTTGGCGCGGCCTACCGTGACATCATCGGCCGCCATTTTCCAGCCATGACGGCGGTCCAGGTGCTCGCTTTGATGGAGGACAAAGCCCGCGTGGAAATCGAAGTGACGGCCATCGTGCCGGCGTAAGCTGAGCCTTTGGCGACGCCGTCGCCAAGGTTCGGGAGCGCGAAAATGAATGCTGGCAACAAGCCGCCGGAACAGGACGATGTTGCTGCCCAGCTTGCAAGCGCGCCCCTGCCGGCCTATGCTATTGAGATGGAACGCCGGCTCGTCATATTGGAAACGCGGTTCGATGCCATCTTGCCGACCTTGGCGACCAAGGCCGATCTGGCAGAGTTGCGCAGTGAATTGCTGTCGAGAATGGAGGTAGTGCGCGCTGATTTGCGCGGGGACTTCGACACATTGTGCGGGGATTTCGACAAACTGCGCGCAGACCTCTCCAATCAATTCATGAGCATGATGAAATGGGTGATCGGCATTTTTGTCGTCAGCACCATCGGCACCGTCATCAGCGTCAACAATATGCAAGCGCGCGGCAGCCCGCCTGCCGTGGCGGCGCAGCCGGGCCCAGCCCCATCCGTCGCTTCCACCCCCAAACCCTGACGCGGTGCGGAGCGCCGCATGCTGTTCAAGCTGATCGTGGCCCTGTTCGGTTCCGCGTGGGAGTTAAAGCGCCACTGCATGGACCCCCGGCGCCCGCTGCTCCAGCGCCTGATGATCAGGCTCTGGGCTGGCTACCAGTACGAGAACGGCAGTTCGGTGGCCTGGAACGCCGAATTCGAGGATGAACCTTGTTTCCCCCACGGAATGAAAAGCATCTTCATTTCCGGCGGCGCGCAAATCGGCCGCCGTGCCGTCATCTTCCAGCAAGTGACGATCGGCTCGAATACCCTGGCCGGCTCGCCCGGCTTCGGGGCCCCCATGATCGGCGACCATTGCTATATCGGGGCCGGGGCCAAGATCATTGGCCGGGTTCACATCGGCGACCATGTGCGGATCGGCGCCAACGCGGTCGTCTACCAGGATGTCCCCGACAACAGCGTGGTGCTGTGCGGCGAGCAGCGCATCGTGCGCGGACGCCAGGGCGCCGACAACCGCTTCTTCAGCATGCGTGGCCAATGGCGCTATTTCGAAGACGGCGCCTGGATTACGGTCACCGACCCCCAGTTGCTGGCCAGGCTGGCGCCCGACTGGAAGGACAATCCCGAGACACCGAATTGACAAATCGCGGCGCCCGCACGCATCATGGTGGCAAGCGCCACTCCCCCACCTGGTTCCCGATGACGATCACAAGCCCGTTTACCCAGTTGTTCCTGCCACTGGCGGTCGCCGCGGTGATGTTCGCGCTGGGGACCACCCTGACCTTGTCCGACCTGCGCCGCGTGATGCGCAAGCCGCGCGCGCTGGTGCTCGGGCTGCTGGCCCACGCTTTGCTGTTGCCGCTGCTGGCATTCGGAGTGGCCGCCGCGTTCAGGCTGCCCGGCCCGATGGCGCTTGGCCTGGTGCTGATCGCCGCCTGCCCGGCCAATGCGTCGGTCAACCTGTTTACCCACCTGGCGCGCGGCGACACCATGCTCTCGGTGTGCCTCACGGCAGGGGCCAGCCTGACCAGCGTGATCACGATTCCCCTGTTCATGAACGCCGCCTTGCACAGTTTCCCCTCCGGTCACGCCAGCACCAGCTTGGCGGTGCTGCCGGCGGCGCTGGGCCTGTTCCTGGTATCGACGCTGCCGGTGCTGGCGGGGATGGGATTTCGCCACCGGCGCCCGCAGCTGGCACGCACGCTCGAAGCGCGCATGGCCAGCCTCGGCCTGCTGGCGATCGTCCTGGTGGTGCTGGGCGCGGTCTGGACCATGCACAGCGAGCTGTGGGCCGCGCTGGCGCAGGTCGGTGTGCCGGCCGTGGTGCTCAATGCCGTCTCGGTGGCGCTGGCCTGGGCGCTGGCGATGCTGCTGGGCCTGCCGCGCGCCCAGTGCGTCGCGGTCGGACTAGAATGCGGTTTGCAGAACTTCGCGCTGGCCGCCTTCATCGCCTTGACGCTGCTGCAGGACGCCACGCTGCTGCTGCCCGCAATCGCCTACGGCCTGACCATGTGGCTGTCGGCGTTTGCGGTGCTGCTGCTGGCGCGCCGCGGCGGCCCGGGTCAGTTGGCCGCCGGTGCCAACTGATGCCTTCCAACCGACTCCCATCCCCAATGAACGCAACGCCCCTGTATGCCGCCATCCTTGGACATGCCAGCGAGCGCCCGCACGCCATCGCGGCGATCGATGGCGCGCACACGATCAGCTACGCGCAGTTCGCGGCAGACATCGAGTGCGTGAGCCGCCGTTTACATGCCCTGGCGCTGGCCCCGGATCAATTGTGCGCCATCCACGTACTGCAACCGTACCTGCATTGGCTGCTGCTGATCGGCCTGTGGCGCAATGGCATCCTGTCGCTCTCGGTCGACAATTCGGCCACGCCGGACGTGCTGGCGTTTGCCGGCGCCGAAGTGCTGCTGAGCGACCAGGGTGGGCCCGTGTTTGGCGGGCGCCATATCGATGTCGATGCAAGCTGGCTCGGCGCCGATGCCGGCACCTTGGCGCCGTTCCAGGAAAAGACCTTGGGCGCCGACCAGGGGGTGCGCCTGGCCCTGTCCTCGGGCACCACGGGCGCGGCCAAGAAAATCGTGCTCACCCGCGCCGTGATCGATGCCCGCCTCGAACGGGTGCGCCGCAATCCCCGCTTCGACGCGTCGGTGTGCTTCATGTCGATGGTGAGCATTTCGGCGATCGAGTTCTTTTTTTCGGTCGGTGTCTGGACCGTTGGCGGCAGTGTCGAATTCTGGCGCCAGCCGGTCCACAATGCGCTCGTCAAGGGCGAGCTGATGGCCAATCTGCTGTTCATGAACACCGCCCAGCTGAACGAACTGGTCAACGCGCTGCCGGCGGCGCACAAGGCGAGCCGCTCGCTGATCGTGCTCGTTGGCGGCAGCATCGTGCCCAAGGAGGTGTGCGACAAGGCGCACCGGCGCCTGACCCATTCGCTGATGATCATGTACGGTTCGACCGAGGCCGGCGTGGTGGCGATCAACCCGGATCCGTTCGAATATGCCGCCCATGGCGTGTGCGGTTTCGTGGTGCCGGACATGGAAGTGCAGGTGATCGGCGAGGCCGGCCATCCGCAAGGCGCGGGCGTGGCCGGCGAGCTGCGCATCCGCAGCCGCAGCTGCGTGGGGCACTACCGCGACGACCCCGTGGCCAGTGCGGCCGCGTTTCGCGATGGCTGGTTCCATACCGGCGACCTGGCCAGGCTGTCGGGCAACGGCCTTTTGACAATCATCGGGAGGATCGACGAAGTGATGAATTTTGGCGGCTGGAAGGTGGCGCCCTCGGTGATCGAGTCGCGCCTGTTCAAGTGCGCCGGGGTGCGCGACCTGGCCGCCTTCGCCGCGCCGGGTGCCGACGGCATGGACCAATTGTGGGTGGCCGTGGTGCGTGGCGATGGCTATCTGCACGAAGCCCTGCTGGCGCTATGGGAAAAGGCCGACACCCCGGTCAAGGCCTTGAACGTGGGCTACCTCGACGCGATTCCGCGCAACGCCATGGGCAAGGTGATGCGCGAGCAATTGCGCACCTGGGTCAGCTCGTCCCGGGCGAGCGCGCCCGAGCCGGCCGCGTCCGGGCTCGAGGGCGGCGCCGGGATGGTCAACATCGACGGCAAGCTCTATGCCCTGGCCAGCCTGTCCGAGCCGGTCAGGGCGCAGCTGGCCAGCTTGAAGTTTGTCGACGCCGAACTGGAGCGCCTGCATGCCAGCCTGGCCGTGTACCAGACGGCGCGCATGGCCTATTGCGCGGCCCTCAATCAACTTTTGGCGGAACAGTCCAGCTTGCACTGAGCCGGCCGGCGCAGCGTGCCCGCCTCAAAACGGCAGCTCGCCCGCGTTCTTTTTCCACAAGGCCATGAAGGCGCCGCTCTTGATCATGGCCGCGAGCGCGGCGTTGAATTTTGGCAACAACAGGGCGGCCTCGCCATCCTTGGCCGCGACCAGGTGCTTGCTGGGCGCGATCGCGCCGGCAATCGACACGTGGAGCAGGGTCGGGTCGTTCAGGTAGCTGTCCTTGCCCAGCACCTGGGTTGACAGCACTTCGAGTTCCTCGGGAAAGTAATCGCAGCGACCCAATTTTAATTTCTCCACCAGCGCGCGGTAGCTCGTGGTGCCCTTGTCGATGGCGGTGTCGCTCAGGCCGTAGTGGGCATAGCTCCAGCCATGCATGCCGCAGCCGCGGTAGCGCGCCAGGTCCTCGACCTTGCGCACCACGATCGGGCGGCTGGCGCTGAAGAAAATCTGCGGTGTCAACACCTTGTAGGGCGCCGAATAGGCGAACTGCCTGGCGCGCTCGGCATCGTAATAGAAGCCGATCCCAAAGTCGATCGTGCCCGCCGCCACCATCTCGCGGCAACGGATCAGGGGCAGGTCGCCGCGGATCTGGATTTGCCGGTCGAAGCTGGCGAAGGCCTGGCGCACGATGTCGGCGGTGAAGCCGGCCAATTCGGGCGTGGGGCGTCCGGCCGCGTCGCGCAGCGCGTACAGCCACGGCGGTCCGCTGCTCGGTTCGGCACAGGCCGTCAGCGGCGCGCCACTGGCCGGGCAGGCCGATGCCGCCAAGCACAGCCAGACCATGCTTCCCATTATCTTGTGCATCCGTTTCCTCGGTAGACCCGCTTGGTTCGCGAAGTCTACCGTAGTTACGTGGGCTGCTGCAAGCCAGTCGGGAGCTCCTCGCCCGCCCCGAGGTCGGAGAAGCCGGCGGCGATCTCGTCGAAGGCGCTGGTGCAGTCGAGGAAGCAGTCGACGATCACGGGATCGAAATGGCGTCCGCGTCCTTCGACGATGATCGCCACCGCGTCGGCCGGCGCGACGGGCGCCTTGTAGACCCGCTTGCTGATCAGGGCGTCGTACACGTCGGCCACCGCCATCAGGCGCGCCGACAGCGGGATCGCGCTGCCACTCAAGCCTTCCGGATAGCCGCTGCCATCCCAGCGTTCGTGATGCGAGTAGGCGATCTCGCTGGCCACGCGCAGGAAGGCGCCGGCGTACTGGGTGCGCATTTGCGGCGAGCGCAGCGCGTTGCGCCCGAGCGTGGTGTGGGTCTTCATGACGTCAAATTCGGCCACCGACAACTTCCCGGGCTTGAGCAGGATATGGTCCGGGATGCCGACCTTGCCGATGTCGTGCAGGGGGGCGCATTTCCAGAACTGGCGCCAGTCCTCGTCGGCCACGCCGGCCTGGCGCGAGGGCACTGTCTTCAGTTCACGGCACAGTTTTTCGACGTAGGCGCGGGTGCGCAGGATGTGGTTGCCCGTTTCGTTGTCGCGCGTTTCGGCGACCGCGCCGAGCGCGCCGATGGTCAGCTCTTCGATCATCTGCAGGTCGCGGGTGCGCTCGCTGACGAGCGACTCGAGGTGGCCGTTGCGGTCGGCCAGCTGCAACTGGGCCTGGTGCAGGCGCAGCTGGGTGCGGATGCGCGCCAGCAGGATGGGCGCGATCACCGGCTTCGACACATAGTCGACGGCGCCCAGTTCGAGGCCGTAGATGATGTCGGCGCTTTCGGCATGGCTCGACAGGAAGATGACGGGGATCTGCGCCGTGACCGGATCGCCCTTGAGTATGCGGCACACCGCGTAGCCGTCCAGGTCCGGCAACTCCAGGTCGAGCAGGATCAGGTCGGGCCGCGGCGCCGTCCGGGCCAGCTCGAGGCCGCGCGCGGCGCGGGTGGCGATGCGCGTGCCGTAATGGGGCAGCAGGCAACCGTTGATCACCTCCAGCGTGGCGGGATCGTCATCGATCAGCAGTATGGTCTTCAATTTTGGTCCAGTTCGGTTGACGGGGCGAGCAGCGCCGCCGCCGCCTCGAAATTGAATTGTTCGAGCTCGAATCGGGCCGCCTCCAGCAGTGGCAGCCAGGGTGTCTGGCCCAGCTGCTCGATACAGCCTTGCAGCATGCCGGCGCTGGCGCCATCGGCATTGGCCAGCGCGGCCAGCAGCGTGGCGACCAGGGGCGGCGTGGGGCCGGCCACCGCCGCTGCCAGGGACGGGCAGGGCGCCGCCAGGGCGGCGCAGTCCGGCCGCAGCTCCGCCAGCAGGCGCTCGATCCCCGCGGCCAATGGGGCGACCAGCTCGCTGCCGCCCGGGCCGTGCCCGATCGCCGCCTCCAGTTGCGTCGCCAGTTGCTGCAATTGGCTCATGCCCAGCATGCCCGCGCGGCCGCGGAAGGCGTGCACGGCCTTGCGCGCGGCATCGGCGTCGGCGCCGCCCAGCAGGGCCGCGACGGTGGCGCCGAAGCCGGCCGCGTCGCGCACGAAGACGGCCAGCCAGTGGCGATAGCGCTCGGCGTTGCCGCCGAAGCGCTCCAGTGCGGCGCGCGCGTCCAGATGGGGAAGCGCCTCGATGCCGGTGGCGGCGCGCGGCGCCGGCTGCGCGCCGTGGGCGCCGTTCGCCGGCCCCAGCCATTTTGCGACCAGGCGGAAGAATGCGGCGGTGTCGAAGGGCTTGCCGATATGGTCGCTCATGCCCGCCTCGAGATAGACGGCGCGCTCATGGGCCATGGTGTGGGCCGTCATGGCGACGATCGGCATGCAGGGAAAGCTGGCACGCAGGATCCGGGTGGCGCTGATACCGTCCATCACCGGCATCTGAATGTCCATCAGCACCAGGTCGTAGCCGGCGGCGCCGGCCTGGCGCACCAGTTCGATGGCCTGTTCCCCGTTCTCGGCCAGGCAGGGCACGATGCCGATGCCGGACAACAGTTCGAAGACGATTTCGCGATTCAATTCCTGGTCGTCGACCACCAGCACGCGGGCGCAGGCATAGCGCGCCGGGCCCGGATGGAAGGGCAGGCGCTCGTCGCCGGCGGGCAGTTCGGCCGCGCTGCCCGGCGCGACCGGCAGGCGCGCGGTGAACGTGGTGCCCTGTCCGGGGACGCTGACGACTTCGATGGCGCCGCCCATGCCCTCGGCCAGGCGTTCGCAAATGGCCAGGCCCAGGCCGGTGCCGCCGTAGCGGCGCGTGATCGAGGCGTCGGCCTGGGCGAAGGGCATGAAGATGCGCTCGATCTCGCCGCGCGTCATGCCGATGCCGGAATCGGCGACGATCAGCTGCAGCGTCAGCATCCCGTCGGTGCCGGGCACGGTGGCGAGCCGCATCTCGACCCGGCCCGCATCGGTGAACTTGATGGCGTTGCTGACCAGGTTGAGCAGGATCTGCTCGATGCGCAGCGGGTCTCCCAGCAGGACCTCGGGCAAGTCGTCGGCCAGGTCCTGGGTCAGCGCCAGGCCTTTTTCGGCGGCCCGGTGGCTCAGCGCGGACGCGACGCGCGCGGCGGTCTTGCGCGGGCTGAAGGCGATCCGCTCGAAGTCGAGCTGGCCGGCAGCGATCTTGGTCAGGTCCAGCAAATCGTTGATGATGGCCAGCAGCGTCTGTCCCGATTCGGCGATCTTTTCCAGCGTGACGCGCTGTTTCGGGTCGGCGCTGGTGCGCAGTGCCAGCTCCGAGAAGCCGATCACGGCGTTGAGCGGAGTGCGCAGCTCATGGCTGACATTGGCCAGGAAGGCGTCCTTGGTCTTCTCGGCGACGGTGGCCGCGTCGAGCGCGGCGCCGAGGTCGGCGGTGCGCTGCCGGACCAGGTCCTCGAGGTGGTGCTGGTATTGCTCGAGGGCTTCCTCGATCCGCTTGCGCTCGCTGATGTCCTCCTTGACGGCGAGCATGTGCGTGATCGTGCCATGCTCGTCGATGATGGGCGAGATCAGCGCTTCCTCCCAGAACAGCTCGCCGTTCTTGCGCCGGTTGCGCAAGACCCCGTGCCACTCCCGGCCGCCCAGAATGGTGCTCCACAATTCCTCGTAGATGGCCGTCGCCGTCTCGCCCGACTGCACGATACGCGCGTTCTTGCCGATCACTTCGCTGGCCTCGTAGCCGGTCACGCGCGTGAAGCGGGGGTTGACATATTCGATAGTGCCGTCGCAACTGGTGATAATGGTCGAGACCGGGCTTTGTTCGACCGCGCGCTGCAGCTTGCGCAGCTCCGCTTCGGCCTGGCGCCGCTCGGAAATGTCGGCGTAGATCCAGATGCTGCCCTCTTGCGGGTGGGCGACGTCGATCGGCCGGCCATTGATCGCGCCGGAGAAGGTGCTGCCGTCGCGCCGGCGCAGCAACAGCTCGACGCTGAAACTGCTGTCCTCGCCGAAGGCGGTGTAGGCGCGGATGCCGACATCGCTGTAGATGGCGCGCGTGGCGTACAGGATGTCGGTCGACCGGCCGACCATTTCGCCCTCGCCGTAGCCGAAGATGGCCTCGAAACGCTGGTTGCACGAGACGATGATGCGGTGCCGGATATGGACGATGCCGACCAGGGCGTTGCGCAAGATGGTGGCCTGTTCGTTGAGCAGGCGGCGCAGGCGTTCTTCCTGCTGCTGCTGGGCGCTGATGTCGAGCAGCAGCCCGCACAGCTGGTGGGAGGCGCCGGTGGCGGTGCGCATCTCGCGCAGCCAGACCGTGCGCCCGTCCGCGGCCAGCACGCGCCACACGGGCTGCTGCGCCGCCGCCACGGCGCCGCGGGCCATGCCCTGGGTGGCGGCGCGGGCCCGGTCGTCGGGGTGCAGGCGGGCCAGCCAGAAGCCGCGCTGGAGCCAGTCGGCGGCGGGAAAGCCGAGCAGGCGTTCGGCCTGGGCGCTGACGAAGGTGAAGCGAAACGGTTGCGCCTGGGCTTCCCAGACGATGCCGTCGATCGATTGCAGCAGCAGGTCATGGCGCTCGTTCAGGCGCAGCATGCGCCGCGCGAGGCTGGCGCTGAAGGCGCGCACCATGGCCGACAGGATGGCCAGGACCAGCAGCAACAGCAGCGCGCCGCGCCAGTGGTGCTGCAGCTGCGCCGTCAGGCCAAATCCCAGCCGTTCGCCGGCCATGCCGGCGGCGAACGCGGCGCCCACCGCGAGCGCCAGCAGGGCGCCCGCTTGCGGCCGCATGCGGCGGAAGAGGTCGGTGTGCTGGCCCATTGCATCGATGCCATCGTGCTTACTTCAATGCCAGCGCCGTGCTGCGCCGCACCGCCGTTCTCGGGGCCGGCACCGGCGCGCCGCGCAGTGCAACGGCCCTGGCCTGGCCGCCCGCGACGGGCGTCCCGGCCTCGAGCTTGAACACGCTGACCACCTGGGCCAGGTTTTCGGCCAGGCCGCGCATGGCGGCCGCGGCGGCGACCTGCGCCTCGACCAGCGACACGTTGTGCTGGGTCACGCCATCCATCTCCGTGATCGCCCGATTGATCTGCTCGATGCCGATCCTCTGCTCGTCGCTGGCGTTGGTGATCTGGCCGACGATGTCGCTCACGCGCTGGATGCTCGAGACGATCTCGTCCATCGTGCTGCCGGCCTGGGAGACGAGCGTGCTGCCGGTCCTGACCTGGCCGACCGAATCGGAAATGAGGGCCTTGATCTCCTTGGCCGCCACCGCAGAACGCTGCGCCAACGAGCGCACTTCGGTGGCGACGACGGCGAAGCCGCGCCCCTGTTCGCCCGCCCTGGCCGCCTCGACGGCGGCGTTCAGGGCCAGGATATTGGTCTGGAAGGCGATCGAGTCGATCACGGCGATGATGTCGACGATGCGCTTGGACGAGCCGTTGATCGCGACCATGGTCTCGACCACCTGGGCGACCACGGCGCCGCCCTTGACGGCCACCTCCGACGCCGATTTCGCCAATTGGTTCGCCTGGCGCGCATTGTCGGCATTTTGCTTGACCGTGGAGGTGAGCTGTTCCATCGTGGCAGCCGTTTCCTCCAGCGCGCTGGCGCCCTGCTCGGTACGGCTGGACAGGTCCTGGCAGTCGGCCGCGACCTGGCTTGATGCCGCGGCGATGGTGTCGGTGCTGGTGCGCACTTGTCTGACGGTGTGCTCCAGGCTGGCGTTCATGTCCTTGAGCGCTTGCATCAATTGGCCCGTCTCGTTGCGGTTTGTCACTTCGATACTGTTCGTCAAGTCACCGCCGGCGACGGCCTGGGCCACGGCGATGGCGCGCTGCATCGGGCGCGTGATGCTGCGCGTGATGACCAGGCTGAGGACGATCAAGGTGGTCATGATCAGCAGCGCGAAAACGATGAAGCCGACCGCGCGGCCCCAGACCATGGCGTCGACCTTGTCGAGGTACACCCCCGAGCCGACGATCCAGCCCCACGGCGCGAAGCCCTTGACGTAGGAAACCTTGGCCACGTCGACCGTGCTGCCCGGCTTGGGCCATTGGTAGAACACGAAACCGGCGTTGCCGGCCTTGACGGTGCTGACGAATTCGTTGAACAGGAATTTTCCGTTGGGGTCCTTGGTCTGTGACAGGTCCTTGCCGTCGAGTTCGGGCTTGGTCGGGTGCATGACCATTTTCGGCTGCATGTCCTGGATCCAGAAGTATTCGCCGTCGCCGTAGCGGAACGACTTGATCGCTTCGATCGCGTTACGCTTGGCGTCTTGTTCCGAGAGCACGCCTTTCGACACCAGGTTCTGGTTGAAGGCCAGGATGTTGTGCGCCGCTTCGACCGCCTGCTGCACGCCCGATTTGCGCTCTCCCATCACCAGCGCACGTTCGTTCACGATGAAAAACCCGATCAGCAAACCGATGCCCAGTACCGCGCAGGCTGCCATCAGCGTGAGCTTCTTGCCGATGGTAAGTGTCATTTTCGTGTGCATTGCCGTCTCCGAACCATTTTATTATTTCGACGATGTGCCTGCTCCCACTGGCGGCGCAGCCGCATTGGAGATGCTTTTGGGCATCACTGTTGTCCGGAGTTAAGTATCGGTCGTCAAGCAATAAAAACCTTTGATCTGTATCAAAGGGAGCCTATTGCTTGTGTGCACGCAGTGCCGGCAATCGAACGCTTGTCTTTGACATAAGCCGCGGTCGTTCATATTCCGTGCACAATGGAAAACTGGCGGCCCGTCCGGCGCTGGAACCGTCGGACAGCTACCGCTCGGCGCCTTGCGTTCAGATTATTCCTTGATTGCGGCATCCTTGAGGATGCGGTGTACCTTGACGCGCAATTGGATAGCACGGTCAGCGGAATGATTCCGTTTGACCAGATCTCATGTGATCTGTCGCAAAAAGGCAAAGCCATGCGCTTTGAGAATCCGGCTTACCTGCTACGCAATGCGCATCGAAAGAACCAGACCGGTCTGGCACAGAGGGCCGAGGGGTCGGACCCCGGTTTTTCCTTTCAAGGGGGTCTGACCCCGGTTGAGACGGCGCCTGCGAACCCGGGGTCGGACCCCCAACAGAAAAACCGGGGTCTGACCCCTCTGTTTAGCCGGGACACATAGATGACACCTTTTATGATGCTTCGCCACGAACTGGAGCGAGCAATGCCTTGGAAGGAATCCACCCCTATGTCATCCCCACTAGAGTTCAGCTTGCTCGCTCATGCGCTGCGCCAGAGCATCGGCCAAGCGTTCGATCAGATCCGATTCGCTCATCATTGCTTCGTCTGTGTAGTTTGAACGCGGCGGGTCAGCCGCCGGGCTGTCTCGGGTGTAGGGGCAGCATCGCGCCGCCTGCTAATGAGGGAACTTTAGTTGGTCCAGACTCTACCTTTGATGCTGTACATCTATTTGCAAGGCGCAGAAGACGGGCTGGTCCCCCCGACAAGAATCGAACTTGTATCCCACGCTTAGGAGGCATGTGCACTATCCATTGTGCTACGGGGAGGACGCTGTGATTCGGCGATCGGCCGGGCCGGTGTCGTGAATCGAGCGCAATTATAGACGAGAAGGGCGGTAAAATGCGACTTGCCCCCCAACAGTCGGTACAATGCTGCCTTCTCTCATTCATTCGGCCTTGTTCTCCACGGCCGGGCACTCTCATTTATCATGGCTGTCATCTCACTTTCGTCGGCGCAACTCGCGTTCGGCCACGTCGCGCTGCTCGATCACGCGGAATTTTCCCTTGAATCTACCGAGCGGGTCGGCTTGATCGGACGCAACGGCACCGGCAAGTCCTCGCTGCTGAAGACCATCTCGGGCAAGTTCAAGCTTGACGATGGCTTGCTGGTCATGCAGCAGGGCTTGAAGATCGCCTACGTCGAGCAGGAACCGACCTTTGACCCGGCCCAGTCCGTGTTCGACGCGGTGGCCGCCGGCATGGGCGAGCAGGCCGCCATGCTGGCCGAATACGAGCACCTGACGGGCCAGTTCGGCCAGGGCGACGACGAGGCGCTGATGGACCGCATGCACGACCTGCAGGTCAAGCTCGACGCCACCGACGGCTGGAGCTTGCAAAACAAGGTCGATACCACGCTCGACCGTCTCAGCCTGACCGGCGGCATGCTGATGGGCACCTTGTCGGGCGGCATGCAAAAGCGCGTGGCACTGGCCGTGGCCCTGGTCTCGGCGCCTGACGTGCTGCTGCTCGACGAGCCCACCAACCACCTCGACTTCCGCTCCATCATGTGGCTCGAAGGCTTGCTGCGCGACTTCAAGGGCTCGGTGCTGTTCATCACCCACGACCGCAGCTTCCTTGACAACGTGGCCACCCGCATCATCGAACTGGACCGCGGCAAGCTGCTCTCGTTCCCGGGCAACTTCACCGCCTACCAGACCCGCAAGAGCGAACAGCTGGAGATCGAAGAAGTCGAATCGGCCAAGTTCGACAAATTCCTGGCCCAGGAAGAAGTCTGGATCCGCAAGGGCGTCAAGGCGCGCCGCGTGCGCGACGAAGGCCGCGTGCGCCGCCTGGAAGCGTTGCGCCTGCAACGGGCCGCGCGTCGCGAGCAGCAGGGCCAGGTCAAGCTGGACGTGACCTCGGGCGAGCGTTCGGGCAAGATCGTGGCGGACCTGGACAATGTCTCCAAGTCCTACGGCGAGAAGGTCATCGTTAAGCAGTTCAGCGGCACCATCCTGCGCGGCGACAAGGTCGGCCTGATCGGCGCCAATGGCGCCGGCAAGACCACCTTGCTCAAGATGATCCTGGGCGAGGAGGCGGCCGACAGCGGCAAAGTCAAGCTGGGCACCAAGCTGCAGGTGGCCTACTTCGACCAGATGCGCGCCCAGCTCGATGAGAACGCCAGCCTGATGGACACCATCGCGCCGGGCAGCGACTGGGTCGAAATCAATGGCGCCAAGAAGCACGTGATGAGCTATCTGAACGATTTCCTGTTCGCACCGGAACGGGCGCGCTCGCCCGTCAAGTCGCTCTCCGGCGGCGAACGCAACCGCCTGCTGCTGGCGCGTCTGTTCGCCAAGCCGGCCAACTGCCTGGTGCTCGACGAGCCCACCAACGACCTCGACATCGACACCCTGGAATTGCTGGAAGAATTGCTGGAAGACTACACCGGCACCGTGTTCCTGGTCAGCCACGATCGCACCTTCCTCGACAATGTGGTGACCCAGGTCGTGGTCGCCGAGGGCGAGGGCTTCTGGCGCGAATACGTGGGCGGCTACACCGACTGGGAGCGGGTCAAGGCGCAGACGCCAGCCACCCCGGCCAAGGCCGCGCCCAAGGCCCTTGCCGTCGCAGCTGCCGAGCCAGTTGCAAAAAAAGTAAAGTTGAGTTACAAGGAACAACGCGAGCTGGAAGAATTGCCGCTGCTGATCGCCAGCCTGGAAGACGAACAGTCGGCCATCACGGCCCAGCTCAACGCGCCCGATTTCTACAAGACCAATCCGGCCGACGCCAAGCGCATCAACCAGCGCTTCGCCGAGATCGACGACTTGCTGACCGCGGCGCTGGAAAAATGGGAATTGATCGACGCCCGCAGCAAGGGCTGACACGACACGGACAAGGAGCGCCATGCGGGACCCCGAGTTGCAAGCGACACCGGCCGGGCAGGCCCTGCTCAGCCGCACCGCCTGGGCCTACGCGCTGCCGTTCCTGACCTATCTGCTGTTCATCGCGCTGGCCGAACTGCTTGAACGGCTGGGCGTCGCGCCCACCCACCTGCGCTGGCTGTATCCCGTCAAGATCGGCGCCGTGGTCGCAGTGCTGGCCTGGTGCTGGCCCCATTTCACGGAATTGCACACGCTGCGCCTGAAGCCGGCCGTGGCGCTGGTGGCGCTGGCAGTGGGCGTGCTGGTGCTGGTGCTGTGGGTGAGCCTGGACGCCGATTGGATGATCGTTGGCGCCCCCGGCGGCTTCGATCCGCGCAGCGGCGACCAGCTCGACTGGCGCTGGGTGGCCGTGCGCATCGGCGGCGCCGCGCTGGTGGTGCCGGTGATGGAAGAGTTGTTCTGGCGCGCGTTCCTGATGCGCTGGATCAAGGATCCCGATTTCGCCAGCGTCGATCCTGCGCGCCCCGGCGCCAGGGCCTTCCTCGTCAGTGTTCTCCTGTTTGGGGTCGAACACAATCAATGGCTCGCCGGAATCGTCGCCGGCGCGGCATATTCCGCACTGTATATGCGCCATCGCACACTCTGGTCACCCATTCTGGCCCATGCTGTAAGCAACGCACTGCTCGGTGTGTGGATCGTGCGCACCGCAAACTGGGCGTACTGGTAGCGGTTTCTCCGCTTGACCTGATTGACTTTCTCGATGACGCGTCATGTTGGCTACCTTTCGACATCATGGGATGGGACGGGCGTGTCCGCTGGCGCTGCTGCTGGGCGCCTTGTGGCTCGCCCCGGCGCGCGCAGCGCCAGGCGACACGCTGCAATTTGTCGGCGGCCTGGGCTTCGTGCACGAAGACAACTTGTTCCGACTGGCCGACGGCCAGCCCCCGTTCGACGGCCAGCGCGGCGACAGCGCACGCCAGGTCTTGCTGGGCCTGGTGTTCGATCACACCTATGGGCGCCAACAGGTCCAGGCCCAGGCCCACAGCACCCGCGTCACGTTCGACCATTTCCGCCAGATCGACTACAACGCCAGCGATGCTCGTCTCGACTGGAACTGGCAATGCGCTGAGCACCTGTCGGGCAGCACGGGCGCCAGCTATCTGCAAACGCTGGCGCCGTACACCGACCTGCGCAGCAAGGAGCGCAACTTGCGCGACCAGCGCCGCGCCTGGCTCGACGGCGCCTGGCGCCTGCACCCGAGCTGGCAAGTGCGGGCGGCGGGCGCGCGCGAGCGCTTCCGCTACGACCTGGCCAGCTTGCGCTACAACAACCGCGACGAGGACAGCGCCGAAGCCGGCCTCGACTACCTGCCGTCGAGCGGCAGCAGCGTCGGCCTGGTGGCGCGCCGGCTGCGGGGAAATTACCTGGAGCTGCGCCCGTTCGGGGCGCTGCTGGTGGACGACAGTTTCAAGCAGGACGAGCTCAAGCTGCGCGTGATCTGGAAGGCCAGCGCCATGACCGAGATCGAGCTGCTGGCCGGGCACGCCAGCCGGCGGCACCAGGCGGGCGGCGCGCGCGACGCCAGCGGTTTCAATGGCCGCGCCAGCGTGAGCGTGGACCGGGGGGGCAAGCTGCGCTGGAACGGGGCGGCCTGGCGCGAGTTTGCCCCCCTCGAAAGCGAGCTCGTCAGCTACAGCCTGAACCAGGGAGCCAGCGCCGGCGCCAGCTATGCGCTGAGCAGCAAGATCAGCATCGACGCCAGCGTCAGGCACGAGCGGCGGGCCTACCGGCTCCCGCTGGGCGCCAGCCAGGGCGAGCTGCGCGACACGCTCAGACAGGCCGCGCTGTCGGCCAGCTGGTCGCCGCGCCAGTTCGTGCAGGTGGTGGCGGGCGCGGCGCGCCAGCAGCGCAGCGGGGCGGTCCTGCTCGGCAACGGCAGCTTTCGCGCCACCACCATGTCGCTCAACGTCAACGCGCAGTTCTGAGGCTGCCATGACGGTCAACGACATTCCCATCATTTCCTTCTTCCAGCGCGTGCTCGATCCCCTCATCATCATGGGCAGCCTGTACCTGGCCACGCTGCTGTTCAGGGAAACGTTCTCCGGCTATTCGCTGGTGCTGATGGTGCTGGCGTTCTTTGTTTCCTCGTCGGTGTACCAGCATGTCGACCCCTACCGCAGCTGGCGCAGCGGACGCATGCTGGCCTGCACGCGCGACACCGTGTTCGGCTGGTGCATCACGGTGGCGGTGCTGCTGTTTCTCGGCTCGGCCAGCGGCCTGACCTATTTCTACGAGCAGAAAGTGCTGATGGCCTGGTTCGGCATGACGCCGCTGCTGCTCCTGCTCAGCCACATGGCGGTGCGCCGCAGTTCCCTGAGCAGGGGCAGAGGCAGCGAGGTGCGCTCGGCCGTGATCATCGGCGCCAATCCGGTGGGGCTCAAGTTCGCCGCCAACTGCGAGCGCCAGCCGAACCTGTTCATGCAAGTGCATGGTTTCTTCGACGACCGCACCGCCAACCGCCACCCGCCCAGCCTGCGCCAACCCATGCTGGGCAAGATGGGCGACATCGCGCCGTATGTGCGGGCGCGCAATATCAAGATGATTTTCATTAGCCAGCCGATCTCGGCCCAGCCGCGCATCCGGCGCCTGCTCGACGAATTGCAGGACACCACGGCCTCGGTCTACTTCCTGCCCGACATCTACATTTTCGACCTGATGCAGGCGCGCTTCGACAACCTGGGCGGCATGCCCGTGGTCGCCATCTGCGAGACCCCGTTCATGGGCTTGAACGGCATGGTCAAGCGCGCCAGCGACATCGTGCTCGGGACCCTGATCCTGATCCTGATCGCGCCGCTGATGGCCGCCGTCGCGCTGGCCGTGCGCGCCAGCTCGCCCGGGCCGGTGATCTTCCGCCAGCGCCGCTATGGCCTGTATGGCGAACAGTTCATCGTCTACAAATTCCGTTCGATGACGGTCACCGACGACGGCAGCCAGATCGTGCAAGCCAGGCTCAACGACCAGCGCCTGACCCCGATTGGCGCCTTCCTGCGCCGCAGCTCGCTCGACGAGCTGCCCCAGTTCGTCAACGTGCTGCAGGGGCGCATGAGCATCGTGGGGCCGCGCCCGCACGCGGTGGCCCACAACGAGCAGTACCGCAAGCTGATCAAGGGCTATATGCTGCGCCACAAGGTCAAGCCCGGCATCACCGGCTGGGCCCAGGTCAACGGCATGCGCGGCGAGACCGAGACGCTCGACAAGATGGCCACGCGCATCCAGTTCGACCTCGACTACCTGCGCAACTGGTCGCTCTGGCTGGACCTGTGGATCATCCTGAAAACCATCCGGGTGGTGCTGCGCCGCGAGAACGCCCACTGACCTTGCCCACGAAATGCCCGGGACGCGCTACACTGGCGGCGTCGTTGTAGCATTTTCAAGTGTCGCTTCTCCACAAAGGGCTCCCATGAAAAAAGCGCTGATTACCGGTGTGACCGGCCAGGACGGTTCCTACCTGGCTGAATTCCTGCTCGCCAAAGGCTACGAAGTGCACGGCATCAAGCGCCGCGCCTCGCTGTTCAACACGGCCCGCATCGACCACATCTACCAGGACCCCCATTCGCCCAATCCCCATTTCTTCCTGCACTACGGCGACCTGTCCGACACCTCCAACCTGACCCGCATCCTGCACCAGGTCCAGCCCGACGAGGTCTACAACCTGGGCGCGATGAGCCATGTGGCCGTGTCCTTCGAGTCGCCCGAATACACGGCCGACGTCGACGGCGTCGGCACCTTGCGCCTGCTCGAAGCGATCCGCTTCCTGAAAATGGAGAAGCACACCCGTTTCTACCAGGCGTCGACGTCCGAGCTGTACGGCCTGGTGCAGGAAACTCCGCAGCGCGAGAGCACCCCGTTCTACCCGCGCAGCCCTTACGCGGTGGCCAAGCTGTACGCCTACTGGATCACCGTCAATTACCGCGAAGCCTACGGCATGTACGCGTGCAACGGGATTCTGTTCAACCACGAGTCGCCGCGGCGCGGCGAAACCTTCGTCACGCGCAAGATCACGCGGGCGCTGGCCAACATTTCCCAGGGCCTCGAACAAAAACTATTCCTCGGCAACATGGATGCCTTGCGCGACTGGGGCCATGCGCGCGACTACGTCGAGATGCAATGGCTGATGCTGCAACAGGAGCAGCCCGAAGACTTCGTGATCGCCACCGGGCGCCAGTATTCGGTGCGCCATTTCGTCGAGGTGGCGGCGCGCGAATTGGGGATGGAGATCGCATGGCAAGGGAGCGGCGTCAATGAACAGGGCGTGATTGCTTCTATAGTGGGTGAGAAGGCCGGTGGCGCGGCGGTGGGGCAGGCGATCGTGGCGATCGACCCGCAATACTTCCGTCCCACCGAGGTCGAGACCTTGCTGGGTGATCCGGGCAAGGCGCGCGACAAGCTCGGCTGGGTGCCGACCACCACTTTCGCCGAGATGGTGCAGGAGATGGTCAGCTTCGACCTGGACAAGGCCAGGCGCCATGCGCTGCTGAAATCGCACGGCTACGATGTGGCGATTTCGCTCGAGTAGAAAACGATACGGACAGGCGCGTACGGCTGGCCTGCCGTACGCGCCTTTTTTTTTGGCCGTGCTAGATTTGAGACAGGCAGTGCAGGGTTCTCTTTCGATTGATCCGACACGGGCAAACACCATGAACAAGCGCTCCATTCTGTCCCTCGCCTGCCTCGCATTATTGCTGGCCGGCTGCGGCGACCGGAACAAAGACAGGAAACTTGGCCAGACTTTGGCCAGCGTCAATGGTGCCGAGATCACCACCTTGCAGCTCAACGAGGAACTGCAGCGCGCCAACATCGGGCCGGCCCAGCAAGAGCAAGCGAGCCGGCAATTGCTGCAAGCGCTGGTTGACCGCCAGCTGCTGCAAAGCGCCGCCGCCAGGGAGCAACTCGAGCGCGATCCCAAGGTCATGCAGGCGGTCGAACGGGCCCGGGCCATGATCGTGGCCCAGGCCTATTTGCAAAAGCGCATCGCCGGCCAGCCCAGGCCCAGCCAGGCCGAGATCGAGCGCTACTACAATGCGCACCCGGCCTTCTTCAAGCAGCGCAAGCTGCTGACCCTGAACCAGCTGATCGTGGCCAGCGCCGACCTCACGCCCGACGCCAGGGCGGCGTTCGAGGCGGCCCGCTCGCTCGACGAGGTGAGCGCCTGGCTCGATGCACGCAAGCTGCGTTTCGCGCGCGCCGAAAGCTTGCGCAGCACGGCCGACCTGGCGCCCGAGCTGTCGGCCAAATTGCTGGGCAAACCCAGGGGCCAGCTGTTCCTGTTGCACGAAGGCGAGCGCAGCATGCTGGTGGTGGTGGCCGAGGCGAAAGAGGCGCCCGTCTCGCTGCTGGTGGCCACGCCCCAGATCGAGCAGGTCCTGTACGCCCAGCGCAACAAGGAAGCGGCCGACGCCGAGCTGGCGCGGCTGCGCTCGGCGGCCAAGATCGAATACCTGAACAAATCGATGGCGCTCGACACCCCGTCCACGCCGGCCGCCATTCCCGACGCCTCGGCCGACAAAGCGGCCCTCGAGCGCGGCGTCGCCGGCCTGAAATAAGGAGCCACCATGTCCCCCCTCAAACACTGGCTGGCGGCGGCGTTCCTGCTGCTGATCGCGACGGCAAGCCTGGCCGCCGAATTGCTGCTCGGTCCCGGCGACGTGGTCCGGGTCACCGTCTACGGCAGCCCTGACCTGTCGCTCGAGACGCGCATCAGCGAGGCTGGCACGCTGACCTTTCCCCTGCTCGGACCGGTGGGCGTGGGGGGCTTGTCGGCAGCCGCCGCCGAAAAAAAGATCGGCAGCCTGCTCGAGCGCGGCGGCTACCTCAAGCATGCCCAGGTCAACCTGCTGGTCACCACGCTGGCCAGCCAGCAAGTGTCCGTGCTGGGCTGGGTCAACCGGCCGGGACGCTACCCGGTCGAGGGCCGGCGCAGCGTGCTCGACCTGCTGGCGATGGCCGGCGGCATCAGCCCGGACGGGGGCGACACGCTCAGCCTGATCCGCACGCGCGATGGCAGCACCAGCCGCCAGCTGATCGACGTGGTGCAAATGGTGCGCAGCGGCACGCTCGAGCAGGACGTGCAGATGGCCGGCGGCGACCTGATCTATGTTGAGCGGGCGCCCCGTTTCTACATCGTGGGCGAGGTGCAGCGGCCGGGCGCGTTTCGCGTCGAGCGCGCAATGACGGTGCAGCAGGCGCTCTCGGCCGGTGGCGGCCTGACCCCGCGCGGCACCCTGCGCGGCCTGCGCATCACGCGCCGCGACGCCGCCGGCAAGACCAGCGTGTTCGACGCCGGCCATGATGCGCTGGTGCAGGTCGACGACGTCATCACGGTCCAGGAAAGCTGGTTCTGAGGACCCGGGCCATGACACTCCACCAGTTCCTGCTGATCCTGCTGGCCAGGAAGAAAATCATCGTCGCCACGCTCGTGCTGACCTTGCTGGCCACCGCCAGCTACAGCCTGCTGGTGGCCAAGACCTACAAGGCGGCCGCCTCGGTGCTGCTAAATTACAAGGGGGTCGATCCGCTGACCGGGCTGACCATGCCGGGCCAGCTGCTGCCCGGCTACATGGCGACCCAGATCGACATCATCAGCAGCAAGAACGTGGCCCTGCGCGTGGTTGACGCCCTCAGGCTGGCCGACAGCCCGGCCGTGCTGGCCCAGTTCCGCCAGGCCGCCGAGGGGCGCGGCACGGTGCAGGACTGGCTGGCCGAGCTGCTGCTCAAAAAGCTCGAGATCGTGCCCTCGCGCGAGTCGAGCGTGGTCGAAATCAGTTTCAAGGGCTCCGACCCGGCGTTCGTGGCGGCGGTGGCGAACGCGTTTGCCGACGAGTACCAGAAGATCAGCGTCCAGCTCAAGACGGAGCCGATGAAAAAGACCTCGCTGTATTTCAACGAGCAAACCAAGCTGCTGCGAGACAACGTCGAGGCGGCCCAGGCGCGTCTGTCCAAATACCAGCAGGAGAAGGGCATTGTCAGCCTGGACAACAACCGGATCGACATCGAACTGTCGCGCCTGGCCGACCTGTCCCAGCAACTGGTGCTGGCGCAGTCGCAGGCGATCGAGGCCGACTCGCGCCAGCGCGCCGCGCGCGCCGGCGACGGTAGCTCGCCCGACGTGGCCAACAATGCCCTGGTGCAGAACTTGCGGGTCGGCCTGGCCGGCGCCGAGGCCAGGTTCGCCGAACTGGGCCAGCGCCTGGCGCGCAACCATCCGCAATACCAGAGCACCCGCGCCGAGGTCGAGAAGATGCGCGCCGACTACCGGGCGGCGCTGGGCAGCGTGTCGCACAGCGTGGGGCGGAACGCCGAGGTGCTGCGCCAGCGCGAGGCCGAGTTGCGCAGCGCCCTGGCCGCGCAAAAGACGCACGTGCTCGAACTGAACCGGGCGCGCGACGAGTTCGGCGTGCTGCTCAAGGACGTCGACAGCGCCCAGCACGCGTTCGACGCGGCGTCCCAGCGCTATTCCCAGACCAAGATCGAGGCCCAGTCCGAGCAGTCCGACATCTCGATCCTCAATCCGGCCAGCGCGCCGATCATGCCGGCCAGTCCCCGGCTGGTGTTCAACATCCTGCTGGCCCTGTTCGGCGGCAGCGTGCTGGGGGTGGGGCTGGGCCTGCTGGCCGAGATGCTGCGCCGGCCCGTGCGCTCGGCTGGCGACCTGGCCGAGCTGGCCGGCATCCCCGTGCTCGGCAGCGTCACCTGGGCGGCGCCGCCCGGCCGGGTCGCCACGCTGCTGGCATCGCGCCGGCCGCGCCTGCGTTGAGCAGCGGGAGCCTGCCATGAGCACCTCGCCCTCCTTGTCCGCCGCCGCCCCGCTGGTCCCGCCGCACGCGTGCGCGTCGCGCATGGGGGCGCTGCTGCTGGAAGCGGGAAAGATCAGCCCCGAACAGCTCGAGCAGGTGGCTGGCATGCAGCAGGAGCTGGGCATGCGTTTCGGCGCGGCCGCCGTGTGTCTGGGCCTGGCCAGCGAGGCCGACATCGCCCAGGCGCTGGCGCGCCAGTTCGACTATCCCTATGTGCGCCGGGGCGAGGCCGCGCTGGCGCCCCAGCTGGTGGCCGCCTACCAGCCGTTCGGGCCCCAGGCCGAGGCGCTGCGCGCCGTGCGCAGCGAGCTGATGCTGCGCTGGTTCGCGCGCGGGCACCGCGCGCTGGCGCTGGTGGGGGCCGACCCCGGTGACGGCGTGAGCCTGTTCGCCGCCAACCTGGCCCTGGTGTTCGCCCAACTGGGCGCGCCGAGCGTGCTGGTCGAGGCCAACTTGCGCAACCCCCGCCAGCACCAGTTGTTCGGGATCAAGGCGCGTGCCGGGTTGTCCGACATCCTGGCCGGGCGCGCCGGGCTGGAGGTGGTGGCGCCCATCCCGGACTTCCCCGGCCTGTCGGTGCTGCTGGCCGGCACCTTGCCGCCCAATCCGCAAGAGTTGCTTAGCCGCGACAGCTGCGCCCTGCTCGGCGCCGAGCTCGAGCGCCGTTACCAGGTGGTGTTGTACGAGTTGCCGCCGTTCGCGCGCGGGGTCGATGCGCTGGCCGTGGCCGGGCGCGCCGGCGGCGTGCTGCTGGTGGCGCGCAAGCACCACACGCGCCTGGCCAGCGTCAGCCGCATGGCCGCGCAGCTGGCGCTGGCCGGCGCCGAAGTGGTCGGCTCGGTGGTGGTGGAGTTCTGATGGCTGCCAGGGCCATGGGGCTGGCGCGCGCCGCACTGCCCGAATGGTGGCCCGTCATTGGCGGCTTGCTGCTGCTGTTCGTGCCGACCCTGTACGACCTGTTCCACGGCCCCTGGATCAGCGAGGAGCAAGCCCACGGCCCCATCATTTTCGCGCTCGCGCTGTGGCTGATCTACCGGCGCTGGCCGGCGATGCTGGCCGCCAGCGACGCCGAGGCCTCGTCCGCCAGCGGCTGGCCGGTGCTGGCCACCGGGCTGCTGCTGTACCTGGTGGGGCGCTCGCAGCACATCTTGATGTTCGAGATTGGCTCGATCATCGTGGTGCTGGCGGCCGTGCTGCTGCTCAAGCGCGGCGCGCGGGCGCTGCGCCTGCAATGGTTTCCCTTTTTTTTCATGCTGTTCATGGTGCCGCTGCCGAGCGAATTCGTGGCCATGGTGACGATGCCGATGAAGATGGCCGTGTCCTACGTCACCGAGCACCTGCTGTACTGGGCCGGCTACCCGATCGGGCGCTCCGGCGTGATTTTGCAGATCGGCCAGTACCAGCTGCTGGTGGCCGACGCCTGCGCCGGCCTGCAAACCCTGCTCACGCTCGAGGCGCTGGGCCTGTTCTACCTGAACCTGGTGCGCCACCCTTCGGCGCTGCGCAACGTCGTGCTCGCCCTGCTGATCATTCCCATCTCGTTTTCGGCCAATGTGATCCGGGTCATGGTGCTGACCCTGGTCACCTATTACTATGGCGACGCGGCCGGCCAGGGCTTCCTCCACGGTTTCGCCGGCATGGTGCTGTTCCTGACCGCGCTGCTGCTGATCCTGGCGCTCGATTCGGCGCTCCAATGGTCGGTGGCCAGGGGCCGGCCATGAGGCGGCGCCTGGCCATCAGCTTGGCGCTGGGCGCGGCCATGCTGGGCGCCTCGGCGCTGACGGACGCGCTCACGCCGCGCCTGCACATGGCCGGGCAGCAGGCGCCGTTCCGCCTCGAGCAGCTGGTTCCGGCCGCGTTCGGCGCTTGGCGGGTCGACGTCACGCTGGTGCCCCTGCAGCCGGACCCGGACAGCCAGTCCATGCTCGAGCGCATCTACGACCAGACCTTGTCGCGCACCTATGTCAACCGGGACGGCCAGCGCGTGATGCTGTCGATCGCCTATGGTGGCGACCAGAGCCGCGCGCTGCAGTTGCACCTGCCCGAAGTCTGTTATGCGGCCCAGGGCTTCGAATTGTCCGGCAGCGGGGAGGACGCGCTGGCGACACCGTATGGCAAGCTGCCGCTCAAGCGCCTGGTGGCGCACCAGAACGAGCGCAACGAACCGATCACCTACTGGATCACGATTGGCGATCGCAGGATCGAGTCCGGCATCGGACAGAAGTTGCGCAAGCTGGCCTACGGCTTGAGCGGCAAGATCCCGGACGGCATGCTGGTGCGGGTGTCGAGCATCGAGGCCGACGCGGCGCAGGCCTACCGCCTGCATGATCGCTTCATCGGCGCACTGCTGGCCGCGCTGCCCGACGCCGACCGGGTGCGCCTGGCGGGCCGGCGCTGATGGACACCGTGTACCAAGCCCTGTGGACGGCCTTGCCGTTCGCGGTGGTGCTGGGGCTGGCGCTGGTCTCGGTGGCCGGCGTCGGCGTCGGCCTGGTCAGTCCGCGCTGGCTGGTGTATCCCTACCTGGCCATCTTCTTCCTGTTCAATTCAGCCCACTACGGCAATTTGCAGCTGGCCAGCGGCCCGGGAGTCTACAGCCGCGGTTCGGGCATGCTGTATTTCGCGCTCGTGAGCTGGGCCATGCTGGGCGCCTGGTGCTGCGCGCGCGCCCAAGCCGGCTTCGCGCGCCTGCCGACCCCGGAATGCAATCTGCGGCCCTGGTTCTGGGGCTGGTTGCTGCTGCTGGCGCTGCATGCGGGCGTGGCGCTGGCGCTGGGACGCACGCTGTCCGAGGCGCTGGCGCCGACGGGCTTTTCCAACATCGTCTGGATGGCGCCGCTGGTGTCGCTGATGCTCATGGCGTTTCGCAGCCGCGCCGCGGCCACCGGGCTGGCCCGCTTCATCGTGTGCATGGGGCTGGCGCGCGCGCTGTATGGCCTGGTGCGCTGGGCCGCGTTCGGCGGCGACCCGAACAATGTCTACGCGAACATGAACGCGATCCAGATCAAGCTGACCTTCTTCGACATCAACGACAGCCTGTTGTGCTGCATCGCGTTCGCGATCGCGGCGGTGCAGCTGTTCCAGGCCGGCGGCGCCGCGCGCTCGCGTTTCTGGGTGGCGCTTGACTGGGCCGCGCTGGGTGCGACCGGCTTGTGCATCGTGCTCTCGTACCGCCGCTCGGCCTGGATCGGCCTGCTGCTGGCGATGCTGGTGCTGATGCCGCGCTTTGCCGTGCGGCGCCGCGTCGCGCTGCTGCTGGTGGGCTTGCCGGCGGTGCTGGCCGGCTTCGGCTACGTCGCGCTCAAGCGCTTCGCGCAGGGCAGGGAGGCGGGCCTGGAGAACGTCTTCTACGACATGCAATCGCGCCGCTTCGGCAACGAGAGTGAGCGGGTGCTCGAGCTGAAGCTGGCGCTGGCCGACTTCCTGTCCAACCCCCTGACCGGCATCGGCTCCTGGGGCCGCTATGCTGGTTACCAGCGCATTTCCTGGCAGGCCAATCCGGACGGCGGCCAGTTCCTCCACAGCGGGGTGCTGCATATCGCGCTCAAGAGCGGGGTGCCGGGCTTGTTGCTGCTGGGCGGGCTGGCCTGGGCCTTCATCGCCTTCACCCGGCGCGCGCTGCGCTGTTTGCCGCCCGAGCTGGCCGGGCTGGGCGCGGCCGGCGCGGCGGGGCTGGCCTTCATGCTGCCCGACATCCTGATCGGCACGCCCATTCCCCAGGTGCGCACCACCCAGATGATGGCCCTGTGCCTGGCCTTGCCCTATGTGGCGCTGGCAGCCAGCCGCGCGCCCACGCCATCCTGAACGGAGCACGCCGTGAACCTGCACCTGCTGCGCAATGCCGGCGCCAACCTGATGGGTGCCGTGGTGCCGGCGCTGGTGGCGCTGGGCACGGTGCCGCTGGTGGTGCGCGGCCTGGGCGAGGCCGGCTATGGCCTGTTCGCGCTGGTGAGCGCCATCGCCGGCTATTTCGCCGTCATCGACATCAACCTCACGGCCGGCTCGGTCAAGTACATCGCCGAATATTCGGCCCGCAAGGACGCGGCGCGCGTGGCCGAGACCGTCTGTTTCGGCCTGGCCGTGTATGCCGTGCTGGGCGTGGCGGGCGCGCTCGGCCTGTACCTGGGCGCGCCAGCGCTGGTGCGCCACTTGTTCCAGGTGCCGCCGGCGCTGCGCGGCCTGGCCACGGCCGCCTTGCGGGTGGCGGCCCTCGGTTTCCTGGCCGGCCAGCTCCAGGCCTACCTGCAAAGCGTGCCGCAGGCGCTGATGCGCTACGATCTGTCGAGCCGCTTCGAGATCCTGTTCGGGATCGTGGTGCCGCTGTCGACCGTCGCCCTGCTGCTGCTCGGCTACGGCTTGGTGGAACTGTTGTCGCTGCGCGTGGCGGCCAGCGCGCTGCACGGCGCGCTGCTGTGGCACGGGATCCGGCGCCTGCTGCCGGCATGGCGCTGGCGCTGGCCCGGACGCGCCGAGCGGCGCGGCTTGCTGGGCTTTTCCGGCTACGCTTTCCTGGCCCGCCTGGCCGCGCTCTCGTACGCCTACGCCGATAAATTGATCATCGGCGCGCTGGCCGGGGTCAGCGCGCTGGCCTGGTTCAGCGTTGCCGCGACGCTGGCCAACCGCGTGCTCGGCCTGAGCTTTCGGCTCAGCGGCGTGTTCTTCCCGGCCGCCAGCGCCCTGTGCGCCAGCGGCGAGCTGGCGCAGCTGAACCGCCTCTACCTGGGCGCGACGCGCTACGTGGCGTTCCTGAACGCGGCCATGCTGGTGCTGCTGGCGGTGTTCGCGCAACCGATCCTGCGCTACTGGATGGACCCCGAATTCGCACGCCACGGCGCGCTGGTGCTGGCGCTGATGGCGGCGTCGCAGTTCGTCGACGCGCTCACCAACCTGCCCACGCTGGTCAACGACGGCATGGGCCACCCGCGCGTGAGCGGCCTGTTCGCGCTCGCGCGGGCCGGCGCGGGCTTGCTGATCGTGTATGCCGGCGTGGCCAGGGCTGGCATCGAAGGCGCCGCCTGGGGCCATTTGCTGGCGTCGCTGCTGTTTACGGCGGCGTTCCTGGCCTACGTGCATGGGCGCAGCGTACCGGCCAGCCTGGGCCACTTGTTCGCGCGCAGCTATGCGCCGGCCCTGGGCGGGCCGGCGGCCATCGCGCTGGTCGCCGCGCTGGCCGAACGCTATCTCGATCATGGCGCGCTCGACTTCGTGCTGCTGGCGGGGGCGACGGCGCTGCTGCTGGCCATGCACGGCCTGTGGTTCGTGGCCGACAAGCAGGACCGCGCGCAGGCCTGGGCGCGCCTGCGCGGGAGGCCCGCATGAAGATCCTGATGGTGTCCGAAGACTTGCCGGGCCGGCAGGTCGGAGGGCTGGGCAAGCACGTGGTGACGCTGGCCAATGCCTTGCTGGCGCACGGCCACCAGGTCGACATCCTGGGCCGCAGCGACGGCGGCGCGTCCGACATCGGATTCCACGGCCGCTGCATCGCCGGCTTGTCCCTGCCGCATCCGGGCTGGAAGGAACTGCAACTCGGTTTCTTCAATCCGCTCAAGCGCCCCTGGTTTGCGCGCCGCATCGCTGCGGCCATCATGGAGCATGGACAGGGCTACGACGCGGTGCACTATCACGGCCATCTGCCGATGGTCGGCCTGCATCTGCACCCGGCGTTGAACTTCATCCAGACGCGCCACGACCAGGGCAGCGAGTGCCTGACGCACCTGCGTTTTCGCGCCGGCCAGGTGTGCAGCACGCTCATCGCGAAAGACTGTTCGGGCTGCATCGCCGAGCACGCCGGGCCGCTGCGCCAGGCGCTCACGGCGGTGGCGGTGCGCCACTACCGCGCCGAGTCCGCACACGCGGCGCGCCTGCAAAAGACGGTGTTCGTTTCCGAGTTCCTGCGCCGCCAGTTCCAGCGCGCGCTGCCGCAGGCCGACCTGTCACGCTGCCGGGTGATCCACAATTTCATCGACTATCCCAGCTTGCGCGCGCAGGCGGGCGTGCCGGCGCCGGGGCAGGTGGTGATGGCGGGGCGGATCGATGTCGGCAAGGGCTTCAGCGAGTTCCTCGCGGCGGCGGCCGGGCGCCTGCCTGCGGGCGTGCACATCTCGGTGATCGGCGACGGTCCGCTGCGCGCCAGCCTGGAGGCGCGCCACGCGGGACCGGCGGTGCGCTTCGCCGGCTGGCAGCCGTATCCGGCGCTGGTGGCGGCCACCGCCCGCAGCCATCTGTGCGTGGTGCCGTCGGTGTGCGAGGAAGCTTGCAGCACCACCGTGCTCGAAGCGCTGGCGCTGGGCAAGCCGTGCATCGCGCTGGCGCGCGGTGGCACCCCGGAGCTGGCCGCCTACCAGCAGTACGACGGCCAGCTGCTGCTCGGCGCCGATATGGATGAACTGGTCGCCCTGGTTCTGCGCCAGGCGGCGTTGGCGCCGGTGGCGCGCGTCTTGCCGCGCGAGTTCGGCGCCGATGCCCAGTGCGTGCTTGCCCGGCTTCTGGAATTGTATGCCGAATGATCCGACATTTTCGATCATCACCTGCACTTGGAACAGTGCGGCGACGCTGGGCGATACGCTCACCTCGCTGCGCGGCCAGACCTGCCAGGACTTCGAGCACATCTTCGTCGATGGCGGCTCCACCGACGCGACGCTGGCCATGCTCGAGGCTTGCGAGGGCGACAAGCGCATCTTGCGCGGCGTCGGCGGCGGCATCAGTTGCGCCATGAATGCGGGCATCCATGCCGCGCGCGGGGACGTCGTCGCCCACCTTCACGGCGACGACTACTACGCCAGCGAGGACGTGCTCGCGACCGTTGCCGCGCGCTTTTCCGACCCGCGCGTGGACTGGGTGGTCGGCCAGATCCAGGTGCTCAAGGATGGCAAGCTGCACGCGCCCCACGCGATGCGCGCCTATTCCTATCGCGCCTATGCGGCCGGCAAGGCGGCCATCGCGCACCCGGCCGTGTTCATCCGCCGCAGCGCGCTGGCGCGCGCCGGCCTGTTCGACGAGACGCTCACGCTGGCGATGGACATCGACCTGTGGCTGCGGCTGGGCCAGTTCACGCGACCGGTGCAGATCGGGCGGCCGCTGGCCGTGTTTCGCGAGCATGCATCGAGCGTTTCCTCGGCCAACAAGATCGGCGCGCGCCAAGAGGAATTCCGGGTCCGTCAACGCTACTTTCGCAAAGCGCCGCTGGCCTTTTGCATCTACTGCCTGAGGTATCTGAAGCACATGCGCGCGCTGCAGCGCCAGGCCTGAACCTGCTTTCAATATTTGAACAATCACAGGCTTTGCAAGAGCGCCAACAGCCGATGAAAAACGGTCAATTGTTGTTCATATTCTGAATGTCGTTTTTGTGCATAAAGCTAGAAAAATCATGGACTTAAACGTTGTAATTGCCTTGGTGAAATTGAGATTGCTGCTACCATGAACGCGTCGGTCCGCGCCCTTTTCGCGCGGCCGATTTACAGCGATCACGTTCACCCATCGTCGGAGCAGTCATGAATTTTTCAAGGTATCCCGTGTGGCGCGCCCTCGCATTCGCGTCCCTGCTGACCGGCCTCGATGCGCGCGCGGACTGGGCACAGTCCACCGATCCACTGGTGATCCAGCCGGCCCCGCGCGACAACGTCGTGCAAGCCCAAAACCCGCCCGGTTTTACCTGGGCACGCTACTCGGACAGCGTGGCCAGCTACCAGGTGGAAATCACCCTGGCCGGCGCAACGCCGACCTATGCCACGGTCGATCGCAACTGGTATTTGCCGACCAAGGCGCTGGCACTGGGCAACTACAGCTGGCGCGTGCGCCCGACTGGCGGCGCGAACTGGTCGTCACCGCGGCCGTTTGCGATCACCAGCCGCTCGACCGTGTTCGAAGTGCCCGACAACGCCACGCTGCGCGCCAGGATCTTGAGCAAGCCCCATCCGCGCGCCTTGCCCGCTTCCTTCATGCCGCAGGCGCGCTGGGGCGCGACCGAAAAGCTGGAGATGGAGCCCTACGCCAGCCGCATGGCCAACGAGGTCAAGCTGCAGATCACGGCCTTGCCCACGCTTTCCGACAGCCTGTGGCCGGTGACGATCCTGACCCCGCTGACGGCCGTGATGGCGGCCCAGCAGGTCGAAATCCGCAACCGCATCAACGAGGCGAGCCGCCAGCTCGAAGCGGCCGCCTTGCTGTACCGGCTCAAGGGCGATGCGCTGTACCTGAACGAGGCGCTCAAGAAGGGCGACGAACTGGCCGCGCTCAATCCTTTCGGACCGACCAGCTATGTGAACCAGGACCAGGCCACGCGCCAGATTGCGCTGTCGCTGGTCAAGGCGGTCGACTTCCTGGCCGCCAACCTCGATGCGACGCGCAAGGCGCGCTGGCTGGCGGCGGTGACGACGCGCACCAACGCGATCTATGCCGACCTGGCGGGCGAGAACGGCCGGCTTGACGAGTATCCGTTCGACCCGCATGGCAATACGGGACTGGTGTTCATGGTGCTCATCTCCAGCCTGGCGCTGGGTGACGTTGCCGACGCCCAGAAGTGGTTCGATTTCTCGTTTCGCGCCTACGCCAACAACCCCTCGCCATGGAGCGGTCCGGAGGGCGGCTACGCCAACGGCACCGCGTACGCTGAATACACGGCGGCCTACCTGGTGGCGCTGTGGGATCCGCTGACCCAGGCGACGGGCATCAATTTCTACGCCAAGCCATGGACGCTCGGTTTCCTCGACTTCGCCACCGAGTTCACGCCGCCCGGGGCCAAGGTCCATGCCTTCGGTGACGGCTCGGAGACGCGGCCGGACCCGCGCGTATTCCATGCCTTCGCCTCGCGCCTGGTGTCGCCGCGCGCGGCCTGGTACGTGAAGAACCTGGGCGGCCTGGAAGACGCCCTGTCGATCCTGCAGGCACCGTACCCCTTGCCCGTGGCGAACACGCTGGTGCTGTCGCCGCCGTCCAATTCGGCCTATTTCCCCAGCATCGGCTGGGTCGCGATGCACAGCGATATCGCCTCGCCGGCGCGCTCCTCGGTGTATTTCAAGTCCAGCCCCTACGGCTCCTTCAATCACAGCCACGGCGACCAGAACGGCTTCTTGTTGACGGTGGGCGGCCAGCCGCTGGTGATCAAGGCCGGCTGGTACGACTGGTACGGTTCGCCGTACTGGACCGACTGGTACCACCAGAGCAAGTCGCAAAACGTGATCACCTTCGACGGCGGCAAGGGCCAGATGGTGGACGGCTATCGCGAGACGCTGCAGCACGACGGCAAGATCACCGCGTTCGCGGCCCAGCCAAGCTACGACTTCGCGGAAGGCGATGCCCAGATGGCGTATGGCGGCTTGCTGACCCAGGCCAGGCGCCAGCTGTGGTACCTGCACAGCGCGAACGCTGTCCTGATCCGCGACAAGCTGGCCGCCAGCGTGCCGCACAAGTATGAATTCAACCTGCATGCACCGGTCGCCGTCACGGTCGAGGACAGCAGGAATATCCGCATCGCCCTCAACGGCCAGTCGGTCTGCATCCGCTCGCTGGGCGCCGACTCGGCCTATGAAAAACGGATCGGCGCCGCACCCAAGCCGGGCACGGTCGAAGACCACGGCGCCTTCACGCTCGCCAATGACGGGAAATCGGTGGCGGAATTCCTGGTGGTGTTCGACATCGGCTGCCGCCGGCCGGTGATCAGCGTGAGCACGGTCAACGGCGTGCGCAGCGTGAATGTGGGCACGCAGACGGTCACGCTGAACTGAAGGCTCGACCAGCCGTCAGGTCGCCGAATGGGACGCGAGGTATGGGGGGCCGCCTTCGCCGGAATGATGGGTCAGTATTCCCTCGCGCCGCGCTGGCGTGCGTCGGAGCGGCGCGAAGCGGCATAAAATACATGCATAATGCCAAGCCCACCGGACATCGAGGACAGCACTTCCGACCAGGCCGCCCAAAACATCGGCGCCCTGCTGGAATACTACGCCCACGAGGAACGCCAGCTCACGCCCGCCCAGCGCCTGGTTGAAACGCTGGGCAGTGTCATCGGCCAGCCCGTGTTCCCGTTTTCGGTGCTGGCCTTCGTCGTGCTCTGGATCGGGGTCAACATGGCGCTGCATTGGTCCGGCCGCACGGAGTGGGACCCGGCGCCGTTCTTCGTGCTGCAAGGCATGCTCTGCCTCGGATCGCTGCTGACCGGCACCATCGTGCTGGCCAAGCAAAACCGCATGGCCCAGCTGGCCGAGCAGCGCGCCCACCTCGACTTGCGCATCACCTTGCTGACGGAGCAGAAAGCGGCCAAGCTGATCGGACTGCTCGAAGAGCTGCGCCGCGACTTGCCCGGCGTGAAGAACCGTGACGATACGGAAGCTTCCACCCTGGGCCAGCCCATGAACCCGGAATCGGTGCGCGCCGCGCTCGACGAGCACAAAGAGGCGGCCGCCGCGGTCGCACCGCGCACGCAAGCTTGAAGCGACCCGCGCACGACTGATCCAGGCGCACATCAATTCGGATGAATTGGTATAGATTCTTCAAGGCGGGCTGCTCTGGTGCGTCCGCCAAGAGGACACCATGCGCCGAGTTCCGCTTCGCATCGCTTTCGTGATCCGAGATCCCTTGCCGCCGCTGCGGGCGGACGTGCTGACCTTGTTCGGGACGCACTTGCCGCGCTTTGGCGTGGGCAGCACCCTGGTTGGCCAAGGCGCGGGAAGGGGCGCGGCGCTGGCCTGGGCCGCGGGCGGCATGCACGCTGTGGGCAGCCTGCGCGGCGCGCTGGCTGGCGTGCTCACACCGTTCTGGGATGCGCTGGGCTTGTTTCGCGCCTGGCGCAGCGCGCCGCTCGACTGCATCCAGGTGCGTGACAAGGTGGCCAGTGCGCTAGTCGGACGGCTGGCCGCGGACATGCTTGGCTTGCCGTTCGTGTACTGGATGTCGTTTCCGATGGTCGAGGGCTACGAGGCGCGGCGCGATGCGATCGGCGCCGCCGGGCGCCGCTGGCGCTGGTGCGCGCATGCCGCAAGGGCGCACCTGGCGCGCCAGGTCCTGTACCGCCTGGTGCTGCCGCGCGCGGCCCACGTCTTCGTGCAAAGCGAGGCGATGGCGACGTGGCTGGCGGGGCAGGGCGTGGCCCGCGCGCGCATGACGGCCGTGCCGATGGGCGTCGACACCGCCCTGTTCGCGCGCACCGCGCTGGCGCCGGCAAGCGACGCGCGGCTCGACGGACGGCGCGTGCTGGTCTACCTCGGGCGCGTCGCGCAGTCGCGCCGCTCGGACTTCCTGCTCGATGTCGTCGATTACCTGATCCCTCAAGTGCCCGCAGTGCTGCTGGTGATCGCCGGCGACGCCCCCTCGCCGGACGAGATGGCCTGGATGCGCGCGGCCATCGACCAGCGCGGCCTGCAAGGCCACGTGCTGCTGACGGGCTGGCTGGAGCAGCGCGCGGCGCTCGGCTACGCGCTGCGGGCCGAGGTGGGGCTGTCGCCGATTCCGCGCGGCGCGCTGTTCGACGTGTCCTCGCCGACCAAGCTGGTCGAGTACCTGGCGCTGGGCATCGCCTGCGTGGCCAATGACATCCCCGACCAGCGCCTGGTGATCGAGCAAAGCGGCGCCGGCCTGTGCGCCCCGATGGCGGTCGAGCCGTTCGGGGCTGCCGTGCTGCGCCTGTTGCGCGAGCCGCAGTTGCGCGCGCAACTGGCCGCGCGCGGCCCGGCCTGGGTCGCGGCCAACCGCAGCTACGAGCTGATCGCCCGGCAGGTGGCGCAGGCCTATGCGCGCATCGTGCCGGAGCCGCGGGCATGAAACCGGCGCCGCGCGTGCTGATGCTGGGAACCGCGCTCGACGGCCGGGGCGGCATCGCGTCGATGGTGTGCGGCTTGCGCGCCGCCGGTTTGTTCGAGCGCGAATCGGTACGCTATCTGGCCAGCCATAGCGAGGGACCGTGGTGGCGCAAGGCGTGCGCCGCGCAATTCAGCCTGTGGCACACGGTGTTCGCCTGCCTTGCATCGCGCCCGGCCGTGGTGCATGCCCACAGCGCCTCGTACGCCAGCTTTTACCGCAAGTCCCTGTTGCTGCTGGTGGCGCGCAGGGCCGCCTGCAAGACCATTTTGCACGTCCATGGCGGGGGCTTTGCCCGTTTCGCCGGCGCCGGTTCGGGGCCGCTGGCACGCTGGTGGATACGCCATACGCTCGAAGCGAGTTCGGTCGTCATCGCCCTGTCGGAAACCTGGGCATGCTTCCTGCGCGACTACGCGCCGCGCGCGCGGGTGGTGGTGGTGCCCAATTGCGTCGTCGTCGGCGCTGCCGCCACGCGCCCTGCGCAGCCGGGCCGCATCCTGTTCCTGGGCCGGGCACAGGCAGCCAAGGGCGTCTACGAGCTGCTTGCGGCGCTGGCCGTGCTGGCCCCGGCGCATCCGCAACTGCGGCTCGTCATCGGTGGCGACGGTGCGCTGCCCGCGCTGCGCCAGCGCGCGGCCGAACTGGGCGTGGCCGACCGGCTCGAGCTGCCCGGCTGGCTCGATGGACCGGCCAGGCGGCGCGAGCTGGAGCGGGCCGCCATTTTTTGCCTGCCCTCGCACGCCGAAGGCTTGCCGCTGGCGCTGCTCGAGGCAATGGCCGACGCCAAGGCGGTTGTCGCAACAAACGTTGGCGCCATTCCGGAACTGGTGTGCGACCACGTCAACGGCGTGCTGGTGCCGGCCGGTGACGTGGCCGCACTCGGCGCCGCGCTGGCCAGCCTGTTGGACGATGCGGCACTGCGTGAGACGCTGGGCCGGTGCGCGCGCGCCACCATCGTCGCCCGCTACAGCGGCGAACGGGCGCTGGCGCAACTGAGCGCCCTGTACCGCGAATTGGCAGGTGAGGCGCGATGAACATCGAACTGCCCTGGTGGTTCCAGCGGCTGCGCTGCATGACGCCGGCCGAAGTGCTGTACCGGCTGCGCCAGGCGGGGCTGGACGCGCTCGAAAAGCGCGGCCTGCTGGGGCGTGCGGCGGCACCGGTGCCGGCCGCGCTGGCGTTTCCCGTGTTCGTGGCGCCCACGCTGTCCGACGGCGAGGCGCAGGCCATCCTGGCCGATGCCAGGCGCATTTGCGCCGGCCAGGTCACGCTGTTTGCCAGCCGCCAGTTCAATGTCGGGGCGCGCCCGCAATGGAACCGCGATCCGGAAAGCGGCATTACCGGGCCGGCCGTGTACGCCGGCGACATCGGCGTGAGCCGGCGTCACCTGGTGGGCGACATCAAGCATGTGTGGGAATTGAATCGCCACCTGCACCTGGTGCGCCTGGCGCAAGCGATCGTGCTCAGCGGCGAGTCCGGCTTCGTCGACGCGCTGCAAGCCCAGCTGCGCGGCTGGCTCGCGCAGTGTCCGCCGCGGATCGGGCCGAACTGGACCAGCGCGCTGGAACTGGGCATCCGGCTGATCAACTGGAGCCTGATCTGGCGCCTGCTGGGCGACCATGGCAATCCCCTGTTTGCCGGCAGCGCGGGCGCCGCCCTGCGCGCCGACTGGCTGGCCAGCATCCACGCCCATTGCCAGTGCATCGCGCGGCGGCCGTCGCGCCATTCGTCGGCCAACAACCACCTGATCGGCGAGCAGGCGGGCTTGTACGTGGCGGCCATGACATGGCCGTGCTGGCCGGCCTCGGCGCGCTGGCGCGCGCGTGCACGGCGCGAACTGGAGCAGCAGGCTGCGCTGCAATTCTCGCCCGACGGCGTGAACCGTGAGCAAGCCTTTGCCTACCATGTGTTCAGCGCCGAGTTCCTGTTCGTCGCCGCGCTGGCCGGGCCACCGTTCGGGCGCCGCTTCTGGGACGATTTGCAGCGCGCGCTGCGCTTCCTGCGCTCGGTGCGCGACGTCAAGGGCCACCTGCCGATGGTGGGCGACGCCGACGACGCCATGGTGCACCGGCTCGACCCGCAAGAGCACGACCGCGCCGGCGCGCTGCTCGAGCTCGAAGCGGCCTTGCACGGCGGCGCGCAGCCAGGCGCAGCGGGCATGCGCTGGCTGCTGCAGGCGCTTCCGGCCGGCCGCCCCGAGCCGACGCCGCTGGCGCCGGCCACCGCCTGGGCTTTTCCCGATGGCGGCTACCTGGTCTTCGGCAGCGGCTTCGGCAGCGCGCGCGAGATCAAGGGCCTGCTCGACTGCGGCCCGCTGGGCTATCTGGGCATCGCCGCCCACGGCCATGCCGACGCGCTGGCGCTGACGCTGTCGGTGGCCGGCGAGCCCTGCCTGGTCGATCCGGGCACCGGTTCCTATTGGCAGGAGCGGAAGTGGCGCGACTACTTCCGCGGCACCTCGGCCCACAACACGGTGCGTGTCGACGGTCTCGACCAATCGGTCAGCGGCGGGCGCTTCCTGTGGCTGCGCAAGGCCCAGGTGACGGTCGAGCGCATGCCGCGCTCGCCGATGCAGTTCGATTTCCGCGGTTCGCACGACGGTTACCTGCGCCTGGCGGACCCCGCACTGCACATCCGCACGGTGCGCTTCGACGCCCACAGCGCCGTTCTGAGTGTGCTCGACCAGGTGCGTGCGCGCAAGGCCCACCGCCTTGAACAATTCTGGCATTTCGCGCCCGGACTGAACCTGTCGCTCACCGCCAGCGCCGTTCACGTGCGAGGAAACGCCTTTGGAATCGACATCGACATTCTCGGTGCAGGTTTTTCGCTCGAATTGCTGCGCGGATGCGAGAATCCCCCCCTGGGATGGTATTCGCCCAGTTATGAGCTCAAACAAGCGTGTGATGTGCTCAAAATTACAACACTTTCAGGTTCCGCGCCTATCGAGTGCCGGTTTACAATATGGTTTTTTCAATGACCCGACTTGCTAAGGTTTCTCGCATGCCTACTGTGTACTTGGTTGCTGGTGCCAGGCCGAACTTCATGAAGATCGCGCCCATCGTGCGGGCCCTCCAGGGCCAGCGGGCATTGCAATTCAAGATCATTCACACGGGGCAGCACTACGACCGCGAGATGAACGAGGTGTTCTTCGAGGAGCTTGGCATTCCCGAACCCGACCTGTTCATGGCCGCCGGTGGCGGCAGCCATGCCCAGCAGACGGCCAGGATCATGCTCGCCTTCGAGGAGCTGTGCACGGCCGAACGGCCCGACGCGGTGCTGGTGGTGGGCGACGTCAATTCGACGCTGGCCTGTTCGATCGTGGCCAAGAAGCTCGGGATTCCCGTCGCCCACGTCGAGGCGGGCCTGCGCAGCGGCGACATGAGCATGCCCGAGGAAATCAACCGCCTCGTCACGGACAGCATTTCGGACTGGTTCTTCGTCACCGAGCCGAGCGCGGTTGAACACCTCAGGCGCGAAGGCAAGCCCGATGCGGCGATCCATTATGTCGGCCACGTGATGGTCGACAATGTGCTGTTCCAGGCCGACAAGCTTACCCGGGCCGACACCTCCGGCTTCGACACCAGCGCCTACAAGGCCACCCGGATCGAGAACGGCGGGCGCTACGGCGTCGTCACGCTGCACCGCCCCAGCAACGTCGACAGCGCCGAGGCCTTCGCCAGGATCGGCGGCGCGCTCAGGGAAATCGCGTGCGAATTGCCGCTGATCTTCCCGGTGCATCCGCGCACCCGCGCCAACCTGGACAAATTCGGCATCGAGCTGGGCCCGAACATCACGCTGACCGGCCCGCAAGCGTACATGGCCTTCCTGAACCTGTGGAAGGACGCGGCCGTGGTGCTCACCGACAGCGGTGGCCTGCAGGAAGAAACGACGGCGCTCGGCGTGCCCTGCGTGACCTTGCGCGAGAATACCGAACGTCCCGTGACTGTCGACGAAGGCACGAACGTGCTCGCCGGCACCGACCCGGCCGCCATCGTGGCCGCGACGCGCACCATCCTGGCCGGCGCCGGCAAGACGGGCAGGCGTCCGCAGCTGTGGGACGGCAAGGCCGCCGAACGCATCGTCGCCATCCTGGCAGCCGAGATAAAATGACGCCGCGCATCACCATGATGGGCTGCCAGGTGGACAACCTGACGATGGCCGAAACGATCGAGAAAATCGACGGTTTCGTGCGCTCGGGCCTGCCGCACCAGCACGTGGTGGTGAACGTCGACAAGCTCGTCAAGGCCAGCCGCGACGCCGAACTGCGGCGCGTCATCAACGACTGCGCGCTGGTCAACGCCGACGGCATGCCGGTGGTGTGGGCCTCGCGCCTGCTGGGCGTGCCGCTCAAGGAAAGGGTGGCCGGCGTCGACCTGTTCGACGCGCTAATCCGTCGCGCCAGCGAACAGGGCTGGCGCGTGTTCCTGCTCGGCGCGCGCGAGGAGGTGTTGCAGGCGCTGCAGCAGCGCTACCGACAACAGTATCCGACGCTGCAGCTGGCAGGCATGCGCAATGGCTACTGGCAGGGCGAGGCTGGGGACGAGGCGGTGGCCGAAGAGATCCGCAACAGCCGCCCCGACCTGCTGTTCGTGGCGCTCGGTTCGCCGAAGAAAGAGCAGTTCCTCAGGCGCTACCTGGCCCGGATGCAGGTCCCCTTCGCGATGGGCGTGGGCGGCAGCTTCGACGTGGCGAGCGGTCGCGTGAAGCGGGCCCCCCTGTGGATGCAGCAATGGGGACTCGAATGGTTTTACCGTTTCTTGCAGGAACCGCGCCGCATGTTCCGGCGCTATTTCATCGACGACATGGCATTCATCTGGCTGCTGATCAAGGAAGCGGCGCGCCGGAAGGCCGGACTTTTTTAACATTATCGAAAGACGTGATATGACAACTGTTGCAGTGATTGGCCTCGGCTACGTAGGCCTGCCCCTGGTGGTCGAATTCGGCAAGCTCGGGCGCACGATCGGCTTCGACATCGCCACCGCCAAGGTGGAAGCGTGCCGGAGCGGCGTCGACCCCTCGCGTGAATTGTCCGACGAGCAGATGGCCGCCGCCGTGCACGCCCATTACACCGACAACGGTGCCGACCTGGCCGAGGCCGACGTCATCATCGTCGCCGTGCCGACTCCGGTCGACATCGCGCACAACCCCGACTTCACGCCCCTGATCGGCGCCAGCAAGAGCGTCGGCAAGTTCATGAAAAAAGGCGCCATCGTGGTCTACGAGAGCACCGTCTATCCTGGCGCGACCGAGGAAGTGTGCATTCCCGTGCTCGAGCAGGCGTCGGGCATGAAATGGAAGGACGATTTCAACGTCGGCTACTCGCCCGAGCGGATCAACCCGGGCGACCGCGAGCACATGCTCACCAACATCATCAAGGTGGTGGCGGGCGACACTCCGGAAACGCTCGAGAAGGTGGCGGCCGTGTACGAGTCGATCGTGGTGCCCGGCGTGCACCGCTGTTCGAGCATCAAGGCGGCCGAGGCGTGCAAGGTGATCGAGAACACCCAGCGCGACCTGAACATCGCGCTGATGAACGAACTGGCCATCATCTTCGACAAGATCGGCATCGACACCACCGAGGTGCTGCGCGCGGCCGGCACCAAGTGGAACTTCCTCAAGTTTTCCCCCGGCCTGGTGGGCGGCCATTGCATCGGCGTCGATCCCTACTACCTCACGCACAAGGCCGACATGCTGGGCTACCATCCGCAGGTGATCCTGGCGGGCCGGCGCATCAACGACGGCATGGCCAAGTTCATCGCCGAGCAGACCATCAAGAACATGATCGCCGCCGGCAGCTACATCAAGGGCGCGCGGGTGAACGTGCTGGGCCTGACGTTCAAGGAAAACTGCGGCGACCTGCGCAATTCGAAGGTGGCCGACGTGATCAACGAGCTCAAGAGCTACGGGGCGGAAGTGTTCGTGCACGATCCCTACGCCGACCCCGAGGAGGCCATGCACGAGTATGGGGTGCGCCTGTTCAGCTGGGACGAACTGCCGCGTGCCGACGCTGTCGTGGCGGCCGTCTCGCACCGCCAGCTGATGGCCCTGACCACCGAGGACATCCAGAAGAAACTGGTCCGTGGCGGCTGCTTCATCGACGTCAAGGCTTGCTTCGACCAGGCCGCGCTGGAAGAGTGCGGCATCAAAGTATGGCGGCTGTGATGCGCATCCTCGTCACCGGCGGCCTGGGCTATATCGGTTCCCACACCTGCGTCGAATTGCTGGCCGCGGGATTTGAAGTGGTGGTGCTCGACAACCTGTCGAACGCCCAGCGCTCGGTCGCGCAGCGCGTGCAGGCCATCAGCGGGCGTCCCTTCACGTTTCTCGAAGGGGACGTGCGCGACCGGGGCGCGGTCGACGCCCTGTTCGCGGCCCACGCGATCGACGCGGTGATCCATTTCGCCGGCCTGAAGGCGGTCGGTGAATCGGTCGAGCAGCCGCTGCGCTATTACGACAACAACGTCACCGGCTCGCTGGTGCTGTTCGAGGCGATGGCGGCGGCCGGCGTCAAGACGCTCGTGTTCAGCTCCTCGGCGACGGTGTACGGCGACCCGGCCAGCGTGCCGATCCGCGAGGATTTCCCGCTCTCGGCCACCAATGCCTACGGTCGCAGCAAGCTGATGATCGAGGAGATGCTGCGCGACCTGGCGCGCGCGGAGCCGAGCTGGCACATCGCGCTGCTGCGCTACTTCAACCCGGTGGGCGCCCATGAAAGCGGGCTCATCGGCGAGGAGCCGAACGGTATCCCGAACAACCTGGTGCCCTACATCGCCCAGGTGGCCGACGGGCGACGCGCGCAGCTGTCGGTGTATGGCGGCGACTATCCGACCGTCGACGGCACCGGCATGCGCGACTACATCCACGTCGTCGACCTGGCGCTGGGCCACGTCAAGACGCTGGCCAAGCTGGCGACAGGGCCCGGGGTTTTTACCTACAATCTGGGCACCGGGCGCGGCTACAGTGTGCTGGAGATGGTGCGCGCATTCGAGCAAGCCAGCGGCAAACCCATTCCTTATCAGATCGTGGCGCGTCGCCCGGGCGATATCGCGGCCTGCTATGCCGACCCGAGCCTGGCACAAGCCGAGCTGGGCTGGACTGCGGAACGGGGCATTGCGCAGATGTGCGCCGATTCCTGGCGCTACCAAACCACGCCGAAATAGACAGGAACGCCCCATGAAAGCGATGATACTGGCGGCAGGCAAGGGCACGCGCGTGCGGCCCCTGACCTACGACTTGCCCAAACCGATGATCCCCCTGCTGGGCAAGCCCGTGATGGCTTACCTGGTCGAACACCTGGCCAAGTACGGCGTGACCGACATCATGGTCAACGTCAGTTACCTGCACGACAAGATCGAGGAGTATTTCGGCGAGGGCCACCAGTTCGGGGTCCAGATCGGCTATTCCTTCGAAGGCTACACCAACGACGCCGGCGAGGTGGTGCCCGAGCCGCTCGGTTCGGCCGGCGGCATGAAGAAGATCCAGGAATTCGGCGGCTTCTTCGACGACACCACCATCGTGCTGTGCGGCGACGCGCTGATCGACCTGGACCTCAAGTCGGCCCTGTTCGAGCACCGCCGCAAGGGCGCACTGGCCTCGGTGATCACGCGCGAGGTGGCGTGGGATAAGGTGTCGAGCTACGGCGTGGTGGTGGCCGACGCCAGCGGGCGCATCACTGCCTTCCAGGAGAAGCCCAGCCAGGACGCGGCCCTGTCGAACTTCATCAGCACCGGCATCTATATTTTCGAGCCGGCCGTGCTGGACCTGATTCCATCGGGCCAGCAGTTCGACATCGGTTCGCAACTGTTTCCCCTGCTGGCCGAGCGCGGCCTGCCGTTTTACGCACAAAAGCGTCCCTTCAACTGGCTCGACATCGGCAGCGTGTCCGACTATTGGGAGGTGCTGCAGAACGTGATGATGGGCGACGTGGCCAATATGGGCATGCCCGGCACGCGCATCGACGACGGGCTGTGGGTGGGCCTGAACACGAGCATCGACTGGAACGGCACCCGCATCGACGGCCCCGTCTACGTCGGCTCCGGCTGCAAGATCGAGGCGGGGGTGCACATCGTGGGGCCGAGCTGGATTGGCCACGGCAGCCACATCTGCGAAGGGGCGGAAATTATCCGCAGCATCTTGTTCGAATACACCCGCGTGTTGCATGATGTAACTTTAGACGAGATGGTCGTGTTCAAGGATTACAGTGTCGACCGCGCCGGCGAAATGCGGCACACCTCCGACTGTGCGTCCGAGGAATGGGGCAATGCCCGGGACCGGCGTCACAGCCGGCGCGCGGAAATCTTAAATGAAACAACAAAACAGGGGAAAGTGCATCCATGAAAATTTATCCAGTCATCCTCTCCGGCGGCGCCGGAACACGCTTGTGGCCGCTTTCGCGCGCGGTGTTGCCCAAGCAATTGCTGCCCCTGGTGTCGAACAAGACCATGCTGCAAGACACGGCGCTGCGGGTGGGAGGCTGGCCTGAATTGATGGCGCCGCTGGTGGTGTGCGGCAATGAGCACCGCTTCCTGGTGGCCGAGCAGCTGCGTGAGATCAACGTCACGCCGCTGGGCATCCTGCTCGAACCGGTGGGGCGCAACACGGCGCCGGCGGTGGCCGCGGCCGCCCATTTCATCCTGGCGATCGACCCCGAGGCGGTGATGCTGGTGTTGCCGGCCGACCATGTGATCACCAACCGCGAAGCGTTCGCGCTGGCCGTGGCGCGCGCCGCGCAAACGGTGGCCGACGGCGCGCTGGCCACCTTCGGCGTGGTGCCGACGGGGCCGGAGACGGGCTACGGCTACATCCACCGGGGTGCGCAAGTGGCCGGCTCGGACGAATGCTTCCAGGTCGACCGTTTCGTCGAGAAGCCGGACCGCGCCACGGCGCAGGGCTTTGTCGACGCCGGGGGCTATTATTGGAACAGCGGCATGTTCCTGTTCAGCGCGCAGAGCTATCTGAACGAGCTGAGCAGCTTCAATCCGGCCATTGCCGAAGCGGCCGAAGCGGCCGTGCGGCTCGGCTACCGCGATCTTGATTTCTGCCGCCTGCATGAAGCCTCGTTCGGCGCCTGCCCGTCGGACTCGATCGACTATGCAGTGATGGAGCGCACCAGGCACGCGGTGGTGGTGCCGGCCGACATCGGCTGGAGCGACGTCGGTTCCTGGTCGGCGCTGTGGGAAGTGCAGCAGGGCGACGCCGACGGCAATGTGCAGCGCGGCGATGTGTATCTCGACGGCGTGAGCAATTCGCTGGTGCGCGCCGAGAGCCGCATCGTGGCCGTGGTTGGTGTCGACAATCTGGTGGTGGTCGAAACGCGCGACGCGGTGCTGGTCGCGCACAAGGACCAGGTGCAGCGCGTCAAGCAGATTGTCGACCACCTGAAGTCGAAGGAGCGCACCGAGCATTTGCACCACACCAAGGTGTACCGGCCGTGGGGTTATTACGAGGGGATCGACGCGGGTGACCGCTTCCAGGTCAAGCGCATTACGGTCAAGCCGGGCGAGAAGTTGTCCTTGCAGATGCACCACCACCGCGCCGAGCACTGGGTGGTGGTCAGCGGCACCGCGCGCGTGACCTGCGGCGAGACGGTCAAGCTGTTGTCAGAGAACGAATCGACGTATATTCCGATCGGCATGAACCACCGCTTGGAAAACCCGGGCAAGGTGCCGCTGCACATCATCGAAGTGCAGTCGGGCAGCTACCTGGGCGAAGACGACATTGTGCGCTTCGAGGACATCTACCAGCGCGCCTAAGCTGGCGCGTGCAAGGGGTCAGACCCCGGTTTTTCTTTTCAGGGGGTCTGACCCCGGTTCGCGAGCCGCGGACTTCAACCCGGGGTCAGACCCCCAACGGAAAAACCGGGGTCCGACCCCTTGACGCCAGCGCGCATGAGCTGGCCCCGGTTCGCAAGCCGCAGACTTCAACCCGGGGTCCAATCCCTTGGCAATGCAGCTCAATTAGCACGCTCTTTGAGGTAGCCCAGAATGTCTTCTACTTTTCTTGCTATGGTCAAGAATCGATAGCAGCCAAAGGGGTATCGCCATGAAGACGATGATTGCGGCGGGTATGCTGACGTGGCTGCTGGCGCTGGACGCCGCGGCCGGTGTGATTCGCGGCGGCTCGGCGCTGCTCGACCCATCTGGCCACGCGCAGATCGAACGCTGGATGGGCGCCGGCCAATTCGACCTTGACGCACTCTACGCCCTCAAGGCCGGCGACACGTCCGTCAATTTCCATCAGGCATCCGACGGCAAGGGACCGACCATCGTGCTGCTCAATGTGAGCAATGCGGCCGGACGCAGCTGGATCGTGGGCGGCTTCGATCCGCAAAGCTGGTCGTCCATCGATGGCTGGCACGAAACGCCGACGGACGCCGAGCGCACGGCCTTCTTGTTCAACCTGAGCGATTCGCTGATCTTTCGACAGGTGTCGGCCAGCTACACGCTGCCCAGCCAGGGCCTGCGCCAGACCTACAACGACATCGACTACGGCCCCACCTTCGGCGCCGGGCACGACTTGTTCGTGAATAGCACGCTGGATGCGGCAATTTCGTGGCAACTGACCTACGGCGATCCCAGCGAGGAGGGCGCCAGCATCGTCGACCGCTCGGCCGGCGCGCAGGTGGTGCGGGTCAACGCGCTCGAAGTGTTTGTCATCTCGCCGGTGCCCGAGCCTGCGCGCTATGGCTTGCTGCTTGCCGGCCTTGGCCTGCTGGGCTTGCGCGCGCGGCGCCGGTCGTGAATCAGCTAAACCTGTTGATGCGTCGCGCACGCAGCTTGCTGTCGCGACGGCGTGCAGCAGCCCTGGGCGCGCGCGAACGGCAGCCGTGGGAGGCGCACCAGGCCGCCTTGCTGCGCGCGACCCTGAGCGTTGCCCGGGCGCGCCTGGCGCGCTATGCGGACATGCCGCCCCTGCCGGCCGGCACCGAGGCCCGTGACTGGCTGCGCGCGCACTATCCGGTCATCTCCAAATCCGATCTGCTGCGCCAGCGCGGGGCATTCTATCCGAACGGCGGCGTGCGGCGGCCCTGGTGGCCGTCCGGGAAAACCAGCGGCACGTCCGGCACGCCGCTCGAAGTGTTCCGCAGTCTCGATTCGGTGGTCTGGGAAGAAGCGTTCCACCTGCAGGCGTGGCGCTGGGCCGGTTTCATGGCGGGCCAGCCGCAGGCCGTGCTGCGCGGCGATCCGGTGCTCGGACTGGACCGCAGTGAGCCGCCGTTCTGGCACTGGGACGGCTTGGGCCGCCAACTGTTTCTGTCGACGCGCCACCTGTCCATGAAGCACGCGGAGGCGATGCTCGACGCGCTGGCGCGGATCAGGCCAGCCATGCTGCGCGCCTATCCATCGGCTTGCGCGGAGCTGGCGCGCCTGGCCGAAGGGGCGGGCCACGCGTTGCGGCTGCCGGCCGTGGTGACCGGTTCCGAGCCGCTGTATCCGATGCAGCGTGAGCGGATCGAACGCGCCTTCGCTTGCAAGGTGTTCGACTTCTATGGCATGGCCGAACGCGTTGCCTATGCGGCCCAGTGCGAACACGGTCACTACCACCTTCATCCCGAATATTCGTTTGTTGAAATTCTCGACGCGCAGGGGAGGGCGACGAACGAATTCGGTGATGTGGTCGGCACCACGCTGCACAACCATGTGATGCCGCTGGTGCGCTACCGGATCGCCGACCGCGCGTGCTGGGTCGGGGGCGCATGCCCGTGCGGGTGCAGCTATCCACGCGTCGAACTGGCCTCGGGCAAACTCGAAGACCAGTTGTACGACCGCGACGGCACGGCAGTTAGCGCCAGCATCATCACGTTCGCGTTCAAGGGGCTGGCACACATCCGCAAGTCGCAGGTGGCGCAATTGGGGCCAGGGCGGTGGGAAGTGCGGGTGGTGCCGGAGGCGGGCTACAGTACGCCGGATGGATTGAGGCTGCTGCGCAATCTCGACACCGACGTTAGCAACAAGCTCGACGTCACGCTGCGCCTGGTCGAGGACATCGCGTCCGAGCCAAGTGGTAAGTTCAAATGGGTGGTGCAGGAATGGCCAGGCGCCAAGCCAGACTGAATTACGGACGAAAAAGTAGGGTGGAAAAGCGAAGCGCATTCCACCATTGCCGGGGGCGCGTTGACGCCGGCAATGGTGGAATGCGCTTCGCTTTTCCACCCTACGAACTTGTGAATCGTCGTTCCCGCCTGCGCGAGTGAGCAGCGCGCTGCCTGGACAGCGCGCCGCGCATTCTCAATGCAACCAGCCACCAACAGCCTGGTTTTGGCCGTTCAGGAAGTGTTGTCCCACCAGGGCGGCAATCGACCAGTCGGCCAGGACGATGCTGTCACTGCCCAGGTTGCCACCGCTGATGAGTACCGAGTCCGGCGAGCCGTTGCCGTCGGCGTCGAAGTCGGCAAAGGCCCAAGGTGCGGCCGGCGCCGTCACCGCGCTGTTGTGCACCGATGCGGCGGTCCCGAATGCGCCCGCGCCGATGTAGCCAGTGCTGATCGCATCGTCGGCTGGATTGAAGTCGACGATGGTGTCGCGTCCCGATTGGGATGAGAAGACGAACAGATCGCCGCCGCTACCACCGTTCAGCAGATCGTTGCCGGCTCCGCCCCACAGGACGTCGTTGCCGCCGTTGCCGACCAGGCTGTCCACGCCGGCGCCGCCCTGAAGGACGTCGTCGCCAATGCCGCCGTCCAAGCTGTCGTTGCCATTGCCACCGGAGAGGCTGTCGTTGCCACTGCCGCCGTCGAGGCTGTCATTGCCTTCGCCGCCGAGCAGGTTGTCGTTGCCGCTGCCACCGGATAGCAGGTCGTTGCCGGCGCCGCCATCGAGCGTGTCGTTGCCGTTGCCGCCGCTGAGGATGTCGGCGCCGGTATTGCCGACGATTTTGTCGTTGCCGTTGCCGCCATCGTAGTTGACGTCATTGCCGAGGGCAACAGTGAAATTGTCGTCGCCGTTGCCGCCAAACAGAGCCAGGTTGTCGCCCGCCTCGTTTACCGTCACCTGCACCGAGATTGGCGACGACAGGCCGCCATGGCCGTCCGACACACGGTAGGTGAAGAAGTCTTGCACTTTGGTGCCAGTGGCCAGCAGGTCGAAGGCGTCGGCGTCGGCGCTGTAGTGCACCTGGCCGCTTTCCACCGTCAGCGTGGCGCCCAGTTTGGACGTCCCGTTCACCAGCACGATGCCCAGCGCGTCGCCGTCGACATCGCCGTCATTGCCCAGCACGTTGATCTGTACGCCCGCGTCTTCCAGCACGCTGGCGTGGTCGGCTTTGCCAAAAGGGCTGTCGTTGGCACCCTGGATGTCGAAGCTCACCGGCAGGCTGACCGCATTGGCGCCATCGCTCAGGCTGACCGTGAATTGATCGTGCGCCAGTGCACCGGCGGCCAAGGCGTCGGTCGCGCCCATGGTGTTGTCGAGCAGGTAGGTGACGGTCATGGCGTTGGTGTCGAGCGTGGCCGTGCCGTACTGGCCGTCCTGGCTGTACAGGCCGCCGCCCTGGGCGATCCAGCCGTCGTTGCCGAACACCAGAGCGGCGCTGTCGATGTCGCTCGTGTGCAGTTGCACCACGGCCGTGTCAGTGCCGGCGCTGTTCAGGCCTTGCTCGGCCAGTACGGCGGTCGGTGCGTCGGCAGTCAGGATCGGCGCGTCGTTCACGGCGGCGACCGTCAATTGCACGGTCGTGGCGGCGGAGTTGGCACCATGGCCGTCGGCCACCTGGTAGCTGAAGCTGTCGCTGCCATTGTAGTTGGCCGCTGGCGTGTAGTTGAAGGAACCGTCCGGGTTCAGGGTCAGCGCGCCGTGGGCCGGGCCGTTGACCAGGCTGACCGTCAGGTTGTCCTGGTTGATGTCCTGGTCATTGGCCAGCACGCCTTGCAGGGCGTTAAGCGTGAGTGCCGTATCTTCGTTGACGTCGAAACCGTCGGCAGCGGCCACTGGGGCGCTGTTGATGAACACCGTGCCGAGGACCGGATCGCGGTCGGTCGGGGTGCTGCTGGCGGCCTGGTTGGTGTTCAGGTGGACGTTGTCGAACAGGGCGCCGCCGGACAGTTCGCCCGATACCAGCAGGTGGTCGAGCTGGGAATTGCTGCCCTCGTTGGCGCTGGTGTACTGGTCGCTCGCGCCCAGGGACTTGGCCAGGTTGACCAGCCCGGTGCTGCTGGTCAGGGCATCCATGGCGGTGTCGAACTGGTAGGCATTGAAATTGCCGCCCACCACGATGTGGTTGCCCGGATGCGCTTGCTGCAGTTCAGTGACGAAATCTTGCACCGACTTGATCTGGTCGGCGCGGCGGTCGTCGCCGATGATGGTGGCCGGCTGGTTCTTGCCGTACATTTCATCGCCGCCTGCGCGGCTGTAATTGTCCACGCCGATGTAGGTGACGGTTTCGCCGCGGAACACGAAGTCGGCCGCCAGCGGATGCACGGCGTTGTCGAAGCTGTCGCCGTTGGCAGCGCTGCTGTCTTCCAGCAGGTGCGCCGACTCTTCCACATACTGCACGCGGGCGGGGTTGTACAGCACCACGCTGCGCGCGTTGGTGTTGATCGAACCGCCGGAGGTGTTTTCATCGGATGGGTCGACCTGGGCGAACTGGTAGTGTGGACCGCCAGCGGCGACGATGGCGTCAATCAGGCGACCGATGGTCAGGTCGGCGCCCAGTTCGCCAGCGGCGTTGCCATTGCTGTCTTGCACGCCTTCCAGGCCCAGCAGATCGGGACCGGCCAGGTTGGTGACGATGTCGTGCGCCAGGGTGTCATATTTGGCTTGGCTGTCGCTGAAACTGAGGCTGGTCAGGTTGTAGGCGCTCACCGACAGGTGGGTGACGTCGCCTTTCAGCACGGTCGTTTCGCGCGAGGCGGGATTGTGCACGGCAGCGGCCGGCAGCACGGTCGGCAGCAACTCGTAGTTGGCGTTGTAGTAGCTCATCACGCCCGTGACGTCGCCCAGTTTGTCGCCGGTGGTGTAGGCGCCCGTGATGCCGGTGGTCACGCCCGTGTCGGCATAGATCTGGAAGCGTTCGGGGCTGGTGTCGCCGAGCGCGTTGGTCACACCGCCGCGGTCGTTGGCGCCGCTGGCGTTGACGCCGTTGTCGGCGATCACAAAAGTGGCGCCGGAGACGGAGTTGCTCACCACTTGCACGTTCTTGACCGTGAGCAGCATGCCTTCCACCGATTCGTAGAAATCGATGGCGTCATGGCTTGGATTGAACACGGCGAAATGGTCGCTGTCGACCACCTCGCCAGGCACGATGCGCCCGCCGGCACCAATGATGGTCGGCGCGATGACGTTGCCGGTGCTGACCACGGTCAGGTTCTGCACCGAGTTAAGCTGGGTGACGGTCAGGTTGTTGGCAAGGCTGGTGGGGGCGTTTTCTTCGACCACGGCTTGCAGGTCGACCAGGGAGCCAATTGCTGGTGCCGCGGCAGTCGATACGACGAACACCGCGTCGGAGGTGGCGCTATTGCCGTCACCGGTGGCATCCTGGATCCAGAAGCCCTTGGTGGTGGTGGTGTCGATGGCCGTGACCACGCCGCGCGTGTGCACGGTCTGGCCCACCAGAGGCGAGGTGTGGGCAGCGCCCTGAATGTCATAGATGCCCGTCAGTTGCAGCGCCGTGGCGAAATCGACCGGGTTGGACGTGTTGCTGACGAAGGCATTGCCGGCCAAGTCTTTCACCGCGCCGTCAGGCAGCGTCAGGTGATAGGTGCTGCTCAGGTGCAGGTCAGTCGTCGGGTTGATCGTCAGTACCTGGCCGGTTAGGCTGACCTGGCTGCTGTCGGTGATCGCGATGGTGCGCACGTCGCCGGCGCCGTCGGTCAGCGTAATGTTGCCGCTGGTTCCGAGGGTCACCGCTTCGCTGAAGGTCACGGTCAAGTTGGCGTTCGCAGCCACGTTGCTGGCGCCGTCGGCCGGGGTTGCCGCCGCGATCGTTGGCGGCGTCGTGTCGGCGGTCACGACGGTAGCGGTGCTGGAGACGTTGATATTGTCGATGCCGACCCATTCGTCGGAGCCGGCAGCATCGGTGGTGAGGATGCGGATTTCCAAAACGGGTTGATTGCTTGCGGCGGCTGGCAGGGTAATATCGACGTGCGTGACCTTGGTTGCAATGCTGTCGTCTGTGGCGTCGGCAATGTAGGCGGTCGACGCGGCGTTGGGAACCGTGGGGGCGATATTGGTCCAGATGCCGGTATCGCCGATTCGCCATTGAATGGCGATTTGCTGAATGGCTTTGTCGCCGACGTCGATGTCGCGTAAATCCAGGTTCAGGCGCACGTTTTCGCAGCCAGTCGAATCAAGGTACAGCACCAGGTTGGGGGCGTCGGCCGTTCCTGAGCCCTGCAAGCCGACGACCGGGTCGGCGACGCCGTTCGGCGTGCGGAACTGGGCCACGCCGCCGGTGGTCAAATTGGTAGCTTGGTTGACGAGGATATTGACAATGGAGTTGGCGCCATTGTCTGCCGTGGCAGCGCCTGCGTCCTTGCCGGACGTAGTGACCACGTCGTCGCCGCGGTAACCGACGATGCTGGGCACCAGGCTCCAGTCATTGAGGGCGTTGAGCAGGGCCGTATTGGACCAGTCTTGGGTAAAACTGCCGCTCGAAAGCGCAAAGAATGTTTTGGACATGTTATTTTTCCTTATTGCACAGTTACGCTGACGTCGTCGAGGATGAAGGAGGTCGCTGCCCCTTCATTTTCGGCGCCGACGAAGGTCAGGCTCACGGTCTGGCCCTTGAAGGCGGTCAGATCGAGGGTCTTCTGCGCAAACGCATTGCCCTTGTCCAGGTTCGAGTAGGTGGCCAGGGTGGCCAGCACGATGCCGCTGGTATTGCGTACTTGGACGGTCAAGGTGTCGACGGCCGCCAGGCCCGTCTCGTCGGACGTCACGCGCAGCCAGAAGCTGAGCAAGGCCGTGCCGGCGCCGGCCGGCAGCGTCACTTTCTGCGCCAGCATGTCGGTGTGGGCCGTGCCAACGCCGCTCAGCCAGGCTTTGTAGGTACCGGTGCGTGCTGCTTCGCTTGGGTCCTTGTTGATGACGCCGGGGCTGGCCGACCATTTGTTGGCGCCCGCTTCGAAGCCGCCGTTCTGGATCAACTGGACGCTGCTGTTATCGACGTTGAAGCTCAGTGGAGCCGACGTGCCCATATTGCCGGCCGCGTCGTAGGCTTTGGTGACCAGGCTGTGTGGGCCGTTGGCGAGCTGGGCCGAGTTCAGCGACAGCGCGAACGGCGCCGTCAGCGACGTGCCTTTCAGGGCGCCGTCGATGTAGAACTCCACCCTGGTGACGCCGATGTTATCGATCGCCGGTGCGCTCAGGGTGATGATGCCGCTGGTGCCCGTTTCGCCGGCCTGTGCCACTGGCGCGGTGATGTCCGGATTGTCGATCGTGAACGGGACCGTGCTCGAGCTGCCGATGTTGTTGGCTGCGTCGTAAGCCTTGGCCTGAACGCTGTGGCTGCCGTTGGTCAGAAGTGTCGAGTCGAGTGCCAGGCTGTATGGCATGGTGGTGCTGGAACCGGCCAGGCTGCCGTCGATGTAGAACTCGACCTTCGTCACGCCGACGTTGTCGGTGGCGCTGGCGCCGACCGAAATCATGGCCTTGCGGCCCGTTTCGCTCACTGCCACGGTTGGCGCGGTGAGGTCGACGACGGCGTTGAACACGGGGAAGGTGACGGGAACGGAGCTGCCGATGTTGTTGGCCGCGTCGTAGGCCTTGGCGACCAGGCGGTGATTGCCGTTCGACAAGGTGGTTGAATTCAAGGTCGCCGAATAAGGCGTCAGGCTGGTGCCCTGGACCAGGGCATTGTCAACATAGAATTCCACCAAGGTCACACCGACATCGTCGCTGGCGTTGGCGGCCAGACCGATGTCGCCGCTGCTGCCAGTCACGCTGGCGCTGACGGTCGGTTTGATGTAGTCGCCCGTGCCGTTGGTCTGGGTTACCCACACCGGGGCCGACCACAGGCTGTCGCCATTGGTCTGGGTCACTTTGGCGTAGTAGAAGTGCTCGCCCAGGCTAGGCAGGAAACTGGTGCTGGCGGCATTGACCAACGCGGTCACCGTGCCGTTGCGGCCGGGCACGCCTTCGAAGATTGTCACTGTGGAGACCGACTTGCCACTGGTGTTCGAGAAGTTGGCAGTCAGGTTCAACAGGCCGCTGTTGAAGAAGCGCTCGCCCATCACGTGCTCGTTGGCGGTGAGAATCAGCTGCGAGGTCTTGTCCATGGTGGCGAACACACGGCGCTCTTTGAGGGCGGCGATGAAGCTCGAGTTGCTCAGTGGCGTTCCGGTTGGGATCAAGACGCCGGTGCGGTTGGTATATGAGGCACCCCAGTTGGCGCAGTGGTTGTCCTGGTCAGACGAAAAAGCCACATGGTAACCAGCTTCCAGGGCCTTGTTGCAGGCGCCTTCGTAAGTGCTTCGGCCGGTTTCCGTTTCTGTCGTATTGGTCGAGAAGGCCGACGTGTTGAGCACTTCGCACAGGGCCATGGCGGTGTCGCCATCCGCTGTATAGCCAAAGGGCGTGCCATTGACCAGGAACTGTCCGCTGCTCGACGGGTGATTGAACTGGCCGACCCAGCCGCGCTGGGCCATCAGGCTGTAGAGGCCGGCATAGTCGCCCTTGGGCGTGTAAGTGTCGCCGATCAGCTGGCCGCTGCTATTCGATTCCCATCCGAGCAATTCGCTGGTGTTGAAAATGTTCATGTGACCGCCATTGCTGATCACGCCCCATTCCAAGCCGTACACGCCGAGGAAATTGGTGTTGGCCGCATTGAAGGTGACGGCCGCTGCCAGACCAGACTGGTAGAGCGCGCGGGCATTGGCGGCGTTGGCGCTGCTGTTGGTGCTGTCCGAACCGTCATACATGTGGTTGTGTTCGGAGGCCATCAGGAAGTCGAGGCCCTTGTTCATCGCATAGGTGTAGGCCTGGGTCGGGCCGCCGGCCGTACCGGACTGCGGATTCTGCGCGCCCGTACAAGTGGACAATGCACCGCCGCCGTCGCTGTGGTTGGTTTGGCTGTGCAGGTTGCCGAAGTAGACGGTATAGGCGGGCAGGGAGGTGGCGGCCACCGGCGCGGCTTGGCGCTGGCGCATAGCGCTGCTTTGCTTGACGACCGGCGCTGCCAGTTTGGCGGCGCTGGGCATGTCAGGGCTGGGCAGGTCGCCGACCATGATTTCCCATTTTTGCTCTTCGGTTTCCTCTGCGTTGGCCAGCAGAGCGTCGACCGCTTCCATGCTCTTGTCGGTTACTTCCGGCTTGGCGGCCGAAGCCGCCTTTGCCGCGGCGACCATGCGCACGGTGTAGATGCCGTCAGCCAGGCTTGGGTCGGCGCTGCGGCCGGCCCAGTCGACATTGACTTTGAGCGGGGCGCCGCTCAGGCGTTCTATGCCCTGCCAGCGTTGCACAGCCTGGCCTTGGGAATTGATCAATTCAAGGCGCCAGACGATGTCTTGGGCGCTCTCAACGAAGGGGTAGGAAAAATCCAGCGTGAAGCTGCGGCTGCCTTGGGCGCCCGCCGCGTAGGGCGCGTAGAGCGTCGCCTCGAATTCGCGGTGGTCTTCTTCCACGTGTTGTGCCATGGCGCCAAAATTGATTGCTGCCAATGCCATCGCGAGCAGCGCGCGACGTGGCAAGCGCTGTTTGCCGTGCTGATTTTTCCGGTTCATACCTGAGCCTCTACGTTGTTTTTCGCCTTGGAGAGCTGTTGCTTCCGAGTTGCAATATGCATTAGCAAATGTGCCAACACAAATTCGATTTCACTGGTGAATTGAGACGAAATTCGAATAAATTGAATTTCCTCCTATGAAAAGATAAATTCTTTTGATAAAGTTACTTAAAGAAAACATAATAAATGTTGCAAAATCTCGGCATTGAGAACGATTCTTGTTTGTCGGCGTGGCATTTTCAGTTGCGTCTTATGCAAGCTTGACATTAGTCATATTTATACAGACTTTCATTGTCATTTGGTATTGTAAATTTGTAAAATGCATGATAAATGCGCATAATGACAACATTATGACAAATGTTTAGTCGGGCTGAAATAATTCCATGAATGCGGGAACGACGGGGAAAGGGCGTGGCGATCTGCTCGCTCGAGAGCAGTCGCTATCCAGGCCAGGCAATGCTGGTCCAGTCGGGCTTGAGGGTGGAAGTGTCGCCAACGTCGCGGCATAGAAGTAGTGCAGGACCAGGGCAGAGGTCAGTGCCGACAAACGGACGCCACCTCAACTATGGCTGAAGAACTTGGCGCCACAATGGACGCATCAGGACAGAAGGACGGTGCCGGCCGCACTGACCATCAGCTTCCTGATTCGCGATCGCTAAGCAGGTATCACGATGGCAGACTGTCGAGCACCAGTCAGGGGATGATTGCGGCGGGCGTGTCGCCGGTGCGGGCCATGGCGGCGACGCGATAGGCTTCGGCGTTGCCGTCGATCGGAGGCGGGCCGTCGAATGGCTCGCTGCTGGACATGGCTGCGGCGTACTGGGGCACGGCCGAGACGGTGTCGTTGCTGGTCAGGTCGCCGCCGCCACAGCCGCTCAGCAAGGCTGCACAACAGATCGCGAGGGCAGGAATTTTCATTTGGACGCCAGAATAACATGGTCAATGGAAACAATTGTAATTCCGGTTTTGCCGTGCGACAACTATTATATCTTGCTGATTTTAAATAGATTTGGTTCCGTATCTTTTCAGGAGTGCGCCATTTTTCCGGTTTTTGTGCGGGATTTCTTCCCCGATGGCAAAATTGAGCGACGCGCAAGAAAAGCTTGGCGTGGCCGGGAGCGCCGTGGTAGCCTTTCACGCCCGAATTGCCAGGCTTTCCACAAGGAGGCGCGGCCTTTTTGAGCGGCAAATCCACTACAAGGAGCAGGTCGATGGGTGTCAACAAGCGAGTCGGAGCGATTCTGGCGCGTCAGCGCGGCTTTACCTTGCTGGAACTGCTGGTCGTGATCGTCATCATTGGCCTGCTGGCTGCCTATGTCGGTCCCAAGTATTTCGCGCAACTGGGCAAGTCCGAAGTGACCATCGCCAAGGCCCAGATCGACGCGTTCGAAAAGGCGCTCGACACCTACCGGCTCGACGTCGGACGCTATCCCAGCACCGAGGAGGGCATGGCGGCGCTGATGGCGGCGCCGGCCAGCGCGACGGCCAAGTGGAACGGACCGTACCTGAAGAAGGGCATTCCGCAAGACCCTTGGGGCCACCCTTACCAATACCGCGCTCCGGGCGTCAAGTCGGAGTACGAGATCGTCTCGACCGGCAAGGATGGCCAGCCGGGCGGTACCGGTGAAGATGCCGACATCGTGTCCCAATAATGCAGTATCCGCGCGCATCCTCGTTGATCGACCGTTAAAGGCCCCATGCAGTTTGCCGTCCGCACCCTCGCGCCCGACCAGGCGATCGCCAGCCAGGTAGTCGATGCCACGGACGAGGCTGACGCACGCCGCCAACTCGAGGCGCGCGGCCTGTTCGTGAGCGCCATCGAACCATTGGCGGCAGGCGGCCTGCGCCGCCAACGGGGGCGCAGCCTGTCGCTGGTGCTGTTCAGCCAGGAATTGCTGGCCCTGCTGACGGCCGGACTGGGCATCGTCGAGGCGCTCGAAGCCTTGCTCGAGAAGGAATCCAATCCCGCCACCCGCGGCGTGCTCGACCGGCTGTTGTCCGGGCTGCGCGAAGGCAAGCGCTTCTCGACCGTGCTGGCCGAGCAGGCCGACCTGTTTCCACCCCTGTATGTGGGCATCGTGCGCGCCGCCGAGGGCACCAGCGACCTGCCCCGTTCGCTGTCGCGTTTCATCGACTACCAGCAGCGCATCGACCTGGTGCGCAGCAAGATCGTCAGCGCTGCGATCTACCCGGTGATCCTGCTGATGGTCGGGGGCGGGGTGAGCATGTTTCTGATCGCCTATGTGGTACCGCGCTTCGCCGAGGTCTACCAGGGCGCCGGCCGCAACTTGCCGTGGATGTCGCAAATGCTGCTTGGCTGGGGCCAGTTCGCCAGCAACCACACCAGCACCCTGCTGGGCGGGATCGCCGCACTGGTGGCCGCCATCACGCTTGGCGTGCGCCGCTTGCGCCGCAACGGCGGCATGGCACGCCTGGCCGCGCGCCTGCCGGGTATCGGTGAACGGGTGCGCATCTACGAATTGTCGCGCCTGTACCTGACGCTGGGCATGCTCAGCGAAGGCGGCATCACCATCGTGCACGCGATCGACACGGTGCAGGCGATGGTCTCGCCCGGCATGCGCGGCGCGCTGGGCCAGGCCAGGGAATCGATCGAATCGGGCCTGCCGCTGTCGACGGCATTTGAGCAGCATGGCCTGACCACGCCGATCTCGCTGCGCATGCTGCGGGTGGGCGAGCGCACCGGCGACATGGGGCCGATGCTGACCCAGTCGGCCGCTTTCTACGACGGCGAAATCAGCCGCTGGATCGACCGCTTCACGCGCACCTTCGAGCCGCTTCTGATGGCTGCCATCGGGCTGGTGGTAGGCGCCATTGTAGTGCTGCTGTACATGCCGATTTTCGACCTGGCCGGAGACATGTCGTGAGCGCGCACATCGACGCGGCCGTACTGGCGCGCGCGCGCGCCCAGAGCCAGCTGGCGCAGCGTTCGCTGGTGGCCGAGCTGGAGACGCTCACCGGGCTCGATGCGCGCCAGATCGTGCAGGCGCTGGCCGCGCCGGTCGGCCTGACGGTGATGGAAACGGCCGAGATGCTGAGCCAGCAGCCGGCCTTCGAACTGCTGCCGCTGGCGCAGGCGCTGGCGCGCCACTGCGTGCTGCTGCGCGGCGCCGA
>JAZJYV010000012.1:0-18052 GCA_040390195.1 Pseudomonadota bacterium | reverse complement strand
CCTTCGATCAGGTCGACGTCGGGCTTTTCCATCAGCTGCAGGAACTGGCGCGCATAGGCCGACAGCGATTCGACATAGCGCCGCTGGCCTTCCGCGTACAGGGTGTCGAAGGCGAGCGAGGACTTGCCCGAGCCGGACAGGCCGGTGATGACGATCAGCTTGTTGCGCGGCAGGTCGAGATTGATGTTCTTGAGGTTGTGCGTACGCGCGCCGCGGATGCGGATCTGTTCCATGTCTTTCGCCTTAATCGGGTCAACCTACTACTATAGCCGGGTTTTGATGCGCTTGCCCCGGGCGGCCTACTTTATGGCGGGGGAATGCGTATTGATTTGGCACAGGAGTGAGGCACTAAATACTGTATATAATACCAGTATTCGTGCCGCCGGCAAACGGATGATGGTTGCACAAGAATGGGGTACTCGAATCGGGCGATGGTGGCTTATAATCCTCGTCTGGCAAAAATTTATCGCGTTCGGATTTCCGCCGCAGTTCAACAGGAGTTATACATGGCATCAGTCAACAAAGTCATCATCGTCGGCAATTTGGGGCGCGACCCGGAAATTCGCTACATGCCCAGTGGCGATGCGATCGCCAACATCGCCGTCGCCACTTCGTACAAGTCGAAGGACAAGAACACTGGCGAACAAAAAGAAGTGACCGAATGGCACCGCATCTCCTTTTTCGGCCGGCTGGCTGAAATCGTCGGCCAGTATCTGAAAAAGGGTTCCTCGGTCTACGTCGAAGGTCGCCTGCAGACCCGCAAGTACACCGACAAGGACGGCGTCGAGAAGTACGCAACGGACATCGTGGCCGAGCAGATGCAAATGCTCGGTGGCCGCCAGGGCATGGGCGGCGACGCCGGCGGCGGCATGGACGATGGCGGCTACGACGCCCCGGCGCGCCAGGAAAGCCGTCCGGCCCCGCGCCAGGCGCCACCGGCCCCGGCAGCGCGTCCGGCACCGAAGCCGGCGCCGAATTTCTCGGATATGGATGACGACATCCCGTTCTGAGATACACCCCGTACTCGGATCCAGGCGAAGCCCCGTAACTTGTCGAAGTTACGGGGCTTTTCACTTTTGTCGGCAATGTCGTCACAATGGGATCCGGGCGATTTACGGGCCGCCCAGCGCAGCCAACCATAACCCAACCTTATCGCAAGCATTAAAAGTCGAATAGCAGCATTCCGCTTTTACAAAAACTCTTTACCTAAAGCAAGGTATTTACCGGAGGCGCACTGCTCATGTCCCATGAAAGCCCCGATGAAAACCAATTGCTTGCCGATTTGCCTCTTGATTGCCTTGTCGGCGTTCTGCCTGCCCCTGGCCTTTGCTGCCCAGGACCCGCCTACGGCGCCGCAATTCCAGCAGTGGCGCCTGCCGGCCCAGCCACCGCATCCGGCCGATAACACGCCTTCACAAGCCCGAATTGCCCTGGGCCGCCAGTTGTTCTTTGATCCGCGCCTGTCGCACGAGGGCAACATGTCTTGTGCCAGTTGCCATAATCCCATGCTGGGCTGGTCGGATGGCTTGCGCTTGGCGCGAGGCTACCACGGCATGCAGCTGGCGCGCGGCACGCCCACCATCGTCAACAGCGCATTCAATCGTTCGCAGATGTGGGATGGGCGTGCCGAATCGCTGGAAGCCCAGGCCGTGATGGCCCTGGAAAACCGGGCCGTGATGAATGGCGATGTGCGCCAGTTCCTTGGCTGGATGGCGCAAAGCAGTCCGGAATATCGCCAGGCTTTCCAGCGCGCCTATCCCGGCGAAGAACCCGGCACCATGACAGTGGCCAAGGCGATTGCCAGTTTCGAGCGTTCCCTCGTGTCGCACAACACGCCGTTCGACCGCTGGCTGGCAGGCGATGCCAAGGCCATGAGCACGGCGCAGTTGCGCGGCCTCGCGCTGTTTGTCGGCAAGGCCAGCTGCGCGCAATGCCATGCGGCGCCGCACTTCAGCGACGGTGGTTTCTACAATATCGGCTTGGCTTCCTTTGGCGCCGAAACGCCCGATCCGGGGCGCTTCGCGCAGTCGCCGATTCCCTTGCTGAAAGGCGCCTTCAAGACGCCTTCCCTGCGTGATGTGGAGTTCAACGCACCGTATTTCCACGACGGTTCCGGCGCCAGCCTGCGCGCCGTGATGGAACATTACAACAGCGGCGGCGTCGAACACGCCAATCTCTCGCCGGGCATCCGGCCCCTGCGTTTGAGCGAAGCGGAAATGCGGGATGTCGTGGCCTTCCTGAAGGCCTTGAGCAGCCAGGGCGCGCCGGCCGTGCTGCCGTCGCTGCCGCAATAGCGCTACTGCAGGTAGCCGACGACGAGACGGGTGGCTTCGTCAACCAGCATTCGAGCCGCTTCATCCGAGAGCATTCCCGCGCGGTGCAATACGGCATTGTGGGTCAGCGCTTCGATCGATGTCACACACACATATGCCGCAAGTCCCAGGTCAAGCGTGCGAAGTTCATCGGCATGGCCCTCGAGGTAGGCCTTGAAGAGGCCATAGGTTTCGCGGTTGAAGGCCTCCACGTTCTCCATGCTTCCCGTGCGCGGGATCTGCTCAGCAAGGACGCGATGGAGCTTGGGATCGAGGCGATGCGCCTCGATCGCTACCGCCACCAGTCTGCGCACCGCTTGCTCGACCGGCTGCGCGACCACTTCCGCCAGCGCGCCGCGGACGAGGTGCATGAGGTCCCGATTATGCCGTTCGATGACGGCCACGACGAGCGCCTCCTTGCCAGGGTAATACTGGTACAGCGAGCCAACACTCACGCCAGCCTCCTCGGCGATCCGGTTGGTACTCGCCTTGTCGTAGCCCTCCCTGACCAAAATGCGAGCTGTCGCTTCGATGAGCGCGTCAACCGTCATGCGCGATCTGTCTTGCGAGGCGTGCTTCCTGGGTTTCGTCAGCGATTTGCGCGCCATATTCCGGGTTCCAAAAGCGAGTAGAAAATACGAGTGATCGCTCGTATTATATTCCGGACGGTGAGCGGGAGACAGATCTCCTTGCACACAGCAATCCAGACTCGCACCCAAGGAGGAAGTCGCCATGAGCGTTGGAAAATCCGTGTCGCTACAGCAGTCCCCAATGAATGAACAAAGCCCGCAGCAGTGGCTGTCGGACAGTGCCGCACCGAGTTGGCAAAGCCGCTGCATCGTTGGGCTGCTTCGCCTTTTGCCCATCAAGAAGCGGCTGGCGTCCGCCGCCGTGGTACAAGCGCATGTGCGCAGATTGGAATCGCGGCCCGCCTCCCATGAACCACGGGGGCTGGGTCGCGGCATCGAGGTGAGCTTGACGACGAGCGCGGCGGGATGGCCCATCTATCAGACGGCGCTGTCTTCAAATCCGCACGCCGGCAACTATGTGGTGTTCCTGCATGGTGGCGGTTTCATTAATGAAATTGTTCGTGCCCATTGGCGCTTCATCGCCTACCTGAACCGTGAAGCTGGCGTGCGGTGTATCGTTCCCATTTTTCCGCTTGCTCCGCATGGCACCGCGAACGAGATCGTGCCGGCCATGGGTGAACTGTTGCGGACAATCCTGGACGAGGCGGGCGCGGCGAAGGTGACGGTGGTCGGCAATTCGGCGGGCGCCGGATTGGGGCTGGCGGCGGCCCAGTGGCTGCGGGATTCGGGCCATCGGCAAGCAAGCGCGCTGGTGCTGATCTCGCCCGGAGGGGATTTTTCGATCAGCCGCCCGGAGCAGGTGGCGATTGCGGCGCGCGACCCGATACTCGATATTCCGGGTAGCCGTGAGGCAGGGCGCCTCTATGCTGGCGACCTCGATATCGCCCATCCGTATGTCAGCCCCTTGAATGGCAAGTTCTGGGGTTTGCCTCCAATGACAATATTTTCCGGCACCCTCGATCTGTTCTATCCCGATTGTATCGAGCTGGCTGCAAAGGGGCGGGCCGCGGGTGTTGCGGTGGAGCTTCACCTGCGACAGGACCAGCCACACAACTATGTGGCCATGCCAACGCCAGAAGGGCGACAGGCGCGTGCGGCCATCCTTCGCGTGCTTGCCCATGGACCGGCGTGACCGTATTCACCCTGCGAGCGCATCGATCATTCTTTTCCTGGATGTCAGATTGTCCGCGCAAGGGCGGGCGCTCATGTTCACATTGAGCTAGGGCAGGCTGCGCGCCACCCGCAGACCACTGATGCTGATCCGGTTGTCCGGCGTGAACCAGTAGCGGCTGGCCGCGCGCAGGCCGCGCGGATAGTAGTACCAGGAGCCGCCGCGCACCACGCGCTTGGCGCAGTTGTGCCCGGGCGCGGCGCTGCCGTCGGCCGGCGCGCCCGCGTAATTGTCGCTCCAGCAGTCGGCCGTCCATTGCCAGACATTGCCCAGCGTGTCGTACAGGCCGAAGGCGTTCGGCTTGAAGCTGCCCCCCGGCGCCGTGTAGGCGTAACGGTCGTTGCAATTGTCGGCCTCCCAGAGCGCCGCGCCTGCCACCTGCGCCTTGGCGCTGGCGTCGAAACCGTTGGCGAAGCCGCACTGCAACACCACGCTCTCGCCCCAGTAACGGGTGCCCGTTCCGCCGGCACGCGTCGCATACTCGGCTTCGGCCTCGCTAGGCAGGCGGTAGGCCTTGCCGGTCTTGGCCGAAATCCATTTCAGGTACGCCTGCGCATCATCCCAGCTGACGCAGACCGCGGGATGGCGATCGTCCTGCACGAAGCCGGGATTGCGCCAGCTGCGCTCCTCCTTTTTGATCCAGGCGTTGCCCTCCCAGACCACGCAACTGGCGTCGCCCTTGAAGCCGCTCTCCTGCACGAATTGCGCGTACTGGCCCCGGGTGACGGCCTGCGCGCCGAGCGCGAACGGAGCCCCGATCTTCACCGTGTGCACCGGTTTCTCGTTGGCCTCGCCATCGTTGCTGCCGACGCTCGTCGCGCCGGCCGGCAACACCACCATGCCCGGGCAGTCGGGGCAATCCTTGAACATGGTGCCCGCCTTCGGCAGGGGTACCTCGGACACCGGCGGCTTGACCGCCGGCAGCTTGCCTTTGCCGGGTGCCTCCGCGGCGCTGGCCACGACAGGCGCCGCGCCCGCCGCGAAGAAATAGAAATTGCCGCGCAAATCGTTCACCAGCGAGGGCCGCTGTTCGTGGCTCTGGCGGCGCGCCTTGTCGTCGACGCGCTCCTTGACGCGCTCGAGCACGTTGCGCACTTCGAGGCCCGGCTCGAGCATCACCTGCGCCAGCTCCCAGCTGAACAGGCCGTTGTTGCTGGTGCCGCCGGGCACGCTGTCAAGCGCGGTCTGGTTGCGCCCGGCCGACATCACAATCACCTGGCCGGTGGCCGGTTCCGGCGGTGACAGGCCGCGCGTGTTGCCGATGGCGCGCGTGCCCTGCTTGGGAAAGGGATTGTCGCGGCAGGCATCGATCACCAGCATGGCGAAACGAGCGTCGCGCAGCGCGTCCTGCACGTCGACCAGCGAGACGCCGTCGCGTTCGACCTGGCGGTCGTTCTTGGCGATGATGTCGACCGGCAGCAACAACTGGTTGGCGCCGATCTGCACGCCGTGCCCGGCGAAGAAGAACACCACCTCGTCGCCCTTGTTGATGCGGCCCTTGAAGGTGTCAATGGCGGTCCAGAAATGGTCGCGGTCGAGGTCGGTGAGCACGGTGACGTCGAAGCCGGCCTGCTTGAGCACGCCACCGAGCAGGCGCGCATCGTTGCCCGCGTTCGACAAGGCCGGCACCTTGCGGTAGGCGTCATTGCCCACCAGCAAGGCGAGGCGTTTGAGGTTTTGGGACTGGGCGGCGCTCAGGAAAAAATACAGGCAACACAACAGCAACAGGCGCAAAACGCCCGTGAACACGCCGGCCGGAGGGTGGTGCAATTTCATGGCGGTAACGATCAAAGTGATGACCCCAGAAACGCAAGCTTGCAATTTAGTATCACCCGTTTCCCAGGTGGCGTCAATCGACAAGCGGCCCCGGCGCCTACGCCACGCCCACCTCGTGCAGGAAACGTTTGCTGTCCTCGGGCGAGGCGATGTGGGCGGCGAGCAGGCGGAAAAATTCGGGACGGTCGGCGCACTGGCGCGCCGCCTTTTTGACCAGCACGCGGGCGATCGGCCCCATGTAGACGGTGAGTTTTTTCTCCGCCAGTTCGAGCATGTCGGGCGTCAGTGCCTGGGCCGGGGCGGACGGTGGTGCCGCCGCGGCCGGTGCCGGCGCCACCCTGGCCGCGCCGAGTGCAAATTCCTTGCGCAGCGCACCGATGCCGTCGAGGAAGGCGCTGCGCCCTGCATCGGTGGGGATATGGGGCAGCAAGCGTTCGCACAGGCCGTCCAGGTCGGCGCTGGCGGCGCTGGCATTCTTGAGCAGCAGTTTCGCCACCGGCCCCACCTGCAGCGCCAACAAGGGCTGTACGCGGGCCAGCAAGTCCAAATTCCAGGTGGGCGCCTGTGCCGGCGTCGCGCCATTTTCTAGCATGGGTACAGCCTTTTCTTTGGCGTTATCAAGCGTCGTCCTCGAGCATCTTCAGCGCGCTGGCCAGGCTGGTGCGCATGCGGCCGAACGACAGCGCCAGCGCCGACAATTCGTCGCCGCCGGCCACGTTGAACTGCTCGACGTCGAACTTGCCCATGCTGACCTGGTCGGCCAGGCCGGCCAGGCGTGCGATGCGGCGCGTCACGAACAGGTGCACCATCACGTTCAGGCCGATGAACACGAAGGCGAACACGCCCAGCAGGGACAGCATGAAGGTCTTGAAGATCACGTTGGCCCGTTCCAGTGGCACCGTCATTGGCACCGAGATCAGCTGGGCGCCGATGATCTCGCCCAGTTTCCAGCCGAAGCCATTGTTCGGGCCGTACACGTCGATCAGGGTCTTGGGGGCGGCGTCGGCGGTGCTGTGGCAGACCAGGCAGGCGCCATCCTTGATCTGCAGGGGACGCGCGATGAACAAGGTGCGTCCGGTGGGCGTCTCGCGCTCGCCCACGTATTCCTTCATGGCGCTGTCGGCGCGCAGCTTGTTGACGATGTCGGCTTCCCAGTCGGTGGCGCGGTCGCGCGGGTTGGTGGGGTTGAGCGTGGCTTCCTTGTAGGCAAAGCTGGGGTAGCTCTTCATGACCAGGTTGAAGTTTTCGACCGCCGAGTAGGACGGCACCGACTGCGGGTGGAACTGGTATTTGAGCTGGGTTTTGAGCAGCGGCACGATCTGGGTCGAGGTGTAGGTGCGCACAGCCTTGGCCGATTCGAGCAGCAGGCGTGCCTCCTGCACCGTCTCTTCGCGTGCGTTCTCCTTGAGCAGGGCATTGGCGATGACGCCGGCGGCGACGAAGCCGATCGAGAAGATGGTCAGGAACACGAGGTTGAACTTGGTGGCAAGCGACAATTTCATGGCTTCACTTTCGGGTCGGAGCGCCCGTTCCCCGGGCAGGGGTTCACGGTTGCGGGCGCGTCCCGTCGGGGGTCTCGGTGGGCACCGAATGGGGCGGCGCCGGTGGCGCCGCGCTGGCCGTCTCGGGCGGATGGAGGATGTGCTTCCATTCGGCCGACTGGCCCAGCTGGGCGTCGAGTTGTTTGCGGAACAGGGGATCGGACAGGCGCGCCAGGAAGCGGCTCACCGGCGCCTTGCGCGCGCCGATGCGGGTCTCGAGCCAAGGACCGGCGTCGGCGTAGCTGGCCTCGCGCTCCTTGGCGGCCTGCACCTTGGCACCCTTGAGGCGGTCTGGCGCGGCCGCCACCGGGTCGCGGAACGCCACCGGCATCTCCGCGATGAAGCTTTTCGGTGGCCGCGGCAAGACCTTTGGGGCGGCGCCCGGCAGCCCCGTCGCATGCTGCTCGCGGCCCAGCTTGACGGGCGCTCCGGGCTTGCCGCGCTCGTCGTAGGCGGCCACCGTCTGGCCGCCATCTTCGGCGAACATTTCAGCCTTGCCGGCCAGCTGGTGCACGATGCTCTCGCCATTGTCGAGCTCGATGCGCAGCAATGGCGTGCTGATCACCACATGGCCATTGGCGGGGCCAAGTTTGTTGGCCACCTTGATCCAGCCGGACAACAACAGCAGTTCGCTGTGCGCGGTCGCCTTGTTGCCGATGCTGGCCAGGCAGATGCGGGTCTCGGGCGCCAGCGCGACCATCAAGTCGGCCGACAGTTCGACCTGGGCGCCGCCGGCGCCGGTCTCGATGATGTCATCGGCCAGCAGCGGTACCCCGACCAGGCCCTTGAACACGCTGGCGCCGCGCAGGATGCGCACGGGCTGGTCGGCGATGGTCAGGCTGGGACGTTCGGCGGCGCGGGCCGCCAGGGTCGGGATGGCCAGCGCCAGAGCGACGCCGAACAACAGGGATGCTGTGGTGCGTGTCATCGACTCTCCGTGCGCGCTCTGTTGGCGTGAAGCTCTTGGGGAAACCCTCGTGCTGCGTCTCAGAGTATCGGCGTCAAGCTTGCCGCTGTCAAACTATTCGCGCAGCGCCCGAGGCCAGGGCGGCGCGCCGGCGCGCCAGCTGGGTGCACACGTCGAGCCCGGCCGCTTCCGGTAAGGCCAGCAGCAGGTTGGCCAATGCGGCGCGGCCCTGGGCGGGCGAGGCGACCTGCGCCACGGCCGCGCTCCAGACGCGCAACTCGCTGGCGCTGGCATCGCGGCACAGCACGATGCGCGCGAGCTGGGCGACGACCCCGGAAGCGGTGTCGCGGTTCATCAGTCGTCCTGTGCGCAACAAGTGAAATCGATCTCGATGTCGCCGTCCTGGTTCAGCTGGATGTCCTGACATGCCATCTCCGGGCGCGCCGCCAGCAGCACGGGCAGCATGGCGCGCTCGAACACGGTGTCGCTGCCGGCCACCAGCTGCCCCACCACGCTCGCTGCCAGCGCCGCCATGCCGGCCGAGTTGTGTTCCCAATCGTCGACGATGGTGTGCTGGTTGAACAGGTTGGCGTACAGCTCGGCGAGCACGTACACGCCACCGCTGCCGGACTCCTGCAAGGGCGCGTCCTGGCTGCAGCTGCAAGTGAGGACGAGGCGGCCGTCGGCGCCGGGCACGAATTGCACGCGGATGCGCCAGCCCAGCGTCACCCTGGCCCAGCCCTTGCCCATGTACACGTCGTGCTTGAACGGGAAATCCTGGTTGACCTGGTCGCATTCATGGCGCATCAGCACGCCCGCGATGTCGAGCGTGAGGCGCGCCACGCCGGCCGCGTCGGCCTGGGTCGACAGGTCGACCGTATATTGCAGCAACTGTTCGGAGCTGCGGTCGTGCGAGTGGGCGCCGCTCTCGTGCCAGCTGAGCTTGACATGGTCGCTCAGGATCCAGCCGCTCGGGGTCGGTACGAAGCCGGCCCGCAAGCCGTTGGCAAGGTCGGCGGCGACACCGGTCTTGGTGTTGATCAGTTCGCGCCGGTTCATGTCGCGCCAGCGGTCCATGCGCGCATGCAGGTAGTCGGGCAGGGCGCCGATGGCCGCCTGCAGGGGATCGACCAAGAGCGGCTTCACATAGCGCTGCAGGAATACTTCGCGTGCGATCAGGCCGCGCGCGTCGATGCCTGGCGTGCGCACCAGCGGGCGCGCAAAGTTGCCGGCCTCGGGCGCGTACAGGGCCGGCGAATCGCTCATCTTGCGCTTGCCGGTCAGCAACAGGAAATTCAGGCTGCCGATGGCGTCAAGTTCGGTCGGCTTGCCGGAGCGGCAGGTCGACAGGTTGGCGCCGGTTGGCTCGAAGGCGGCGTCGGGTGCCTCGGACGGCCATTTGCGGGTCAGCGGATAGCCGAGCACGAAGGGATTGGTCGCCCCGGCCTGGGCGCGGACCCAGCCGGCCAGCGCCGTGACGAAAGCTTGTTTCAGAAAACTATTGCTGCTTGGCAGGTTCGAGCCGGACAGGTCATGCCGGCTCAGGTCGGACGCGCCAAAGTCGAGCACGATGCGCCCGATCGAGAACTGGCTGGTGTCGACTGCATCGAGGCGCGTGCGCAGCGCCTTGGTCAGCGCCGCGCCGGGCAAGCCCGGCTCCGTTTCGGTCAGGCTGAGCTGAACCAGGAAGGCCAGTTTCCAGCCCACTAGCGACTGCTTGACCACCGGCGCCGAGGGCCCGTAGCCCTGGTAGAAGCTCACCGTGCCGCCGGTCAGCACCAGCGTCAGGCGTGCCAGCCTGGGCAGGCCGGTGTCGAAATCGATGAAGGGCGGGGCCAGCGTGGCGCAATCGTTGCCGTCGCCGCCGATCGCCAGGCCATCGGCCTGCAAATTGCCCAGTCTCAGGCTCGAGGGCAGGATATTGCTCAATTGCAAATATTCGAATTGGGCATTCAGGCTGTCCTGGGTCACCGCCCATACCATGTCGTAGCCGTCCAGCCTGGCTGCCGTGGTGAGCGGCTCGCGCGCCTCGCCCTTGACGATGGTCGAGTTCACATGGTCGAGCACGAAACGGCCCGGCAGGAAACTCTGGCTGTAGCTGGAATAGAAGGGATCGCTGGAAATCGGTGACGTAAACATGGTGCTCCTGGGGGTGGGTGGTGTCGCCTGACCGTTTACGCCATGTTGATTCAATGTAATGTTAAACTTTGGCGTTCAGTAAGTAACAGCAATATAGTTTTCATTGGCAATTTTGGCCTTCCGGAAACCTTCCGGATCACAAGTCATTGTTTTCAAAAGCTATTTATTTTTGTCGGAGGCGCGGGCATGGGGCATCGGAATTTCCGTTTTGGCGAATGGCGGGTCGATCCCGATGCCAATTCGTTAATTGGGAACGATGCCCAGACCCAAGTTGAACCGCGTGCCATGGATGTCTTGCGCTACTTGTGCGGGCGGCCCGGACTGGTGGTGCCGGTCGAGGAATTGCTGCTCGCATGCTGGGGCACGTCCGAGAGCGGCGACAATCCGGTGCACAAGGCGATCACCCAGCTGCGCCGCGCGCTGGGCGACGCCAGCAGCGCGCCGCGCTACATCGAAACGATCCGCAAGCGCGGCTACCGCGCCATCGCCGAAGTGATCGAGGAGGGGCCCGGCGCGCCCGGCAGCTGGCTGGCCGGTTCGCCATTTCGCGGCCTGAACCCGTTCGAGGAAGACCATGCCGCGATTTTCTTCGGCCGCGCCCAGGCCACCGCACGCCTGTTCGATGCCACCATCGCCCAGACCGCTGGCGGTTGCGCGCTGGTCCTGCTGCTCGGCCCTTCCGGCTCGGGCAAGACCTCGCTGGTGCGCGCCGGCCTGCTGCCCCAGCTGATGGCACAGCACGCCCAGCCCGGCGCGCCGCTGGCGCTGGCCTGCACCCTCTGCCTCGATTGCGCCGACCTTGGTGGCGGCAGCCTGTACCAGGCGCTGGCGGCGGTGCTGATCGACGCAGAACTGGACGGATCGCCGCTGTTCAATGGAGAAAGCGCGGATTTGCTGGGGCGCCGGCTGGAAGCGGACCCCGCTTCCGTGCTGCTGCAGCTGCGCGCCCACGCGACGCGTCCACGCATCGGCCTGTTCGTCGACCGGCTGGAAGCAATCTTCCGTCTTCCTGGCGTCAACCACGCGCAACATGAGCGCTTTGTGCAGCTGCTCGAGCAGCTGGCCCGCTGCGGGGCCGTGTTCGCCATCGTCGCCTGCCGCAATGATTTCTATCCGGAACTGGTGGCCATCCCGGCGCTGACCCAGCTCAAGGCGCGCGGCGGCCACGTCGACCTGGCCGCGCCGGATGGCGCCGAGCTGGCCCAGATCGTGCGCGAGCCGGCGCGCGCGGCCAGCTTGCGCTTCGAGCGCGACGCGGCCAGTGGCGCCAGCTTGGATGACGTGCTGTGCGACGCCGCGCGTGGCAGTCCGGACACCCTGCCCTTGCTGCAATACTGTCTCGACGAGCTGTACCGGCAACGGGGGCCGGACGGCGCGCTGCGCTTCGCCGTCTACCATCAATTGGGCGGCATCGAGGGGGCGCTGGGCGCGCGCGCCGAGCAGACCGTGGCCGCGCTCGGCCCGGCCCAGGTGGCCGCCCTGCCGCACGTGCTGTCGCAACTGGTCAGCGTGGCCGACGGCCAGTTCGCCGCCACCGCCCGCCGCGCACCCTGGTCGGCGCTGCGCCCCGGACCCGAGCTCGAGCTGGTGCGCGCGCTGGTCGAGGCGCGCCTGTTCGTCTCCGAACTGAGCGCCGACCTGCCCTCGTTCGGCGTCGCCCACGAGGCGCTGCTGCGGCGCTGGCCGCGGGTGCAAGCGTGGATCGAGCAGCACCGCCATGCACTGCAGGTGCGCACCAGGATCGGCCAGCAGGCGGCGCGCTGGGATGCCAGCGCCCGCGCGCGCGACCTGCTGCTGCCCCGCGGCAGCCAGCTCAACCAGGCGCGCGAGCTGCTCGGCATGGACGGCTTCTCCCTCAACGCCTGCGAGCAGGATTTCGTGCGCGTGTCGATCCAGCGGGTGCGCCTGGCCGAGCGACTGCGCCTGATGATGTTCGCCCTGGTGACGCTGCTGGCGCTGCTGGCCGGCGGCCTGGGCATCGCCGCGCGCGCCGCCCAGCAGCGCGCCGAGCAGCACCGCACCGACGCCGAGGGCTTGATGGGCTTCATGCTGGGCGAATTCGTCGACAAGCTGCGTCCGCTGGGGCGCCTGGACTTGCTCGACAGCGTCAGTGCGCGCGCGCTCGCCTACCTGTCGGCCAGCAAGACGGCCGACGCCAGCGCCGAAGCCCTGACCCAGCGCGCCAAGGCGCTGCAGGTGATCGCCGAGGTCAACATTGCGCGCGCCAACAGCGGCGCCGCGACCGAGGCGCTGCTGGTGGCGCGCGAAATCCTGCAGCGCCAGGTGCGCGCCGCGCCGCGCGACAAGGCCCTGCTCAAGAACCTCGGCGCGAACGCCTTCTGGCTCGGCCAGATTGAATTCGACCGCAACCAGTGGGCCCAGGCCGAGCGCCATTTCAATGACTACAGCCAGTTCAGCGACCAGCTGGCGGCGCTCGACCCGGCCGACGCCGACGGCTGGATCGAACAATCCTACGCCCACAACAGCTTGGGCAGCGTGGCCCTGTCGCGCGGGGCGGCCGCCGCGGCGGTGCCCGAGTTCGCCTTGTCGGTGGCGCTCAAGACGCGCGCGCTGGCACGCACGCCGGGCGAGCCGGGCTTGTCGGCCGACCTGGCCGACAGCCTGTCATGGCAGGCCAGCGCCGAGCTCAAGCTGGGCCGGCTCGACGCCGCGCTCGCCTTGTACCAGCAAGAACTGGAGTTGGTGCGTCCACTGCATGCGGCCCGCGCCAGCGATGCGCTGTGGTCGCACCGGCTGGCGTTCGCCCACTGGCACCAGGCCGAATTGCAACTCGCCCGCGGTCGCAACCGCGAGGCCGGCGACGCCCTGGCAGCGGCCGCCACCCTGCTCGATGCGATCGTGCGCCAGGACCGCAGCAACCGCGAATGGCAGATGGACTTGTATTCGGTGACCTTGCGCCGGATCGACGCCGAGGCCGAAGGCGGCGACCCGGCCGGCTTGCTGGCGCGCCTGGAGGCCCTGCGCCAGCAATTGCGCGCACTGAGCGCGCTCGAACCGCAGCGTACCAACCTGACGCGCCTGATCGCTGTCACCGAGCAGCGCCAGGCGGCAGCCCTGATGCGCCTTGGCCAGCCGGGCCCGGCGCGCGCGCGCCTCGATGGTGCCCTCGCCGTGCTCGAAAAACTGCAACTGGCCACGCCGGGCGACCAGACCGTGCGCGAGAGCCTGGCCGAGAGCTGGCTGCTCAAATCGGACTTTGACACGGCGGGCGGCGCCCCGCGCGACGCCCTGGCCGCTTGCGCCAAGGCCCAGGCGGTGCTGGCACCACTGGCCGCCACCAGCACCGATTTTTCGCTGCTGGCGCCGCGCGTGCGGGCCCAGTTGTGCAGCGGCGACGCCGGCGCGGCGGCACCGGCCATGAAACTGCTCGAACACATGTCTTACCGCGAAGTGCATTACCTGCGTTACCTGGCAACCCACCCACCCAAGAAAGGTTCAATATGACCGTTACGATTCACGATGCCATACCGACCGAATTCAAGAACGTCCAAGTGATCGTGCTGCCGTCGATCGATCCGCTGTCCGGCCTGACCAACTACGACGTGACATTCATTCCGCCGGCCGTCGAAATCCTGACCAACGATGCTGTCATCAATTACCAGTTGATCTGGCCGACACCCGACAGCGTGACATTTCTGGACATGACGGTCGACCCGTCCGACCAGGACCAGTTCAGCGAGGAAAGCGTGGGCATAAGCGGTCGCGTGCTGACCTTCAGCGATGCCAACACCACCGAGGAGGTGTTGCACATCACGATCAATTTCCAGGATGGAGAGAATAGCTTCGGGGTCGATCCGCAAGTGATCAACCGTCCGCCGCCACCGCGCTGATCGCCGTCTCCTTCGCACGGGCCGCCTGTGTGCGGCCTGTCCCGCCAGCTTCAAGAGAAAGCCTTCCATGAGCGTGCCGTCCACCGAGTTTTTGAACGTGCAAGTGATCGCCCGGGCGTCGATCGATCCGCTGTCCGGCCTGACCAACTACGACGTCAGTTTCGTGCCGCCTGCCGTGCGTGCGCGCAGCCGTGACGCGGTCGTCAATTACCAGTTGATCTGGCCCAGTACGCCTGGCATGCAGTTCGTCAGCATGACGGTCGAGCCCGCCGGCCAGGACCAGTTCAGTGCGGCCAGCGTGGCCCTCGACGGCCAGGTGATGACCTTTAGCGACGCCAATACGCGCGCGCTGGTACTTGAAGTATCGATCCTGTTCGCCGACCCGGACGGTGTGCAATTCCTGGTCGACCCGCAAGTGATCAACCGGCCGCCGGCGCCGAGGTGACTCCTCAGTACAATTTGTTGGTGTCGAGGAAGGCCTGGTAGGTGCGTTCCAGGCCGTGCGCGAGCGGCACCTGGGCGCGCCAGCCCAGCCCGGTCAGCTTCGACACGTCGAGCAGCTTGCGCGGCGAGCCGTCCGGTTTGCTGGCGTCGAAAGTGATCTCGCCCTGGTAGCCGACGACCTTGCCCACCAGCAGGGCCAGCTCGCCGATGGTGGTGTCGGTGCCGGTGCCGACGTTGATGTGCGAATGCATCGGATCGGTGTGCTCCATATAGATCGATTTGTCGAGTTGCATGACGTAGACGCTGGCCGTGGCCATGTCGTCGACATATAAAAACTCGCGCATCGGCTTGCCGCTGCCCCAGATCGCCACCCCCGGCGTGTTGGCCACCTTCGCCTCGTGGAAGCGGCGGATCAGGGCCGGAATCACATGGCTGTTTTCCGGGTGGTAGTTGTCGCCCGGGCCATACAGATTGGTCGGCATCACGCTGCGGTAGTCGGTGCCGTACTGCCGGTTGTAGCTCTCGCACAGCTTGATGCCAGCGATCTTTGCCATCGCGTACGGTTCATTGGTCGGTTCGAGGATGCCGTTCATCAGATATTCCTCGCGGATGGGCTGTTCGGCCATGCGCGGATAGATGCACGAGGAACCCAGGAATAGCAGCTTGCTCACGCCATGGCGATAAGCTTCGTGCACCACGTTCGCCTGCACCATCAGGTTGTCGTAGATGAAATCGGCCGGATAGGTGTTGTTGGCATAGATGCCGCCCACCTTCGCCGCGGCCAGATAGACCTGGTCGACATGCTCGGTTTCGAAGAATTCGCGCACTTGCAGCTGGTTCGTCAGCTCGAGCTCGGAGTGGGTGCGCACTACGATGTTGTTGAGCCCTTGGGCATGCAAGGCACGCACGATGGCCGAACCGACCAGGCCGCGGTGGCCGGCGACGAAGATGCGAGGTTGTGCTTTATTCAACTTTAACTCCAGGATGGGATGGGACATGCTCACTGAGCCATTCTAGCGCGCCCGGCTCCGCCGGCAAGCTTGGGAGACAGGGCAAAAGCGGCATCTGTTTTGCGCTTTAGCGGCGCCCTGTCCGGAACAGTGTATGCCGAATCGGCGCGGGCCGGGCGGGGCCGCTTTCGCAAGGCAGCAACTTCTTGGTATAATTAACACCAACTTTCATTGAAGACAATTGATTTTCCACAATGTGAAATATTGATTGCGTCACTGTCAAGCCCCATTTTGGCCCTCCTCCCAGCAGCAGAGGGCCGTCCCATTCTTTCCCCGATTTTCTAAAGTTCCCATGATTGTTGACGATAAGAATGTACGGAGTGCCTCTGTAGCAAGCTAAATATTGCCATCGAGAAATAAAACGCACTCCTGAGTAATATAAATACAAGATATCGGCACACCGCCACAACCGGACACACATAGCCACCCATGCGCGATCACGCGCAGGGGTGCCTGTCGCGCCGGGTTTCAATCGACCGCATTAAGAGTTGCCCAAGGGGAATAGAATGACAGTTTATGTAATTGGCTTGGGCACGGACATTATTGCCGGCCTGACGACCACGACTATTTCGACCCTTACGACCGACAATATTGCGGCTCTTACCACCACCCAGTCGGCGGTGTTGACCACCGACCAGTTGGCGGTGATGACGACCTTGCAAGTACCGATTTTCTCGACTGATCAATTGCGGGCCATGACGACCGTGCAACTGCCGGCGCTGTCGACACGCCTTATCGGCGCTTTGACCACCACCCAGATTGCCGACGGCTTGACCACGACGCAGATCGCGTTGTTGACCACCACCGAGCTGGGAGCCTTGACCACCAGCCAGGTCATCGACGGCCTGAGCACGGCCCAGATCGCGGCCTTATCGACCGACCAGGCCGGCGGCTTGAGCACGCGCATGATCGCTGCCCTGACCACCACCCAGATCGCGCAAGGCTTGACCACGGCCCAGGCGGCAGTGCTTACCAGCACCGAGATTGGCGCGCTCACTACCAGTCAGATCAGCACCGGTTTGACGACGGCCCAGGTGGCCAGCCTGACAACGGTCCAGCTGAATAATTTCAACACCCGCACGCTGGGCGCCCTGACCACCGCACAGGTGGCCGGCATGACCACCAAGCAAGTGGCCGCCCTGACCTCGTCGATCGTCGCTGCCCTGACCACTACCCAAGTGGCGCAAGGCCTGACCACCACCCAGGTGGCGGCCATGTCGAACGGCGAACTGGCCGGCTTGACGACTACCCAGATTGCTCAGGCCGTGACCACGGCCCAGATCGCGGTCCTGAACACCGACCAGGTCGCCAATCTGACGACGCGCATGCTGGGCGCCCTGACCACGGTCCAGATCGCAAGCGGCCTGACCACGGTGCAAACGGCGGCCATGACGACGACCGAGCTGGCCGTGTTCTCCGCCGCGCAAGTACAGAGCCTGACGACGACGCAACTGAAGACCTTCACCACCGCGCAACTGGTGGGCTTGTCGACGCGCGTGATCTCGTCCCTGACCACGGTCCAGATCGCCAGCGGTCTGACCACGGCGCAGATCGCACTGCTGACCTCGACCGAGCTGGACTCGTTGACCACCAGCCAGATCGTCGACGGCCTGACCACGACCCAGATCGCGGCCCTGACGACCGACCAGGTCGACAGCCTGAGCACGCGCATGATCGCGGCCCTGACCACCAGCGAAATCGCGCAAGGCTTGACCACCGTGCAGACGGCGGTCCTGACCAGCACCGAGCTGGCAGCCTTGACGACGGTCCAGGTCGGCTCCGGCCTGACCACGGCCCAGGTCGCAACCCTGACTTCGGTCCAGTTGAATGGCCTGAACACCCGCACCCTGGGCGCCCTGAGCACCACCCAGGTGGCCAGCTTGACCACCAACCAGGTGGCCGCGCTCTCCACGGGCATCGTCGCCGCCTTGACCACCACGCAAGTGGCGCAAGGCTTGACCACGACCCAGTTCGCCGCCTTCACGACGACCGAACTGGCCAGCCTGACGACCAGCCAGATCGCGCAAGCCGTGACCACGGCCCAGATCGCGGTGCTGAACACGGACCAGATCTCGAACCTGTCGACCCGGGTGCTGGCCGCCCTGACGACTGTCCAGATCGCCAGCGGCCTGACCACGGTGCAAAGCGCGGCCATGACCACGACCGAACTGGCCGTGCTGTCCGCCGCGCAAGTGCAAAGCCTGACCACGACGCACCTGAAGACGTTCACCACTGATCAACTGGTGGGCTTGTCGACCCGCGCCATCGCGGCCCTGACCACGGTCCAGATCTCCACCGGTCTGTCGACGGC
>JAZJYV010000011.1:0-23134 GCA_040390195.1 Pseudomonadota bacterium | reverse complement strand
GATCATGCCTTCGCCGGCGATGATCTCGGTGGCGCCGCCGATGGCCATCGTCACACCAGGCTGGATGTCCGGGTTGCCAGCCTTGCCGATCGCCGCCAGCAGGCCGTTCTTGATGCCGATGTCGGCCTTGACGATGCCCCAGTGGTCGACGATCACGGCGTTGGTGATGACCGTGTCCATCACCTCGGCGTGCACGCGCTGCGACTGGCCCATGCCGTCGCGGATCACCTTGCCGCCGCCGAACTTGACCTCCTCGCCGTAGATCGCGTAGTCGTGTTCGATCTCGATGAACAGCTCGGTGTCGGCCAGCCGGATGCGGTCGCCCTTGGTGGGGCCGTACATTTCGGCGTAGGCGCGCCGTCCGATGCTGGCCATCTCAGCTCTCCCGGTGCGGCGGCAACTGGCCCATCACCATGCCGTTGAAGCCGAACACGCGGCGCGCGCCGTCCAGCGCCACCAGTTCGACCGTGCGCTGCTGGCCCGGCTCGAAGCGCACCGCGGTGCCGGCGGCGATGTTCAGGCGCATGCCGACGGCGTCGCCGCGCGCGAACAGCAGCGCCGCGTTCACTTCGTAGAAATGGAAGTGCGAACCGATCTGGATCGGCCGGTCGCCGCTGTTGGCCACCACCAGGGTGCGCGTGGCGCGCCCGGCGTTGAGCTCGATCTGGCCCGCTTCAATCAGGTATTCTCCGGGGATCATGGATGGCGCCTCAGACGATTGGATGGTGGACGGTGACGAGCTTGCTGCCGTCCGGGAAGGTGGCTTCGACCTGGATGTCGGGAATCATGTCGGCGACTCCGTCCATCACGTCCTCGCGCGTGAGGATGCGGGCGCCGGCCGCCATCAGCTCGGCCACGCTGTGGCCGTCGCGCGCGCCCTCCATGATGGCGGCGCTGATCAGGGCCACCGCTTCCGGATAGTTCAGCTTCAGGCCGCGCGCGCGGCGCCGCTCGGCCAGCAGGCCGGCCGTGAAGATGAGTAGCTTGTCCTTTTCGCGCGGCGTCAAGTCCATCTTGCCTCCTTCCGGTGAGCGCAGGGCGCCGTCATGTATTCCAGATGCGCGGCAGTGGCGCCGCGCAACCGAGCAAAGGGGGGCGCAGCAGCTGCCAGGCCGCCGCCAGCAGGCGCCGCGCCGTCTCGCTGTCGTGGCCCAGGTAGCGCGCCACGAACAGCGTCTTGAGCTGGCTCGCCGCCAGCGCCGGGTCGAGCCCGCGCACGGCCGCCAGCAGCCCGGCCGGCAGCGCCGGGGCGACCGCGATCAGGGTGGCGCACACGCTGGCGCCACCCAGACCGAGCGCGCTGTGCATGCCCGCGCCCGCGCCGTCGAGCACGCCCTGCTCCCACCACAGCAGCTGGCCGGCGCGCCGGATCCGGGTGCGCTGGCGCAGGCTGCCCTGGGTGAATTGTTCGCCCGCGGCGCGCCGCCCGAAGCACAGGATCTCCAGCCCCAGGTAGCGCGCATCGATGGCCAGCTCGACGTCGTGCTCGAGCTCGACCCGGGCCTGGTTATAGAAAATCGATTCCTGCGGCAGCCATTCGATGGCCGCGCCCGGCCCGGCCGTCAGGCGCACCTGCTGGCCCGCCACCCGGCCGTTGGCGCGGTACCACTTGGCCGCGCCCGGGGTGCTCAGCAGGGCGTGGGCGCGCGCCCCGCACTCAACCTCGATGGCCAGCCGGTCGCCGCCCACCACCCCGCCCGGCGGATGGAGCACGATCGCATGGCAGATGCCCGGCCCCTCCGGGTACAGCGCCTTCTGCACCCGCAGCGGGCCGCGGTGCGCGTTGCCCACCAGGCGCGTGCGGTGGCCGTCGCCGGCGAAGGCGAGCCGCAGGCTGGCCTGCCAGGCGCTGGCGGATACGGGGGAAAGGGAGCAGTCGGGCATACGCTCACACCAGCACGATGCGTGCCAGCGCTGGCGCGTGTCGCGCCGGTGCGCGCCGCACCGGCGCGACACGCGGGCGCGCCAAACGCGGGCGCGCGCACCGAAATGGTGCATCTCAGGCGGCGTACAGGCCGCGTTTTTCGCTGAGCAGGTCGGTGAACTGGGCCGCCGGCAACGGCCGGCTGTAGTAGTAGCCCTGCATCTCGTCGCAACCATGGGCGCGCAGGAACTCGAGCTGGGCGCGCGTCTCGACGCCCTCGGCCAGCACCTTCATGTTCAGGTTGTGGCCCAGCGAAATGACCGACAGCGCGATGGCCGCGTCGGCCGGGTTGTCGGTGACGTCGTCGACGAAGGACTTGTCGATCTTCAGGGTGTCGATCGGAAAGCGCTTCAGGTAGGACAGGCTCGAGTAGCCGGTGCCGAAGTCGTCGAGCGAAATGGTGACCCCGATCGCCTTCAGGCGCGTCAGCGACAGGGCCGCCTGGTCGGGGTCGTCCATCACCGTGCCCTCCGTGATCTCCAGGCCCAGGCAGGCCGGGTCGAGCCCGTGGCGGCGCAGCAGCTGCTCGACGAAATCGACCGTGTCGGGCTGCTCGAACTGGCGCCCCGACAGGTTCACCGCCACCTTGAAGCCGGGGTAGCCCAGGCGCTGCCAGCGCTTGATTTGGGTGCAGGCGCTCTCGAGCACCCATTCGCCGATCTCGCGTATCAGGCCGAACTCTTCGGCCAGCGGGATGAAGCGGTCCGGCGCCACCCGCCCCAGCAGCGCGCTGTCCCAGCGCAGCAGCGCTTCGGCGCCCACCAGCGCGCCCGTGGCCAGGCACATCTGGGGCTGGTAGTACAGCTCGAACTCGCCGCGCGCGATGGCCCCGCGCAGCTGGAACTGGATCGCGTTCTGCTGGCGGATGTCGTCGCTCATGCGCTCGGTGAAGAAGGAGTAGCCATCGCGCCCGGTCTCCTTGGCCCGCACCAGGGCCGTGTCGGCGTTGCGCACCAGCTCGTCGAAGCTGTCGCCGTCGGCCGGCCCGACGGCGATCCCGATCGACGTCGACAGCGGCACGTGCTGCTCGTCGATGAAGATCTCGGCGCGCAGCCCGGCCAGGATCTGGCGCGCCAGCGCCGCGCTGCGCGAGAGCTCGGCGTCGTCGCGCAGGATCAGCTGGAATTCGTCGCCGCCCTGGCGCGACACGATGCCCGCCTCGCCCACCAGCGCGCACAGCAGGTCGGCCACCGCCTTGAGCGCGCGGTCGCCCAGCTGGTGGCCCAGGGTGTCGTTGATGCTCTTGAAGCGATCCAGGTCCAGGCCCATGAGCACCATGTGCTGTTGCGCGCCACAGGCGGCGCGCAGCGCGCCGAAGCGCTCGCGCGCCAGCGCCCGGTTCGCCAGCCCCGTCAGCGGGTCGTGGTAGGACAGGAAGTCGATCAGGTGCTGCTCGGCCTTGCGGTCGCTGATGTCGAGGAACACGGCCACATAGTTGCGCAGCACGCCGTCCGGGTCGCGCGCGGCCGAGATGCTGAGCATGCCCGGATAGCTGCGCCCATCCTTGTGCCGGCTCACCAGCTCGCCCGACCAGTGGCCCGTCGCCGACAGCGACTGCCACATCGCCTTGTACATCGCCGCATCCTCGAAGCCGGCGCGCATGATGGCCGGCGGCTGGCCCAGCACCTCGTGCGGGGCGTAGCCGGTGATGCGGGTAAATGCCGGATTGACCGTCACGATCAATCCCTGCGGGTCGGTCACGAAGATGGCGTCGAGCGTGGCATCGAACACCTGGCCGGCCAGGCGCAAGCGCTCCTCGCCGGCGCGCCGCAGCGCCAGTTCGTGCTCCAGCTGGCGGGCGCTGGCGGCCAGTTCGGCGGTGCGCTCGCCGACCCGCTCCTCGAGCCGGGCGCGTTCCTCGGCCAGCGCGCGCTGGGTGCGCGAGAGGCGCACATGGGTGTCGGTGCGCGCCAGCACCTCTTCAGCCTGGAACGGCTTGGCGATGAAGTCGACCGCGCCCAGGCCGAAGCCGCGCAGCTTGTCGTCGGTGTCGTACTGGGCCGACAGGAAGATGACGGGAATGGCGCGCAGTTGGGGCGACTGCTTAAGCTGGCGGCACACCTCGAAGCCGTCGATGCCGGGCATGCGCACGTCGAGCAGGATCAGCTCGGGCGGGCGCGAGGCGGCCGTCCACAGGGCCAGCTCGCCCGTCGGCGCCTGGCGCACGTAGTAGCCGGCCTCGCTCAGCAGGTCCGACAGCAGCTTGAGCGAAGCCGGTGTGTCCTCGACGATGAGGATTTCGCCGCGCGAATGCTCGGGAGTCGGTGCGATCTGCATCAGCGTGCCTGTGGATGTCGTTGGGCGGGCGATTCGGCCGCCACCAGTGCCGGCGCGGTGCGCGGAAACTCCAGGGTGAAACAGGTGCGCCCCGCGGCACTGGCCACCTCGATCGCGCCGCCCAGCACATTGGACACCAGGTTGTGCACGATGTGCAGGCCCAGGCCGCAGCTGCCCTGCCCCAGCCGCGTGGTGAAGAAGGGGTCGAACACCTTCACCAGGTGCTCCGGGGCGATGCCGCTGCCGTCGTCGGCAAACGTCATGCGCACCCGGGCGCCGTCGATGGCGCCGGCCTGCACCACGATGCTGCCGGCGCGCCCGTCGCCAAAGCCGTGCAGCATGGCGTTGAGCACGAGCTGGCTGAACGCCTGGCACAGGGCGCCCGGAAAGGTGTCCATCTCGATCCCCGGCGCCACCTCCACGCGCAAGCTCACCGGGCGCTCGCGCAGCTGGGGCGCGAGCGTGATGCTCATGTCCTCGAGCAGCTGGGCCAGGTCGAAGCGGCGCCGCAGCGACCCGGCCTGGTCGGTGGCGACCTGCTTGAAGCTGGTGATCAGCTCGGCCGACTTGGCCAAGTTGCGCAGCAGCAGCCCGGACGCCTGCAAGGTCTCGGCCACGAAGCGCTCCAGGTCCGAGCGGCGCAGGCCGTTGGCGACGCGCCCGGCGAAGTCGCGCGCGCGCTCCTCGAGCGTGCTGGCGGCGAGCACGCTGTTGCCGATCGGAGTGTTCAATTCGTGGGCCACGCCGGCCACCATGGCCCCCAGCGCGGCCAGGCGCTCCGAGCGCAGCAGCTCGTCGCGCGCCGAGCGCAGCTGGGCCAGCGTCGCGGTCAGCTCCGCGTTCGCGCCCGACAGCGCCAGCTGGCTGCGCGCCAGCCCGATGTGGGCGCGGGTGCGCGCCAGCACTTCCTCGGCCTGGTAGGGCTTGCCGATGAAGTCGACCGCGCCGGCCTGGAAGCCGCGCACCTTGTCGTCCGTGTCGTACTGGGCCGACAGGAAGATCACGGGGATGTCGCACAGGGTGGGCGACTGCTTGAGGCGGCGGCACACTTCGAGCCCGTCGATGCCGGGCATGCGCACATCGAGCAGGATCAGCTCGGGCGGGCGGCTTTGCGCGCTCCATAGGGCCAGTTCGCCGTCCGGCGCCTGGCGCACCGCGTAGCCGGCATTGCCCAGCAGGTCGGCCAGCAGCTTGAGCGAGGCCGGGGTGTCCTCCACCACCAGCACTTCGCCCGCGTTGTCCCGTTCCACATCGTTCATCATACGAGCTCCTGACCGTCGGCCGCGTCGATCAGGCGGCACAACTGGGGATAGTGATGCAGGGCCAGCAGCTGGTCGATTGACGCGACCAGGCCGGGATGGTCGGCGCGCGCCGGCTCGAGCAGGCGCGCCACGCGCGCCAGGTCCAGTTCCTGCAGCGCCGCGCGCAGCGCGCCGCGCAGGGCCGGCGCCAGCGCCTGCATGGCCGGCGCGTCGAGCGGCGCCGGGCGCGCCGGCTCGAGCACCCGCTGGCGGCGCTTGAAGTGCAGGCCGAGCTGCTGCTCGATCACCAGGAACAGCTTTTCATGGTCGACCGGCTTGCGCAGGAAGTCGTCGGCCCCGGCGCCGAGCGCCTCGAGCCGCTCCTCCTCGAACGCGGAGGCGGTCAGCATCACCACCTTCGGCTGGTAGGCGCCGGCGGTGGCGCGCAGGCGGCGCGTGGCGCCGATCCCGTCCAGGCCCGGCATGCGCCAGTCCATGAACACCAGGTCCGGACGGTGCGCCGCGATCGAGTCCAGCGCGGCGTGGCCGTCGATGGCCTCGTCGACCAGGAAGCCGAGCGGCTCGAGCAGGCCCACCAGCAGCTTGCGCCCGTCCTCGATGTCGTCCACCACCAGCACCCGCTTGCCGTGCTCGGTCTCGGGCAGCGCCGTCACCTCGGTGGCCAGCGCCAGCGGTAGGCTGGCGACGGCCTCGACCTCGATCCGAAAGCGGAACACGGAGCCGATCCCGGGGCTGGACTCGACCTCGAGCGCCCCGCCCATCAGGCGCACGAACTCGCGCGAGATGGCCAGCCCCAGGCCGCTGCCATCCTTGCTGCCGTTATCGGCCTGCACGAAGGGCTCGAAGATGCGCGCCTGGTCCTCGGGCGCGATGCCGATGCCATTGTCGCGCACCGCGAAGGCGAGCGCGTGGCGGGCGCTGCCGGGCACCGGGGCGCCGCGCACCTCGAGCGTGACCTGGCCCTGGCCGACGAACTTGACCGCGTTCGACATCAGGTTCAGCAGCACCTGGCGCAGCTTGGCGCCGTCGGCGCGCGCGGCCGCCGGCAAGCCCATGCAGTCGAGCGTGATGCGCTGGCCGTTGGCGGCGGCGCGCGCACCGACCATGTCGACCACCTCCTGGACCAGGTCGCCCACGTCGATCGGTTCCTGGTTCAGGCTGACCCGTCCGGCCTCGATCTTGGACAGCTCGAGGATGTCGTTGATCAGGGTCAGCAGGTGCTGGCCGGAGCGGTGGATGATGGCCAGGTTGCGCTTCTCCTCGCGCGACATGGTGGCCGAGTCGGCCATCAGGCGGGCGAAGCCGATCACCGAGTTCAGCGGCGTGCGCAGCTCGTGGCTCATGGTGGCCAGGAACACGCTCTTGGCCCGGTTCGCCGCCTGCGCCTCGATCGCCGCCACCGACAGCGCGGCCGTGCGCTCGGCGACCTGGTCCTCGAGGTGGACCCGGTGGTGCTGGAGTTCCTGCTGGGCCAGGATCTTGTCGGTGACGTCGTAATTGACGCCCACCATGCGCAGCGCGCGCCCGCTGGCATCGCGCGTGGTCAAGCCCTCGGCGGCGATGTGGCGCAGGCTGCCGTCGGGCCAGACGATGCGGAACTCGTAGCGGTACTCGGCCTCGCCGCGCAGCGCCGCGTTGACGGCGGCCGTGGCGCCGGCCAGGTCCTCGGGCAGCACCGTCGCCGCCCAGGCCTGGTAGTCGCCCGTGAAAGCCTCGGGCGCCACCCCGAACAGGCGGTGCATCGCCTCGTCCCACACCAGGCGCCCGCTGACCACGTCCCAGTCCCAGATCCCGATGTTGGCCGCGCGCGCGGCCATGGCCAGGCGCTGCTCGCTCTCGCGCAGCGCCAGGTAGCGGCTGTCAAGCAGCGCCACCATCTCCCGGATCGACTCGGACAGGGCGTGGATCTCGCCCACCAGGAAGCCCTTGCCGGGGCCGGGGCCGCCCACCCCGCCGGCCTTGACCGAACCGGCGTACAGGCCCACGCTGCGGATCGGCGCGAGCATCAGGTACCACAGCAACACATACACGGACAGCACCAGCACCAGGTCGAGCACCAGGATCATGCCGAACATGGCCACCCGGCGCTGGCGCAGCTCGTCCTCCAGGTAGCGCGGGGTGGCGAACACGCTGACCATGCCAATCACCTGGCCGGCGACCCGGATCGGGCGCGCCTCGACCAGCAGCGCCGGGTCGGCCGGGATTGCCGTGGCGCTCACCAGCTCGCCTTGCCCGTTGCGCATCAGGATGTAGTTGCGCTTGTTGGCGGTGGCCGCCAGCACGCTGCCGTACAGGTCGCGGTGGTTCAAGCCGCTGCGCATCACGGCCAGGATCTGGCTGTCGTCGAAATTCCAGGCCGGCAGCGCCGCCGCCACCGCCAGCTGGTCGGCGCTGATGGCCAGTTCGCGCCGCAGCCCGTCCCAGCGCTGCTGGCGCTCGGCACCGTAATACAGCAGCGCGAAGGCGAGCAGCACCAGCGTCACCAGGCCGGCCAGGGCGCAACTGACGATGGCGGCGATCGAGAAGCGGCGCGGCGGATGGGATGGCAGTGTGCGCATGGTGGGGCGGCCTTTAATCGAGCGTGAAGCCGGGTTCGGCTGCGTATTTGTTCATCAGGACGGCCATGCTGCCGTCGGCCTTCATGGCCGCCAGCGCGGCGCGCAGGCGCTGCACGTAGTCGCTGCGGCAGCGGCGCGAGCAGGCCAGGTACAGCTCGGTTGGCGCCAGGCGCGCGCCCGCCACCACGGCGCCGGCCCCGACCTGACGCAGCAGCGCCTCCGACTCGGGCACCAGGTTGAACCAGGCGTCGACCCGGCCCGCCTTCAGCATGCGCGGCGCGCTCTGGCCGGCGTTGACCTCGACCAGCTGGTCGGGCGTGAAGCCTTCGCGCAGCAGGATTTCCAGGTTGGCCGTGTTGCGCGAGACGGCGATCTGCCGCAGGCGTTTGCGGGCGCCGGCGAAGCTGTCGACCCGCTCGCCGATGGTGTAGAAGCTGCGCTGCACGGGCAGGATCGGCGCCACCCAGGTGTAGGCCGCTTCGCGCTCGGGGGTGCGCGAGAGGGCCGTGATGAGGGTATCGTCGTGCTGGCGGACCATGGCCATGGCGCGCGGGTTCGGTTCGACCAGCACCCGGGCCGTCAGCCCGGCGCGCCGCATCGCCTCGAGCACGGTGTCGCCGATCATGCCGCGCCGCCCGGGGCTGTCGATCACCAGTGGCGGCATTGTCATCAGGTACACCGGCAGCGCCGCGTCCGCGCGCGCCATGGCGCAGGCCGGCAACGCCAGCGCCGCCAGCGCCAGCAGGCCCAGGACGCGCCGCGCGGCGGCCATCATGTGGGCACCCGCTTGCGCGCAGCGGCGTCGGCACCGGCTTCCAGCTCGTGCAGCATCTGCCACAGGGGCAGGTACTGGTGGGCCGCCAGCGCCGCCTCGATGCGCGCGACCAGCGCGCCGTGCTCGGTCCCGAGCGCGCCCAGCAGGGCCGCCGCGCGCGCCAGGTCGAGCTCGCGCACGGCCTGCATCAGGGGCCCGCGCACGGTGGCCGGCAAGTGCGCCAGCTGCTCGGCCGACAGGACCGGCACGGCACCGCTGGCGGTCAAGTAGGGGCTGGCCAGGCGCAGCCCCAGCCGCTGTTCGAGCAGCGCCATGAGGCGCTCGAATTCGATCGGCTTGCGCAGGAAGTCGTCGGCCCCGGCGGCCAGCGCCTCGCGCCGCTGCTCGTCGAAGGCGGAGGCGGTGAGCATCACCACGGCCGGCTGGGTCAGCGCCGGCTGGGCCCGGATCCAGCGCGTCAGGGCCAGCCCGTCCATGCCCGGCATGCGCCAGTCCATCAGCACCAGCTCGACCCCGCCCTCGCCCAGCAGCGCCATCGCGCGCGCCGCCTCGCCCGCCTCGAGCACCTGCAGGCCGGTCGGCGCCAGCAGGTCGCGCACCAGCTTGCGGCAATCGCCGTTGTCGTCGACCACCAGCAGGCGCCGACCCTGGCCGCCACCGGGCGCCAGCGCCGGCGCGGCGCGTGCAGCCGGCGCACGCTCGAGCAGCCGGGCGCGGATCGTGAAACTAAATTCGGCGCCGGCGCCGGGCGCCGAGCGCACTGCCAGCTCGCCCCCCATCAGGCGCACAAAGGCACGCGCAATCGTCAGGCCCAGCCCGGTGCCGGCCTGGGTCTGGGGACCATCAACCTGCACGAAGGGCTCGAAGATGCGCTCCAGGTCCGCCGCGGCGATGCCCATGCCAGTGTCGCGCACGGCGAACTGGAGCTGGCAATCGTCGCCCGCCGGCAGCACCCGCAGCGCCAGCGTGACCGGGCCGGACTGGGCGAACTTGAGTGCGTTCGAGAGCAGGTTCAGCAGCACCTGGCGCAGCTTGGCGCCGTCGGCCAGCACCAGCGGCGGCGGCCCGGCGCAATCGAGCCGCATCGGCGGCGCGTCCGCCGCGCGCCCGCCGCCGAGCATGTCGAGCGCGTCGCCCAACAGCACCGCCAGCTCGACCGGGGCCAGCTGCAGCGCGTCGCGCCCGGCCTCGACCTTGGAAAATTGCAGGATGTCGTTGATCAGGGTGAGCAGGTGGTGGCCGGAGCGGTTGATGATGGCCAGGTTGCGCTGCTGCTCGCCCTCGGCGGCGTCGTGCATCATCTGCGAAAAGCCGATCACGGAATTGAGCGGGGTGCGCAGCTCGTGGCTCATATTGGCCAGGAACACGCTCTTGGCGTGGCTGGCCGATTGCGCCTCGCGCACGGCCACCGTCAGCGCGGCGGTGCGCTGCTGCACCAGTTGCTCGAGGTGATGACGGTGCTCGCGCAACTCTTGCTCGGCCCGTTTGCGTTCGCTGATGTCGACCAGGCTGCCGCGCAGCAGGCGCCGGCCGCTGGCCGGCAACTGGACCAGGTTGACCTCGCACGGGAAGATGCGCCCGTCGAGCGAGCGCACCGTGCGCTCGAACGTGAGGTGCTCACCGCGCGCGCTGCGCGCCGTGTTGGCCGGCACCGTCACTTCGGGCGGGTGGCCGTCGGGCTGTTCGGCCAGGTAGAAGCGCTCCGGGCCGCCGGCCAGCAGATGCGCGCGGCTGCAGCCGAACAGGCGCTCGGCCTTGCTGTTGGCGTCGACCAGGCGCGCCAGGTCGATGTCGTAGACCACGATCGCCTCCGGCGCGTGCTCGACCAGCACCCGGAAACGCTCTTCGCTGTCGCGGCTTTGCCCCTGGGCCTGGCGCAGGCGCTGGCGCGACAGCAGCAGTGCGCCCAGCATGGCGCCCAGCACCAGGAAGGCGCCGCCGGTGGCCAGCACCACTGCGCGGTGCTGGTCCCACAGGGCCGGTGGGCGGTTCACGAACACGGTGTCGGCCGGCAGGCGCGCCGGATCGGCGTCCCACTGCTTCAGGCGCGTCCAGTCGTACAGGCTGGTGTTGATGGGGGCCAGCGTCGTCACGCCCAGCGCCAGCGCCAGCCGCCCTTCGAGCACGGCCAGCGAGGCGCGCGCCATGCGCTCGGCATAACGTTCGACATGCATCACGTTGCCGCCCACGGCGCCGGCGCCGACGCTGATATTGAACAGCACGAAGAACGGCGCCCTGGCCGCCTGCGCCAGCTGGGCCGCGACGTCGCCCTGCGACAGCACGGTGCCGGCCGCGTCGCGGTTGACCGGACCGCTGATGACGATGCTGCGCGGGGGCGCCTGCGCCACCTTCTGCAGCATCTCGGGCAGCGTCAGGCGGTCGGTGAACTCGACCGTCACGGCCGGCCTGGCCGCCGCCAGCGCCAGTTCGAACTGGCGCTTGCCGGCCTGGTCGGCGTCGGCGCTGCCGACCGTCACGATCAGGTGCCGGGTGTCCGGGAACAGGCGCAGCGCCTGCCCGAGGGTGGCCCGGAAGCTGGTGTTTTCGGACGGCTGGAGCAGGCGGTGGGCACCGATGTCGCGATCGGCCGGGGTATCGGTGTTGAACGAGACGATCGGCGCGTGCGGGGCCAGCGTGGCCAGCTCGCCCAGCAGGTAGTCGAGCGCCGGCTGCTGCACCGTGACGATCAGCTCGGGCGGGCGGGCGCCATACTGCTGCTGCAGCAGGGCCGCCATCTGGCGCCGGTAGTCGGGGCTGGCGCGGTTCAGGTTCAGGTATTCGACGGCGACGTTTTCGCGGCTCATGCCCGCCGCCGCCATGGTCGCCAGGTAGCTGCGCGTGAAGTTGTCCAGCCCGACCCGGCCGAAGCCGTAGGACATCAGCAGCAGCACCCGCTTACCCGCCAGCGGCGTGCCCGGCGCGACCTGCGGCGCGCCGGCACCGGCGGCCAGCATCAGCCCCAGTCCAATCAGGCAGTGCCACCAGCGCGTGTGCGTCCGCATCGTCATCGTCCTAGCCTGTTCCAGTCCGGGTTCTTGCTTGCCTAATCATAAACGTTGTCAGGAATGCCGTCGAGTCTGCGTTAGACGGTTTCCCATTCGTGCATCATGGCCGCTGCGCTGGCCGTCAGGCGCGGCGCGCTGCGCGCCGGACTGGCCGGGGCGCGCCGCGCCGCGCTGGCGCCCGGCGCCCGTTCGAGCTTGAACACCTGGACCGCTTCGGCCAGGCGCAAGGCTTGTTCCTGCATCGCCTCGGCGGCGGCCGCCGCCTGCTCGACCAGCGCCGCGTTCTGCTGGGTCACGGTGTCCATCTCGGCCACCGCGTTGTTGATTTGCTCGATGCCGGCGCTTTGCTCGACGCTGGCGGCCATGATCTCGCCCATGATGTCGGTGACCCGCTTGACGCTGCCGACGACTTCGTTCATGGTGCTGCCAGCCTCGCTGACCAGTTTGCTGCCATTGTCGACCTGCGCGACCGAGGCGCCGATCAGGGTCTTGATCTCCTTGGCCGCCGCCGCCGAACGCTGGGCCAGGTTGCGCACCTCGGAGGCGACGACGGCGAAGCCGCGTCCCTGTTCACCGGCGCGCGCCGCCTCCACCGCCGCGTTCAGCGCCAGGATGTTGGTCTGGAAGGCGATGCCGTCGATGACGCCGATGATGTCGACGATCTTGCCCGAGGCGGCGCTGATCTGGCCCATCGTCTCGACCACCTGCAGCACCACCGCGCCGCCGCGCGCGGCCACTTCGGAGGCGGTCTGCGCCAGCCGGTTGGCCGAGCGCGCATTCTCCGAATTTTGCTGCACCGTGCTGGTGAGCTCCTCCATCGAACTGGCCGTCTCTTCCAGCGTCGACGCTTGCATCTCGGTGCGGGTGGACAGGTCGGCGTTGCCGCTGGCGATCTGGCCCGACGCCACGCTGATGGTCTCGGTTCCGCCGCGCACATTGCCCACGATGGCGACCAGGGCGTCGTTCATGCGCTTGAGGGCCGCCGTCAGCTGCCCCATCTCGTCGTTCGATCCGGCCACGATGTCCTGCGTCAGGTCGCCGGCGGCAACCGCCTCGGCCACGGCGATGGCGCGCGCCAGCGGATGGTTGATGGCGCGGATCAGCCAGTACGCCATCAGGGCAGCGAACGCCATGCCAAGCACGGTGGTGCCGATCGAGATCGTGTGGAACTGGCTGTAGCGGCGCTGCGACTGCTCATACTCGCTCTTGCCCACGTCCAGCTGCAGCTGGATCAGCTGGCCCATCGTGTGCAGCGCCCTGGCCAGCGCCGGCTCGACGACAGTATGCAAGGTGGCGGCCACCTTCTCCTTGTCGCCCGCGTTCACCGCCGCCACCAGCGGCGCCAGGCCGTTTTCGGCCAGCGCCTTGTGCTCGGCGGCGAACTGGCTGGCCAGGCGCGCCTCGTCCGGCGTCAGGTAGGTGGCCATGTAGTCGGTCCAGTTCTTGTCGGCGACGGCGCGGCGCGCGGCGACCTGCTCGAGCAGGCGCCTGGCGCCGTCCGCGTCGGCCTCGATGGTCGAGCCCAGCTCATGCTGCGCCTGCAACAGGCTGCTGCTGACGGCGCCCAGCTGGCCCATCGCCACCAGCCGGTCTTCGTACACCGTCTGCAAGGCGGCGTTGGTCTGGCCCTGGCTGTACAAGCCGCTGCCGCCGACCAGCGCCACCAGCAGCGACAGGAAGGCCATGGCGCCGATCAGGCGGCTCTTGATGGTGAGGTTCTTGAACATGGTCGCTCCGGGAAAGGCAGGTCTTGAATCAGGATTGGGGGGCGATGTCGGGCGCCAGGCCCAGCGCGTGGAGCAGCTCGTGCGATTCGAACGGCTTGCGCAGGTAGGCCAGGCAGCCCAGCGCCAGCGCCTTCTCGCGGTAGTCGGCGTCGACCTGGCTGGTCACGAAGATGATCGGCGGGGCGCCGCCGGCGGCCACCAGCCGGTTCTGCAGCTCGATGCCGCTGATGCCGCCCAGGTCGATGTCGAGGATCAGGCATCCCACGGCCGGCTCGGCCGACCGTTCCAGGAAGGACTCGGCCGAGGCGAACAGTTCCGAGCGGTAGCCCGAGGCGCGCAGCAAGCGCTCCAGGGCCTTGAGCATGGCGCTGTCGTTCTCGACGATGGCTACGACCGGTTTTGGCTTGTTCATGAAATCCCCGCGCTATGCTGCTGCTAATGGGGACACTGTAGAGAGTTTGACGGGGGGTGTAACTTGTCCTTTGGTGCTATATGGACAGCAGGCCCAGGCTCACCCCCATCTGCACCAGCTCGGCCACCGAGTCGGCGCCCAGCTTTTCCATCACCGCCTGGCGCTGGGCCTTGACGGTGCGCTCGGTGTTGCCAAGGGCATAGGCGATCTGCTTGTTCAGCAAGCCCTGGATCACCATCCCGAACACTTCCGCCTCGCGCGCCGTCAGGCTCCGGTAGCGCGTGCGCAAGTCGGCCTGCTGCTGCTGCTGCAGGCTGGCCGCCGCGAAGCGGGCCATGGCGCGCCCGATCGCCTCGAGCAAGTCCTCGCGCCCGATCGGCTTGGACAGGAAGTCCTCGGCCCCGGCCTTGATCGCCTTGACGCTCATGGCGATGTCACCGTTGCCAGTAAGAAACACAATTGGCAAGATGCTGGCGCTCCGTCCCAGGTGCTCCTGCAGCTGCAGGCCGGTCAGGCCGGGCATGTTCATGTCGAGCAGGATGCAGCCGGGCTCCTTGCCGGTGTCGCTGGCCAGGAAGGCGTCGCCCGACTCATACAGGTTGACCCGGTAGCCGGAGGCGCCCAGCAGGCGCGCCAGCGCCGTGCGCAGCGCCGCGTCGTCCTCGATGATGTGGATCACGGGCGCGGCGCTCATGCCTGCTCCCCGCTGTGCAGCGGCAGCCGGAAGCTCACCGTGGCGCCCCCCTCGGGGTGGTTCTCGGCCCACACCCGCCCGCCGTGGGCGGCCACGATGGCCGCGCTGATCGACAGGCCCAGCCCCATACCTTGCGGCTTGGTGGTGAAGAAGGACTCGAACACCCGCTCGAGGTTGCCGGCAAAGCCGCAACCGTGGTCGCGCACCCGGACCTCCACCTCGCGCCCGTCGCGCACCCGGGTCTGGATCTCGATTTCGCGCTCGCCCTCGCAGCTCGCGCCCATCGCGTCCATGCCGTTCAAGGTCAGGTTGATCATCACCTGCTGCAACTGGATGCGGTCGGCCGCCACCGGCAACGGCTGCGGCGCCAGCGCGTGGCGCAGCGCGATCTTGCGCATGCGCGCCTCGGACGTGAGCAGGGCCGTGGTGTTGAGTACCAGGTCGTTCAGGTTGAGCACGCTGGCGGCCGCCTCGGACTTCTTGAGCAGCTCGCGCATGCGCGAAATGAGCTCCGAGGCGCGCAGGTCGTCGCGCCGGATGTCGGCCAGGATCTCGGCCACCTCGCCGAGCGCCGGCGGGTCCATCTTCATGAACAGTTCGGCCGCCTCGGCGTTGCTCATGATGGCCGCCAGCGGCTGGTTCAGTTCGTGCACCAGCGCGGCGCAATAGACGGTGGCGCTGGCGTTGCGGTTCATGTGGGCGATCTCGGCCAGGCGCAGGCGCGATTCGCGCTCGGCGTAGTCGCGCTGCTGGCGCTCGGCCAGCAGCGAGAGCCGGGTCTGCGACAGCTCGTGGGCCTTGGCCTCGACCAGCTGGTGCAAATTGTCGTTCTGGTAGGCCAGCTTTTGCTGCAGGCGGCCAATTTTCAGGTGCGCCATCACGCGCGCGTTCACTTCCTCGAACTGGTAGGGCTTGGAGATGAAATCGACGCCGCCGACCTGGAAGCCGCGCAGCTTGTCATCGGTGTCGTTGTAGGCCGACAGGAAGATCACCGGCACCTCCTTCAACTCGGGCATCTCCTTGAGCTGGCGGCACACTTCGTAGCCATCCATGCCGGGCATGCGCACGTCGAGCAGGATCAGTTCGGGCGGCTGCGAGCGCGCCGTCCACAAGGCCAGCTCGCCGCTGGGCGCCTGGCGCACCCGGTAGCCGGCGCCGGTCAGCAGCATGGTCAGCAGCTTGAGCGAGGCCGGCGTGTCTTCGACCACCAGGATTTCGCCGTTCGTGTGGAGCTCGCCTGCCTGATCATGCATCATGGGTGCGGATTAATTGTTCTAGTGCCACGATCATAATCCGAAACGCGCGGATGTCAAAATCGAATTCCCAGCGCGAAGGTGAGCAGGTCACGGTCGCCAAGCGCGTTGTAGTCGCCACCCCAGACCGGCGTCAAGACCAGTTCGGCCAGGTAGCGCTGGCGGTAGTCCAGGCGCAGCGCCAGGTTCAGCGTCTGGCGCCCCTGGTTGACCACGTTGTCATAGGACCAGCCCTTGACGTCGCTGGTGAAGACCAGGCCGGCCATCCCGTTCAAGCCCTGGGCGATGGCGTTCCAGCGTGCCTCGAGCCGCAGGCGGTAGGCCCAGGCGTTGGCGCTGACGTAGCCGTCCTGGCTGCACTGTTTCGCCGGCGCGGCGGTGGTGACGAGGCAGGCGCCATTGATCGGGCCGACCCCGAACTGGTCGGCGCGCCCGTAACGCCGCAGCGCCTGCGCCGGCAGGGCGAGCACGTGCTTGGCGACGGCGTCGGCGCCCCCCGCCAGCAGCGGCCAGCCGGCCACGCTCCAGTCGCGCCGCAGGCCCAGCTCGGCGTGCACGGTGTTGTAGCGGTCGTAACCGTGGAACAGGGCGCCGGGCGCCAGCGCGTTGGCCTCGGCCCGGAACAGCGACGGCGCCGTCGGGCTCAGGAAGGCGCCGATCACGTCGCCGGCGGCCAGCATCACGGCTTGCCCGCGCCGGTAGCTGAGCTCGGCGTGCAGGCGCAGCGGCTCGCGCAGCCCGGCGTAGCTGAACGTGGCCATCTGCACGCCCTCGGGGTACTCGGTGAAATAGCGCATATTCCTGCCATCGGGGTCGCCCGCGATCACCGGCGCGCCGTCGCGGCTGGACTTTTGCAAGCCCGGCATGGCGCTGCGGTTGGTGTAGCGCGCCAGGTACAGGCCCACTTCGGCAGCCAGCGGCGCAGTCTTCCAGAGCAGCCCCAGGCCGTGCTGGGCGCCACCGGCGGGCGCCAGCGCCAGCCGCTTCAGGTAAGCGCCGCTTTGCAGGCGCGCGCGGTCGCTCAGCGCTGGCGCGCCGATGAACACCTTGTCGCAGCCGGGCAGCATGTAGTCGGACAGCGACCAGAAACTGCCGCACATCTCGAGCGCCGACGGCCGGTAGGCGCGCTGCACGAACCCTTCGAGCGCCAGCTCGGCGCCGCCGAGCCGGCCGAACAGGGCAGGCACCGCCACCAGCGTCTCTTGCGCCAGCGCGCCGGGACGGCGCAAGGCCGGGGAGTCGATCGGATTGAGCGTGTGCAAGCCACCGGCGAACGCCGCCGCCTCGCCCCAGGTCAGGCTCTGGCGCCCGGCACGTCCAAAGGCATGCAGCGGGCCCAGCGACGCGCTGCCCTGCACATAGGCGTCGCCCAGCAGGACGCCGGAAAAGCGCGACAGGGCCGGCGCGCCGGCGTCGCCCAAGGGGCTGCCGGCGGTGTACCCGTTGGCCGAATTGCCCCAGCTGCGCGGCCGCTCCAGCAAGGCGAAGTCGTGCCAGGCCTTCAGGCGCAGCAGGACGGCGTAGCTGCCCGCGCCCGCCTCCAGCTCGAGCACGCCCTTGAGCACCGTCGAAGTGGCTTCGTGGCGCCGGAAATTGGTGTTGCCATCGTCGGAATTCTGCCCGCCCGGCGCCAGCCCGGTCAGGCCGGCGGCCGCCGCGTTCAAGGTATTGAGCAGGTAGGGGTCGGCCGCCTCGAGCCGGTAGCTCGAGCCAAAGGTGACGCGGCCGCTGGCCTTCCATTCCAGCGCGCGCGCCTGCGGCGCGATGGCCAACAGGCCAAGCGCCACTCCACGGAGTCGGTTTGCTCGTTTCATGCGCGCGCCATCAAGGCGAAAAAGTAAACCTCCGATCGTAGCAAGGCATCTACTTATGGTCAATATCGCTGCCGCAAGTCATGCATGGCGCATGAAAGTGTGGCCCGGCCGCGACGCGCCTAGTGGGGCAACTGAAAGTCCTTGAACAGCGCGCGCAAGCCGAGCTTGTAGATCTTGCCGGTCGCCGTCAGCGGCAGGCTGTCGACGAACACCACCGCATCGGGCAACCACCAGCGCGGCACCCGGCCGCCGAGCCAGTCGAGCACCTCGGCCTGGCCGGCTTCGGCGCCCGGCAGGCGCACGCAAATGAGCAGTGGGCGCTCCTGCCATTTCGGATGGGCGATACCGATCACGGCCGCCTGCGCGATGCCGGGGCAGCCCAGCGCCGCATTCTCCAGGTCGATCGACGAGATCCACTCGCCGCCCGACTTGATCACATCTTTCGAGCGGTCCACCAGCGTCAGGTAGCCATCGGCGTCGATGGTAGCGATGTCGCCCGTGTCGAAGTAGCCATGTGCGTCGAGCACGCTGCGCTGCTCGTCCTTGAAGTAGTGCCGGATCACCCACGGGCCGCTCACCAGCAGGCGCCCGCGCGCCACGCCATCGTGCGCCAGGCTCAGCCCGTCGTCGTCGACAATCTTGAGCCGGACCCCGAACACGGCCCGCCCCTGCTTCATTTGCAGCGCGTAGCGCGCCTCGTCGTCCTGGCCAGCGTGCTTGGGCAACGGCCGGTTCATCACGCCCAGAGGGCTCATCTCCGTCATGCCCCAGGCGTGCAGCAGGTAGGCGCCGAACTGGCGATCGAAGCGCTCGATCATCGAACGCGGCGCCGCCGAGCCGCCCACCACCGCCGTCTCCAGGCACAGGTCGGCGCGCGGATCGAGTCCTTGCTGGTCGATGTACTGGAACAGCATCTGCCAGATGGTCGGCACGCCGGCCGCCATGCTCACCTTCTCGTCGCGCAGCAGTGCGTAAATGCTGGCCCCGTCCAGGTGCGGTCCGGGCAGCACCAGCTTGGCGCCGGTCATCGCGGCCGCGTACGGCAAGCCCCAGGCGTTGACATGGAACAGCGGCACCACCAGCAGGACGGTGGCGCCGGCCGAGGCGCCCATCAGGTCAGCCTGGGCCGCCACGCACGAGTGCAGCATCGTTGAGCGGTGCGAATACAGCACCCCTTTCGGATTGCCCGTGGTGCCCGAGGTGTAGCACAGCGAGGCCGCGCGGCCCTCTTCGAACTGGGGCCAGTGCGCCAGCGGCTCAGCCTCCATCAAGGTCTCATAGCAGCCAAGGTCGCGTATTTTCGGCGCCAGCGTGGCCAGGCAGTCTGCGCCGGCCATCGCATAGAAGCGGCGCACGCCGGGGAAACGCTGCTGCATTTTCTCGACCAGCGGCGCGAACGTGGTGTCGAAGAACAGATAGCTATCCTCGGCGTGGTTGACGATGAAATCGAGGTGTTCGGGCGAGAGCCGCGGATTGATCGTGTGCAGCACCGCGCCCAGCCCCATCACGGCGAAATACAGCTCCAGGTGGCGCTGGGTGTTCCAGGCCAGGGTGGCGACGACGCTGCCCTGCCCCACGCCCTGCGCCGCCAGCGCGCCGGCCAGTCGGCGCGCGCGCTCGCCGAGCTGGCGCCAGTTGCCCCGTTCGATCTGGCCTTCGACCGACTTGGTGACGATCTGTGCTTCCGGATGGAAACGCTCGGCGTGCTCGAGCAGCGAGGAAATCAACAGCGGATGGTCTTGCATGAGGCCTTGCATGGGGCACTTCCTTGGCGGTGAACGATAGGCCGAGTCTAGTGGGGGCCCCCGCTCAAGTCCAATGCATCATTTTAATGCATATGATCGATTTTCTGCATTAATCGCACCGGCCAGCTTGAACACCCGGACCACCCGCGCCAGCTCGCCCGCCTGTTCCTGCATCGAGGCCGCAGCGGCCGCCGCCTGCTCGACCAGCGCCGCATTCTGCTGGGTGACGCCATCCATCTCGACGATCGCCCGGTTGATCTGGCCGATGCCCTCGGTCTGCTCCTGCGAGGCCGACATGATTTCGCCCATGATGTCGGTGACCTTGCGCACGCTCTCGACGATGGCCGTCATCGTCACGCCGGCTTCATCGACCAGCTTGCCGCCCTCGCGCACCTGGCGCACCGACTCGCCGATCAGGGCCTTGATCTCGTGCGCGGCCGACGCGCTGCGCTGGGCCAGGCTGCGCACTTCCGACGCCACCACGGCAAAGCCCCTGCCCTGCTCGCCGGCCCGTGCCGCCTCCACCGCCGCGTTCAGGGCCAGGATATTGGTCTGGAAGGCGATGCTGTCGATGACCCCGATGATGTCCTCGATCTTGGCCGAGGAACGCGCGATCGCGCTCATGGTGTCGACCACGCGCCCGACCACGGCGCCGCCGCGCAGTGCCACGTCCGACGCGCTGGCGGCCAGCACATTGGCCTGGCGCGCATTGTCGGCGTTCTGGCCGACGGTGCCGGTGAGCTCCTCCATCGAGGCCGCCGTCTGCTCCAGTGCGCTGGCCTGGTGCTCGGTGCGCGAGGACAGGTCCTGGTTGCCGCCGGCGATCTCGGCCGAAATCACGCTCATGCTGTCGGTGCCGCTGCGCACCTGGCCGACCAGCGCGGCGAGCTTGTCGCGCATGGTCTTGAGCGCATGCAGCAGGCTGTCCTGCTCGCCGTAGCTGGTGTTGATGTCCACCGTCAGGTCGCCATCGGCGATGCGCGCCGTGATCCAGCTGGCGTACACCGGTTCGCCGCCCAGCTGGCGCAGCAGGCCGTGCACGATGAAATAGGCGGCCAGCGAGCCAAGCACGATGGCCGCCGCACCCAGGATCATGATGTCCGTGCGCGCACGCGCCGCCGCCGCCGAGGACAGCTCCGACTCCTGCTGCATGCGCGCCGACAGCTTGTCGACCAGGTCGGTCAGGGCCTTCACGAAGTCCTTCTCGGACAGGCGGATGGTCGCGTTGAGCATGCTGCGCGCCTCGGTCAGCTCACCCTTGTTCAGCAGCTGGAACAGCTCCTTCTGGTTGGCCTCGTCGATCGCGCTGGCCTTGATGATGGCGTCGGCCAGCGCCGGCTCGAGGCCGGCCAGGATCACCGCATTGCGGTCGCGCAGCGGCTTGATCTGGCGCGCCACCGCGTTCTCGCCCTGGTACTCGGCGGCGATGATGGCGCTGCGCAGCAACTGGTGAATCAGCGCCACGTTGTACTTCACCTCGGTGGCCAGGGTCACCTTCTTGTACTGGTCCTGCAAGATGGTGTCGACGCGCTGCTGCATGCCCGACATGGCCGCCAGCGACACGCCCATGATGGTCACCAGCAGCACCATCACCAGGCCAAAGCCGAGCCCGAGGCGCAGCCCGATCGCCAGGTTCACGATCTTGCTGGCGAGATTGCGGTAGAACGTCTTCATACTCACTCCTGGAGGTAGCCCGTATATCGGCTGGTGAAAGGTCGCTTACTCTGGGAATTTATAGTCGCGGAAGCTCTCGCGCAGCTTCATCTTGAGCAGCTTGCCGGTGGCCGTATGCGGCAACTGGTCGACGAACACCACATCGTCCGGACGCCACCACTTGGCCACCCGCGAATCGAGGTAGGCGAGCATGTCGTCGCGGCTGAGCTCCTGCTCGGCCTTGCGCACCACGATCAACAGCGGCCGCTCCTGCCATTTGGGGTGGGCGATGCCGATCACGGCCGCCTCGGCCACCGCCGGATGGCCCATCGCCGCGTTCTCCAGGTCGATCGAGGAGATCCACTCGCCGCCCGACTTGATCACGTCCTTGGAACGGTCGGTGATGTGCATGTAGCCGTCCGGGTCGATGGTGGCCACGTCGCCGGTGTCGAAATAGCCGTCGGCATCGAGCAGTTCGCCGCCTTCGCCACCGTAGTAAGAGGCCACGATCCACGGCCCGCGCACCATCAGGTGGCCGAACGCCACGCCGTCGCGCGGCAGGCTGTTGCCTTCGTCGTCGGTGATCTTCATGCTCACCCCGAATACCGCGCGGCCCTGGGTCGCCTGCACCTTGTGGCGCTCTGGCGGCGCCATGGCCAGGTGCTTCGGCTGAAGGTTGCACACCGTGCCCAGCGGGGACATCTCGGTCATGCCCCAGGCGTGGATCACGGTGGCGCCGAACTCGCTCTCGAAACGCTCGATCATCGACACGGCCGCGGCCGAGCCGCCGATCACGCAGCGGCTGAGCACAAGGTCGCGGCGCGGTTCGAGTCCGCCAGTCTCGACGTGGCGGAACAGCATCAGCCAGACCGTCGGCACACCGAGCGCCAGCGTCACCTGCTCGTCGCGCATCAACTCATAAATACTCTTGCCGTCCATTGCCGGTCCGGGCATCACCAGCTTGGCGCCGCACATGGCGCCGGCGTAGGGCATGCCCCAGGCGTTCACATGGAACATCGGCACCACCAGCAGCGCCGAATCGGCGGCCGACAGGCCCAGGCCGTCAACGTTGCAGGCGGCGAAGGCGTGCAGCACCGTCGAACGGTGCGAATACAGCACCCCTTTCGGATTACCGGTCGTGCCCGAGGTGTAGCACAGCGCGGCGGCGGCGTTCTCGTCGAACTCGGGCCAGGCGAATTGCTCGGACGCGCCATCGGCCAGCTCCTCGTAGCACAGCAGGTTCGGGAGCTCGAGCGCCGGCATGTGGGCACGGTCGGTCATGGCGACGAAGCCCTTGACCGTTTTCATCATTGGTGCCAGTTTCTCGATGATGCCGGCAAAGCCAATATCGAAAAACAGATACTGGTCTTCGGCGTGATTGACGATGTACTCGATCTGCTCGGCAAACAGGCGTGGATTGATGGTGTGCAGCACCGCACCCATGCCCGATACCGCGTAGTACAGCTCCATGTGGCGGTAGCCATTCCAGGCCAGCGTGGCGACCCGTTCGCCCGGCTTCACGCCCAGCGTGGTCAGGGCGTTGGCCATGCGCTTGGCGCGCCGCTGGACCTGGCCGTAGCTGCAGCGGTGGATCGGCCCTTCGGAAGTGCGCGAAACGATCTCGCGATCCGGGTGGTTGTGGGCCGCATGGTCGATCAGCGACGAAATGAGCAGTGACTGGTGTTGCATCAATCCAAGCATGGAGTTCTCCAAGGTTATTGTTGTGGGGTCGGGCTCTGGCTGCAGGGACGCTCCTGCAGGCGGCAGCGCTCCGTGCAGCGATGCTGGCCGCTGTTTTGTGGACCATTGAGCAGGCGGTGCACGGAGGCGCCGTACCAGCGCCCGCCATGTGGCCCCGGCAGGCCGCGCCGGTTCAATTCCGCGGCGATCGCATTGAACGAACTGCCCGTCGCGCGCAGCAGCGCGACGGCTTCTTCGATGGCGACCGGCGCCTGCATGGCAGTGTCAAGCCTTCTTCAACAGGAAGTGCGACAGGGCCGGAATCAGTACCAGCGCGCCCACCATGTTGAGCGTG
>JAZJYV010000010.1:0-44834 GCA_040390195.1 Pseudomonadota bacterium | reverse complement strand
ACCCGCGACCCCCGACGTGACAGGCCGGTATTCTAACCAACTGAACTACCGCTCCTAAAAAATACGGGTACTGCAACAGCCGGCGGCGGTGGGGCTTGAGAGGCTCGAACTCCCGACCTGCGCCTTGCCCGAGCGCCGCTCGATCCACCGAGCCAAGCCCAAAACAAGGCCTTCGCCAACTATCTTCCAGTGATTGTCACCTCACCGAAGGCAATTAGTTTACTGCATCTTTGAGTGCTTTGCCAGCTTTAAATTTGGGAACCTTGGCAGCCTTGATCTTGATGGCTTCCTTGGTGCGCGGATTGCGGCCAAGGCGCGCTGCACGCTCGCCCACCGAGAAGGTGCCGAAGCCGACCAGGGTGACGCTGTCGTTCTTTTGCAGGCTGCTGGTGACCGCTTCCATCATCGCATCGAGCGCGCGCGTGGCTGAGGCCTTGGTAATGTCCGCGGACTTTGCAATTTCTTCGATTAATTCTGTTTTGTTCACTTATGCCCCGTTACTTGAAAGTGCGGTAAAGGATAATCCGCAGCGCGTATTAAACAAGCCACGCACTGTTGTGTCAAGCGCTCGAAAAAACAATCGGGCGCCGCGAAGGCGCCCGATTGAGTACAGCGGCACTACCGGTTAATGTTTAACGACTTCGAGGGTGCCATCGGGCGCTGGCGCGACCGCCGCCACTGCCGCCACCGGCGGTGTTTCGATGACCGCTTCGGGCATGCGCTCGAGGGCGATTTCAAGCACCTTGTCGATCCAGCGCACCGGCACGATTTCGAGCTTGTTTTTCACGTTGTCCGGAATCTCGGCCAGGTCCTTGACGTTCTGCTCGGGAATCAGGACGGTCTTGATGCCGCCGCGATGGGCCGCCAGCAGTTTTTCCTTCAAGCCGCCGATCGGCAGCACTTCACCGCGCAGCGTGATCTCGCCCGTCATGGCCACGTCGGCGCGCACCGGAATGCCGGTAAACACCGACACCAGCGCGGTCGTCATCGCGATGCCGGCCGAGGGACCGTCCTTCGGCGTCGCCCCTTCCGGCACGTGGATGTGGATGTCGGCCTTCTCGAACACGTCGTTCTTGATGCCGAGCCGGTTGGCGCGCGAGCGCACCACGGTGCGTGCCGCCTCGATCGATTCCTTCATCACGTCGCCCAGCGTGCCGGTGCGAATGATGTGCCCCTTGCCCGGCACCTGCACCGCCTCGATGGTCAGCAGATCGCCGCCCACTTCGGTCCATGCGAGACCGACCACCTGGCCGACCTGGTTCTCCTTCTCGGCCACGCCGAAGTCGTAGCGCCGCACACCGAGGAACTTGTCGATGTTCTTGCCGGTGACGGCAACCTTCTTCTCCGACTTCTTCAGCAGCAGCATCTTGACGACCTTGCGGCAGATCTTGGAGATCTCGCGTTCGAGCGAGCGCACGCCCGCTTCGCGCGTGTAGTAGCGGATGATGTCGCGCAGCGCGCTCTCGGCGACGGCGATCTCGTCTTCCTTCAAGCCGTTGGCCTTGATCTGCTTGGGCAGCAAATAGCGCTGCGCAATGCTGGTCTTCTCGTCCTCGGTGTAGCCGGACAGGCGGATCACTTCCATCCGGTCGAGCAGCGCCGGCGGAATGTTGTACGAGTTCGAGGTGGCCACGAACATCACGTCCGAGAGGTCGAAATCGACTTCGATGTAGTGGTCGCTGAACGTGTGGTTCTGCTCCGGGTCGAGCACTTCGAGCAGCGCCGAAGACGGATCGCCGCGGAAGTCGGCGCCCATCTTGTCGATCTCGTCGAGCAGGAACAGGGGATTGCGCACGCCCACCTTCGACAGCGACTGCAGCACCTTGCCCGGCATCGAGCCGATGTAGGTGCGGCGGTGGCCGCGAATCTCGGCTTCGTCACGCACGCCGCCCAGGGCCATGCGCACGAACTTGCGGTTGGTGGCGCGCGCGATGGACTGGCCGAGCGAGGTCTTGCCCACGCCCGGAGGCCCGACGAAGCACAGGATCGGGGCTTTGAGCTTGTCCACGCGTTGCTGGACCGCGAGGTATTCCAGGATGCGTTCCTTGACCTTGTCGAGGCCATAGTGGTCGCCCTCGAGCACCTTCTCGGCGTTGGCCAGGTCGTTGTTGACCTTCGATTTCTTCTTCCATGGCAGGTTGACCAGGGTGTCGATGTAGTTGCGCACCACGGTGGCCTCGGCCGACATGGGCGACATCAGCTTGAGCTTCTTGAGTTCGTTGGTGGCCTTGTCGAGCGCCTCTTTCGGCATCTTGGCGGCAACCACTTTCTTCTCGAGCTCGTCGATGTCGGCACCGTCCTCGCCCTCGCCCAGTTCCTTCTGGATGGCCTTGACCTGCTCGTTGAGGTAGTACTCGCGCTGCGATTTTTCCATCTGGCGCTTGACGCGGCCGCGGATGCGCTTCTCGACCTGCAAAATGTCGAGCTCGCCTTCAAGCTGGCCGAGCAGGTGCTCGAGGCGCTTGGCGACGTTGAAGATTTCCAGGATCACTTGTTTTTGCTCGAGTTTGAGCGGCAGGTGGGCGGCGACGGTGTCGGCCAGGCGGCCGGCGTCGTCGATGCCGGCCAGCGAGGCCAGGATCTCGGGCGGGATTTTCTTGTTCAGTTTGACGTACTGGTCGAACTGCTGGACGATGGCGCGGCGCATCGCCTCGACTTCGGAGTCGTCACCGATTTCCGAACTGAGCGGGGTCAGGTCGGCAATGAAATGGGTGGGCGCGTCGCTGATGTGGTTGATGCGCGCGCGCTGCGCACCTTCGACCAGCACCTTGACGGTGCCGTCGGGCAGCTTGAGCATTTGCAAGATATTGGCCACGCAACCGATCTCGTAGATATCGGAGGCGGACGGTTCATCCTTGGCGGCCGCTTTCTGCGCGGCCAGCATGATGCTCTTGCCCTGCTCCATCGCCGCTTCCAGCGCCTTGATCGATTTCGGACGGCCAACGAACAGTGGTATCACCATATGGGGAAAGACGACCACGTCGCGCAACGGCAATAAGGGCAGCGTCGTTTGCTCGGTTAATTTGGAAGTTGTCATGGTTATACCTTATAGAAAACGTGTTTACGATGTTGGCACTGGCTGCCAAAACACAAGACCGGCAGTAAAAAATATTTCTACAAGTAATTTAGTTATTCACCAACTTGAAACTCGTAAAGCCGGAATTACTCTAAAAGATTTTCGGAACATCAAATAAAAAAGCCACTGCGCGGCGCCTTGCTGCGAGTGGCTTTTCGAGTGAAGCCCGCTTCTCTTATTGGGGTAAATTGTACCGCCAAGAATTAGGGAATCCCACCTTTTTTGTTGCGTGCGAACGAGACTTTTTAATTTTCTCCCGATGCTTTGGCCGTTTCGCTGTAAATCAGCAAAGGTTTGGCGCCATTTGTGATCGAATTCTCATCGATCACCACTTTGATGACATTCTGCTGATTTGGCAATTCGTACATAACATCGAGCAAAGCATGTTCCAGGATAGAACGCAGGCCACGCGCGCCGGTCTTGCGCGCCAAAGCCTTGCGTGCAATGGCGTGCAAGGCGGCCGGACGGATCTCCAGTTCCGCCCCTTCCATTTCGAGCAACTTGGAGTACTGCTTGATCAGGGCATTTTTCGGCTCGATCAGGATCTGGATCAGCGCCTCTTCAGTCAGCTCGGACAAGGTGGCCACGACCGGCAGACGGCCCACCAATTCCGGGATCAGGCCGAATTTGATCAGGTCTTCCGGTTCGGCTTCCAGCAGCACTTCGCTGCTGGCGCGCTGGGTCTGGCTCTTGACGGTGGCCGAGAAGCCGATCCCGCTCTTTTCGGACCGGTTCTGGATGATCTTGACCAGGCCGTCGAAGGCGCCGCCGCAGATGAACATGATGTTGGTCGTGTCGATCTGCACGAAGTCCTGGTTCGGGTGCTTGCGCCCGCCCTGGGGCGGCACCGAGGCCATGGTGCCCTCGATCAGCTTGAGCAGGGCTTGCTGCACGCCCTCGCCCGAGACGTCGCGGGTGATCGAGGGATTGTCGGACTTGCGCGAAATCTTGTCGATCTCGTCGATGTAGACAATGCCGCGCTGGGCCTTTTCAACTTCGTAGTTGCAGCTTTGCAGCAGCTTCTGGATGATGTTCTCGACATCCTCGCCCACGTAACCGGCTTCGGTCAGGGTGGTGGCGTCGGCGATCACGAAGGGCACGTTGAGCATGCGCGCCAGGGTCTGGGCCAGCAGGGTCTTGCCCGAGCCGGTGGGGCCCACCAGCAAGATGTTGGACTTGGCCAGTTCGACGTCGTCTTTCTTGCCCAGGTGCTTGAGGCGCTTGTAGTGGTTGTACACCGCCACCGACAGGATGCGCTTGGCTGTCTGCTGGCCGATCACGTACTGGTCCAGCAAGGCGGCGATCTCGTGCGGGGTGGGCAGGTCGGACTTGGCGCCGGCCACCGATTCCACGTTCGAGGTTTCGTCGCGGATGATGTCATTGCAGAGGTCGATGCACTCGTCGCAAATGAACACGGACGGCCCTGCAATGAGCTTTTTCACCTCATGCTGGCTCTTGCCACAGAACGAGCAGTAGAGGAGTTTTTCGCCGCTGGAGGATTTTTTGTCTGACATGGGCTGGTTTCGATTACTCTAAAATTGCAATAAATATAACTTGAACGGGGACTCCGGACACTGCCATGCTACCCGAAATAAAAACGAAACGCCCGAACGTTTTAGGCGCACGGGCGTTTGTCGAGCAATAGCTTATCGGACAGACAAGCGTCGCATCACGCTCGGTTGATCAACACTTTGTCAATCAGGCCATACTCCGTCGCTTCGGCGCTGGACATGAAACGGTCGCGGTCCGTGTCCTTGTGGATCTGCTCGACCGTGCGGCCCGTATTGTCGGCCATGATCTGGGCCAGGCGTTCACGCAGGTAGAGGATTTCCTTGGCCTGGATCTCGATGTCCGAGGCCATGCCCTGCGAGCCACCGGAGGGCTGGTGGATCATGATGCGCGAGTTCGGCAGGGAGAAACGCTTGCCCTTGGCACCTGCCGCCAGCAGGAAGGCGCCCATCGAGGCCGCCATCCCGGTGCACAGGGTGGACACATCGGGCTTGATGAAGTTCATCGTGTCGAAGATCGCCAGGCCGGCCGAGACGGAGCCGCCGGGCGAGTTGATGTAGAGCGAAATGTCCTTGTCCGGATTTTCGCTCTCGAGGAACAGCAGCTGCGCCACGATCAGGTTGGCCATCTGGTCATGCACCGGGCCAACCATGAAGATCACGCGCTCCTTGAGCAGGCGCGAGTAGATGTCATACGAACGCTCGCCGCGCCCGCTCTGCTCCACGACCATCGGTATCAGGCCGAGTGCTTGTGTGTCCAATGCCGGATTCTGGTTCATACCTGTCCTATCGCTATGTGGTGAGCCTGAAACGGGAATCACGCTTGCGTGTTGCTTCCCATCAATTCGTCGAAGGCGACCGAGGTGGTCGTCACTTTCGCCTTGCCGAGCACATAGTTGACGACGTTTTCTTCCAAAACAAGGGCTTCCACTTCCGACAGGCGCCGACGGTCGCTGTAGTAGTACTTGAGCACTTCCTTCGGGTCTTCGTAGCTTTGGGCGAAGTCTTCGATCTGGGCCTTGACCTGCTCCGGCGTGGCGTTGAGCTTGTTATCGCCCACCAGTTGCGACAGGATCAGGCCCAGGCGCACGCGGCGCTCGGCCTTGGTGGCGAACAGTTCTTGCGGGAATGGCATGTTCTTGACGTCCATGCCCCGTTGCGCCATGTCCTGGCGGGTCATTTCGGCCAGGCGCTCGGCGTCCTGGGCGATCATGACCTTCGGCACTTCCATGTCGGTGACCTTGACCAGGGCATCCATCACGGCTTCCTTGTTGCGCGCCTTGACGCGGCCGGCCACTTCACGCTCGAGGTTGACCTTGATGTCGGCGCGCATCTTGTCCAGGTCGCCGTCTTCCATGCCCAGCGTCTTGGCGAATTCGGCGTCCACTGCCGGCAGGTGCGCCCATTCGAGCTGCTTGAGGGTGATGGTGAACTCGGCAGTCTTGCCGGCCACGTCCTTGCCATGGTAGTCCTCAGGGAAGGCCAGCGGGAAGGTCTTCGCCTCGCCCACTTTCAGGCCGATCGTGGCCGCTTCGAATTCAGGCAGCATGCGACCTTCGCCGAGCACGAAGGCGTAGTCGTCGGCTTTGCCGCCGGAGAACTCGACGCCGTCGATGCTGCCGACGAAATCGACCGTCACCCGGTCGCCAGCGGCCGCGATCGGCGCGCCGCCGTCGCCGTGCTCGCCCGCTTCGCCCTTGGTGTGGTAGTGCACGCGCTGCTTGCGCAGGATGTCGATGGTCTTGTCGATTTCAGCGTCCGACACGTCGGCCTTGACGGTGCCGATTTCCACTGCCGACAGGTCGCCGATGACGACCTCGGGATAGACTTCGAAGGTCGCGTCAAAGCTCAGCTGGCCTTCCGGGCTGTCATTTTTTGGCTCGATTTTCGGATAGCCGGCCACCCGCAGTTCGGCGGCGTTGGCGGCATCGTTGAAGGCGCGCCCGACTTTATCGTTGAGCACGTCCGACTCGATCTGGTAGCCGTACTGGGCCGCCACCATCTTCATCGGCACTTTGCCTGGACGAAAGCCGGGGGCCTTGGCCTTCTTGGCTTGCAGTTTCAGGCGCTTTTCAACTTCCGTACGGACGTCAGTCAGCGGAAAAGAGATCGTCAAGCGACGTTCGAGTTTACCCAGGGTTTCGACTGCAGTTGCCATTTTAAAAATCGTCCAAAAAATTTTAATCAAATCGTGGTGCGAGGAGGGGGACTCGAACCCCCACACCATTGCTGGCGTCAGGACCTAAACCTGGTGCGTCTACCAATTTCGCCATCCTCGCCGGATTGCAGCCTAGCACCTCGTCGTCCTCGCGTCCGACACTCAAATAACAAAAGGGCGTCCGTCGATGAAACCGGCCGCCCTGCACTGCCTTTGTTAGGGGCTACAACTTCAACGCAGCATTTTACTGGATTTTCTGATCATATAGGGCGTTTTTTGATCCGGGCCAAAGGCGGGTATCATTTGCAATCGTTTTCATCCACCCCGCCTTCGCCGCTGTCATGCCGACCAAAAACATACGCACCATGGGCCTGTTCGCCATCACCTGGCCCATTTTCATCGAACAGCTCTCGCACATCCTGCCCGGCATCGTCGACACCTTCATGGTCAGCCACCTGGGCGACGCGGCCGTGGCCGGGCTGGCCGTGGCCAACCAGATCGTGGTGTTTTTCATCACCCTGTTCTCGTTCGTGGGCATTGGCAGCGCCGTGGTGCTCACCCATTGCCTGGGCGCGGGCGAGCGTGCCGGCGCCGAACGGGTGGCCGCCACGGCCATCGGCGTCAATGCCTGGCTCGGGGTGGCCGTGAGCCTGCTGGTGTGGGCGTTTTCCGCCCAGATGCTGCAGTTGCTGCGCCTGCCGCCGGCCCTGATGCCGTATGCGCAACCGTTCCTGGCCCTGATGGGCGGCACCCTGTTCCTCGAATCGGCCAACATCGCCTTCGGCGCCGTGCTGCGCGCGCACGGGCACACGCGCGAAGTGATGTTCATCGCGCTGGGCATGAACCTGCTCAATTTCATCCTCAACGTCCTGCTCATTTTCGGCCTGTTCGGGTTTCCGAAAATGGGCGTGGTCGGCACCGCGCTGTCGACCGTGATCAGCCGCGCGCTGGCTTGCCTGGCGCTGGCCTGGCTGCTGCGGCGCCAGGTCAGGCTGCAGCTGCGCTGGCACTTCCTGACCCGGTTTTCAGGCGCGGTGCTGCGCCGCATCCTGGGCATCGGGGTGCCGGCCGCGGGCGAAAACCTGTGCTGGTGGATGAGCTTCATGGTGATCACCTATTTCATCGGCCAGATGGGCGAGACGGCGCTGGCCACGTTCTCGTATGCGTTCCAGCTGTCGATGGCGATGATGATGCTGGGGATCGCGATCGGGATCGGCACCGAGATCATGATCGGGCACCTGGTCGGCGCGGGCGAGATCGAGCAGGCGTACCGGCAACTGCTGCGCAGCCTGCGGGTGGGCTTGGCGGTGACGGTGGTGGCGAGCTGCATGGTGGTGCTGGCCGCGCCGCACTTGTTCAGCCTGTTCAGCGCGGACCCGCTGGTGGTCGCCGGCGGCGCCTTCCTGCTGCGCTTTTCCCTGCTGCTCGAGCCGGGGCGCACCTTCAACCTGGTGGTCATCAACGCGCTGCGGGCGACCGGCGACGCGCGCTTTCCCGTCTTGATGGGGGTCTGTTCGATGTGGGGCGTGGCGGTGCCGCTGGCGTGGTGGCTCGGGCTGCACCTGGGATGGGGCTTGCCGGGCGTGTGGATCGCGTTCACCTGCGATGAATGGGTGCGCGGGCTGGCCATGTATGCGCGCTGGCGCAGCCGGGTGTGGGTGCGCCACGCGCATGCGGTGCGCGCCCAGCTGGCCAGCGACGCTGCGCTGCACCGCCCTGCCGGCTTGGCTGGCGAACCGTAGGCTGGAACAGCGCGCTCCGCCTTCGCTCAGTACTTGCGTTGCGGCCTCGGCACCTGGAACCAGGTCGCGTACAGGGCCGGCAGGAACAGCAGCGTGAGCGCCGTGGCCACCACCAGCCCGCCCATGATGGACACCGCCATCGGCCCCCAGAACACGGAGCGCGACAGGGGGATCATGGCCAGCGCCGCCGCCGCCGCGGTCAGGATAATCGGGCGGCAGCGGCGCACGGCCGATTCGACGATCGCATTCCATGGCTCGGCGCCGGTGGCGATCTCGTGCTCGATCTGGTCGATCAGGATCACGGAATTGCGGATGATCATGCCAAACAGCGCGATCACGCCCAGGTTCGCCACGAAGCCGAACGGGCGGTGCAGAACCAGCAGCGCCATGGCCGCGCCCGCCACGCCCAGCGGCCCGGTCAAAAATACCAGCAAGGCGCGCGAGAAGCTGTGCAGCTGCAGCATCAGCAAGGTAAACACGATGAAGATCACCAAGGGCACATTGGCCGAGATCGACGCCTCGGCCGCCTTGCTGTCGGCCGCCGCGCCGGCCAGCTTGACGTCATAACCGGGCGGCAGCGCGGCGCGCAGCTTGCCCAATTTGTCGCTGATCTGGCCCGACACGGTCGGCCCCTGGATGCCGTCGGCGACATCGCACTGGACCATGATCGCCCACTCGCGCCCCTCGCGCCAGACCACGCCCGGCTCCCACACGAAATGGGCCCGCGCGATCTGCGACAAGGGGACCGACTTGCCCGTGGCGGTAGGAATGTTGGTGTCGTTGAGCACGGAAATGGTGGCGCGCTCCTCGACCGGCTGGCGCACCACGATGTCGATCAGCTTGTTATCCTCGCGGAACTGGCCGATCGTGGTGCCTGAGAGGATGGTGTTGGCCGCGCGCATCACCGCCTGCGAGGTCACGCCCAGCGCGCGCAATTTGTCCTGGTCCAGCTCGAGCCGCATGACCTTGATCGACTCGTTCCAGTTGTCGTTCACACCGCGGGTGTTCGGATTGACCCGCATGATGTCCTTGAGCTGGTCGGCCACCGTGCGCACCGTCACCATTTCCGGGCCGGACACCAGGAACTGCACCGGATACGGCACCGGCGGCCCGTTCGGCAGCAGCTTGACGCGCCCGCGCACCTCCGGGAAATCATGCTTGAAGAGGTCGATGATCTTCAGGCGCAGCACTTCGCGGCTGGCCAGGTCCTTGGGCAGCACCACGATCTGGGTCACGTTCGACTGCGGAAAGATCGGGTCCAGCGGCAGGTAGAAACGCGGGCTGCCGGTGCCCACGTAGCTCGTCACGCTCTCCACGTTCGGCTGCTGGCGGATGAACGCTTCGAACTTCTTGGTCTGGGCTTCGGTGGCGGCGAAGGTCGACCCTTCGGGCAGCCACATCTCGACCATCAGCTCGGGGCGGCTGGAGTCGGGGAAAAATTGCTTCTCGATGAAGTTGAAGCCGAACACGCCCAGGCCGAACACTGCCATGCTCAGCACGATGGTGGTCTTGCGCCATTCCACGCACCAGTTCACGACGCTGCGAAAGCGCATGAAGCCGGGCGTGTTGAACAGCTCCGTGTGGCCGTCCGCGTGCGGCGCGACCTTCAGCAGCATGAAGCCGATGTAGGGCGTAAACACCACCGCCACCACCCATGATATGAGCAGGGCCAGGGCGTTCACGGAAAACATGGAGAAGGTGTATTCGCCGGCGGTCGACTGCGCCAGGCCGATCGGCAGGAAGCCGGCAGCGGTAATCAGGGTACCGGTCAGCATCGGCATCGCCGTCGAGGTATAGGCGAAGGTGGCCGCCTCGAAGCGCGACATGCCCTCCTCCATTTTGCGCACCATCATTTCGACGGCAATGATCGCGTCGTCCACCAGCAGGCCGAGCGCGATGATCAGCGCGCCCAGCGAGATCTTGTGCAGGTCGATGTCGAGGATGCGCATGAACAGGAAGGTAATGGCCAGCACCAGCGGGATCGTCAGCGCCACCACCAGGCCAGGCCGGAAATCGACCCGCAGCGGCTTGGTATGCAGGCCCAGCGCGACGAAACTGACGGCCAGCACGATCAACACCGCCTCGACCAGGGTGTGGATGAATTCACCGACCGAGGCGATGACGGCGCGCGGCTGGTCCGACACGCGCTGCAGCTCGATCCCCACCGGTAGCTTGGCGCGGATCCTGGCCACGGTGGCGTCGATGCCCTTGCCCATGACGATGATGTTGCCGCCCTTTTCCATCGACACGCCCAGGCCGATCACTTCCTTGCCGTTGAAGCGCATCTTGTCTTGCGGCGGATCCTGGTAGGCGCGCGTGATGGTGGCGAAATCGCCAAGCCGGAACGCGACGTTTCCGGCCCGCAGCTCGAGGTCTTCGAAGTCCTTGGCCGTTTTCAGGGCGCCGCCCACCCGCACTTGCAGGTTCTCTTTCGGGGTGGCCAGCACGCCGGTCGATTCGATCGAATTCTGGCTCGCGATCTGGTTGACGATCACCTCGAACGGAACGCCCAGCTGGGAAAATTTCTTGTGCGAGAACACGATGTTGAGTTTCTCGTCCTGCACCCCGAACTGCTCGACCTTCGACACCAGCGGCACGGCGAGCAATTGCTGGCGCACGAAGTCGGCGTATTGCTTGACCTCGGCGTAACTGAAACCGTCGGCCGAGAGCGCGAAGATGGAGCCGTAGGTGTCGCCGAATTCGTCGTTGAAGAACGGCCCCAGCACCCCTTGCGGCAGCGTGAAGCGGATATCGCCGATCTTCTTGCGCACCTGGTACCAGGTCGCCGCCGTGTCTTTCGGTGGCGCCGATTCGCGCAGGAACACCAGGATGACCGCCTCGCCCGGCTTCGAATAGCTGCGGATCTTGTCGATGTAGGGCACTTCCTGCAACTTGCGCTCGAGCTTGTCGGTGACCTGCTCGGCCATCTGCACGGCCGTCGCGCCTGGCCAGATCGCGCGCACGACCATCACGCGGAAGGTGAACGGGGGATCTTCGTCCTGGCCCAGGTTGCCGTAGCTGATGATGCCGCCCAATAGCAGCACGGCAATCAGGTAGCGCGTCATCGGAATGTGTTCGAGCGCCCAGCGCGACAGGTTGAACCCCCTCATTTGACGACCTCGGTCGAAGCGCTGTTCGCCGAAGCCGGGATTTCGGCCGCCAGGACCGTCACCTTCTGGCCGTTCTTGAGCACGTTGGCGCCGGCCGTGACGACCGTCTCGCCCGGTTTGACGCCCGATGCGAGCACCACGTCATTGCCGCTGATGCCGACCACTTCGACCGGCGACAGGTGCACGGCGCCATTGGCGACGATCCAGACCGAGGTGATGGCCTTCTCGTAGAACATGGCCGTGAGCGGTAAATGGACCAGCGGCGTGGCCGATTTCGAGGAAAACTGGACCGAAGCGGTCATGCCGAGCCGGACCTCGGGCGCGTCGGCGGGGATGGCCACCTTGACGGCGTAGGTGCGCGTGAGCGCGTCGGCCACCGGTGCAATTTCACGGATCCTGCCAGGCAGGGTCACGTTCGGCTTGGCCCACAGGCGCACGCCCACGTCCTGGACCTTGCGCATGATTTCAACCTTGTCTTCCGGCAGGCCGATGACGATCTCCATCTCGCCGCTCTTGGCCACCCGCACCACCGGCGTGCCCGGTGCCACCACCTGCCCCACTTCGGCGTCCACGGCCGTCACCACGCCGTCGATATCGGCCACCAGGCTCGCATAGCCGGCCTGGTTGGCGGTGCCGAAGTAGGCCGCCTGCGCGGCGTCGACGTTGGCCTGCGCGGCGGTCCAGCCGGTCAGTTTGGCGTCGAGCACGGCCTGGCTGACGAAATTTTTGACGCGCAATTCCTGGTAGCGCTTCAGCTCGGCCTTGGCCAGGTCGCGCGTGGTCTCGGCGGCACGCAGCGCGGCCTTGGCCTGCGATTCGTTCAGGCGCAAGTCTTCCGGATCGAGCTGCATCAATACCTGCCCCTTGTGCACCACGCTGCCCACGTCGACCTTGCGCAGCGTGATCTTGCCGGGCACGCGAAACGCCAGGCGCGACTCGACGCGCGCGCGCACCTCACCGGCGAACTCCGCATCGATCTCGACATTGCTGGGATTGACCACGATCGCGCGCACCGGACGCACATCTTCGACCTTCTCGGCTGGCTTGTCGCAGGCAGACAACAAAAACGCAAGGCAGACGGTGATCGGGACGGGCAAACGCAGGTGCAGGATTTTCCGAGGGAACACTTTGTTTTCCTTTAAGATGCGAACTAGTGCGGCATTGCCATGATGCTACTACCCATTGGCCTATTTTTGCTAACTGACTTTCAGGTTAATAATTATAATCATGTCACTATCAAAAGCAACTGACTGATGCGTCACTTATTTACATGCCTGTAGATCACTACGAAAATTTCCCCGTCGCCTCGGTCTTGCTGCCGCGCCGCCTGGTCCCGGCGGTGGAAGCCATTTACGCCTTCGCCCGCAGTGCCGACGACCTGGCCGACGAGGGCCATGCCGCGCCCCACGAGCGCCTGGCCGCGCTCGCTGCGTACGAACAACAGTTGGCCGGCATCGGCGCTGCACGGCGCTCGGACGATCCCCTGTTCCAGCGCCTAGCCGCCATCATCGCCAAATACCGCCTGCCGCTGACGCCGTTCTACGACCTGCTCTCCGCGTTCAAGCAGGACGTCGCCACCACGCGCTACGCCAGTTACGCTTTGCTGCTCGATTATTGCAGCCGCTCCGCCAATCCGGTCGGCTTCCTGATGCTGAGCCTGTACGGCGCGGCCAATGCCCGCAATGTGGCCGAGTCCGATGCCATCTGCAGCGCCTTGCAGCTAACAAACTTCCTGCAAGATGTCGCCATCGACCGCGAAAAAGACCGTATCTACATTCCATTGGAGGACTTTGCCCGCTTTTGCGTGGATCCGGCGCAACTTGAGCGGGGCCAGTGCGACACCCAGTGGCGCGCCTTGATGGCGTTCGAGGTGGCGCGCACCCGGGCCTTGATGTTGCAGGGCGCGCCCCTGGCCAAGCGCCTGCCCGGGCGCATCGGCTGGGAGTTGCGCCTGGTGGTCCAGGGCGGCTTGCGCATTCTCGAAGCGATCGAACAGCGGCACTACGACGTCTTCACGCGGCGACCCCAGCTGAAAACGGGCGATTGGCTGCGCATTTTCTGGCGCGCCTTGTGGATGTGAGCAAAAATTCAAGCGCCCGGACCTCGGGCGGCGTCATCGGCGCTAGAATAGCGGCTTCGATTCGCCCATATTGCTTTTTTCACCATCCATGTCCCCAGACGAATACTGCCAACAGAAGACCGTCCAGAGCGGCTCGAGTTTCTACTACAGCTTCCTGTTCCTGCCACCTGAGCGGCGGCGCGCGATTACCGCGCTGTACGCCTTTTGCCGCGAAGTGGACGACACGGTCGACGAGTGCACCGACCAGTCGATCGCGCGCATCAAGCTGGCCTGGTGGCGCAAAGAAGTGGCCGCGATGTACCTGGGCCAGGCCAGCCACCCGGTGCTGCAAGCGCTGATGCCGCACCTGGCCAGCTATGCGCTCCAGCAGGAGCACATGCAAGCCATCATCGACGGCATGGAGATGGACCTCGACCAGACCCGTTACCTCGACTACCCGGCCATGCAGCGATACTGCTGGCATGTGGCCAGCGTGGTGGGCATCCTGTCGGCCAGCATCTTCGGCGTGACCGATCCCCAAACCTTGCAGTACGCCGAGAGGCTGGGCCTGGCGTTCCAGCTCACCAATATCATCCGCGACGTCGGCGAGGATGCGCGCAAGGGCCGCATTTATTTGCCGGTCAACGAATTGCAGCAGTTCGGCGTCACCGCGGCCGACCTGCTCAACGCCCGCCACAGCGACAAGTTCGAGCAGCTGATGCAGTTCCAGGTGGCGCGCGCCCAGCAAGTCTACGACCAGGCCTTCGCCCTGCTGCCGCGCGCCGACCGGCGCGCCCAGCGTCCCGGCCTGATGATGGCGGCCATCTACCGCACCGTGCTGGGCGAGATCGAAAACGACCAGTACCACGTGCTGACCCAGCGCATCTCGCTCACGCCCATCCGCAAGTTGTGGCTGGCGTGGAAGACCTATATCCGTGGCTGAGCAGGCCAACACGGTTGCCGTGATCGGCGGCGGCTGGGCCGGCTGCAGCGCGGCCGCAGAGCTGGCCGCGGCCGGTTGCAAGGTCACCCTGTTCGAGGCCGCGCGCAGCCTGGGCGGGCGGGCGCGCGGGGTCGAGGTCCACGGCACCATGCTCGACAACGGCCAGCACATCATGCTCGGGGCCTACCGCGAAACCATGCGCCTGATGCGCCAGGTGGGTGTCGATCCGGCCGCGGCCATGCACCGCCTGCCCTTGCAGATGCGCTATCCGGCCGGCTGCGGCGGCATGGATTTCCTCGCCCCGCGCCTGCCCGCGCCCTTGCACCTGCTGGCGGCGCTGCTGCGCGCCAGCGGCCTGGCCGTGGCCGACAAGCGCTCGCTGGCACGCTTTTCGACCAGCGCACGCTGGATGGACTGGACCTTGTACACCGATTGCAGCGTCACCGAACTGCTCGAGCGATTCGGGCAGACCGAGCGCCTGTGCCGCCTGATGTGGCGCCCGCTGTGCCTGGCCGCCTTGAACACGCCGCCCGAGCGCGCGTCGGCCCAGGTGTTCCTGAACGTGCTGCGCGACAGCCTGGGCGCGAAGGCGGCCGCATCCGACATGCTGCTGCCCAAACGCGACCTGGGCACCCTGTTTCCGCTGGCGGCGGCAAGCTACCTCGAAGCCCGCGGCGGCAAGCTGCGCACCGGCGCCAAGGTGGTGTCCCTGGCCCAGGCAGGCCAGCGCTGGCAGGTCGAGGCCAGCGGCAGCGCGGTGGGCGGCAATTGGCTCGCCATCTTCGACGCCGTGGTGCTGGCCACCCCGCCCGCGGCAGCGGCCGTCTTGCTGCAAAAGCTGCCCGGCTGCCCGCTGGCGGCCAGCCTGACGGCCTTTGAACACGAGCCGATCACCACCTGCTACCTGCAATATCGGCCCGGCACCCGGCTCGATTTGCCGTTCTACGCCCTGCCCGACGATGGCGCCACCGGGAACTGGGGCCAGTTCGTGTTCGACCGCGGCCAGCTCGATCCGGCCCAGGACGGCTTGTGGTCCGTCGTGGTGAGCGCCTCGGCCGAAGCGGCCGCACTGGACCAGGGGCAGCTGGCGCGCGCCATCGCCGTCCAGCTCGCGGCCGTAATGGCCCGGCCGGCGCTGGTGCAGCCGGCCTGGGTGCAGGTGATCACGGAAAAGCGGGCCACCTTCGCCTGCACCCCGGGCCTGGCGCGCCCGCCCAACGCCAGCGGCCTGCCCGGCCTGGTGCTGGCGGGCGACTACACGGCGGGCGACTACCCGGCCACGCTGGAGGCGGCGGTGCGCAGCGGCGTCCAGGCGGCAGCCCTGCTGCGCGCCTTCCATCGCCCGATTCGGTAAGCTACCCCGCCAATCTTGCATCCTGTCGCAATCCGATGGCGCGCAAGCGGATGGCTCGGTACAGTCACATCATCGACAAAAGTTATTGAAACAGGAACGGAAATGAACATCACCCTTGGACTTCGCGCATTGGCCCTGCTGGCATTCGTTGTCGCCAGCACCACCGTGATCGTCAGGACGGACACGATCATGGGCGCCTCGGCCGCCCAATCCCATCCCTTCAATCCGGTCGCGGCCTTGAGCCGCGCCTGACAGGAATTCGCATCATGATGGGCAAACTGGAATACCTCGACGCGCTCAAGCGGGCAATGGCAGGGCTCCCGCCGGAGCTGCAGGCCAAGACCCTGGCCTACTACGAGCAGCGTTTCATCGACGGCGCCAGCGCCGGCCTGAGCGAGCAGGAGGTCGCGCAAGACCTTGACGAGCCCAAGAAAATCGCCATCACCTTGCGCACCAATACCCATTTGAATGCTTTTGCGCAAAAGAAAAACCCCGCCAACCTGCTGCGCTTGTTCGTTTCGGTGCTGGGATTGGCCATCTTCAATCTGTTCATGGTGGTGCCGGCGATCGTCTACTCGGCGCTGCTGGCAAGCATGTATGCATGCGCCCTCGCCTTCTATGTGGCCGGCATCGCCATTACCGCCAGCGGCCTGTCCGGCGCCAACGAACTGGTCCTCGACGGTCCCATGCGCCACTGGGTGAGCGGCGACGATGGCTGGGGCGACAGCGGCATGCAGACCAAAGTGTCGATCAGCGAAATGGGCATCCACATGTTCCAGGAAAAAATGCGCGACACGGCGCCCGCCGATCCCGACGCCGACGAGGACAGCAATACGTCGGCCAAGGTGATCAAGCGCGCCGAATCGGTGGCCGGGCGCGGCCTGCACGTGTCGACCGACCTGGACGCCGGATCGCGGGCAACCCAGTCCGTGTTCGGCCTGGGCATGGTCCTCGGCGGCATCATCCTGTTCCTTTTGAGCCTGGTGGTGAGCAAGTACACCATCATTGGCCTGAAGCGCTACATCGAAATGAATTTTTCCCTGCTCAAGGGCAATTAGACCGGGTGGAACATCATGCGTGGATTATTCAAAGTGGGCTTGAGCCTGTTGCTGCTGGCCTTTCTGCTGATCGGCCTGTCATACAGCATGCTCCGGGCGCAAGGCATCAGCGGATCGTCGAGCCCGGGCTCGCGCACCATCGCCAGCGAGACGCGCACCCTGGGCAAGGACATCCGCCAGGTTGAACTGAGCGGACCGATCGACATGACGCTGCGCCAGGGACCGGTGGCCTCCTTGTTGGTGCGCGGCGAGCAGCGCATGCTCGGCAACGTCGAAGCCACCCAGGATGGCGACACCCTGCACATCGGCACCCGCGGCATGCTGCTGCATCACCGCCAGCCGCTGCAAGTGGTGCTGGTGTTGCCATCGATTGAAAACCTCAGCATCCATGGCAGTGGCGACAGCACCATCAACGGCTTTAGCGGCGAACGCATCGACGTCCAGTTGCACGGTTCGGGCAACGTCAAGTTCAACGGCCGCTACAAGGATGTGATGGCCGGCGTGCACGGCAGCGGCGAGCTCGAAATGAACGGTGGCAACAGCGACAAGGTGAATGTGGAGCTGGTCGGCTCGGGCCAGATGACGGTGGTCGGGGCCTGCAAGGAGTTCAAGGCCGAACAGACCGGTTCGGGCGACCTGAACGCCGAGCACCTCACGGCCGACCAGGCTGCGCTGGAGATGCACGGTTCGGGCACGTCGAGCATCCTGGCGCGCAAGGTGGCGGCGGTGACGGTGCGCGGCAGCGGCGACGTCAGCGTCTACGGCAGCCCGAGCGAGCGCAGCGTGAGCAAGACCGGCTCGGGCGAGGTCAATTTCAAGCAGTAAGCGCTGCCACTCTACGTGCTTGCGAGCCAGCGCAAGGCGCCGGCGCCGGCCACCCGTCCGCTGGCGAAACAGGCCGTCAGCAGATAGCCGCCGGTCGGCGCCTCCCAATCGATCATCTCGCCTGCCACGAACACGCCGGGCAAGGCGCGCAGCATCAGGCTCGCCGCATCGAGCGCGTCGAAACGCACCCCGCCCGCGCTGCTGATCGCCTCGTCGATGGGGCGCGGGCGCAACAGCTTCAGGGGCAGCATCTTGATGGCCTCGGCCAGCCGCGCCGGATCGGCGAATTGCGCGCCACTCAGGCACTCGCGCAGCAGGCCGGACTTGACGCCCTTGATGCCCAGCCGGCTTTGCAAATGGCTCGACATCGAGCGCGCGCCGCGCGGACGGCTCACCTCGTCGAACACCCGCTGCGCCGTGAAATCGGGCGCCAGGTCAAGGTAAATGCCGGTGCTGCCGTGCTCTGCGATCTGCTCGCGCAGCGCCGACGACAAGGCGTACACCAGGCTGCCCTCGATGCCATCGGCGGTGACGACGAACTGCCCCTTCTGCCACACCATCGCGCCACTGGCGTCGCGTGACGTGATCGCCACCGTGGTCAAGGGCGCGCCGGCGAAGCGGCTGCTGAAATGCGCGCTCCAGCCGGTGTCGAAACCGCAGTTGGCCGGCACCAAAGGCGCCAGCGCCACCTCGCGCCGGGCCAGCAGCGGCACCCAGGCACCGTCCGAGCCGAGCCGCGCCCAGCTGGCGCCGCCGAGCGCCAGCAGCACCGCGTCGGCCTGCATCAGGCGCTCGCCATCGGGTGCCGCAAACAGCAATTGGCCCTCGCGCCAGCCACACCAGCGATGGCGCATGTGGAACTGCACGCCCCCTTCGCGCAGGCGGTGCAGCCAGGCGCGCAGCAAGGGCGCCGCCTTCATGTCGGTCGGGAACACGCGCCCTGAACTGCCCACGAAGGTAGCGACCCCAAGGCCATGGATCCAGTCGCGTACCGCCTGCGGGTCGAACTGCGCCAGCCAGGCGCCCACTTCGGCACTGCGCGCGCCGTAGCGCCGCACGAAGGCATCGGCGGGCTCGGAATGGGTGATGTTCATGCCGCCCTTCCCGGCCAGCAGGAACTTGCGCCCCACCGAAGGCATCGCGTCATACACGTCGACCCGCACACCACCCTGGCACAGCACTTCGGCCGCCATCAGGCCGGCAGGGCCGCCGCCGATCACGGCGACGCGGGGAATGGAAGGTGAAGTCATATCAGGCAGCCAGGTCGCACGGGATCCGCATTCTAGTCGAAAAATAGATGTAAAGTTTCCTTGACATCGATAAATCGCCTCGCTAATATGTAAAGCATACTTTACTACAAGGAGCGGCACAATGTATGAAAAGAAAATCGCCTTTGCCTACTACCGGGAGCTTGGCGCGGCACTGCTGGTCTACATCGTGATGCTGACGGCCTCTGTCAAATACGGGCGCCTGATGGACGAGGGCCTGTTGCGCACCTTCGTCCTGGGCAGCCCGATGCTTGGTTTCTGCCTGATGATCTGGGTCATCGTTCGCCAGTTCAAACGAGTCGACGAGTTCGTGCGCAAGGAAACTCTGGAAACGCTGGCCCTGGCCGCAGCCATCACGGCGGGCCTGAGCTTCACCTATGGATTCCTCGAAACTGCCGGCTATCCGCGGCTGTCGATGTTTACGATCTGGCCAGTCATGGGCGGCGCCTGGGGCCTGCTCACCTGCGTGCGCAGGTGGATGAACCGATGAATAACCTGATCCGGGAATTGCGCGCCGAAGTCGGCTGGAGCCAGGCCCACCTGGCGGAGCTGCTGCAGGTGTCGCGCCAAACCATCAACGCCATCGAAACCGGGCGTTACGACCCCAGCCTGCCACTGGCGTTTTCCATCGCAAGGCTGTTTGAAAAACCGATTGAAGCGATCTTTACCCCCAACCAGGAGTGACCATGAAATCCAGATTGTTGTTTGCACTGATGCTCGCCGCTTGCGCCCCCTCGTTCGGCGCCGATGCCGCCCCGGTCGCCAACCGTTACGCCAGCACGCTGGTGGCGGCCGAACGATTCGAAGTGGGCAGCATGCTGGTCGAACGCCACGGCAGCAAGGGTTCGCCCATGATCATGATCCCGGGCCTGGTCAGCGGCGCCTGGGCCTGGCAGGACGCGGCGCGCCGGTTCATGGGCGAGCATGTCGTGTATGTGGTCACGCTGGCAGGCTTCGACGGACGCCCTGCGCTGCCGGGCAAGGTGATGGAGATGGCGCAGCAGTCGCTGGGCCAGTTGATTACCTCGCGCAAGCTGGTCAAACCGGTGCTGGTGGGGCACAGCCTGGGCGGGATCTTGTCGATCGCCTATGCCGAGCAGCACTCGGAGCTGATCGGCGGGGTGGTCGCGCTGGAAGGTTTGCCGGTGTTCCCCGGCACCGAGCAAATGCCCGTGGCCCAGCGGCCCCAGATGGCCGAAGGCATGAAGGCGCGCATGGCCGGCGTGACGGCGGAAGGGTTCGCACTCCAGCAGCAGCAATACATGCGCGGCGCTGGGGTGACCGACATCGCGCGCGCCGACGAACTTGCCAAGCTGACCGCCAGGAGCGATCCGGGCGCGATGGTGCAGTACATGGGCGACGCGCTCGCGCTCGACCTGCGCGCGGACCTGCCCAAGATCGGCGTGCCGGTGCTGATGCTGGCGCCGTATTTCGATGTCGACGCCAGCCAGCGCAAGCTGACCGAGGCGATGACCAGCGACTACTACACCGCGCTGATGGCCGGCACGTCGAACTTGAAGGTGGTGATCATCTCGCCGGCGCGCCACTTCGCGATGTTCGACCAGCCCCAGAAGGTCAATGAGGCGATCGGCGAGTTCATGAGGGGGCTGCAATGAAGAACAAGGCATTCTGGGTCCGGCGCTTCCTGTGGGCGACCGGCATGGCGTGGATGTTCCTGATGGGCGTGTATTTGCTGCGCGGCGCCAGTGTGGACGAGGTCTTGTCCGAGGCGTTTGTGTGGGCGCTGGTGTCCTCGGCGGTCTTCACCGGCTCGCGCTATTACAAGGCGCGCCGCGGCATCGCCTGCGCCTTGTGCAAGGACACGGTCGGGCAATAGGCAGCACGCAGGGCGGATCACGCTGCGCTTTTCCGCCCTACTCGCTTAGCTGCGGCAAGGAAGCCATCAGGTCGGCGAAACGCTCACCCTGGATCATCACGTGGCCGCGCATCAGTTCCGCCGCTGCCTCGCCATCGCCCTGCACGATCGCCTGCACCACGGCGTCATGCTCGGCGTAGGAGTTGCCCACCCGGTCGCGCACACGCAACTGCAGGCGCCGGTATGGCCGCAGGCGCCGATACAGGCTGCGCGCCTGGTCCATCAGGAATTGATTGTGGCTGCAGGCGTAGATGGACTCGTGAAACGCCTCGTTCTTGTAGTAATAGTCATCCGAATCGTGGGCATCGCGCGCTTCGCGGCAGGCCGCATGCGCTTCCATCAGGGCCAGCTGATCGCCCGGCGTCATCCGGCGCGCGGCCAGGCGGCAGCAGGTCGCTTCCAGCTCCGACATCACCTCGAACATTTCCACCAACTGCTGCGGCCCCAATTCGACCACCAATGCGCCTCGCCGCGGCCGGTTCACCACCAGACCCATCGACGCCAGCTGGATCAGCGTTTCGCGGATCGGCGTGCGCGAGACCCCGAAACGGGCCGCCAGTTCGGTCTCGTCGAGATGCTGGCCCGGCTTGAGCTCGCCGACGGCAATCGCTTCCTCCAGCGTCTCGCGCAAGATTTCCGATCGACTTTTCATATTGATTTGTCTAGTTTCTTGTATATAGTATTTCATTATAAAAGCAGCGGAGCGCTTGACAATGTATTTTTAAAATATATTCTTGTATACATAAACACCGCAGTCCCACTTCTTGGAGGAAGTATGTCGGCATTGACACGCAGGACCCTGCTGGGCGCATTGGCGAGCAGCCCCCTTTGGCTGCAATCGGCATGGGCCCAGGGGCCCACGACGCTGAAAATTTCACACCAGTTCCCCGGCGGCAGCATCACCGAGGGCGACTTCCGCGACCGGCTGTGCCGCATGTTCGCCATCGAAGTTGAAAAACGCAGCAAGGGCAGCCTCAAGTTCGAGATCTACCCCGGCTCCTCCCTGATGAAGACCAATTCCCAGTTCTCGGCCATGCGCAAGGGCGCACTGGACCTGTCGCTGGTGCCGCTGTCATACGCGGGCGGCGAGGTGCCCGAGGTAAACATCGGCCTGATGCCTGGGCTGGTGACCACCTATGAGCAGGGCTATGGCTGGAAAAATGCGGAAGTGGGCAAGGAACTGGCCCGCATCCTGCTCGAAAAGGGCATCGTGGTCGTCAGCTGGATCTGGCAGGCCGGCGGCGTGGCCTCGCGCAGCAAGCCGATCGTCGAACCGGAAGACGCCAATGGCTTGAAAGTGCGCGGCGGCTCGCGCGAGATGGACCTGATCCTGAAGGCGGCCGGGGCCGCCGTGGTGACGCTGCCGTCCAACGAAATCTATGCGGCCATGCAGACCGGCGCCATGGATGCGGCACTGACCTCCTCCACCTCGCTGATCTCGTTTCGTCTCGAAGAAGTGTCGAAGGCGCTCACCACCGGACGTGGCGGCGCCTACTGGTTCATGTTCGAGCCGCTGCTGATGTCGAAGGCGATCTTCGACAAACTGGGCAAGGAGCAGCAGGCGACGATCATGGCCGTCGGCGCGGAGATGGAAGCGTTTGCCCGCAAATCGGCCCAGCTCGACGATTCCGCGGTGGCCGCCGTCTACCAGCGCGCGGGCGCCAAGGTGGTCGACCTGAGCCCGGCCACGGTAAAAAAGTGGCAGGCCATCGCCCGCGCCACCGCCTGGAAGGACTACGGCGAGAAGAATGCGAATTGCGCCAAACTGCTGGCGCTGGCCGAGAAGACCTTGTGAGCCACGGTTTCGAACTGGAGCCGGCAAAAGGGCCGGCGGTGCCGGACCATCCGGCCCTGGCCCGCTTCTCGCACTGGCTCGACAGCTTCAACAGCCTGCTGCTGCGCCTGTCGATGTGCGCCATCGTGCTCACCGCGCTGGTGCTGACCTATTCCGTGGTGTCGCGCTATTTCTTCAAGGTGCCGACCGACTGGCAAGATGAAGCGTCGGTGTTCATGCTGGTCGGGATGACGTTTTTTTGCACTGCCTACGTGCAGTCCTACCGCGGGCACATCGGCATCGAGGCGCTGACGGCCGTCCTGCCAGCGCGCGTGAATGCGGTGCGCCTGTTCCTGGTCGACCTGGTCTCGTGCCTGTTTTGCGCCTTCTTCTCGTGGAAATCCTGGACCCTGTTCCATGAAGCCTGGGTCGACGGCCAGACCACCTCGTCGACGTTCGCGCCACCGCTGTGGATTCCCTACGCGATGATGGCGCTGGGCATGAGCATATTGACATTGCAGATCCTGATCCAGGTGCTGACCCACCTGACGAACCGCCGGAGCGTTCGATGAGTCCACTGACACTGGGTGCGCTGTACGGCGTGGTGACGCTGATCGTCATGTTTTCCGGGATGCCGATCGCCTTCGCACTGGGCGTGGTGGCGACCAGCTTCATGTACTTCTTCATGCCCGCCTCGTCGCTCGACACGGTAACCCAGAACGTGTACGAGGAAATGGCCTCGATCACACTGCTGTCGATTCCCCTGTTCATCCTCAAGGGCGCGGCGATCGGCAAGTCGCCGGCCGGACGCGACCTGTACTCGGCCATCCACACCTGGCTGCACAAGGTGCCCGGCGGCCTCGGTATCGCCAACGTGTTCGCCTGCGCGCTGTTCGCGGCGATGGCCGGTTCGTCGCCGGCCACCTGCTCGGCGATCGGCTCGGCCGGCATTCCGGAGATGCGCCGGCGCGGCTATTCGCCCGGTTTCGCGGCCGGGATCATCGCCGCCGGCGGCACGCTCGGCATCCTGCTGCCGCCGTCGATCACCATGATCCTGTACGCGGTCGCCGCAGAGCAGTCGCTGGGGCGCCTGTTCCTGGCCGGGATCGGCCCTGGCGTCTTGCTGGTGCTGCTGTTTGCCGGCTATGCGGTGGTGCGTGCGCGCAAGGAGTACCGGCAGGCGCTGTCCGTCTACCAGGGGGGCGGCGCGAAGTCGGCCTACCTCGACGACGAGCATTTCACGCTGCGCCAGAAGGTCGAGATGCTGCCGCGCGTGCTGCCGTTCGTGATCCTGCTGATCGGCGTGATGGTGGCGCTGTACGGCGGCTACGCCACGCCGTCCGAGACGGCCGGCCTGGGCGCGCTGCTGGCGATGGTGCTGATCGCGCTCGTGTACCAGGTCTGGCGCCCGAAAGACCTGGCGCCCATCCTCACCTCGACCATCAAGGAATCGACGATGCTGCTGCTGATCATCGGCATGTCGCTGTTCTACTCATATGTGATGAGCTACCTGCACATCAGCCAGTCGGCGGCCCAATGGGTGGTCGACATGCACCTGGCGCGCTGGCTGCTGCTGGCGGTGATCCTGTTGATGGTGATCGTGTTCGGTTTTTTCCTGCCGCCGGTCTCGATCATCCTGATGACAGCGCCGATCATCCTGCCGCCGCTCAAGGCGGCCGGCTTCGACCTGATCTGGTTCGGCATCGTCATGACGGTGGTGATGGAGATGGGGTTGATCCATCCGCCGGTGGGCTTGAACATCTTCGTGATCAAGAACATCGCACCTGACATACCGCTGCGCGACGTGATCTGGGGCGTGATGCCCTTCGTCGGCCTGATGTTCCTGGCGGTGCTGCTGCTGTGCTTTTTCCCCGGCATCGCGACCGGTTTCCCGAACCTGCTGATGGGCGCCAGGCCATGATCTGGAACACGCTGCAACGCAACCGCGCCGCCCGCCTGGAACGGGCGCGCGCCGTGCTTGGCCAGGCCAAAGTGCTGCCGGCTGAGCGCATCGGCGCGTTGCTGCACGCGGTGCTCGAATCTGGCGACCGCGTCTGCATCGAGGGCAACAACCAGAAGCAGGCCGACTTCCTGGCCGCCGCGCTGGCCGCGCTCGACCCGGCGCGCATCCACGGCCTGCACATGCTGCAGTCGGTGCTGGCCCTGCCCGAGCACCTTGACGTGTTCGAACGCGGCATCGCGAACCGGCTCGACTTTTCATTTTCGGGGCCGCAGGCGGCGCGCGTGGCGCGGCTGGTGGCGGCCGGCAAACTCGACATCGGCGCGATCCACACTTACCTCGAACTGTTCGGCCGCTACTTCATCGACCTGGCGCCGCGCGTGGCCTTGATCGCGGCCGAGGCGGCCGACCGCCACGGCAATCTGTACACCGGCCCGAACACCGAAGACACGCCGACCATCGCCGAGGCCACCGCTTTTCGAAACGGCATCGTGATCGTGCAGGTCAACCGCATCGTCGACACCTTGCCGCGGGTCGACATACCCGGCGACTGGGTCGATTTCGTGGTGCAGTCGCCCCGGCCCTACTACATCGAGCCGCTGTTTACGCGCGACCCGGCCCAGATTTCGGAAATCCAGGTGCTGATGGCGATGATGGCGATCAAGGGCATTTACGCCGAATACCAGGTCGAGCGCCTGAACCACGGCATCGGCTTCGACACTGCCGCGATCGAACTGCTGCTGCCCACGTATGCGGATTCGCTCGGCCTGAAGGGCAAGATCGCGCGCCACTGGGCGCTCAATCCGCATCCGGCGCTGATTCCGGCGATTGAAGCGGGATTCGCCGAAACCGTGTATTCCTTCGGCTCCGAGCTGGGCATGGAAGCCTATATCCGGGCCCGGCCCGATGTGTTTTCGGTCGGCTCCGACGGCTCCATGCGCAGCAACCGCGCCATGTGCCAGGCGGCCGGCCAGTATGCCTGCGACATGTTCATCGGGTCGACGCTGCAGATCGACTTGCAGGGCAATTCGTCAACCGCCACGCTGGGCCGCATTGCCGGCTTCGGCGGCGCGCCGAACATGGGCGCCGATGCGCGCGGGCGGCGCCACGCCAGCGCGGCCTGGCTCAAGGCCGGGCGCCAGGCGCGCGATGGCAGGAACCTGATCCCGCGCGGCCAGAAGCTGGTGGTGCAGATCGTCGAGACGTTCCGCGAGCACATGCAGCCGGCCTTCGTCGAGCGGCTTGACGCCTGGGAAGTCGCCGGGCAGGCCGGCATGGCCATTCCGCCGGTGATGATCTACGGCGACGACGTGACCCACATCCTGACCGAGGAAGGCATCGCAAACCTGCTGCTGTGCCGCAGCGACGAGGAGCGCGAACAGGCCATCCGCGGCGTGGCCGGCTACACGCCAGTGGGGCTGGCGCGCGACCGGCGCATGGTCGAGAACCTGCGCGACCGGGGTATCATCCAGCGGGCCGACGACCTCGGTATCGACCGCCGGCTGGCCACGCGCGACCTGCTTGCGGCGCGCACCATGAAGGACCTGGTGCGCGCCTCGGGCGGCCTGTACGACCCGCCGCGCCGCTTCAGGAACTGGTAGGAAACGACAATGGAAACACTGACATATCAATTCGAAGGCGGCAGCCGGCAGCTGCCAAAACAGACGCAGCTGGTCGGCGTGGTCGGCTCGGGCAACCTTGAGGTGCTGATCGAATCGGTGCCCTTGAACGGCGCCTGCAGCATCGAGATCAAGACCGCGGCGCTTGGATTCGGCGCGACATGGGAAGCGGTGATGCGCGACTTCCACGCGCGCTGGCAACTGGCCGACACCCGCATCTCGATCAACGACATGGGCGCCACGCCGGCCGTGGTCAGCCTGCGCCTGGACCAGGCAGTCGAAACCATGCTCGAGGGGCCGGCATGAGCAGCTACCTCGAATCGAGCGCGCGCGAGCGCCTGTGGCGCCTGTTCGATCCAGGCAGTGTCGAGGAATTCCTGCCGCCCTCGGCGCGCGTCACCAGTCCCCACCTGGGCCAGCTCGATGCGCCGGTGGCCTTTGACGACGGCGTCGTGGTAGCACGCGCGGCGCTGGATGGCATGGCGCTCCTGGTGGCAGCCCAGGAAGGCGCCTTCATGGGCGGCGCGGTGGGCGAAGTGCACGGCGCCAAGCTGGCCGGCTTGCTGCGGCGCGCCGTCGCCGAACGGGCGAACGCCGTCGTGCTGCTGCTTGAAACGGGCGGCGTGCGCCTGCATGAAGCGAACGCCGGCCTGATCGCGGTGTCGGAGGTGATGCGCGCCGTGCTCGACGCGCGCGCGGCCGGCATTCCGGTGGTGGTGCTGGTGGGCGGCTCGAACGGCTGCTTCGGTGGCATGGGCATCGTGGCGCGCTGCGCCAACGCGATCGTCATGTCGGAGGAAGGCCGGCTTGCCATGTCGGGGCCGGAGGTGATCGAGACCGCGTCCGGCGTCGAGGAATTCGACTCGCGCGACCGCGCGCTGGTGTGGCGCACCAGCGGCGGCAAGCACCGCTATCTGCTGGGCGATTGCCAGGCCCTGGTCGACGATTCGATCGCGGCCTTCCGCCAGGGGGCCATCGATGCCATTGAGGCCTGCAGGCAGCAGCCGGTCGGACTGACGATCGAAACGCTTGAGGCTGAGCATGCATTGCTGCTCACCCGCATGGAGCGTTTCGGTGCCTGCAAGGATCCGCTGGAAATCTGGGCGCAGCTGGGCATGCCGCAGCCGACGGCCGTGGCCCTGCTGGAGGCGGCCGAATTCACCGTGGCCGCGGCGCAGCACCGGTTGGGAGGCGCATGATGGAATGGCAGCAGCTGGCAGCAAGCCTGTTCCCGCTTGGCCATTCGATCACGGCGAGCGGAAATTTCTTGAGCGGCACAGCGCAGGTGCACGGCGATTCGATCGCCGTCGTCGGCACCTGCGGCCATGCGCCGATCGGCGTCGAGATCGCGCTGGCCCAGGCGCGCTTCATTCTCGACACATTGCACCACCATCGGCAGCGAGGGATCCTGATCCTGGTCGACACCGAGGGCCAGCGCCTGCGCCACCGCGACGAGATGTTGGGCATCAACAGCTACATGGCCCATCTTGGAAAATGCGTCGAACTGGCCAGGCGCCGGGGCCACCCGGTGCTCGCACTGGTGTACGACCAGGCGCTGTCGGGCGGCTTCATCACCAGCGGCCTGATGGCCGACGCCTGCTATGCCCTGCCCGAGGCGACCATCCGCGTGATGGGTTTGCCTGCCATGGCGCGCATCACCAAGGTACCGGAGCAGCGTCTGCGTGAATTGGCCGGCACCAACCCGGTGTTCGCGCCCGGCCCGGAAAACTATCTGCGCATGGGTGGCCTGCACGGCATCTGGGACGGCAAGCTGGCCGAGCAGCTGGAACAGGCGTTCGCTGTCGCCGACGCGAGCGACACGCGCAGCGCGCTGGGCCTGTTACGGGGCGGCCGCAAACTCGCGCAGCCAGTCATTGACGCCATTCTTGCGGGGCGCGATGTACTGGCGCCATGACCTGGTGTGGCTCGCGCCGGACGGCTGGTCCAATTGCGCGGCCATGGCCCTGCCCGGGCACCGCGCCGCCATCGAGCGCTGGCAGCGGCATGACTGGCCCGCCATCGTGCGGCGCGACGATGCCAACCTGGCCGACGGCATGCTCTGTCTTGGCCTGGCACTGCCAGCCAAGGGGCGCATCGCACTGCAGGCGGCGAACGGCCAGGTGGCCAGGCGCGAGGCGCCACTGGCGCTGCGCAAGTCGATTGCCAGCGCGCCGCCGGCATGGCAATCGCGACTGGCCGCACTGGAGGCCGAATCGACCGGACTGACGCTGAGGGTGTACGGCTCGCTGGCGCTGCAGGCGCTCACCGGGCAGCCCTACACGAACGAACACTCGGACATCGACCTGCTGCTCTATCCGGCCACCCCGGCCCAGTTGCAGGCGGGTGTGAAGCTGTTGACGCGGCACGCCAGCGTGCTGCCGCTCGATGGTGAGATTGTTTTTCCGAATGGGGCTTGCGTGGCATGGAAGGAATGGGCTGGCGCCGACCAGCTTGGCGCACGGGTTCTGGTCAAGGACCGTCGCACGGTTTGCCTGGCGGCGCGCGAGGCGCTGCTGGCGAGCCTCGGATGAGCGGCGCGCCGCAACGGGCGGCCCGCCGCGATGTGCAGGCCGAGCGCCGCTTCTGCTGCGAAACGGCGCGCCAGACGGTGGCCTGCCTGCATGCCGAGCTGACGCTGTATCCGAAGCCGGGCCTGGTGTCGCCCGTCGATACCGGCAGCCACGACGATATGACGGCAAGCACCTTCATGCGCAGCCTGTTCTCGCTGCGCCGCTATTTTGCGCGCATCGCGCAAGCCGGTATCGACAATGCGCCGTTTGCCGTGCTCAGGCAACTGGGCATCGAGGCCGAACAGCGCATGCTGGCAGCGACCAAGGGCGTCAACACCCACCGTGGCGCGATCTTTTGCCTTGGTCTGCTGTGCGCGGCGCGCGGCCAAGCCTACGCACAGGGTGTAACACCGAGCGCCCAGGCGCTGCGCGCCCTGCTGCTGATCCGCTGGGGCGAGGCGCTGTGCGCGCACGCCAATGAAGACCGCGCGCAATCGCACGGCCAACGCGTCGCGGCACTGCATGCGGCAGGCGGCGCACGCGAAGAGGCCGCGCTTGGCCTGCCGTCCGTCTTTGAGGTCGGCCTGCCGTCCCTGCAGCGCGCCCTGGGCGCGGGCCGCAGCATGCAGATGGCCCGGATCGATGCCCTGTTCACCCTGATGGCCCACGTCAGCGACACCAATGTCTACCACCGGGGCGGTGTGCAAGGTGCCGCCCTGGTGCGCGAGCAGGCGCGGTGTTTCCTTGCCGACGGCGGCACCGGCCAGCCCGAATGGCGGCGCCGCGCCATCGAATGCCATCAACTTTTTGTGGCGCACCGGCTCTCGCCAGGTGGCGCAGCCGACCTGCTTTCTGCTACTCTCCTGCTGCATGCATTTATTTCGAGAGGAATCCTTTGACCAAGCGTTTAATGATCCTGTGCCCCGGACAGGGCGGCCAGCACGCCGGCATCTTCGACCTCGCGCGCAACGACCCTCGAGCCAGCGCCCTGCTCGCGCAATGCGACCCGGTATTAGGTGATCCCGCCAGTATGTACAGCAATCAGGTAGCGCAACCGGCCATCGTCGCATCCATGCTGGCGATCTGGGAAGCGTTGCGCGACCAGGCGCCGGCGCCAGCGCTGGTCGCCGGCTACAGTGTCGGGGAGTTGGCCGCATACTCGGTCGCAGGTGCGCTCGCGCCGCTGGAGGCAATTGGCCTGGCGACCCGGCGTGCGACCCTGATGGATCAGGCGGCGGCCGGCGGCGCGGCGCAGGCACTGGTGGCAATCGGCGGGCTGCCGCTGGCCAGCATGCGTGCGCTGGTGCGCGACGCGGATTTTGAGATCGCCATCGTCACCGGCAGCGACACTTGTATCGCCGGAGGCCTGGTACAGAGATTGCCTGACCTGGAAGATGCACTGATGGAGGCCGGCGCGCGCATGCAGCGCCTGCCGCTGACAGTGGCATCGCATACGAAGCTGATGGCCGCCGCAGTGAAACCGTTCGCCGCTGCGCTCGCGGGGAGCGCTTTCGGCGCCATGGCCTGCCCGGTCATGTCGGGCATAGGCGCGTTGCCGGTGCGCGATCGCCTGACTGCGATTGCCCACCTGTCGCGCCAGATTGGCGAGACCATTCTTTGGAGCGAATGCATGGATGCCGCCGCCGAAGCCGGCATCACCGTGGCTTTGGAACTTGGCCCGGGGGCGGCGCTGTCGCGCATGCTGCAGACGCGCCATCCGGGCATCGCGTGCCGTTCGATCGCCGACTTCCGCAGTCTGGACGGCATCACCGAATGGCTCGACCGGCAAGCCGCCTGACTACGGTCCAGGCTGCGCCGCGGCGATCTCGCGCACGCTCTTGACGCTGGCAAAACTGCCGTCCAGTGCCGCCAGGTAGGCCGCCTGGACCTCGCTTGCAGCCACCGCCACACCGCAGAAGGACAGCGCGCGCGTCGCGCAGGCCTCCTGCGCCAGTGTCACGGCGTAGCCAAGATCGGCGGCCGCGCGCACGGTCGTGTCAACGCACATGTGGGTCATCATGCCCGCCACTACCAAGCGGCTGACTCCGAGGCGCTGCAAGTGCTCGTGCAAACCGGTGTCGCGAAAGCTGTTTGGAAAATGCTTGACCATGACGGTCTCATTTTTGGCTGGCAGCACCGCGGCATGAATCGCAACGCCGTCGGAATCAGGAAGGAAGAAGCTCGCACCGGCCTTCGTGGCCACGTGCTGGATATGGATCACTTCAGCGCCGTTTTGGCGAAAACATGACAGCAGCGTCGCTGCCTCGGCGGCGGCGCGCTCGGCCCCCTCGAGTTCCATTTTCCCGCCGGGGAAATAGTCGTTTTGAATGTCGATGATCAGTAGCGCGCTGTGCATGGCAGTCCTTGTAGTGGGTATGGTAGCCATTGTGCCGGCGCTGGATGGGGCCTGACAGGGGCCCGAAAGCCAACATTAGTTATAATCGGGCCAATCCAATCGACCACCATTCTTATGCAAGCCCATCGCGTCGCCGTGATCGCCTTCGATGGCATCAGCCCGTTTCACCTTGCCGTGCCCTGCGCGGTGTTCGGCCACGACTGCAATTACGGTGGCGTACAGCGCATCGCGCTGATGGTCTGCGCGGTCGACGCGGGGCTGCTGCGCACCAGCGCCGGCTTTTCGATCCAGCCGGACTTCGGGCTCGACGACCTGGCGCTGGCCGACACCATCATCGTGCCCAGCTGGCGCGACAGCACCGAAGCGCCTCCGGCCCGCCTGCTCGACGCCTTGCGCACGGCGCATGCGCGCGGGGCGCGCATGGTTGGCTTGTGCCTCGGCGCATTCCCGCTGGCCGCCGCGGGCATCCTGGATGCGCGCCCGGCGACCACGCACTGGCTTTGTGCCGACCAGTTGGCACTGCGCTATCCCAAGGTGCGGGTCGATCCCGATGTGCTGTATATCGACGATGGCCAGGTCTTGACGTCGGCCGGGACCGCAGCTGGCATCGACTGCTGCCTGCACATCCTGCGCACGCAATGCGGTGCCGAGGTGGCCAACCATGTCGCGCGCCGCATGATTGTGCCGCCGCACCGGCAAGGCAGCCAGGCGCAATATGTGGAGCGCCACCTGCCTGCGGCGCGCACGACCGACCGCTTCATGGAGGTGCTCGATTGGATCGGACAGAATTTGCGCGACACCCATGCGCTCGACGCGCTGGCGGCCAAGGCGCTGATGAGCCGGCGCACCTTCACGCGCCGCTTCCGGCAAGTGACGGGGACCACGCTGGGGCTATGGTTGCGGCATCAGCGGCTGGCGCTGGCTCAACACCTGCTCGAGGCAAGCGAGCATCCGGTCGAACGGATCGCTGACCTGGCCGGATTCGGCTCCGCGCTCTCGCTGCGCCAGCATTTTCACGAAGTGTTGAAGACCACGCCGTCGATCTACCGGCGCGAATTTCGTGGCCGTTAGCGTCGTGGCTTGCTTGTAATCTGTCGTTCCCGCGCCGGCGGGAACCCATACTGCGCCGTATCAAACGTGCTATGGGTTCCCGCCTGCGCGGGAACGACGAATCAGGTTTTCAGATTTCGTTCAAGTCTTAGCCGCCGGTAACTGGCGGGAAAAACGCCACCTCGCAGCCGGCGGTGAGCGGTGTTTCGGCGCCGCACATGACGTGGTTGCATGCCATGCGCAAAGGCCGCTCGTCTGCCAGGGCCAGCTCCCATGCGCCACCGCGCGCGCGCAGGTGCTGGCGCACGGCGCCCACCGTGGCGACCTGCTCGGGCAGTGTGAGCGCCTCCTGGGCGGTGCCGAGCGCCTCGCGCACGCTGGCAAAAAAACGCAGCGTTATATCCATGCCGATCCTAATTCAGTAATTCGCTAAAGGGGATGAAGCGCAGCGTGTCGCCGCTCACGATGCTGTGCCCTGGCGGATTGTCGACCAGGCCGTCGCCCCAGACGGTGGACGTGAGCACGCCCGAGCCCTGGTTCGGAAACAGTTCAAGGCCGCCGGCGTCGTTGATCCGAACACGCAGGAACTCGTTGCGCCGGTCCGGCTTGGGCCAGTCGAAATCGGCCCGCATCGCATACGAACGCGGCTTCTGCTCGCCGGCCACGCCCTGCAAACGCAAGATGAAAGGACGCACGAACAACAAGAACGTAATAAAGCTCGACACCGGATTGCCCGGCAGGCCCAGGAAGAAGGCCGCGCCGCCATCGCGATTGACTTCGCCAAACGCCAGCGGCTTGCCCGGCTTGACGGCGATTTGCCACATGCCCAGCCGCCCTTCCGCCTCCACCGCCGGCCGAACGTGGTCTTCCTCGCCCACCGACACGCCGCCCGAGGTGATAATCAGGTCGTTCTCGCGCGCCGCTGCGCGCAAGGTGGCTCGGGTCGCGTCCAGCGTGTCGGGAACGATGCCGAAATCGGCGATCTGGCAGCCGAGGTTTTCCAGCAGTGCGCGTAGCGTGAACCGATTTGAGTTGTAGATCGCGCCGGGAGCGAGCACACCGCCTGGCGCTTCACCTGGCATGGTCAATTCGTCGCCGGTGAAAAACACCGCCACCTTCAGCCTGCGTACTACGGGCAACTGCGCCAGACCGACCGAGGCGGCCAGGCCCAGCTCCTGGCTGCGCAATCGCGTGCCAGCCGCCATGATGACGCCACCGGCAACAATATCTTCGCCAGTGCGGCGTATCCACTCGCCCGGTTTAGGCGCATGGCGCACCGTGACGACGCTGCCGTCGAGCGCCTCGCACTGCTCTTGCATGACAACCGCATTCGCGCCCTCGGGAATCATGGCGCCAGTGAAGATGCGCGCCGCGTTACCTGGCGCGAGGAACTGGCCGACATGGCCGGCCGGGATGCGCTGGGTGACCGTGAGTGACGCGCTGCCGCTGGCGCAGTCTTCCGCACGCACCGCGTAGCCGTCCATCTGGGTGTTATCGGCCGACGGCACGTTGATGGTCGAGACCTGCGCCTCGGCCAGCACGCGTCCATTCGCCTCGAGCGTGGGCACCATTTCGACGAAGCGCAGCGGCCGCGCGCCCGCCACCAAGGTATCGAGCGCTTCACGCACCGACAGCAGCGGTTTCTTTGCGGGGACGTCACTCATGGTCTACAGTCCGGTGTTGGCGGCGATATAGGTCTTCATCTTTGCCACGTCGGCCGGCATGACCACGAATTTCTGCGGCAACGCTTCGATCTCTTCGAAGCCGGCCGGGCGTTCCGCGTCCACGCCGAGGGCATCGAGGATGGTCTCGTTGAACTTGGCCGCCAGTGCCGTTTCGAGCACGATCATCGGCACGCCTGGAGCCAGGTTCGCGCGCGCGACCTTGATGCCGTCGGCGGTATGGGTATCGATGGTGATGTCGAAATCGTCGGCCACGTCGCGAATGGTGTCGAGGCGGTCCTTGTGGGTTGATTTGCCCGACAGGAAGCCGTAGTTGGCCACCAGTTTGAATTCGTCACCGTCGCTGCCTGGCTTGCCCGACAGGTCGAAGCCGCCTTCGGTCTCGACCTTGTGGAACAGCGCGCTGACGCGCTTGGCGTCGCGTCCAACCAGGTCGTAGATGAAACGCTCGAAATTGGACGCCTTCGAGATGTCCATCGACGGACTGCTGGTGTGGTAGGTCTCGGACGATTTGCGCACGCGGTAGACGCCGGTACGGAAAAATTCATCGAGTACGTCGTTTTCATTGGTGGCGGCGACCAGTTTGTCGATCGGCAGCCCCATCATGCGGGCGATGTGGCCGGCGCAGATATTGCCGAAATTGCCCGATGGGACGGTGAACGACACCTTCTGGCTGTTGTTGGTGGTGGCCGCGAGATAGCCACGGAAGTAGTACACCACCTGCGCCACGACGCGCGCCCAGTTGATCGAATTGACCGTGCCGATTTTTTGCCGGGCCTTGAACGGCAAATCGTTCGAGACCGCCTTGACCATGTCCTGGCAGTCGTCGAACACACCATCGACGGCGATGTTGTAGATGTTCGGGTCTTGCAGGCTGAACATCTGGGCGGTCTGGAAAGCGCTCATTTTCTTGTGCGGCGAGAGCATGAAAACCCGGATGCCCTTCTTGCCGCGCATGGCGTATTCGGCAGCGCTGCCCGTGTCGCCGGAAGTGGCGCCGAAAATATTGAGTTCGGCCTTGTTCTTGGCCAGTGCATATTCGAACAGGTTGCCCAGCAATTGCATGGCCATGTCCTTGAACGCCAGCGTGGGGCCATTCGATAGCGCCTGCAGGATCAAGGTCTTGTCGCCGTCTTTTTCCAGCACGCGCAAGGGCGTGATCTCGGCGGCCTTTTCGCCGCTGCGTGCGTTGCGGTAGACGTTGGCGGTGTAGGTCTTCGCGGTCAATGCCTTGAGGTCGGCTTCAGGAATATCGGTGGCAAACTTGCGCAGGATCTGAAAGGCCAGGTCGGCGTAGGACAGCTTGCGCCATGCGTCGAGCTCGGCGCCGCTCACTTGTGGATATTCGGCCGGCAGGTACAGCCCACCGTCAGGCGCAAGGCCGCCCAGCAGGATGTCGGAAAATTGTTGGGGAGCAGGCGCAGCAGCGCGGGTAGACACGTATTGCATAGATTGGGAAAGTCCGGTTTGGGCTAAGGCCTAAGTGGCAGAGCAGTGCAGTTGAAGGGTTATTATAGTGCGGCTGGGCCTTTCTTGGGTCCTGCCCCTGTGCCCCACCTACCGTGCTCAAAGGAGAGAACATGCAACTCGGCAATTTTTCCGTCAGCCTGGCCGTCAAGGATATCGCGGCGTCGCAAGCATTCTACGAAAAACTCGGATTCAAGGTGGTAATGGGAGAGGCGTCAAAGAATTGGCTGATCATGAAGAATGGCGCGCACAACATCGGCCTGTTCCAGGGCATGTTCGAACGGAACACGCTCACCTTCAACCCGGGCTGGGATAGCAACGGGGCCAGCTTGCCGGAATTCACCGATGTGCGCGAACTGCAGCGGCAGTTGAAAGGGCAAGATGTGCCACTGGCGGCGGAGGCCGACGAGGCCACGTCGGGGCCGGCGTATTTCATGGTGATCGATCCGGATGGGAATCCAGTGCTTGTTGACCAGCACGTCTAACTGACTGCTTGCGACAGCCGAGGACGGAATTGGTGGTCAATTGCGGCGCTATGCTATCGCACCGCCCTGTTCTGAAAGAGCGTCATGAAATACGCATTATTTTCACTCCTGCTGACCAGTATGATCGCACACGCCGGTCCCGACGAGAACCTGTTGGGTAAGCGCGAGGGTTACCCTTACCCGCACAGCAAGAATGCCTGGAAGGACATGGATGAACGTCTGAAAATTGGCGAATTCTCACATGCGGAGGATATTTTTGAGACCAAGCGAATTGGCTTCGGTGAGACGGTCTCGCCGCTACCCAGGATGGACAATGCTCCTTCCATCCGGTATCGGTTTGGCAATGAAAGCTATTCAGTGGATGACTACCTGGCCCACCAGCGCACGACCGGCTTGCTGATTCTCAAAGATGGAAAAGTCGTGGTCGAGCGTTACCAGTACGACCGGCAGCCGAACGACCATTTCATCTCGTTTTCGATCGCGAAGTCAATTACGGCGACCATGATTGGCATAGCGCTTAAGGACGGCAAAATCGGCTCGCTCGACGACACGGTTGAACAGTACGTGCCGCGACTTTCGGCAGGACCTTATGGGAAGGTCAGCATTCGCAATTTGCTGCGCATGTCGTCCGGAGTGAAATTTAACTATGTCAAAAATGGCGGATCCGGTGACGACAGCGACACGCTCAACCGCAATACCATGATGCAGCAGAGCGGCGGCGGCACCGCTGCCATTGCCTTTATCCGGGATTCCCTTGCGCCGCAAGGCAGCAAATTCCATTATTCGAATGGCGACACCTTTGTACTAGGTCTGGTATTGCAGTCCGCACTGGCAAACGGGCAAGGCGGGGCTCAAAGCGTGGCCGATTACACCGCCGAGAAATTATGGAAACCCCTTGGCGCCGAGGATGCAGCAAGTTGGATCGTCGACTGGTCGGGATCGGCCGTCGCGCAGGCCGGCTTTAATGCAAGGCTGCGCGACTATGGACGGCTCGGCCTGTTGTGGGCCAACGGCGGGCAAATCAATGGCAGGACCATCATCGACCAATCCTTTCTGCTTGATGCGACGCAACTCGAGCGCCAACCGGGCCATCTACAGCCGAATGACGATGTTGATTATGGCATGGGCTACGGGTATCAGTTCTGGCTGACCAACTTCAAGAGTCGGACATTTTCGGCCATCGGCGCTTATGGACAACAGATACTGGTCCAGCCCGACGCCGGGATTGTACTGGTAATGACTGCTGCATCGATGTCGGTCGACCAGAACATCCCAGAACGGCGCGCCTTCATTCGGGGCGTCATCCAGAGCTTGGGCGGCAGCACCGCTCCGCTGCGGCCCGTTCGGGAAAAATAGACCAAATTGACGACTGGTCAGTTCAACTGCGCGAGCATGAGACTTCCAATTTGCAGAGACACTCGTCAGTGACGTTAGCAGCGCGAACGCGTACAACCGGCTCAGGCAAAGGATTTCGATATGAACGTGTTCGAACAAATCAAACAGTATATTGCCACTCAAGCTGAGCCGAAACGCAGTGATATGCAAGAGCTGCACCGGATTATCCTGGAGTTGATACCAGAAGGTAAGTTGTGGTACTTGGATGGCAAGGACGAGACAGGCCGAACAGTTTCCAACCCCAATATAGGATATGGATTCCAGACCATAAAATATGCAGATGGAAAGACCAGAGACTTCTACCAAATTGGTATCAGTGCAAATACAAGCGGAATCTCTGTCTATATCCTCGGAATAGAAGATAGGAAATACTTAGCCGAGACATTCGGAAAGAAGCTCGGAAAGGCAACCGTAACGGGGTATTGCATTAAGTTAAAAACGCTAAAAGATGTCAACTGCGATGCCCTTCAAGGCGCGATACGATACGGGATTGAGCAGACGAGCATCTGACATGCGTTCCCAAATACCAAGTGCAAAGAAATGGTCATGCGCGATCCCGTTGGGGGCGTTTCGAAGGCGAACGACGCCGGCATGTTCACGTCCTCGGCATTATCTTCGGCGGCGTGCGCTTCGAACGAGCTGATCGGATTCACCACCGTGAGCTTGCAAGAGTCGCTCCACTGGGCATCGTCCGAAACGGCTCGGGCGCCAGTTGGCTCGAAAATCCCATTCAACATTCTGGACTACAATGATGATCGCGCCCGTGTGATGCAAGGTCGCGTTGCAGCCACTAACTACCCAATGAATCAATGAACAGGATGAGCATGGATGTCAAGAACATGAAACCGGAAACGATGGCCGCCCAAGCGATGGGCTGGGTGGACGCCGCCACCAAGGCGATTGCGCCACCGATTCACACGGCCACCACGTTCCTGCGTGACGAAGACAACCAGTACCGTTCGGGCCGGATCTACGCCCGCGACCAGAATCCCACCTACGATCAAGCCGAGGCACTGCTGACGGCGCTCGAAGGCGGCCATCAATCCTTGCTGTTTGCCTCCGGCATGGCGGCGGCGACGGCGGTTTTTCAGGCACTCGCACCTGGGGACCACGTCCTCGCGCCCAAAGTGATGTACTGGTCACTGCGCAATTGGCTGAAGAACTTCGCCACGCAATGGGGCCTGGTCATCGATTTCATTGACATGGACTCGCCCGAGGCGCTGCAGGCCGCGATCCAGCCGGGCAAGACCAAGCTGGTCTGGATCGAGACCCCCGCCAATCCCCTCTGGACCATCACCGACATCGAAGCCACATGCCGGATCGCCCATCAAGCCGGCGCGCTGGTCGCGGTGGATGCGACGGTGAGCACGCCGGTGCTGACCCAGCCGCTGAAACTGGGCGCCGACATCGTCATGCACGCGGCGACGAAATACTTGAACGGCCACTCGGACGTCATCGCCGGCACCCTCACCGTGCGCGTCGATTCTCCAACCTGGCAACGCATTCGCAGCATCCGCGCGCAAATTGGCGGCGTACTCGGTCCGTTCGAAGCATTCCTGCTCACACGCGGCATGCGCACCCTGTTCCCGCGGGTACGCACCGCCTGCGCCTCCGCTCAGCGCATCGCTGAACACTTCGAAGGCCATCCGCTGGTCGTGGAAGTGCTGTATCCGGGCCTGAAATCGTTCGCAGGACATGAAGTCGCAGCACGCCAGATGCAAGGCGGTTTCGGGGGCATGATGTCGATCCGGGTCAAAGGCAATCACGGCGCGGGCGAGGCTGCGGCGATCGCCACCGCCGCCAAGGTGCAGCTTTGGAAGCGGGCCACATCGCTTGGCGGCGTCGAGAGCTTGATCGAGCACCGCGCCAGCGTCGAAGGCCCGGGGACGCCGGCACCTGCCGACCTGCTGCGACTGTCGGTCGGTATCGAAGATGCAGGCGATTTGATCGCCGATCTGGAAGCCGCACTGAAACTGGCGCACGCGTAGCATGCTCCGCCCGCTCCGCTCTGGTGAGCTCGCATCGTGACCACGGCCCAAGCTACGCCAACCATTCCAACCGCGCCCAGGATGACTGCACGGCGCCTGATTGTGCTGGTCTTACTCAGCCTGCTCGCGTTCGCCGGCAATTCCATTTTATGCCGGCTCGCACTCAAGCAGACCACCATTGATCCGGCCAGTTTTACGTTGCTGCGACTGGTGTCGGGCGCCATGGTCCTGTGGTTGGCCACTCTGCGTGCTGGCGAGCGACAGGACGGCGCAGGCGACTGGATGTCTGCCGGGGCGCTGGCTGCCTATGCTGCAGGCTTCTCATTCGCCTACGTCAGCATCCCGGCCAATACGGGCGCATTGCTGCTGTTCGGGTCCGTCCAGGCCACCATGATCGGCCATGCCATATGGTCGGGCGAGCGCCTGCACCACGTTCAAACGGCCGGTCTGCTGATCGCCATGGGTGGGCTGCTTAGCTTGTTCCTGCCTGGTTTGCAGCATGCCCCTCCGATCGGCGGAGCTTTCCTGATGTGCGTTGCCGGCATCGCCTGGGGCGTCTACTCGCTGCGCGGACGTCGCTCCGGCGACCCGACCCGTACCAACGCCGGCAACTTCCTGCGCGCCGCGCTCATGGCCCTGGTGCTTAGTTTGGTCCTGCACGACACGGCGGCACTCGACGCTGCCGGGGTAGGCTATGCGATCGCCTCCGGCGCGGTCACTTCCGGCCTTGGCTATGCGCTTTGGTATGCCGTGCTGCCTTCGCTCAAGGCAAGTACGGCAGCCACGCTTCAGCTGAGCGTGCCACCCCTGGCTGCCTTCGGCGCGGTGCTGTTCCTCGACGAAGCGATCAGCATGCGCTTGATCGTCGCCTCGGTGGCGATCCTGGGTGGTATTGGGCTGGTGCTATGGCAGCGGCGGCGCAGCCAGCGCACTTGACAGTCTGTGGAAAGCACCCGAGGGGTCAGACCCCGGTTTTTCTGTTGGGGGTCTGACCCCGGTTTGGGTTGGCGGCTGCGGACCGGGGTCAGACCCTCAACGGAAAAACCAGGGTCTGACCCCTTGACTGTATTGGCCATCGGCTTTTCCGTTGGGCGCCTCAGCAAGCCGCGTGGTTGACCGTCACGACGTGAATTGCCAGGCCACCCAGCGACGTTTCCTTGTATTTGTCCTGCATATCGGCGCCGGTCTGGCGCATCGTTTCGATCACATCGTCAAGACTGACGAAGTGCGTGCCATCGCCCTTGAGCGCCAACGACGCGGCGGTGATTGCCTTGATCGCCCCCATGCCGTTGCGCTCGATGCAGGGAATTTGCACCAGCCCGCCGATCGGGTCGCACGTCATGCCCAGGTGATGTTCGATGCCGATTTCGGCAGCATTTTCAATCTGCTCGTTGCTGCCGCCCAGCGCTGCGACCAAGCCCGCCGCGGCCATCGCACATGCCACGCCAACCTCCCCCTGGCAGCCAATTTCGGCGCCCGAGATCGACGCATTTTTCTTGCACAGCATGCCGATCGCGGCTGACGTCAACATGAACTCGCGCACACCCTTGACCGGATCGCTCGGGCGGCAATCCTCGGCATAGTAGCGCAGTACTGCCGGAATAATTCCCGCTGCACCGTTGGTCGGCGCCGTGACCACGCGCCCACCGGCGGCGTTTTCTTCGTTGACCGCCATCGCGTACAGGCTCACCTGATGCAGCGCGTCATGCGGCAAATCATTGGCGCGATTGTCGCTGTTCTTGGCGTCGACTGCCTGCTTCCACAGCTTCGCAGCGCGCCGCTTCACGTTCAGGCCGCCAGGCAGTTGGCCGTCGGTCACCAGGCCGTGCGCAATGCAGTCACGCATCACGTTCCAGATCTTGTCGATGCCCGAGTCGAGCGCGTCGTCGCTCATGTGCGCACGCTCATTGGCGCGCATCATCTGCGGTATCGTCAAACTGCTGGCCTTGCCGTGCGCAAGCAGCTGGTCCATCGTGTCGAAAGCGAACGGGATCGGATCGGCGCTGACCGCTCCGCCGCCCTGGCGCGCCTGCGATTCGCCGGCCGCATGAATGAAGCCGCCGCCCACCGAATAGAACACCCGCTCGATAACGCTGCCGTCGGCCAGTTTCAAGGTGAAGCGCATGCCGTTCGGATGCTCGGGCAGCGACGACGTCTTGTTCCACAGCAGACCCGTCTTGATATTGAAGGGGACGGTGTGCGTGCCGAGCAGCTTGATCTGGCCATCGAGTTCGACTTCAGCCAAACGGTCGTCGACCTGTTCCGGGTCCACGCCCTGCGGCGTCTCGCCCATCAGGCCGAGGATCACGGCCTTGTCGGTCGCGTGGCCGATGCCGGTCAGCGCCAGCGAGCCATACAGGGCTACCTCGACGCCAACGGCATTTTCCAATGGACCGCATTCGACCAGGAAGCGGCGCGCCGCCACCATCGGGCCCACGGTGTGGGAACTGGACGGCCCGATGCCGATTTTGAATAGGTCGAAAACACTCATGTCCATCAGGGGCCTCTTGCGGTTCTTGTGAAACGTTCAGGCAGCCTGGCTCAAACCGACGTCGATGTTTGCGAGCATGTCGGTGACCAGCTGGTCGAGGCCAATCCGGGCTTTCCAGCCCCAATCGGTAGTCGCTTTGGCATCGTCCAGGCTGTGCGGCCAGGTATCGGCAATGGCCTGACGGCTGTCAGGCACATAGCTGATCTTGAAGTCCGGCACGGCGAGGGCAATCGCCGCTGCCAGTTCGCGCGGATTGAACGACAAGCCGGCCACATTATATGCCGAGCGAATCACGATATTGTCGACTGGTGCTTCCATTAATTCGATGGTGGCGCGAATCGCGTCGGGCATGTAGATCATCGGCAGCGTGGTCTCGGGGCCGAGGAAGCACTCATAGCGCTGGCCGCGCAGCGCTGCGTGGAAAATCGCAATTGCGTAGTCGGTGGTGCCACCGCCCGGAGGCGACTTGAAGCTGATGATGCCGGGGTAGCGAATGCTGCGTACGTCCACGCCGTACTTGGTGAAGTAGTATTCGCACAGGCGTTCGCCGGCCAGTTTGCTGATGCCGTAGATCGTTGTCGGGTCCATGATGGTGTACTGCGGCGTATTCACGGACGGCGTGTTCGGGCCAAAGGCGGCGATCGACGATGGCCAGAACACCCGCAGCGGCTTGCCTGCCTCGCCGCGCTCGCGCGCCACTTCCAGGATGTTGAGCAAGCCGTCCATATTCAGCGTCCATGCCTTGAGCGGCGCCTGTTCGCCGGTGGCTGACAGCAGCGCGGCCAGCTGGTAGACCTGGGTAATGCCTTCATCGGCCACCAGCTTGCCAAGCGCATCCTTGTCGAGCACGTCGAGCCGCAAGTAACGCGCCGCGCCATACACATTAGTGGCGCCGATATCGGAGGCGATGACGTTCGCCGAGCCATGCTTGTCGGCCAGCGCGCCAACCAGTTCGCTGCCGATTTGGCCGTTGGCGCCGATGATGAGGATGCGTTCCATATTATTCCTTGTTCAATTCTTGAGAATGCCCAGCTCGCGCCCGGCTTGTTCGAATGCTGCGAGTACCGTATCGAGCTGCGCGCGCGTGTGCGCTGCAGACAACTGGACGCGGACACGGGCCTGTCCCATCGGGACGACCGGGTAGAAGAAGCCGCTGAGCAAAACGCCCAGCTCATACATTCGGGAAGCGAACTTCTGCGCCAGCGGCGCCTCGAATAGCATCACCGGCACCACCGGATGGGTGCCCGGCTTGATGGTGAAACCGATGCGCTCGATCTCCTTGCGGAAGTAGGCGGTGTTCTCGTGCAGGCGGTCGCGCAGCTCGGTCGACCTGGCAAGGCGCGCCAGCACCGACAGCGAGGCGCCCGCGATGGACGGCGCCAGCGTGTTCGAGAACAGGTAGGGACGCGACTTCTGGCGCAGCATGTCGATCACTTCCTTGCGCGCCGAGGTGAAGCCGCCCATCGCGCCGCCCAGCGCCTTGCCCAGCGTGCCGGTGATGATATCGATACGGGCCATCACATTGTGGTGTTCGTGCGTGCCGCGCCCGGTCTTGCCCATGAAGCCGGAAGCATGGCACTCGTCGATCATGACGAGCGCACCGTACTTGTCGGCCAGGTCGCAGATCTTGTCGAGCTGTGCGATGGTGCCGTCCATCGAGAACACGCCATCGGTGGCGATCACCTTGTGGCGCTTGCCGGCCGCGATCGCCGCCTGTAGCTGCACTTCCAGGTCAGCCATGTCGTTGTGCTGGTAGCGATAGCGGGCGGCCTTGCACAGGCGGATGCCGTCGATGATCGACGCATGGTTCAGCGCGTCGGAGATGATCGCGTCGTTCTCGTCGAACAGCGGCTCGAACAGGCCGCCGTTGGCGTCGAAGGCAGCCGCATACAAGATCGTATCTTCGGTGCCGAGAAAGTGGGAGATCGCCTGCTCGAGTTCCTTGTGCACGGTCTGGGTACCGCAGATGAAACGCACCGACGACAGGCCGTAGCCATACTTCTCGGTCGCTTCGATCGCCGCTTGCTGGGTTTGCAGGTCGCCCGACAGGCCGAGGTAGTTATTGGCGCACATATTGATCAAGGTGCGGCCGTCCTGGCCCACCACTTCGGCGCCCTGGCGCGAAGCGAGCACACGTTCCGGCTTGTACAGGCCCTGCTCGCGCAGCGCGTCGAGAGTGCCCTGCAGGCCGCTGAAAAATGCATTCTTCGCTTGATCGCTCATTATTATCCTCGTCTGAATGAATGCCGGCTTGACCGGCAGTTGGACTATGCTGTACCGTAGTTCCAGATCTTGCACTATTTCGATCGATCCGATAAATTCCGTTATGTCGAACTGAAATTCAATATAATGGATATTACCCAAGCCCAGTGAACTTGGCAAGCGTCTGTTTGGAGTTTTATTGTTTGAATTGCTTCTTTTGAAACGTTGCCGCCGATGACCACACCTGTTCCGACCAATTCCCCACCTGAAGTGGGAGCTACGCTACAACGACTGCGACTGGCGCGTGGATTGACACTGGAGGATTTGTCCAGGATCGCGGGAGTCTCGAAGTCCATGTTATCCCAAATCGAAAGGGAGAAGGCGAACCCGACGATTGCAATCACCTGGCGCCTGGCCAACGCGCTGGGGGTGCAGATCGGGGAATTGCTGGCGTCCGAGACGCGCGAGATCGAGACCATCCGCGTGCTCGACGCGCACGAGACCCCTACCCTGCCCGGCAACCACGCCGGCTACATCTTGCGCATCCTGGGGCCAATGGAAATGGCCGGCAAATACGAGTGGTATGAGCTGACGCTGGCACCAGGGGGCGAGTTGGCCTCGCAGGCCCACGACCCGGGCACGACCGAGCATTTGACGGTGCTGCACGGGGCGCTGGAACTGGAGGTCGGCAGCAGCAGGAAGAAGGTCAAGCTGGGCGGCACCGCGCGCTACCCGGCCGACCAGAACCACCTGATTCGCAACGCCGGCAAGACCGAGGCGAAGGCATTGCTGGTGGTGGTGCACCGCTGAGCCGTCGAAATACCGTAGACATAATGTATTGACCTACCAGCCTCAAGCAACGTGGATTACGCTGAGGT
>JAZJYV010000009.1:62712-70579 GCA_040390195.1 Pseudomonadota bacterium | reverse complement strand
AACACATTAAATCCGGGACAAACGTCGTGAAAACGCCAGTCTGTCCCGGATTTAATGTGTTCTGACCCCGGTTTTTCGCGCAACCTATCGGGCCGCTTCGACGACGGGCAGTTCGATCACGCTGCTGTGATAGATGCGCTGGGTCGCCTTTTGGTAGTCGCCCGGCTTGGCCCAGAAGATGTTGGGCACGAAGGTTTGCGGATTGCGGTCGTACAGGGGAAACCAGCTGGACTGGATCTGCACCATGATGCGGTGGCCCGGCAGGAACACGTGGTTGGCGGCCGGCAGCGCGAAACGGTAAGCCAGCGCCTGGCTGGCGGCGATCGGCCTGGCGCTTTCGTAACCCTCGCGGTAGCGGCCGCGGAAGATGTCGGCCGAGATCATCAATTGATAGCCGCCCAGCGCCGGCTGGCTGGCCACCTGGTCGGGATACAGGTCAATCAGCTTGACCACCCAGTCGGCGTCGCTGCCGCTGGTGGCGGCCAGCAGGCGCGCGATCGGCTCGCCGCTGATCTTGAGCGGCGCCGTCAGCACCTGCGAGGTGTAGCTGAGCACATCGGTGCGCCCCGACGCCTCGCGCTGGTCGTCGGCCAGCCAGCGCGGCCAGGTCTGGCCTTTCGATTCGTCGTAGCCGGCCTGCGGAATCGGGCGCGCGCGGTAGGGCACCGGCCTGGCCGGGTCGGAGACGTATTCGTCGTAGCCGTTGCCGGCGGCGCCCCCCAGGCTCAGGCTCTGGCCCGCGCCCAGGCGCAGCGCCGCCGGCGTGATCGCGCAGCCGCTGTTGCAGCCACTCGGCCAGCTCTCCAGGCTGCGCCACTGGTTGGTGCCGGTTTCGAAGGCGCTCACTCTGGCCACCGGGATGGCCGGCAGCTCGTCTTTCAGGTAGCGCGCCAGGAATGGTGCGAGGATCGTGCGCCGGAAGTGCAGCGCCGTGTCACTGCCGAAGCGCAGCGCTCCCAGGCTGCTGCCTTCGCCGATGCCGCCGCCATGCACCCATGGCCCCATCACGAGGAACAGTTTGTCGCCACCCTTGGCCTTGAGCGCTTTGTACACGGCCAGCGCACCGTAGATGTCTTCGGCGTCCCACAGGCTGTGCACCAGCATGGTCGGCACCGTCAGCGGCGCGCGCGCCAGGATCTGGTCCATCGCCTGGTCGCGCCAGAACGCATCATAGCTGGGGTGGGCCAGGATCTTGCGCCAGAAGCCGCTCTGTTCGACACCGCGCTGACGTCCCAGTTCGCCGGCCGAACCGGCGCGCAGGTACATATCGTAGTCGTCGTAGGTGCTGGTGTACCACTTCGCGTCGTTCTTGCGGGTCACGACCTGCTCGAATACGTATGGCAGGTTGTTTTGCCGGAAGGCGCCGTGGTGGAACCAGTCATCGCCCATCCAGCCGTCGACCATCGGGTTCATCGGCACCGCCACCTTCAGCGCCGGATGGGGGTTCACCAGCGCCATCAGCGGCAGGAAGCCGTCATACGAGATGCCGATGATGCCCACCTTGCCGTTCGACTCGGGGAGGTTCTTGACCAGCCAGTCGATGGTGTCCCAGGTGTCGGTCGAATGGTCCACCGGGGTCGGGTTTTGCGGTCCGCTGAGCGGCCGGTTCATCACATAGTCGCCCTCGGAATCGTATTTGCCGCGCACATCCTGGATCACCCGGATGTAGCCGCCGTCGACGATCACGTCGGTGGCGTTGTCGTAGCCCTGCAGGCTGGTGCCCAGGTCCGAGCTTTCCTTCTGGCTGGCCATCGTCGCCGCGTTGTACGGCGTGCGGGTGAGCAGGATGGGCGCATGCGCCGTATTGCGCGGCATGATGATCACGGTGTTGAGCTTGACGCCGTCGCGCATCGGCACCATCACGCTGCGGCGCAGGTAATTGAGGCCGTCGGTGGCGGGTTTGAATTCGGCCGGGGTTTCGGAAGGCAGCGCCGGGTAGGCTGGCGCCGCTGCAGGCGCGGGCGCCGGGGTCTGGGCCAGCGCGTTGCAGGCGAGGGAAAACAGCAGGACAAGCAGGCTTGGCTTCATGCGGCATCCTTGTGAAGGGAGGGGCGGGCCCTCACAGTATCACAAGGCTGGAGCAGTGCAGGGCGGCCCCTTATTTTCCACCCTGCCTCTTGCCAGCCGTTTTCTAATGGGCGCCGTGGCGGTCAATCGTCACGAGGCGCGAACTGGCCAGCTGCGCCGGCTTGGTTTCGGACTTCGATTTGACGTTGACCACCGCGTTGCCCGGGCCGCGCACCACCACGTCGGCCTGGCCCGCCAGCAGGCCGTGCGCGTCCAGGCTGCCCGAGCCGCTCAGCTGCGCGCTGACGGTGTCGACATTGCCGTCGATGCGCACGTCGCCCGGTCCGCTCATCTTCAGCAGCAGGCGCTTGCCGGCGATCGCGGTCCGCATGTCGCCCGAGCCGCGCAGTTCGGCATCGAGCGTGTCGGACACGCTCGCCAGCACCACCCCGCCCGGGCCGCGGCTGCGTGTGGTGGCGTTCCTGACCGTCAGGGCGCCCGCTTCAAGGTCGCCCGAGCCGCTCAGCTCTGCGTTCAATTCCTGGGCGCTGCCGCTCAGCCTGGCATTGCCCGGGCCGGACATCAGCAGGCGCACGCTCTGCGCCTGCAGGCCGTTGACGGTCAGGTCGCCCGAACCATGCACCTCGCCTTCGAATTTCCTGATGCTGCCGGCAACGCAGGCGTTGCCCGGGCCGCGCAACTGGGCGTTGGCCGTTTCCACGGCCAGGCCGCAGGCGTCGAGGTCGCCCGAACCGCTCACTTCGGCGCGGATGTCGCGGCTGTTGCCGGTCAGGCGGGCATTGCCCGGACCGCTCAAGTGGGCCGTGACCTTGTTTACCCGCAAGCCGTCGGCCGTCAGGTCGCCCGAGCCGCTGACGTCAAACGCCAGTTCGCCGCTGATGTTGCCCAGGCTGACTTCGCCGGGGCCGCTCACCTTCACGCCCACGTTGGCCGCTTTCAGCAGATGCAAGTCGACGTCACCGCTGCCGCGGCTGCTGACGGTCAGGTCGCGCACCGCGCCGGCGCCGTGGAGATTGCCAGGCCCGGTGGACTCGACGCTGAACTGCTCGCCATTGACCTGGTCGAGTTCGACGTCGCCGCTGCCTGTCACTTTCAAGCCCTTGAGCTGGATGGCGCTGATGCGCACGGTCACGGCGTCGCGCCGTTTGCTGAAACCAAAGAAAAAGCTGCCTGCGTGGGAGACGGGCCGCACGATCAGGGTGTCGCCTCTGACCACGGTTTCCACGTCGGTCAGCTGCTTGCGCTCGCCGGCCAGTTCGACCCCGTTCTTGCCCACTGCCGTGATCAGCACATGGTAGGGACCGGCCAGCTCGATGTTCCTGAAGGCGCCCACCGGGCGCGTTTCCGTGACGACGTTGGCGGTGCCCGCGTCGGCATGGCTGGGAAGGGTGGCCACGACGCCGACCGCGAGGAGGACGCCGATGGCTGTGTGCTTGAGCTGAGTGTTCATGGCATTCTTGGCAGGTGTGGGAAGCGTGAACAATAAGACAAGACGGCAGTGAGCGTGACGGGAAACCGACGAACGCGCGAATTCATGGTTCAAAACGCAAGAAGCGCCGATGAACGGCGCTTGATGCTGCGATGGGCGGCGACTTAGTTCTTGTACTGCTCGAGCTGCACGGCGAACGCGGTCTTGTAATTGTTGACGAATTGAATGGCTTCTGCCTTGACTTCCTCGCGGCTGCGCCCGGCGCTGATGCTCACCACCGGTACGTTCAGCTTGCTGGCGGCGATGCCGGTGCTGGCTGCGGCGGTGATCGCGGCGGTGGCCGGGGCGTCGGCGGCGAAGGCGGTACCGGCGGCAACGAAGACGGCGGCGGCGGCGATGAATTTGCTGGCGTTCATGGTGATTCTCCCTTGAGTGCGTTGACGTCGCTGGTGCTCGGCGGCGGTGAAGAGCGTTGTTGCTCGTCCATGAACAGCAGTCTACACATTGCGACCCAAGCAAAAAAGGCGAATAATCGCAATGCACAATTGCGGAATACGCATTAATAAGGGGCTTGAAATGGACAGATTGCAATCAATGAGGGTGTTCGCCAAGGTTGTCGAGCAGGGCAGCTTCGCCCGTGCGGCGCTGGCGCTGGAGCTGTCGAACACGGTCGTGACGCGCAACCTGGCCGACCTCGAGGCCCACCTGGGCACGCGCCTGCTGAACCGCACCACGCGCAAGCTGTCGCTGACCGAGACCGGCCAGCAGTACCTGGAGCGGGTGCGCCAGATCCTGGCCGATATCGACGATGCCGACGCGATCGCCTCGTCCTCGGCCTGCAAGCCGAGCGGCACATTGCGCATCTACGCCCATCCCGGCTTTGGCCAGTCGCAACTGGCGCGCCTGCTGCCCCTGTATGCCCAAGCCACGCCCGACGTGGTGCTCGACGTGACGCTGGCCGACCATACGGTGGACTTGGTCGAGGAGGGCTACGACGTGGGTTTTTACATCGGCCTGCAAAAATTCGATGCCAGCATGATCGCGCGCCGCCTGGCCAGGTCGACCGTGGTGCTGGTGGCCTCGCCAGCCTATCTGGCGCGGCGTGGCACGCCGCGCACGCCGTCCGAGGTGAGCCAGCACGACTGCCTCAATTTCGCCTTCGAGCAGTTGCGCCACCACTGGCCCGTGCACTGGGAGGATGAGCACCTGAACGTGCCGATCACCAGCCGCATGATTTCGAACAGCGGCGCCGTGCTGCGCCAGGCGGCGCTGGCCGGCTTGGGCATCATGATCCGCTCCTCGTTCACGCTGGAGGATGACTTGAGCAGCGGGCGCCTGGTGCAGCTGCTGCAGGGACACCACCTGGGCCAGATGTCGGTCAACATGGTGTACCCGAGCCGGCGCCTGATGGCGGCCAAACTGCGTAGTTTCGTCGAGTTCATGAGCTTGCAATTTCCACAACCGGAAGCCGATCCATGGCTTGCCATGGCATGATGTTACGTTATCGCAACACCTTGTATGGGAATTGCAAGAATCGATGCAGCGTGCATGAACTGCGTGCTATATTCTTTCCTATCAGCCACTTGGTGAACCAAGGCCGGACGGTAACAAAAGCAACAATTGGTATCGAGCTTTCGGGCTCACCTCGAAAGCCCGCCCCGCGCGGGCTTTTTTTCACTCTGCATGTCATAATGTGGAGTATGGGGGCCTGCTGGGCCCGGTTGGAAGGAAAAAAATGATTCGATATATGGGCACGCGCAAAAACATGGAAGGTGCCACCGTGTATGTGTTCGTGATTAACGGTTTGCAAAAAGAAGTGCGCGAAACGGCACTCAAGCAGCACCCAGGCTGCTACGAGGCGCTGCCGGCTTCGGCCAAGGCCAAAATCGAAGCGAACCGCAATTGGATGAAAAACCTGTAACGTCGAGGAGCCGGGCATGAGTAAAGCACAAGACAATAAAAAAGAAACCAAGAAGGAACCGGCTAAAACCTTGAAAGAAAAGAAAGAAGCCAAGAAGGCCAAGAAGGAAGAGCGCGCGCGCCATTAAGCGCGTCTTTCGCCATGCGCCGGACAGCTGCCAAGCGGTTTGGTTTCCCTGGCGCCGGCGCGGCCCTGGCCGCCCTTGCATGCCTGTCGGCGGCGCCGGTGTATGCCGCGCCCTCGACCTTCGGGCCCGTGATCGGCAACGCCATCCTGTGCCGCAGCCATCTCGATAACGCCTATTTCTACAGCTACCTGGCGGCCGCATTCGGCCCCGCCTACAAACACGAAGGCGGCGCCTACTGGTTCAAGGCTGATGGCACGCTGTGGGGCAATGCTGTGACCGAGGTCATGGTCTCTGACGATAGCAGCGAACTGGTGTTCATTGGCGCCGTCGCTGACGCCACCCCCGAGCAGGTCGACGAATCAATCCGCGGCGCGCTTGGCCTGCGCCACGTGGCCATCGGCGCGTCCGCCTTTCCGGTGCGCGAAGCCGGCCCGGGCAGCCGCATCGTCTATTTCAAGGACAAGGCCAAGATTTACTGCGCCCGGTTCAAGCCCCTGCCGAGCGGCCGCTAGCGCCCATGTACACCCATTATTTCAAGCTGAGCCAGGCGCCGTTTTCGATCGCCCCCGACCCCCGTTACCTGTACATGAGCGAGCGCCACCGCGAAGCGCTGGCCCACCTGTTGTACGGGGTCGGCAGTGGCGGCGGCTTCGTGCTGCTGACGGGCGAGATCGGCGCCGGCAAGACCACCGTGTGCCGCTGCTTCATGGAGCAGATCCCGGCCGGCTGCCAGCTGGGCTACATCTTCAATCCCAAGCTGACGGTGGAGGAATTGCTGCTGTCGGTGTGCGACGAGTTTCGCATCACGCTGGCGCCGGCCGGCGCCGGGCCGGTCAGCGTCAAGAGCTATGTCGACGCGATCAACGCCTACCTGCTGGCCAGCCACGCCGAGGGCAAGAACAATGTGCTGATCATCGACGAGGCGCAGAACCTGTCGCCCGACGTGCTCGAACAATTGCGCTTGCTGACCAACCTCGAGACGAGCGAGCGCAAGCTGCTGCAAATTATCTTGATCGGCCAGCCGGAGCTGCGCGCGATGCTGGCGCGGCCCGAGCTCGAGCAACTGGCGCAGCGCGTCATCGCGCGCTACCATCTCGGTTCGCTGTCCGAGGCCGAGACCGGCAGCTATGTCGCACACCGGCTGGCGGTGGCGGGGGCCAGTGCCGCCAGCCCGATTCCGCCGCGCCTGATGGCGCGCGTGCACCGCCTCGCGCAAGGCGTGCCACGCCGGATCAACCTGTTGTGCGACCGCGCCCTGCTGGGCGCCTACGTCGAAAACAGCAGCACCGTCACGCGCACCATCTTGCGCAAGGCGGCGCGCGAAGTGTTCGCCGACGCCGTCGCGCGGCCGCGCACGGCGCTGCGCTGGCCATCGCTGCTGGGCGGCCTGCTGGCCGGTGCTGCCGTCAGCGGCGCCGTCGCCTGGCAGCTGCTGGCGCACCGGCCCGCGCCGCCTGCGCCACCGGCGCCGCTGGCGCGCACGGCCACGCCGGCCGCGCTGGTGCCGCTCGCGCACGGCACTGCCGCCGGGGCACTGCGCGAACTGGCTGCCTTGTGGGGCGAAGCGCTGCCCGAAGGCGAGCCCTGCCAGGCGGCCTTGAAGCTGGACCTGCGTTGCCACCAGGGCAGGGGTGGCCTGTTCGAACTGCGCCTGCTCGATCGGCCCGCCGTGCTCAGCCTGCATGAGGGGCAACAACAAGTGTTCGCGCTGCTGGTCGCGCTGGACGACCGGCAGGCCACGCTGAGCCTGGACGGCAAGCGCCAGCAGCTGCCGCTGGGCGTGCTGGCCACCCGCTTCGACGGCGAATTCACGACCTTCTGGAAAGTGCCGCGCGCCTTTCGCGACGAGCTCGTCGATGGCGCGCGCGGTGCTGATGTCGACTGGATCGCGGCCCGCCTGGCGCAATTGAACGGCGTGGCCGCACCGGTCGCCAACCGGCCGCTCGACGCGCGCCTGCAAGGCTGGCTGCGCAACTTCCAGGCGGCGCACCAGCTCAAGGCGGACGGCGTGGCCGGACCGCGCACCTACATGCGTCTTAACCAGTTGAGCGGCGTCGCCGAGCCGCAGCTGGTGGCCGGCGTGACGGGGAAATAAGATGTCCTACATTCTCGAGGCCCTGAAAAAAGCCCAGGCCGAACGCCAGCTTGGCAGCGCACCGACCATCCATAGCCTGCCGCTGCAGATGGCGGACGACTCGGGGCGCGCACGGCGCCATGCCTTGTGGATTGGCCTGGCGCTCGGCGTGCTTGCCGCCAGCGCGGTGCTGTTTGCGTGGACCCAGCGCGCGCCAGCCGTGCAGGTCGCCGCCATTGCGCCGGCGCCGGTCGCGGTGCAAAGTGCGCCGCCGCCCGTGCCTGCGCC
>JAZJYV010000009.1:0-62612 GCA_040390195.1 Pseudomonadota bacterium | reverse complement strand
CGCAGCCGCATTCGCGCCCGCAGCCGCATTCGCGCCCGCAGCCGCATTCGCGCCCGCAGCCGCATTCGCGCCCACGCCCGCACCGGCGCCGGCACCGGCGCCGGCACCTGCTCCCGCAGCCGCACCCGCACCCGTACCCGCACCCGCACGCGTCGCGCATGCTGCCAGCGTGCCCAAGCCTGCGCCTGCACCGCATGTCGATCCGGACGACAGCGTTCCGACGCTGCGCGAGCTGCCCGAAGCGATCCAGCACGGCGTGCCTCCACTGGTCTTCGGCGGTTACATCTATTCCAGCAATCCGGCCGACCGCCTGCTGTTGATTGACAAGGTGTTGCGGCACGAGGGCGAGGAGGTCGCCCCCGGCCTGACGCTCGAGCGCCTGCTGCCGAAAGCGGCGCTGATGAACTACAAGGGATACCGCTACCGCGTTGCGTATTGAACGGCCGCGCGGTAGGATAGACCATGACCGAATATCACTGGTACACCAGTCCCGTCGTCTTGACCGCGATCATGCTCGGCTGCGCCTTGCAGCTGCTGATCGCGCGCCGTCTTCCCGACGGCCCGCATGTGCTGCGCAGCCACGCCTTCTTCGCTGCCGTCGGTGTGATCCTGACCGCGCTCGGCCATTGGTTGCCGGCGCTCGGTCCGGCCGATGGTGTCGACCTGCTGTCAGAGCTGGTCAAGACCGGCTGGGGCATTCTGCTGATTCGCATCCTGTGCATTTCCCTGTTTCGCATTGCGATGCCGGCGCTCGGCGCCGGCCAGGCGCGCATCCTGCACGAGCTGGTGTTCGTGCTTTCCAGCCTGGCCTGGTCGATGGTGCGCCTGCGCGGCGCCGGCATGGACCTGGGCGGCATCGTCACCACCTCGGCCGCGATCACCGCCATCATCGCCTTCGCGATGCAGGAAACGCTGGGCAATATCCTCGGCGGGCTGGCGCTGCAGGCCGACAAATCGTTCCAGCTGGGCGACTGGATCCTGGTCGACGGCACGCGCGGCAAGGTGATCGAGGTGCGCTGGCGCCACACGGCGCTGCTCACGCCGAACGGCGAGGTGGTGGTCATCCCCAACAGCTTGCTGATGAAGTCGAAAGTGATCGTCGTCGCCAGCAACGACTCGCCCATCGCGCGCCGCACCGTCAAGTTCGCGGTGCCGGCGGGGGTGCCGCCGCACGAGGTGATCGGCGCTGTCGAGCAAGCCCTGCGCGACGCCGACATGCACCACGTGGCGCACCTGCCCGTGCCCGATTGCGTGGCCAGCGAATTCGCCGATGGCAGCATCCATTACGCGGTGCGCTACTGGCTGCTCGACCAGCTGCACGACGCCAGCGCCGACTCGACCGTGCGCCTGCACATCTTCAGCGCCTTGAAGCGCCACGATTTCCCCTTGTCGCGGCCCGTGATGGATGTGAGCCTCGAGGTCGACCCCGCCGCCCGCGACGAGACCGAGCGCGCCAGGGAAATCGAGCTGCGGGTGCGCCTGCTGGCCGACGTGCCGCTGTTCGCCAGCCTGCATCCGGACGAACTTGCGCTGGTTGCCTCGCGCCTGCGGGTGGCACCGTTCATGAAAAACGACGTGATGACGCGCCAGGGCGCGGTGGCCCACTGGCTGTACGTGCTCACCAGCGGCGAGGCCGACGTCTGGTACGAGGACCCCGACGGCGACCGGCGCTACGTTGGCGTGATCCAGCCCGGCGAGGTATTCGGCGAGATGGGCATGATGACCGGCGCGGCGCGTTCGGCAACCGTGTCCGCGCGCACCGCCAGCACCTGCTTGCGCATCGACAAGCAGTGCTTCGAGTCTGTCTTGCGCGCCCGACCTGAGCTGGCCGGCGAACTGGCGCGCATCATCAGCGCGCGCCACGCGGTGCTTGACGTGGTGCGCGAGATTCCCCGTTCGGTCGCCCAGGAGGGCGGTGACGCGGCCCTGCTGGCGCGCATCCGGCGCTTCTTCCATCTGCCTCTGGCCAATTGAAGCGTCCTTGTTTGTATAATGATCCACCGAAATGAAGGTGGAAGGTTTGAGCATGCATTCACAATCCGAGGCGCTGCGCCACACCGTGCTGGGCGTGGTCGGCTGGTCCGGCAGCGGCAAGACCACGCTGCTCGAATTCCTGGTCGCCCAACTGGCCGCGCGCGCGCTGCGCGTCAACATCGTCAAGCACAGCCACCACGACGTGATGCTCGAGCCGCCGCACAAGGACAGCGCGCGCCTGCGCGCCGCCGGCGCGGCCGAGGTGATGCTGGCCTCGCCGTACCGGGTGGCGGTGATGCGCGAACTGCGCGGCGCGCCCGAGCCGAGCCTGTCGGAGCACATGGCGCGCCTGGCCGCGGCCGACCTGACCCTGGTGGAAGGTTATAAATGGGAGCCGATCGCCAAACTGGAGGTGCACCGGCCTTCGCTTGGCCAGCCGGCCCTGTACCCGAACGATGCGCACATCGTCGCCGTCGCCTCCGACGTAGCCGCGCCGCCCGGCCTGCGCGCCGGCGTGGCCTGGCTGGACCTGAACGCACCGGCCCAGGTCCTGGCCTGGCTGTGCGAGGCCCCCTAAAGTTTTCCGATAAATGCCCGTAAACAGGGATAGGGCTAATTACGGAGACTGACATGGATGTCGCAGGCATTGCCAAGCTGTCAACCAGCATCGCAGAAACGGGCACCAAGCAGGAAGTCGATATTGCCATTTTGAAACGCGCGCAGCAGATCGAAAGCGCCAGCGCGACCCAGTTCATCGACGCCATCAAATCGGTGCCAAGCGTGCAGAACCTTCCTGCCAACCTGGGCAACACGATCAACACCACTGCCTGAGCGTGTTTACCGGGCGTTTCTTGACGTGTGTCAATTGTTGAAAAAAATTCTGTGCGACGCGTCAACAGCTGTGCACCGTTGAACGTTAAGGCTGTACGTAACTCGCTTTTACGGACAACCTGAAGGAACACACATGAAAAAATTGATCGCAGCTCTCGTCGCCACCACCTTCGCCATGGGCGCCGCCTTTGCCCAGGCTCCAGCTCCAGCTCCAGCCGACAGCGCCACCGCTGCTCCTGCGCACAAGAAAGCTGCCCACAAAGCCAAGCACAAGAAAGCTGCCCACAAGAAAGCCGCCGCCAAGAAAGCGCCATCGGCCGCTTAATTCTGCTGGTCCGCAAGCCCGCCCCTTCGGTTCGAGAAGCGGCGGGTTTTTTTTCGTCTCGGCATGCCTTCGCGCGCGATGACCGGTAGAATCGCCGTTGCGTTCGCGCATCTCAAAATAGAGTGTAAGGAAGCGGGGCGGCAGTTCGACAACCGTTCAGTTCCCAAATTCACCACCGCTTTGCCTGTTATCCACCTCATCCCCTCTAGGAGACTTACCATGAACAAACGTCAAGCCCTGATCGCCGCCGCCCTGGCCACCGTCTGCGTTTCCGTCGCCGGTGCCGCCAGCGCCGCCGCCAAGGCAGACCAGGAAAAATGCTTCGGCATCGCCAAGGCAGGCCAGAATGACTGCGCTACCTCCAACGGCAGCCATTCCTGCGCCGGCCAGTCGAAAACCGACAATGGTGCAAACGAGTGGAAATATGTCGCGAAAGGCACGTGCGAGAAGGCCGGCGGCAAAATGGCAGCACCTGCCAAGTAAGTCGTAGAGCGCGCGCACGGCCATGGCCATCGTTTCGACTATGTCGTGCGCCGCCCAGGCGGGAGTGGGGGTGGGACTGCGTGCCCCCCACTACCGCGATTTCCTCGAACAACGGCCGGCGCTCGGCTGGCTCGAGGTACACAGCGAAAATTTCCTTGACCAGTCCGGCTGGGACTGGCATGTGCTGCAGCAACTGCGCTGCGATTACCCGATCAGCCTGCACGGCGTCGGCCTGGGCCTGGGCTCGGCGCGCGGCTTCCCGGACGCCCACCTCGAGCGGGTGCGCAAGCTGGTCGAGCGGGTCGAGCCCTTCCTCGTGTCCGAGCATTTGTGCTGGGGCGCGGTGCACGACCGCCAGCTCAACGATTTGCTGCCGCTGGCGCTGAACCGGCCCATGCTCGAGCTGATGTGCGAGCGCGTTGAGCGGGTGCAGCAGGCGCTGGGCCGGACCATCCTGCTCGAGAACGTGTCCAGTTATGTGCGCTTTCGCGACGACGCGATGAGCGAGGCGCAGTTCATGGCGGCGCTGGCGCGGCGCACGGGATGCGCGCTGCTGCTCGATGTGAACAATCTGTATGTGAACCAGTGCAACCACGGCGAGGACGCGCTGGCCGCGCTGGAGGCGATCGCGCCGGGCAGCGTCGGCGAGATCCATCTGGCGGGCCACCTGGTGCTGCCGCAGGCGGTGATCGATCACCATGGTGCCACCGTGGCGGCGCCGGTCTGGGCCCTGTACGAGGCCGCGCTGGCGCGCTTTGGCCGCCTGCCGACCCTGATCGAGTGGGACACCGACATCCCACCGTTGCCGGTGTTGCTGGGCGAAGCGCATAAGGCCAGCCTGATCGCGGCGCGCCACGAGGTCCGGCCGGCGTCCGGTCGGAGCGCTGGCGGTGGGTGCGCAAGTGGCGGCCAGCAGGGTCTGGCCGAGCAGCAGCAGGCATTTGCGACAGCCCTGTTCGATGCCGGACAGGAGGCGGCGGCGCTGGCCCGCTTCGCCGGCGACGCCAGCCGCTTTGCGCTATATCGCGGCAACCTGGTGGCGGGCTGGGACAAGGCACTGGCGGGCGCCTGTCCGGTGTTGCGCCAGCTGGTGGGCGAGGAATTTTTCAGCGCCCTGGCGCGCGCCTACGGCATGGCCCACCCCTCGCGCGATCCGGACCTGAACCGTTTCGGCGACGGCTTTGCCGAGTTTCTCGACAGGTTTGAGCATGTGTCGGAGTTGCCCTATTTGGCCGACATGGCGCGCCTGGAATGGGCCTTGCACCGTGCCCATTACGCGCCCGATGCCAAAGCCATCGATGCAGTGCAACTGGCGGCGCTGGGGCCGGAGCAATTCGAAGCGGCGCGCCTGCGCCTGCATCCGGCCTGCACCTTGCTGGCGTCACGCTGGGCCACGTTCGCCTTGTGGCAGGCGCACCAGGGCGATGGCGCAGGCGCGTTTCCGCGGCAGATGGCGCAACCCTGTCTTGGCCTGGTGACGCGCCCGCGCTGGAAGGCCGAAGCGGTGGCGCTGGACGCGGGCCGGCATGCGGCCTTGAGCGTGCTGGCCACCGGCGACACCGTCGGTGCGGCGCTCGACGCCGCCTTCGACGCCGATCCGCAGTTCGATGTCGGCGCCAGTTTCAAGCAGTGGATCGAGCTTGCGCTGATCGTCGCGATCGATCCGGCACCCTGAAGTAGCACGAACCGAGAACCGCTTCCCTGCTCGCGCTGGCGCTTGCATGGTGGCCCGATACGCCCCAACCGCAAGTTTTATCAAAATGAAAACTCTACTCAATTTGTACCGTTCCAGCTTCCGTTTCGATACCCTGGTCGGCGACTGGGGCGGCTCTCTGCTGAGCCTGGCCCTGCGCCTATACGTCGGCTCGGTGTTCTTCAAGGCCGGCATGGTCAAGATCGGCGACTGGAACGCCACGCTGGGCCTGTTTCGCGACGAATACCACGTGCCGCTGCTGGCGCCGGAATTGGCCGCCGCGATGGGCGCGGGCGGCGAACTGACGCTGCCGATCCTGCTGTTTGTGGGCTTCTTGTCGCGCCCGGCCGCGCTGGGGTTGTTTTTCGTGAACCTGATGGCGGTGATTTCCTATCCACAGCTGTTCAGCTTCGAGTGCCCGGCCGCGATCAACGACCACTTCTATTGGGGGATCTTGCTGCTGGTGCTGGCGGTGTTCGGGCCCGGGCGCTGGTCGGTCGACGGCTGGGCAAGGCGCTGACGTCCGAAATGAATCATTCGCGTGCCCGACAAGGCATCGTCAGGCGCCTGCCAAAGCGCGATAGGCAGGGCATCACATCAATCGAAGGCGCGCAGGATGCGCGACTCGCCGCTCAGGTCGGCATGCAGGCGGTTGGCCGCCTCGGTAGCGGCGATCATGCGGCCGAGCTGCGCATCTTCAAAGCGCGCCAGTTCCTCGGTCGCCGCGGCCAGCGCCTGCGCCAGCTTGGCGCGTGCATTCTGGTACAACACGCCGGTGTACTGGTCGGTATTTTTCAACAGTTCCTCGGCGTTCTCAATCACGAGACGCAAATCGCCAATCAATCGTTCCTGCGTCTGGGGACTTTCTGCTGGGATATTCATGGCGGCCACCTGAGAACCGGTTGATCATGTCTTAAAATATAAACAAGAAAATGCTGGCCGGTTTGTCCTGACGCAAACCACTGCAGCTCAGCTCGCCACAGCCCAAGCTCAGTGTATTATATTATTGCCCAAACGCAAGTAAATTCAAGCCTCGCCCCCCGTCCCGGCCTTGACGCTGATGCGCACGTCGCCGATGCCCACCGTTTGTCCAGCGCGAATCTTGGCCGTCTTGCGCAATTCCTTCTTGCCGTCCACGCTCACCACGCCGCTGGCGACAAGAATCTTGCCAGCGCCGCCGCTATCGCACAAGCCGCTCAGCTTCAATAGCTGATTGAGCTCAACAAATTCCCCGGCCAACTCAAATGTTGTTCTTTGCATGCTGTTGCCCCATTTTCAACTGGAATAAAGCGCCAGTTTACCGGACTGTCGCAGGCGCGCGCTGAATTTGCGGCAAATGGTTGTTCAGATATTGCCTTGCGGAAAAACACTGCTAAGCTGAGTCCTGAAAGCGCGCATCTTTGCGCACTGGAAGAAAGTCGCTGATGAACAAATCTCTCCTGATTGCGGCGCTCGCCGCAGCCTGTCCGGCGGGCGCAATGGCGGCCACCGATCCGGGTGCCCTTGCACCCCTGCCCACCGCCACCGAGAAGAAGGCGCGCCTGGTGCAAACCTGGCAGAACCAGATCAACTTGCCTTACGCCAACCAGCTGGGCAAGGCCAATGGCAGCGGCGTCCTGGTGGGCATCGCCGACACCGGCGCCGAGATCAGCAACGCCATGCTGCGCGGGCAGGTCGTGAAAAGCTACAACGTGTTCGACGCCAGCACCAGCGTGCCCGACACGGTTGGCCATGGCACCCATGTGGCCGGGCTGGTGGCTGGCACCACCGCCAACGGCGCCACCTACCAGGGTGTGGCGATGGGCGCCAAACTGGCCATCGCCAAGGTGTTCGATGGCAGTGGCAGCACCAGCAGCACCCGCATCGACCAGGGCATCAACTGGCTGGTGAATACGGCCAAGGCGCCGATCATCAGCCTCTCGCTCGGCGGCAGCAGCCCCGCCAACCTGCTCGCCTTGCGCGACGGCGTGGCCAAGGGCGTGCTGTTTACCATCGCGGCCGGTAACGATGGCAAGGCCAGCGTCAGCTGGCCGGCACATTACGCCAGCCAGGCCTGGGCCAACAACCAGATCATCGTCGTTGGCGCCGTCGACGCCAACAACAAGCTCGCTTCGTTTTCCAATTACGGCGCCGACACTGCTGCCTGGTATGTGGTGGCGCCGGGCGTGAACGTCGCCTCGAGCTACCTCGGCAACCAGGCCGCCTACATGAGCGGCACGTCGATGGCGACCCCGATCGTGGCCGGCCAGGCCGCCCTGATCAAGAGCAACTGGAGCTTCCTGGGCGCCAGCACCATCAGCCAGATCATCTTCAAGACCGCCACCCACCTGGGCAAGGGCACGGACACCGCGCCCGACCCGGTCTACGGCTGGGGCTTGATCAACGTGGCCCGTTCGATGGGTCCGGTGGGCGCCTTGCTCAGCGCGACCGCCGGCAAGCCGGTGGCGCTGGGCAGTGCGCTGATGGTCAGCAGCGTGGGCACCTTCAGCACCAAATCGCTCGGCTTCATCGGCGTCGACCAGTTCGGGCGCGGCTTCGATGTCGACGTCGGCAAGAACCTGCAAGCGGCAGTGCCGGCCGCCGCCAACGCCGGCATCCTGTTCGGCGCCTTCGACCGCCAGGAGGCGCTGGTCGAACAGGTGCACGGTCGCCAAAGCCTGACCTACGGCGGCGGCGACCGCCTGGCCATCGCCAGCCGCAGTGCCAACGGCACCATCGTCGGCGCCGGTTCCGGCTCGATGAGCGCCAGCTTTTTCGGCCTCGCTGCCACCGGCCTGGCGCCGTTTGCGGCCAGCGGCGAGGGCAAATTCAACGCGCCGTATTTCGGCATGGTGCACGACGCCCGCCACGCCGGCGTGAGCATGATGATGGGCGAGTCGCGCCGCTTGCGTCTTGGCGTGCTCACCGAGGGCAGCGCCCAAGGCGAGGTGCTGCCCACGCTCACGCCGTACGCCAGGCGCACCCTGGTGAGCGTGGAAATCGAACAGCGCAGCGGGCGCGCGGTGGGCGTGTTCAGTGGCGGCATCTTGCGCGAGAGCGGCTCGCTGCTTGGCAGCATGCAAGGCAGTGCGATGGCGTTCAACAGTGCGGCGCGCACCATGTTCATTTCGCTCTCGCTCGGCTATGAGCTGACACCGCAGTTGTCGCTGGTGAGCATGGCCTCGGCGGGCCACACGGCCGGCTTCCAGAACGCCGACAGCCTGGTCTCGCAAGTGTCGTCGGTGGGGACGGTGGCCTACAGCGCGGGCCTGGCGGCGCGCCAGATCTTCAGCAGCGACGACCGCTTCGGCCTGACCCTGACGGTGCCCACCAAGGTCACCAAGGGTGCCCTGAGCCTGACCGGCGCGGTGGCCCAGCACGACGACGGCTCGCTCAGCTACGCCACGCGCACCCTGAACCTGGCGCCGAGTGCGACCGAACGCGACCTCGAGATGACGTATTCGCAGCCGCTCGACAAGGTGGCCAGGCTGTCGGGCGCCCTGATGTTGCGCATGAATCCGGGCCACGAGGCGCAAACCCCGCACGATATGCTGCTGGGGGTGCGCTACAGCCGCAAATTCTGAGCCGGCTCAGTCGGCCTTGGTGGGCCGGGTCATGGCCAGCGGCACGATCCAGTCGCCGAACTGCTGCTCGCTGACATAGCCGAGCGCCAGCGCGGCCTGCTTGAGTGTCGTCCCTTCGTGGCGGGCCTTCTTGGCGATGTGCGCCGCCTTGTCGTAGCCGATGTGGGGCGCCAGCGCCGTCACCAGCATCAGCGAACGTTCCATCAGCTCGGCGATGCGGCCCTCGTCGGCCTCGATGCCCTCGGCGCAGTGGTGGCCGAACGAGCGCATGCCGTCGGCCAGCACACGCACGCTCTGCAGGAAATTGTGCGCGATCATCGGCTTGTACACGTTCAGCTCGAAATTGCCCGAAGCACCGCCCAGGGTGATCGCCACGTCGTTGCCGAACACCTGGCAGCACAGCATGGTGAGCGCCTCGCACTGGGTCGGATTGACCTTGCCCGGCATGATGGAGCTGCCCGGCTCGTTTTCCGGAATGGTGATTTCGCCCAGGCCCGAACGCGGGCCGGACGCCATCCAGCGCACGTCGTTGGCGATCTTGTTGAGCGCCGTGGCCAGCGTCTTGAGCGCGCCATGGGTGGCCACCAGGGCGTCGTGGCCGGCCAGCGCGGCGAACTTGTTGGGCGCGCTCTTGAACGACAGGCCCGTGCGCGAACCCAGTTCGGCCGCGATGCGGTTGGCGAAGTCCGGATGGGCGTTCAGTCCCGTGCCCACGGCGGTGCCGCCGGCCGCCAGCAGCAGCAGGGCCGGCACGGCGTCCTTGATGTGGCGCTCGGCGAACTCGAGGTGGGCCGCGTAGCCTGAAAACTCCTGCCCCAGCGTCAGCGGCGTGGCGTCTTGCAGGTGGGTGCGGCCGATCTTGACGATGTCGGCAAACTGCTTGGACTTGCGCTCGAAGGTGGCGCGCAGCTGCGCCAGCGCCGGCAGCAATTGCTGCTTGACGGCGGCGGCGGCGGCCACGTGCATGGCGGTGGGGAAGATGTCGTTCGACGACTGGCCCAGGTTGACGTCGTCGTTCGGGTGCAGCAGGCGGCCTTCGCCGCGCACGCCGCCCATCAGCTCCGAGCCGCGGTTGGCCAGCACCTCGTTCATGTTCATATTGGTCTGGGTGCCGGAGCCGGTTTGCCACACGGCCAGCGGGAACTCGCCGGCGTGCAGGCCGTCGAGCACCTCGTCGGCGGCGCCCATGATGGCGTGCGCCTTGTCGGGCGCGAGCAGGCCGAGCGAGCGGTTCACCGCCGCCGCCGCGCGCTTGACCTGGGCCAGCGCGGCGATCAGCTCGGGCGCCATGCGCTCGCTGGAGATGGCGAAGTGTTCGAGCGAGCGCTGGGTCTGGGCGCCCCACAGGTGACCGGCCGGCACGGCGATCGGTCCAAAACTGTCTTTTTCAAGTCGGGTTTGCATGAATTTCCTGTATTTCGATCTGGAATTAAAGAGTTTAGCGCAATGCGCGTTAATTACGATATGGCCCCAATTTTGCCGGGTCCCAACATTTTGCTGGTAGACTCGGTTTCCTATGCTACGTCGTCCTTTCGTCCGCCTGTCGCGCTTGAGCCTGGCCATGCTGCTGGCGGGCGCCTGCGCCGTGGTCGCCGCGGCGGAACTGGGCGAGGCCCAGGTGCGCTCGTTCAGTGGCCAGCCGCTGGTCGCCGACGTCGAACTGGTGGCGCTCGGTGAGGACAATCAAGCCGTCCAGGTGCGCCTGGCCAATGCCGACGTGTTCCGCGGCGCGAACATCCGCATGCAGCCGGCGCTGTCGAGCCTGTTCATGTCGGTCATGCGGCGCGATGGACGCCAGTTCCTGCACCTGACCACGGTCAAGCCGGTGGATGGCGATTTCCTGCACCTGTTCCTGGAATTGAACGAAGGGGGGCGCCGCTCGGTGCGCCAGGTCACGCTGTGGCTGGCGGCCGACCCCAACCCGGCGCCGGTCGCCGAACCGTCGCGCCAGGCGTTCGAGGCGGCCGTCGCGCACGCCGCCACGGACCTGCCGCCGGTGCTGGCGCGCGCGCGTGGCGCGGCCCGTCCGGCCGCCTGCGCGTTCAGCGCCGACCAGATCAAGACCTGCGCCGCGATTGACTACAAGAACGGGGTGCTCACTGCCCAGATCGTGGAACTGGAAGAGAAGGTGCGCCTGCTGCAGGCGGCGATCGAGGTCAAGCCGGCCGTGACGCCACCGATCAAGACCGTGGCCAGGATCGAGCCGGCACCCGCCCCGAAACCGAAGCCCACGCCATGGCTGCTCATCGGCGCCAGCGCCGCCGGCGTGCTCGCGCTGCTGGGCGGGGGCTTGGTGTTCTACCTCAAGCGCAAGAAAGCCAAAGGGGGCAAGGCCGGGGAGAGCGCGCCTGCGACACCGGGCCTGTTCGCCAAGCTCAAGACCAAGTTCAAGCGGATGAAAACCAAGGCCGACGCGACCCCGCCTGAGGAGCCTTCGCTCAGCTGATGGCCCCGTCCGTGGGCGGCTTACACAACATTGATTTTTGCGCTATACTGATTTCCGTGGTCTTGATGACCACGAACTACGGGGCAAGGACCTGGCGCAGCCACCAACGATAGCGTGGCGCGGCAAGCAGGTAATCGTTGAGGAAACGCCTGTCCCGGAAGCGGTCCGCAAGCCAACAGTGGTACGCGGACGCCGGATGCAACCGGCACGAGGCGACACCAGGAGATACCTGGTGGTCGCTCTCCCCAATTTTCCCTCCGGCGCTTGCGCAAAAATAATCCTTCTCTATCGTACGCAGGCGAACAGAACAGCCTCGTCCCGATGACTAGACTCGGATCACTCGGTCACTGCAGAGTTTCAACGGCAGTCCGCCTCAATTTGTGATCGCGACCAAAAAGAAGGAAATTCAAGATGGCCAACTACACCTACGGCACTTTACCATTCGGCACGACGACCTTCACCACACCGGTCGCCGGCACGGATGACGTCATCACCGCCACTGCCCTGTTCGATTTCACAATCGGCGGCAACGGCGGCAACGACATCGTCCGGACCGGCGACGGCAACGACAGCATCACGACCGGTGCCGGCAACGACGCCATTGACGCTGCCAATGGCAACAACACCATCAATGCCGGCAACGGCATCAATACGGTCACCACCGGGAGCGGCGACGACACCATCTCCAGCGGCACCGGCAATGACAAGATCGAAGCGGGCAACGGCAATAATACGGTCACCGCTGGCGACGGCACGAACACGGTCACCACTGGCAGCGGCAACGACACCATCACCACCGGCGCCGGCGCCGACGTCATCAATTCCGGCGCTGGCAACGACATCATCATCGCCGGCGCGGGCGATGACCGCATCAACTCCGGCGCCGGCAACGACAAGGTCAATGCCGGTGTCGGCAATGACCTTGTCACGCCCGGCGGCGGTACTGATTCGCTCACCGGCGGCGGCGGCCACGACACCTTCATCTTCGGCAGCCTCGCCGACGCCGTGCTCGGCGCCGATACGATCGCCGATTTCAACATCGCGCGTCCGAGCGGGGCAGGGGAGGGTGACATGATCAATCTCGCGGGCCTGGTCCATGACTTCAACGGCGCGCGCAGCTCCAGCCTGGTCGACCTGGTCGCCCACGGCTATCTTCACTTTTCCGCCGGCGGCGGCGGCACGGTGCTCAGCTACGACAGCAACGGCAATGCGGCCGGCGGCACGATCGGCGTGCTGGTGACACTGGTTGGCGTCGGCTTTACCACCGAAGGCGCTGCGGTGCACGACTTCGCGGACAATATCACGACCTGAAGAAATCGACATATCCACAAGCACGTAGGGCGGACCCCTTGGGGTTCCACCCTACGTTTTTTTCAACGATATTTGTACGGATGCGGTCAAACGGCCAACTGCCGCACCATCGCGCGCGACTACCGCCGGCGCCTCAGCGCACCAACACCGACCAGGCCCAGTCCGAGCAGCGCCATGCTGCCCGGCTCGGGCACATACACGCGCAAGCCCTGCTTAAGGTCCAGATCACCGGCGTCATACCATTGACCGCCCTGCATGAGCGCGTAGCCACTGAGCGGATCGGCGGCCATGCCGGGCATGCTGCTCTGGCTACCCTTGCCGTAGCTGGAACTGAAGACGACCCAGTACGTGCCTTGCTCCACCACCCAGTTGAGCGCCGAGGCGCCGGTCCACGCAAGCGCACCGAGGCCGGTGGCGAAGCTGGTCGAACGCAGCGCGCTGCCCGGGATGAAGCCGCCGTCGCCGTCCTCGATATTGCTGAACAGGCTGATCGTGACGGTGCCCACATCCGTGCTGAAGTAACCTTGGATGTTGTTGATCGTCATCTCGTCCGCCAGCGAAATCTGGCCGGCGTAGCTGTGGGCGCTATTGAAGGCCCAGCCATCGCCAACGGCATTCGATGGCGTGCCGGTATTGACAATCAGGTCCGCTTGCGCCGCGCCAGGTGCCAGGCCCAGCGCAAGGAGGAAGGCGAGGGAAGAACTCATTCGTTTGAAAATCATCGTGGTCTCCAGTTCTTTATGATGGTGTGATTACTTGAGCTTGCCGGCGCCGGCATTCGCGGGCACGGCGGTCAAGGTCGAGGTCGCCGTTTGCAGCGCGTACAGGTAGGGCGGGTTCCACAGGTTGGCGGCGCTCGGCTGCGCATAGCCGCACTGGCCGTCGATCAGGTTGGTGCCGGCCTTGTCGCTGGTGAAGATGTGGCCCGACGAGCGGAAACCGATGAAGTCCTTGCCCTTGATGGCCTTGCCGCAGAACTCGGTCAGCTTGAGGCCGGTGATGTTGTAGTAGTTGTTTTCAAGCAGCATGTTCGAGTGGTAGCGCGCATCGGTCCCGCTTTCAAATTTGATGTCCACGTTCGTGGTCGAGACACTGCCCGTGATGAGGTTGTTGAACATGTGCACCTGGCCATACCGGTTCAGCGGCAGGCGCGTCGTCGCCCCATCCCACAAATTGCCGGAGAAGGTCACATGCATGCGGCCATCGTCGCTCCAGGCGCGGCCGGAGTCGCCATTGCCCACCAGCGTGGTCTTGTGGTGCTTGTAGAAATAGCTGTTGGCGATGGTGACGTAATCGCCACCACGCACCACGTCGAGCGCGCCGTCGTGCCGGGTCAGCCAGGGTGCGACGGCCAGCGAGTCGGGCGTGTCGCCGTCGCTGATGGTCAGGTGGTCGAGGTAGATGTTCTGGCCGCGCGAGACCGTGATGCCGTCGGCATAGGCGTTGCCCGCGTCCTCGGGATTGACGTCCCACGGCGTGTCGAGCGCGATGTTGCGCACGATGACGTTGCGGGTCCAGGTCGGGTAGTCGTCGCCGTCCTTGCCGGCCGCGATCCACGCCTTGAAATCGGCTTCCGGGTCACCGCCTGGCGTCAGGGCCAGTTCGCCGCCGATCAGGATTGCCGTGCCTGTCATGCGTGCCGGCCGGCCCTGGGCGTCGTTGATGCCCACCAGCGTCGTGTTCGACGGCAGGCTGATCGAGCCGCCGTACTTCTGGTCCGAATAGCTGGTGTACTCCGAGAAGACCGTGTTGTTCTCGCTCCAGCGCAGGTCGATATGGCCCACCACGCGGATGATTTTTGGCTCGTTGCCGGCTTGGTTGATGGCGGCGATCAGTTGCTGGCCGTTGAACACGGTGTAGATGCGGTCAGGCGTGGCTGAACTGCCGCCCGTGACCAGCACTTTGCCCTTGCGGGTCCAGGCATGCCAGCCGGTGGCCGGAGCGCTCTGGCGTTCGAAGGTCAGCACGCCGCCGGTCGGGTCGACCTGGGCGAACTGCCAGGTCGGCTGCCTGGGCGCGGCCATGAAGTTGGCGGGGTCGTGCAGGCCGCTCACCAGCACCGGAGCCGAGTAATTGCGCACGCCGTATTGGGCCGTCTGCAGGGGCGTGCTGGCGCCGACGTAGGTCTTGGCGTCGAGCGTGACAGCTTGCGCAGTCGAGGCCAGCATGAGGCTGGCGGCAAATAATTTGAGTTTCAAGGTTGTCTCCATGATTGAAATTAGCAGGTGACGTGCGTTCTTTTTTTGAACGCATCAATGTCGGCCCGCGCTACGATCGGTACCCGCGTGTTGGTGCCTTGCCCGCGGCAATGCCAAATCGACTTTCAAACGGAAAATCGACGCAAAACATCCATTGCAGGTAGCGGCATGCCGCTCCGGATCACGACGGATATTTTTCCAACTGTTTTGGGTAGAGATAAATATTCAGCATCCAACAGCGATGGCTGAAACAGGCACCTTGCGTACCTGTTGCCGTTGCGAGGAAGGCGGGTAGCCGAGTTCGCGCGGGTCAATGATCGGCGCCCACGAACCTTAAGGGCTGTGTTGTGGCGACGACAATTAATATTAAACTGGAAAGGGTGATTATGCAATAGGCAACGTGTGTTACTTGAGTTGCTTAATTATTAGTACTCGACCAGGATGCATTGGCGGCGCGCCAACTGCGCTCGAGCAGAATTTTTCGCTTGTGCGAGCGATGTGGGCCGTTTAGGCTAGTGGTCTAACTCGCCACCGGAGCTCGCCCGTGTTGATTCAACGTTCGTTCCTGACTGCCAGCCTGGCGATCCTTGCCTGCCTTTCCAGCGCCCAGGCGGCGCCGTCCACTTCCCAGCAGTTCAAGGACATCTACTCGACGGAGTGGAAGTGGCGTGTGGCCGAAACGCTGGAACGCGACGAGGACGAGGAGGGCATCCGGGCCACACTGCCGCAGGTGAGCGCCGCAGTGCAAGCGCGCCGGCTGGCCTATTGGAAGGCTGTCCTGGCAAGGCTCGATAAGCTGGCGCAGGACCAGCTCACGCCGGCCGATCGCATCAATTTCGCGGTCTACCATGCGCAGATCGCTGCCAGCGTCGCCGCGATCGAATTCCGGGAATTCGAAAAGCCGGTCAATGCCGACAGCGCGTTTTGGTCGAACACGAGCAGCGTGGCACGGCAATCCTTCAAGAGCCAGGCCGACTACGAAGCCTTCCTGAAAATGATGGCCGACCTGCCGCGCTATTTTTCCGAGCAGCTGAAGAACCTGGAAGCGGGCCTGGCGCGCGGCTTCACGCCGCCGCAGGTGACCTTGGTGGGACGCGACGCATCGCTGGTGTCGATTGCCGAAGCGAAGTCACCCGAGAGTACCGTGTTCTACCTGCCGTTCAAGGCGATGCCGGCCTCGATCCCGCTCGCCAGGCAGCAAGCCTTGCGGGCCGAAGCGGTCACGCGCATCCGCGAGATGGTGCAGCCGGCCTATGCCTCGGTGCTGCAATTCATGCGCACCCAGTATGTGCCGAAGGCGCGTACGACGCTGGCGGCCCGCGACCTGCCCGACGGTAAAGCCTACTATCAATCGAAGATCCTGGAATTCACGACCACCTCGATGACGCCGGACGAAATTCATGCGATTGGCTTGCAGGAGATGGACAAGATCCGCGCAGAAATGCAGTTGGTGATGAAGCAGGTGGGTTTTGAGGGCGAGCTGCCGGCGTTCCTGAATTTCCTGCGCACGGACCCGCGCTTTTACGCCAAGACGCCGGAAGAGTTGCTGATGCGCGCCGCCTACATCGCCAAGAAATTCGATGGCAAGGTCGATCGCTTCTTTGGCCACCTGCCGCGCCGCCGCTTCGCCATTGTTCCCGTGCCCGATGACCAGGCACCGTTCTACACCTCGGGCCGGGGTGGCCCTGGTGTGTATTTCGTGAATACCTATGATCTGCCGTCGCGCGCACTGTACAGCTTGCCGGCCCTGACCCTGCACGAATCGGCGCCCGGCCATGCTTTCCAGATGCCGGTGGCACTGGAGCCCAAGGGCGATCCATTGTTCCGTCGCGCCTATGTCTCGGCCTACGGCGAGGGCTGGGCCCTGTACAGCGAACGCCTGGGTGTGGAGATGGGCATTTACGAGACGCCGTATGAAGTGTTCGGCATGCTCAGCTATCAGGCTTGGCGCGCGTCGCGGCTGGTGGTTGATACGGGCCTGCATGCGAAGGGATGGACACGCGAGCAGGCCCAGGCCTACCTGCGCGACAACACGGCCCTGTCCACGCATGAAGTGGAAACGGAAGTGGACCGCTATATCTCGTGGCCGGGACAGGCACTGTCCTACTATCTTGGGCAGATGGCCATCTTTGAGGCGCGCAGGAAGGCGGAATCGGCGCTGGGTCCAAAGTTTGATATCCGTGCCTTCCACGACACCGTGCTGCGCTTGGGCTCCGTGCCGCTGCCGACACTGGCAGCGCGGATCGATCAGTTCATCGCCGACGGTGGCAAATCACCGTACGCAAAAAACGACTGAGCCGGCCGAAGTCAGGCGCTCACGGCGAGGTGGACGGCATGCACAGAGGCCATCAAAGTGATGACTCGCGCACTGATTTATGCAATCATTATCGGGGCAGGGCAAGCTATTTGAAGGCGATCGAGCGGAAAGCGAGGAGAGTCATGAATATCGAAAAACTGAAGCAGGATCACAACGAGATCATGGCGCAGGTGACCCAACTCAAGAAGCTGTGCCAATCAGGAATTGCGGAAAATGCAGACGCGATTGCCAGGCAGATCGTCACCATGAGTTCCGTGATCAAGTTGCATCTTGCAGCTGAGGATCTCGTGCTTTACCCGGCACTGGCAAAATCGACTGACGCCGGCATCGCAAAGATCGGAAAACAGTTTCAACAGGAGATGGGTGGCATTGCGGCGGCCTACATGAAGTTTGCGGGCAGCTGGACCACGGGTAAAAATGTATCCAGCAATCCCGAAGGCTTTCGCGAGGATGCAAACAATATATTCAAGGCCTTGCATCAACGGATACAGACGGAAAATACCGAGCTCTATCCCTTGGCTGATCAGGTTTGATCAGTCTGGTACTCGCCATTGCTCGCGCTAACGAGGCGCTTGGCGGCTTGCGCGCTCGGCGCCTACCCACACTACGGATTCGGCGGCGTCTTCATTGCTTTCTTGCGTTCGGCTGCATCGCGTTTCCAGTCCTCGATATGGGCTTCATAGCGCAGCACCTTTGAGTGTGGATCGATGGTGTAGGTGGCCGCTGGCGGCAGCGTCAGCTCGCCGCGTCCACCGGCCATCGCCAGCGTTTCAAGGTGCTCGCCAACCCGCACTTCAAGCGGCATCGGGAACGCTCCACCGTCCTTGAGTTTCCAGCTCAGCCGAAGCTTGTCGCCGTCGCGCACCGCCTCCAGTTCCGGCAGCGCGGCATGGTACAGATAGGCGTCGAAGAACCAGCCAAGGTCACGTCCGCTGATCTCGTTGACAATGCCGATGAACTCGCGCGTGCTGCCGTAGCGCGGCTGGAAATTGCCCGGCACCGGCGTCTCGGTGCCATACACCAGGCGCCGCGTGGCGCGGAAAAATGCGTCGTCGCCGATCAGCCCCCGCAGCGTGTGCAGCACCAGCGATCCCTTCGCATACAGGTCGTTGGCGGCGCCGCCGCGCTCGTCCTTGTACACGTCTTCAATGCGCATGCTCTTGCCGCTGACGACGGGGAATTTGTTGATCAGGGCCTTGCGCTGGTCCTGCAGTGCCGCGTGAAACGCGAAGTCGCCGCGCAGGTATTCGAGATACAGCGGCTGCATGTAGCTGCCGAAGCCTTCATGCAGCCACATGTCGTCCCAGTCGGCATTGGTCATCTGGTTGCCGAACCATTCGTGCGACAGCTCGTGCTGCAGCAGCCAGTCGTAGCCGGTGGCGGCCTTGGCGTAGCCGTTGCCATAGGCGTTGATGGTCTGGTGTTCCATGCCCAGGTGCGGCGTCTCGACGACGCCCATCTTCTCGTCGCCGAAAGGGTAGGGGCCGATCCGGCTCTCGAAAAAAGTCAGCATTGGCGTGAATTCGGCGAACAGGTCCGCCGCCTTTTTCGCGTTCGCGGGCAGGTGCCACAGCCGCAGCGGAATGCGGTTGCCGTAGCGGCTGGCGAATTCGCCCGAGATCAGCTGGTAGGGGCCGATGTTCAGGGACACGCCGTAGGTGCTTGGGTTCTTGGCACGCCAGTGGTAAGTGCGCCAGCCATCCGTTTCGTCCATGCCGAGTGCGATGCCGTTGCTGGCGGCCACCAGCGGCGCGGGCACGCTGATGTGCAAATCGATCGCCTGAGGCTTGCCCATCGGGTGATCGATGCAGGGCCAGAACAGGTCGCAGCCTTCGCCTTCGACGGCGGTGGCGATCCAGGACTGGCCGTCGGGCGTGGTGCTCCAGACGAAGCCGCCGTCCCAGGGCGCGTGCTTGGCGACGTGCGGCACGCCGTGATAGCGCACGCGCACGACGCTGCGCGCGCCTGCGGCCACGGTCGCGGGCAAGCTCAAGGTGAGGCGGCCATCGGGATTGCTGATGGCCGCTGCCGGCAGCAGCGCGCCGTCGACCGTGACCGAGTCAATTGGCAAATTGCGGTCCAGTTCCAGCACAATGCGGTTTAGCGGCGATCGCGCCAGAAAGGTCAGCGTCGCGTCGCCACGCAAACTCCTGGTGGCAGGATCGACCCGCAGCGCCAGGTCGGCCTTCTCGAACGTAACGGCCAATTGCTCGGGCGCGCGTGCCGCACCTGAGTTGGCAGTGAAATCGGTGAGCGCTGGTTGAGTAGCGGCGCAACCGGCCAGCAGGACGGTGGCGGCGCACAGCAGGGAAAGTCGGGTCATGGCGGTCCAATTGAAAAATGCACTGAGGGAAATATAACAGTGTTAGCAACGATGAAGCTTCGCTTAGAGGCGCTTTTGGCTGAATTAATGATGGCGGGATATACTCTTCTGATCGATTCACTTTTTGAAAGCAGTCAATGAGCATTCAGGAGCAATACCAATCATTCGTGCAGCGCGGACTCATGTTGGACATGTCACGCGGCAAACCAGCGCCGGAGCAACTCGACCTGTCAGACGCCTTGCTGGCGGCCTTGCCCGGTTTCGCGGCGGCCGATGGCACCGATTGCCGCAACTATGGCGGCGGCGTTGGCTTGCCAGAGGCGCGCGCCCTGTTCGGCCAGCTGTTGGGCGTGCCGGCGGCGCAGGTCGTCGTCGACAGCAGCGCCAGCCTGTCGCTGATGCACGACGTGATTGTGTACGCCTTGCTCAACGGCGTGCCGGGCGGCCAGCCTTGGGTGGGACAGGGGCCGGTTTCCTTCCTGTGTCCGGTGCCGGGCTATGACCGGCATTTTTCCATCTGCGAACTGCGCGGTATCAAGATGATCAATGTTCCGATGACCGAGACCGGTCCGGACATGGGCCTGGTCGAGCAATTGGTGGCCAACGACGCCAGCATCAAGGGCATGTGGTGCGTGCCGAAATACAGCAACCCTTCGGGCGCAGTGTATGCGGACAGTGTCGTGCAGCGCCTGGCGAGCATGAAAACTGCAGCGCCGGATTTTCGCCTGATGTGGGATGATGCCTACCGTTTCCATCATTTGAGTGACGAAAACGTAGAGATCGCCGACATTCTCGACGCTTGCGTGCGCGCCGGCAATCCGGACCGGGCCGTGGTCTTCGCTTCGACCTCCAAGGTCAGCTGGGCCGGTTCGGGGATCGCGGCCCTGGCGGCGTCACCTGCCAACATTGCGTGGTGGACCCGCCACGCCGGTGTGCGCAGCATCGGCCCGGACAAGGTCAACCAGTTGCGCCATGTTCAATTGCTGAAGGACGTGCCGACGGTCGAGGCGCTGATGGCGCGCCATCGTGCGCTGTTGCAGCCGAAGTTCGACGCCGTGCTGGCGCAATTTGGCCGCCTGCTGGGCGATATGCCAGGCGTATCCTGGACGGTGCCGAAAGGAGGGTATTTCATTGACCTGATGACGCCACCTGGTGCCGCCAAGCGCACCATCGCGCTGGCGAAAGAGGCGGGGATTACCTTGACGCCGGCCGGTGCAGCGTTTCCATATGGCATCGATCCGCAAGACCGCCACATCCGGATTGCGCCAAGCTTTCCGTCCTTGCCGGAGATCACCCAGGCAGCGGAAGGGATTGCCCTGTCGCTGAAGCTGGCGGTGGTGGCGTAGTCGGCGATTTCTGCAGTCGTCCAAGGCCTGATTGGGGTCGCATCCGTGTCAAGAGAATTATTCCGGACGCGGGAGCGATGAACGTAAAAAAAGCGCCTCGCGAGGCGCTTTCTTGTCGTTTGGAGCAACTTAGTGGGCTGCGGCCATCACATCGCTTAACTGCCAAGGTTCGGTCACTTCGCGAATCGCGCGGTCATTGGCCATGATCTGCTTGATCAGGTCGATCTTGCGCATGCGCGCAGCGCCCGACAGGGCAGGCACGCCACTGTCGCACGAAGATGCTTGCACGGCGCATTGGCGCTCGAGCATCGACATGCCATCCTGGTCGCCCGTTTGCGCCGCAATCGCCATCTTGGCGGTCAGGCCGGCGATCTGTTCGTACATAGCGAGAACTTCGTTGGAGGTCATGGGACACCTGCCTAAAAATGTGAGCGGATTACCGCGTGTCCCTCCATATCGGCAGTCGTTTAGGGAACTTTAGGCTTTTCTCGAAAATAATTGAAAAATATTTTCGATTTGTTTAATGAACAAGTTCTTCCAGGCCCGCACTCAACTCGGCCAATGGCGGCATCTCGTCGAGCAAGCTGGCCGCTTCGATGCCGATGCTCTGTGCTGCCGCTTGCGGCAAGCCCGCGGCCAGCGCCTCCGGGCCGGGCTGGCATTCCTCGACCTGGGCACGCCAGACGGCGAGATGAACCACCACGGCCATCCGGTTCAGTGGGCTCTGGCGCATCGGCTCCGGGAAATCCCGGATGGTTTCAGGGAAAACATCGGGAAATTTCCAGCGCAGGGCCAATTCTGCGCCAACTTCGCTGAAATCGTAGCCAAATGCTACCATTTCCTCTGAAAACCTGCGTGGATCGTAAGGCCCGGCGATCTTGTCGAGGGCCTGTGCCTGCTCCGGTTTGCCCGCATGAATCACCAACTGCCCGATCGCGTGCATCATGCCGATGGTGAAGGCGAGGTCGCTGTTCTCTCCGCTTTTCCTGGCGATCCACTTGGCGGCCACGGCAGCGTGCAGGCTGTAGCGCCAGAAGCGCTTGAGGTCGAGTCCGGGCACGGTCTTGAAGCCGCTCACCAGGCCGGAGCTGATTACCAGCGTGCGCACCGTGACAAAGCCGAGCATGCGCACGGCGTCGTCGACGGTGCCGATGCTGCGCGAGACGTGGTAATACGCAGAATTTGCCAAGCGCAAGAGCTTAGCGCTGAGCACGGGATCGGTTGACAGCGTGCGCGCGATCGCATCGACCGACACGTCCGGGTCGTTGAAGCTGCTGATCAGCTGTTCGACCACCTTGGGCGCGGTGGGCAGGGCGTTCGGGTTTTGCAGCAGTGCTTCCAGGGTCATTGCGGTCTCCTCGTTGGCCGGACAGCCCGACTATATAGCGAAATTCGCGCGCGGGGTAGAAAAGCGATATGAGATCGGCCACACGCGCCAGTCGCGGTTTTTGACGGCTTGGCGCGCTATTATGCAGTTCATCGCATTTTGGTCCAATTTGCCTTTTATGGCGATTAGAGTGCAGCTTGGGTAGCTGCGCCACTCCGGGCGCACAAAAAACAAGAGAGAGATTTCAATGAGATATTTCCAAGCCACGCGCATGGCCGCAGGCGCCGCGCTGACCTTCGCCGCCATTGCGGCCCACGCCGAAGCACCATTTTCCTTCGGCGCCACCCCGGGGAAGTTGCCCAAAGACATAGTTCCGGTTCAGTACGCCGCCCACCTGATTCCGAATCTGGCGTCGAATACCTTTCTCGGCTCGGAAACAGTGGAAATCGAGGTGCTCAAGGCCACCTCGACCATCATGCTCAACGTCGTCAACCTGGAAATTGACTCGGCCACGCTGTCGGGCAAAGGGAGCACCGAGCAGAGGCTGACGCCCGTCATCGACAAGACGCAGGAAACGCTGACCTTCAAGCTCGAGCAGCCACTCGCGCCGGGCCGCTACCAGCTGGCGCTCAAGTTCCATGGCCTGATCAACCGCGAAGCGCGCGGCATGTTCCACATGAGCTACAAGGCCGGCGGCGCCGACAAGGCCATGCTCGCCACCACCATGGAGCCGGCCGACGCGCGCCGCATGCTGCCGCTGTGGGACGAGCCCTCGTTCCGCGCCACCTTCAAGCTCAGCGTGGACGTGCCGGCCAGCTTTACGGCGTTCTCCAACACCCCGGTGGAGAAACAGGAAAACCTCGACGGCGGCTTGCAGCGCATCTCGTTTGGTGTCACCCCGAAAATGTCGAGCTACCTGGTGGTACTGGTGGCCGGCGAACTGGAACGCTTGACGGCCAAGCAGGACGGTGTCGACATCGGCGTCGTCACAACCGCTGGCAAGCAGGAATCGGCGACCTACGCGTTGGGTGTGACGAAGGACATCCTGCGCTACTACAACAACTATTTTGGCGTGCCTTACCCGCTCGCCAAGCTCGACCAGATCGCCATTCCGGGCGGTTTCAACGGTGCCATGGAAAACTGGGGCGGCATCGTCTACAACGAATCGACCATCCTCTACGATCCGAAGAAGAGTCCCGATTCGACCAGGCAGACCTCGTTTGGCGTCAATGCGCACGAAGTGGCGCACCAGTGGTTCGGCAACCTGGTCACCATGGCCTGGTGGGACAACCTGTGGCTCAACGAAGGCTTCGCCTCGTGGATGGGGACCAAGGCCACCGACCATTTCCATCCGGAGTGGCGCCCCTACCTCGATAACCTGACCAACCGTGAAGGGGTGATGAATCTCGACGCGCGCAAGACCACGCACCCGATCCAGACCAGCATCGCCACCGAGTCGCAGGCCGCCGACGCTTTCGACGCGATCACCTACACCAAGGGCGAATCGTTCCTGCGCATGCTTGAAGCCTATCTGGGCGAGGACGCCTTCCGCAAGGGGATCCGCGCCTACATGGCCAAGCATCAGTATTCGAACACCACCACCGCCGACCTGTGGGACGCGCTGGAAAAAGCCTCCGGCAAGCCGGTCGCCAAGCTCGCCTCCGACTGGACCACCCAGCCAGGTTTTCCGGTCGTGAAGGTGGAGCAGGCATGCGAAGGCGGCAAGCGCAAGGTCACGCTCAGCCAGGAACAGTTCCGCCTCGACGAACCGGCTGCCGAAAAGCGCCTGTGGAACGTGCCGGTGCAAGTTGGCACCGTCAACGGCAAAGCCTGGTACACGCTGCTCTCGGGCGCCACCACCACCATCACCCAGGCCAGCTGCGATGGCGCGCTGGTGGTCGATCCGTGGAGTGTCGGTTACTTCCGCGTCCAGTACGACACTGTCTCCTTCGAGGGGCTGGCCAGCCAGGCAGCCAAACTGCCCGACCCGACCCGTCTCAAACTGCTGACCGACACCTGGAGCATGGTCGCCTCCGGCCGCCAGCAACTTGACGGCTATCTCAAGCTGGTTGCCAAGTACGGCAACGAGCCGCGCCTGGCGGTGTGGGATTCGGCCGTCTCGAACATGCTCAACCTGTATTCGCTGGCGCGCGGCGAGCCTGAGCGGCCGCTGATCGCGCACTACCTGATCGAGCTGGTCAGCCCGAAATTCAAGCAGCTCGGCTGGGACGAAAAGCCGGGCGAATCGGTGGAGGACCGCCAGCTGCGTTTGTTGCTGGCCAGCGTGCTGGCGCGCGTGGGCGAGCCAAACGCCGTCGCCGAAGGGCGTGCCCGCTTCGCGCGCTACCTGGCCGATCCGGCCAGCGTGAGCCCGTCGATGATCGACTTCGTGATCGGCGTGGCCGGCCGCTATGCCGACAAAGCGACCTACGACGCGCTGTCCCAGCGCGCCGCGACGACCCAGAGCAACGAGGAGCGCAACCGCTTCGGCCGCGCCTTGTCGAACGTGCAGGACACGGCGCTGGCCGCGCGCACGCTGGAGATGGCGCTTTCGCCCTACCTCCCGCCGCAGGCCAGCACCCAGATCGTGCCGGGCGTGGCGCGCGCCGAGCACATCGACCAGGCCTGGGCCTTCGCCATCGCCAACCGCGACGCCCTGATGAAGAACCAGGACGCCATCGGGCGCAACCGCGCCTTTCCGAGCATCGTCGCCTCCTCGGCCGACGCGGCCCATGCCGACATGATGGAAGCCTACGTCAAGCAGAACTTCGGCGACGATGCCCAGGCCGAAGCCCAGCGCGTGGGTAACGGCATCCGCATCCGCGCCAAGCAAAAAGCACTGTTGTTGCCGCAAGTGCGCGCGGCGTTAAAATAATCCACACTCACAAAAAAAGGGACGCTATGAAAACAAGCTGGACACCCATCAAAACCGCCGTCAGCATCGCCTTATGCGGCGCCTCGGTCGCATTTTCACCGGCATTCGCACAGGCGCCCGCGCCGGCCGCGGCCAAAAGCGCGCCGACAAGCGCGCTGCCGGGCGACGACTTCTTCGCCTACGCCAACGGCGACTGGCTGGCCAAGACCGAAATCCCGGCCGACAAGAGCGGCTGGGGCGCCGGTGCGGCGCTGGCCGAGGAGACCAACACCCGCATCGTCAAGATGATCGAAGCGATCGCCGCCGACAAGAAGGCCGGCGGCGAGGCACGCAAGGTGGCTGACTACTACAGCGCCTTCATGAACGAAGCGGCGATCGAAGCGAAGGGCACGGCGCCGCTCAAGCCGGTGCTGGCCAGGATCGACGCCATCAAGGACCAGGCGGGTCTGACGGTCGCGCTGGGCGGCACGCTGCGCGCCGATGTCGACGCGCTCAATGCCACCAATTTCTTCACCGAGAACCTGTTCGGCTTGTGGGTGGTGCAGGGCCTGACCGATCCGACCCACAATCGTCCCTACATCCTGCAAGGTGGACTGGGCATGCCTGACCGGGCTTATTACCTGATCGATAATCCGCGCATGGCCGAGCTGCGCACCAAGTACACCGAGCACATCGGCGCGATGCTGGCGCTGGCTGGCTACGCCGACGCGCCAGCGCGTGCGGCCAAGGTGATGGCGCTCGAGACCGAGATCGCCAAGTCGCACGTCTCGCGCGAAGATTCGGCTGATGTGCTCAAGGCGAACAACAACTGGACCCTGAAGGACTTCGCTGCCAAGGCGCCCGGGATGGACTGGAAAGCCTACTTCAAGAGCGCCGGTCTGGGCGACCAGGACAAGTTCATCGTCTGGCATCCAAGTGCCGTGACCGGCGCGGCCGCGCTGGTTGGCAAGGCTGACCTGGCAACCTGGAAGGATTACCTGGCCTTCCATCAGGTGAACCACTTCGCCGGCACGCTGCCCAAAGCGTTCGCCGACCAGCGTTTCGCGTTCTACGGCAAGGCCTTGTCGGGCACGCCGGAACAGTCGCTGCGCTGGAAACGTGCGCTGGCCGCCACCAATGCCGGCTTGGACGAAGCGGTCGGCCACCTGTACGTGGACCGCTACTTCCCGGCGTCCGACAAGGTGCGCATCCAGCAAATGGTGAGCAATATCATCGCCGCGTTCAGCAAGCGCATCGAGAAGATCGACTGGATGGCGCCGGCCACCCGCGCCCAGGCCCAGGAAAAGCTCAAGACGCTGTACGTGGGTGTCGGTTATCCGGACCACTGGCACTCTTACGCCGGCCTGACCGTCTCGCCGGCTGACGCCTTCGGCAACGCAATGCGCGCCGAGCAGTTCCACACCGCGCAGAAGATCGCCAAGCTGCACCAAAAGGTCGATGCGACCGAATGGTGCATGCCGCCGCACCTGGTGAACGCGGTCAACATGCCGATGCAGAACGCGATCAACTTCCCGGCCGCGATCCTGCAGCCACCGTACTTCGATCCGAAGGCGTCCGACGCGGCCAACTACGGCGCCATTGGCGCGACCATCGGCCACGAGATCAGCCACAGCTTCGACGACGAGGGTTCGCAATTTGACGCCCAGGGCCGTTTGCGCGACTGGTGGACCAAGGAGGACATGGCGCACTTCAAGGCTGCCTCGGCCAATCTGGCGGCGCAGTACTCGGCCTACAAGCCGTTCCCTGACCTGGCCGTGAACGGCAAGCAGACCTTGAGCGAGAACCTGGCTGATTTGGCAGGCCTGGCCGCGTCCTACGATGCGTACAAGGTTTCGCTGGCTGGAAAGGCGCCAGTGGCCGACGCCGACGTGCAGTTCTTCACCGGCTTCGCACAAAGCTGGCGCACCAAGCTGCGCGAGGCGGCCGCACGCCAGCGCGTGCTGACCGACGGCCACGCGCCGGCTGAGTACCGCACCGCCACCGTGCGTAACATTGACGCCTGGTACAAGGCATTCAATGTGCAGCCTGGCCAGGCGCTGTACCTGAAACCGGAAGATCGCGTGCGCGTCTGGTAATTGCGAAAGGGCGCCTGTTCGCCTTGTTTGGCGGTCAGGCGCCGAGTTATGAGTAAGGCGATCCGCATGTCAGGACAACCTTTGCGTTGCGCGGCGCAGCCGGAAGACCGCAAACGAGTACCTTAAGGTGAACGAAAAACAGCCCGCTTTCGGCGGGCTGTTCATCGGCAAAGCAGGTGAGCTACCCTGCACCGTTGAGGAATCTGGAGCCGTCCTTTGAACGGCTCCAATCCATCATTATCAAACCATCGGCATCAAGCGGAACGGCGACGACGCCAGGCAACAAGCGCTGCCAGGCCGGCGCCCAACAGGGTCAGCGAGCCCGGCTCAGGAACGTCGTTCCCCGAAATCGGGTCACGCGCCCAGAGTGTCAGCCCGGAAATATTTTGGTCTGCGTTGTTATTGGAATTTCTGAAGTCGTTCAAGTTCCAGGTGCCGGTAATCGTATAAGGCTTGGTGAGGTCGAACCCCGGGAACAAGGCGAAATTGAAGTCGTACACGGCCCACACGGAGCCAGCTTTCACTTCGAACGCCAACTGATCGAAGCTATTCCTTGAGAACAAGCCGGCGGCGTGCAGCTTATTAACAATGTCGGCGTCGACCGTCAGCGTCCACGTTCCGCCAATTTCCCCGACCGGATTGTTATCCTGTGGCGTGACAAACTGCTCGTAGTGAAGCACTTGCGACAGGTTGAACGGTGATCCACCAACAGGGGTCACGCTGGCCGTTGTCAGGGAGCCGGCGTTGCCTGCGAGCGTGCCCAATTCGACCCAACCCGGATCAATCTTCAAAGGGGAGGTCGCTGGATTCAGGGCGAGAAGTTGGCTGGGGGTAATAAATTCAGACCCAGTAAGGATTCCACCTTGCCCGTTCAACAGCCCGTCGCCCTTGTAGCCGAGATTCGGAGGTGCGGCACCATACGATTCGACATTGTTTGGGTCGCCAAACACGCCAACGCAGGCGGTTGACAGGATCGACCCGAGCGGAGCGATCGGTGTACCGGTTGGCGCAGCTGCAGTGATGGTGAAGCTGTCCAAGGTGCACGGGGCCGCCTGCGCAGAAATTGCTGCCAAGGCAAGCATGGACCCGCATAATGCGTGGCGTGCTATGTTCATTTTAATCCCCTATTATTTGAGACTATTTGCGCACTAGCCCAATGCGCAGGGTAAAACAAGTTCGTACCGCAAGAGAAGCATAATCCATGCCATTTTTATAAGTGTTTGATTTTATTGCTTTTGCTAAATTCGAGACCGTGGTGGTGTAAAAAAAACCGACACTCAGTGAGTTTGCTTCTGTTTGCAGACTTCGAGTTCGCCACCGCGCAGTCGTACAATAGGTCATGGACCCAGACTTTGACGACATCTCCCGCAAGACCCTCGAGCATTATGAGCGTAACGCCCGGCAATTTTTCGCCGGCACCATCGACCACGACGTCAGCCAAAACATCGCGGCGCTGCTGGGGGCGATCACCGCCGCGCCGCCTTGCACGATCCTTGACCTCGGTTGCGGCCCCGGGCGCGACCTGAAAACCTTCGCCGAGCTCGGTCTCCGTGCCATTGGCGTGGACGGCTCGGCCGAATTCGTGGCCATGGCGCGCGCGTATAGCGGCTGTGAGGTGTGGCAACAGGACTTCCTGCACCTGGCGCTGCCGCCCGCGCTGTTCGATGGCGTGTTCGCCAACGCCAGCCTGTTCCACGTCCCGAGCGCCGCGTTGCCGGAAGTGTTGACAGCGCTTCACAGGACGCTCAAGCCGGGCGGCGTGCTGTTTTCCTCCAACCCGCGTGGCGACAACCAGGAGGGGTGGAACGGGCCGCGCTACGGCAGCTACCACGACCTGGAGCACTGGCGCGGATTCGTCGAAGCGGCCGGTTTCACCTTGCTCGACCATTACTACCGGCCACCAGGCTTGCCGCGCGACCAGCAGCCCTGGCTGGCCAGTGTATGGCGCAAGTGTTAGTCAACGCACAGAAGCGGGCGCGTGTTTGTCTTACCTTGGAAATCCGGAAACAATATTTGAGGTAAACGAAATGAACAAGGACCAGGTCAAAGGCAAGGCGAAAGACATCGGCGGCAAGATCCAGGAAACCGTCGGCAAGGCGACCGGCAACAAGCAGCAGCAGGCCGAAGGCTTGATGCACCAGGCCGAAGGCAAGACCCAGCAAAAGGTGGGTAATGTGAAAGAGGCACTCAAGGACATCAAGAAGGACTTGGGCAACCGCTAGGCCATTGCTCGCGACCCTATAAAACAGCCGCGAGATTCGCGGCTGTTTTCGTCATAGGACCTCACTGATCGCAATACCAGCTCGCAACAGAAAATCTTCCCGGCCCGCCTGGGCGTTGAATAGTATTCCCGTAGGCATTTGCGCATGGCCCACGCCATTTGGCAAAGCCAGGCCACACAGATCCAGCATGTTGCCCAACATCGTGTTGCGCAGCGTTTTCAGGTTGACTTCCGCGAAATAATTCAAGTCCGCTTCCAGCGGCGCCAGTGGCGGCGCCACGTGCGCCACCGTTGGCATGACCAGCAAGGCATCACCGGCCGCCGCCCACAAGGCGCGTTGCAGTTCGACGCGCGCTTGCTGCAGCGAGACGAGATCGAAGGCGGACATGGCGGCTCCCCCCAGAATGCGCTGCAGGACCGCAGGGTCGATGTCGGTCGAACGCGGGCCGTCGACCAACTGGCGATGGCGATGGTAGGCTTCGGCGGCGGCAATGCTGCCGTGGCGCGCATTCAGGATGCGCAATTGCTCGAACTGCGGTACCGTACGCCAGCTGACGCGGGCGCCCGCCTGCTTCAGTCGCTCCAGCGATGCCAGGAAGTTGTCCAGCACTTCTGCTTCGATCTCATCGAAAACGATATTTTCCGGAACCAGCAGGCGCAGTCCTGCAAGCGGTATCGGATGAACTTCGGTAGTCGCCGCCAAGCCACGCAGGGCACGGTCGAGCATCATGCAATCGGTCACGCTGCGCGCCAGCACGCCAATTGTGTCGAGCGTCGTCGACAAAGGGAATACCCCCGTCTTGTCGATTCGCCCCTCCGAGGATTTGAACCCAACCAAACCGTTGAACGCTGCCGGAATGCGTATCGAGCCGCCGGTGTCGGTGCCGATTGCGGCCGGCACCAGGCCGGCAGCGACAGCCACCGCCGCGCCTGAGGACGAGCCGCCAGGAGCGCGTGGAACGTCGCGCGAAGCCGGATTGTGCGGTGTGCCGAAATGGGGATTGAGTCCCAGTCCGGAATAGGCGAATTCCGACAAATTTGTTTTGCCGATCGAAACCATTCCTGCGTTTGCCAGGTTCCGGACAATGCACGCATCGGTCGCCGCCGGGGTAGCGTACCGATAGACTGCCGAGGCGGCAGTCGTGGGCAATCCGGCCATATCGATCAGGTCTTTCCAGCAAATTGGCACGCCGTCGAGGGGGCCGCGCTGGCGTCCTTCACGGTAGCGTGCAGCGCTGCTTGCCGCCTCTTGCCTGGCGCGTTCGAAACTTGTTGACGTGAATACTGCGCGGTCCGCGCAGGCAGTGATACGGTCTATGAAATGCTCAGTCAGGGCGACCGCATCGAGCTCGCGAGACTGAAGCAAACGGCTCAAGCCGGTGACGGTGTATTCGGTCATGGACATATATTTTTTCGGTGACAAGGACAGGGCTGGTCGAACCGGCCCTGTCCACATGCTATGCCTTAAAAGCCGTGACGGATTCCTATTCCAAAACTTGACCCGCTCGTTTGATGCGTGATCTTGTCGTTCATGACGACCGCATACAGGTCCGTGCGTTTCGAAACGGCGTAATCGTAACCCACCGAGACGGTGCTGCGGCTTTGGCTGGCGCCAATTGCGGTGCCGGAGCGCCCAGTGCGCGCCCACGCGGCCAGAAGCTTGCCCCCGCCCATGGGTACGCTGGCGCCGAGCGAGACCGTGCTGTCCTCGAAATCGATATCATGCGAGGTCTGCCCAAACGTCGCATATGCCGTGGCCACGGAGAAATCGTAACGGACACCGACCATCCATGCGGCCTGGCTCGTCGCAAACTGGCCGGACGCCAGTGGCAAGGCGCCACCAGGCTGGACGTTGCCCGCCGGGGTGTTGAGCGGATTGTTCACTTTCAGCTTGTGGTAAAACGCCGTCAGCCCAAGCGGACCGGCCGCGTACAAGAGATTTGCGCCGACATTGTTTTTGCTGCTATCGCCTGCCACTTCGCCGAACTGGTAATGCAGGTTCACCGTCATGCCTGCGATGCTGGGCAGGGAATACAGGATCTGGTTGCTCCAGCCGGTATCGCCCACGTCCGAGCTGCTCCACTTGCTGGCGTTGAACAGCGGGACATCCGCGTGCAGGTTCAGGGGCGAGAAAGTGTAGGAGTCGCCGAAGGGATTGAACAGGATCATTGGCAAAAAATGCGGCGCCAGGTTTTGTCCGAGCGCGATGGATCCGAAGGCGCCCGACAGGCTGACATTCGCCGAGCGGGACCACAAGGTCTCGTTGCCCGGGAAACGGCCCGCTTCACCCGTATCCGAACGGAGAAAACTGCTCAGCGAAAAGGACGCTTTCATGCCCCCGCCCAAATCCTCGCTGCCATTAAATCCGATCCACGACGTCGTCATGCCGCCGCTGTTGACCGCAGTCTTTTGCGCCGTGTCGCCGCTGCTGCGCATCGATCCGATGTAGGTATCGATCGTTCCGTTGACGGTGATGTTCGATTGTGCGGCGGCCGGCTGGCACAGGCCGGCGTATGTCATCGCTGTGAACATCAGCGTGGTCAATCTGCGATTCTGGTGATGCATGAAGTCTCCCCTTGTATGTAGAATTGGCGGCTCCCTTGTGGCTGGGAGTACTGTCATCTTCATCGCCACACTGAGGTGGCGCAACTGAGGATATTTTGCTGGTGGGATGAGACTTTGTTGCGCACGAAATCGACGGGCGAAAGCATTCCTGCTCCATGCAAAAGGGGCGGAGCAAGCAGGGAAATGGCGGAGATCTGGTCAGTTGAGAATGGGCGCGTCCGTCAGGCGGGACAGCCAGTTCACTACTTTTTCAATCGTGTCCACGCGAGGATGATCTTCGAGGTAAAGCGCACGGTAGACGAAGCCCTGCATCGCCAGCGGATGCACTTGCACGAGGCGTCCACTTCGCAAATGCTCGGCCGCCAGCAACGAGCTGACGAGCGCGACGCCGGCGCCTTCGAGCGCGGCCTGGATGGCATGGCTCTCTTCGCTGAACGCGACATAATGCGCTGCTTCGAAACCGGAAAGTCCCGCCACCTCCATCCAGGTCGCCCAGGTGGGGCCGTGCAGGTTCGCATTCTTCCACTCGTAGCCAAGCAGCTGTTTGCTGGCCAGGATATCGGCGTGGATCGGGATATCGCTAGCTGCGATCCATGACGGCGATGCGACGGCCAGGTAGCGGTCGGAATACAGCAAACGCGATCCGAATGGCGTTGGACGCTCCGGGCCGTAGCGCACGGCGATGTCCGCTTCAGCCTTGCGCAAGTCGACCAGCCGTTCGCTCGTGTCGATCGTCAGCGCGATATTCGGATAGAGCTGCCTGAACTGGGATAACCGCGGAATCAGGATCAGCGAAGCGAATGCCGGCGTCACTGACAGGGTCAGTGCATCGGCGTCCCGTTGCAGGTCGACGACGGATTGGGCGATCCGGTCGAAGCCGTCACGCAGCACGGGAAAAAATCGTTCCCCGGCAGGCGTCAGGGCGATGCCCCGCGGCGAGCGTTCGAACAGCTTTTGCCCGACCAATTCTTCCAGGTGCCGGATCTGGTGACTGATCGCCGTCGGCGTCACGCACAACTCGCCGGCAGCCTCCTTGAACGAAAGATGGCGTGCCGCCGCCTCGAATGCGCGCAAGGCATTTAACGGCGGCATTTGTCTTCGTTGTGCCATGGAGCGCTACTCCTCGTTTGAAATCCAGCATGTGGAGAATACCAGTGTGGGGTGGAAAAGCGTAGCGCATTTCGCCAATGCTTGCGCCTCGTTGACGCACACATGGTGGAATGCGCTGCGCTTTTCCACCCTACGCGCAGTGAATAATCAGATTTCGCTACACACAGGCGACGCGCCGGCTACGGAGCGTGCCCGGAAGATCGAGGCGATTTCTTCGAAGGTGCAGAACCGTACGCCGGGATGGGAGAGGAAATAGGCGATCAGTCGCTCGTGCATCAGCAGCGCCTGGGGCTTCCCGGATACATCGGGGTGGATTGTCATCGGGAACACGGCAAAGTCGTACTCGCGGTAGACAAAATCAAACTGGTCGCGCCACATCTGTTCCACCTGGCGGGCCGGCACAAAGCCTTGGCTGTTCGGGAAGGATTTGATGTACAACATCGGTTCCATGTCGTCGAGGTCCCAGCTTGCGGGGATCTCGATCAGGCTTGTCTTCTCGCCCCGCTGCACGGGGTGCATCCATTCGGTGGCCGGCCTGGCATAATCGATCGGGGTCCATTGATCGCCCTGCCTCAGGTAGTAGGGCTCGAAGTCGCGATGCATCAGGCTGTGATCATATTTAATCCCACGCTCCAGCAGCAGCTCGAGGGTGTCGGGGCTAAACTCCCACCACGGTGCGTTGTGTCCGACCGGCCGCTTTCCGGACAACGATTCAATCAGCGTCATGGCCTTGTCCAGCACGTCCGCCTGTTGTTGGCGCGACATGGCCGTGGGATTCTCGTGGCTATATCCGTGCAAGCCGATCTCATGTCCTGCTGCTGCCACTTGCGCGCACTGCTTTGGGAAACTTTCAATCGAATGCCCGGGAATGAACCAGGTCGTCTGTATCTGATGCGCTTCGAACAGGCGCAGCAGTCGGGGCGCACCGATTTCGCCGGCAAAAAATCCGCGTGAGACATCGCACACGGAACGCTCGCCGCCGTAGGAGCCCAGCCAGCCGGCGACGGCATCGAAATCGACGCTGTATGCGCATAGAATTTGTTTCATGCCGATGTCTCCTTATGCGGCTGCCAGCACTTCGAATGCCAGCTCGGTGGGCATGCAATCGTTGCCGTTGACGGGCACCAAATCCTGCGGGCATGCTGACATCACGACCACGCAATCGATGAGCGCGGCGAAGGTGACAAAGTCGCCCGCCTTCGCCACCGGTGGCAGCCATCCAATGCGGCCATCGGCTGCGATCGGATTGTTCATCCAGATATTCAAGGGCGCGGGAATTTCCGCGACGTGCCGGCCGATGGCGGCGACGGCCATGCGCAGGTTATCGGTGCAGTTGTCGTGGTATCCCGTCACGCCCAGTGTGCGGTAACGCGGCAGGTCGCACGCGGCAATCAGGGTGTCGTGCACGCCGGGCGAGGAATCGCCCGTGAAGGCGAGGATGGGACGGCGCCGGTTGGTCACCAACTCGTCGCCCAGAGCCGGTATGGTTTTGCTCAGCGATGCGCGCACATGTTCCATTGACATGAATTCATGCAGGCCGTCGTCGCAGAAGGCCCAGAAGTCGCACACCTGGCTGCCCCGGACATTGATGATGCGAAGCGTCTCCCCTTTTGCGAGGTAGATTGCGCGCCCCTGTCGTGCCGGCACGGTATAGCGCTCGCCTGGCACTGGCACGCCGCCAGCTGAAATTGGCGTGCCAAGCGAAGGATTGATGCCGTCAAGGTCGCCGTTGCGGCGATATTTCGTCGTTACCCAGTCCATGAATGGTTCTCCTGTCTTTGAATGAATCTGCTGGCCTATCGCATTTCCCGGTCGTAGGGGCGCCCGACCGATTCCGGGGCCTTGGCTGTCCCGACAAAGCCGACCAGCGCAACGATCGACGCGACATAGGGAAGCACCAGGAACAATTGATAGGGAACGTCCGGATGCGAGAACTGCAAACTCAGCTGGGCCGCTTCGCACATGCCAAAGAACAGCGCGGCCACGCCGATCCACAGCGGATGCCAACGGCCGAGAATGACGATGGCCAGCGCGAGAAAGCCGCGCCCGCCGCTCATGCCCTCCGTGAACATGTGAATCTGCGACAGCACCAGATGGCATCCGCCCAAGGCGGCGAGGGCGCTACTCAAGGTGACTGCGATATAGCGCAGCTTGTGCACCGGCACTCCCGCCGAATCGGCCGCTTTGGGATTCTCCCCTGTCGCCCGCAAGGACAGGCCGGCGTGCGTACGAAACAAGACGTAAGCGCTCAAGGCAAGGCAAACGATGAGGGCATAGGCAAGCGCATCCTGCTGGAACAGCGTTGGTCCCAGCAAGGGCAAGTCCGACAGGTAGGGTACCTTCAAGCTCGCGAAGCCCGGCAAGGTGCCTGCGTCTTGCGTCGTGCCCAGGATCGAGCGGCTGAGAAAGGCGCTCAGGCCGACGCAGAACAAGTTGACGGCGATGCCGGCGACGAGTTGGTGGCTTTTGAGGGTGACCGTCAGCAAAGCCTGCAGGAGCCCGAGCAGGATGCCAAACAGCAGGCCGAACAGCACGCCGACAAACGGCGATCCGCTCAGGTGGCAGGCGGCCGCGGCGGCGAATGCGCCGATCAGCATGCTGCCTTCCAAACCGACGTTGTACACCCCGCTGCGTTCGGCGATCAGGGCGCCCAATGCCGCGAAGGCGACCGGAACGGCGGCGCGCAGTGCGGCCGCGACGAAGGCCAGGGCAATCGGATTGTTGAACAGGTCTTCCATCACATGGTCTCCGTCGATGCCGGCATGCCACGGACTTGACATGTCCAGCGCTTGAGGTGCCGGGCAGCGCGCGCACCGAAGCGCACTGCGGAGGCGTTTTGGCTTGCTGCCACAAAAATAACGACCAGGCCCTGGATCGCATCGACCACCGTCGCATCGACGCCGACGGCCCTTTGCATGATGTTCGATCCTGCTTTCAGGCCACTGAGCAGCAGCGCCGACACGGGCACCCATGCCGCGCTGCCTCCGGCCATGAAGGCGGCGACGATCCCGTCAAATCCATAGCCTGGACTGAACATGTGAAACAGGCGGTGCTTGAGGCCGATCACTTCCAGGCCACCCGCCAGGCCGGCGAGCGCCCCGCCAAGCATCATCGCGGTCATGAGCTGGCGCTTGACAGGAACGCCGCCGTACAAAGCGGCGTGGCGGTTTTTGCCGACCAGGTCGAGCGCGTGGCCAAAGCGCGTGTATTTCAGGCACAGGTGCAGCGCCAGCGCCAGTAAAATGCCAAACAGGATGCCGATATGCGCATCGGTTTGCGGCAAGATCAAGGGCAGGCGCAATGGCTGCGGAATCTCATCGGAATAGGGGTAGGGCGCCCCCGTGGCATGCAAGGGTCCGCTTACGGCGTAACTGACCAGCTGGATCGCGACGAAATTGAGCAGCAGCGTCACAATGACTTCGTTCACGCCCCGATACGCTTTCAGGTAGCCCGGAATGGCGGCCCAGAGCGCGCCGCCGGCAGCCGATGCGAGCATCACGAGCGCGATGCCGGGAACGGCGGGCAGTTCGGGCAGGTGCAGCGAGGCCAGCGTGGCAAACAGGGCGCCGCAGTAGATCTGTCCTTCCGCGCCGATATTGAACATGCCGGCGCGCATCGGGACGGCGACGGCCAAGCCGGCCAGCAGGATCGGCGAGGCCTTGACCAGGGTCGAAGACAAACCCCAATAGTCGAGAAACGCGCCACGAAACAGCGACGCATAGGCCGTGGCCGGATTCACACCGCTGGCGGCGATCAACAGCGCGCCCAGGCACAGCGCGGCGGCGCATGCCCACAGGGTCTTGAGTCGCACCAGGGCGACGATCCACTTGCTCATGCTCGTTTCTCCTGTGTGATGCCGGACATCAGCATCCCGATGGCGTGGGTGCTCACTTGATCGGCGTTCAGTTCGCCGGTGATGCGGCCCCGGTACATCACTCCGACGCGGTCGGCTATTTCCAAAACATGCTCCAGTTCAGTTGAGATATAGAGCACCGCGACGCCAGCGTCGCGTTGCTCGATCAGCTTTTTCTGCACGAACGCGATGGCGCCGATGTCGAGCCCCTTGGTTGCCTGCATGACGATCAAGAGCCTGGGGCCGGCTTCGATTTCCCGTGCCAGGATGACCTTCTGCTGGTTTCCGCCGGACAGCTGGCTGACGGGCTGGTCGATGCTGCTCAGTCGGCAGTCGTACTTGTGCGCCAGGCGCATGGCCTCGCTGCGCATGGCCTTGAGTTTCAGCACACCACGGGGCGCTATGGCTTGGGTGTAGTAATTTCGAAGATAGAAATTTTTCCACACAGGGTGGTCCAGCACCAGGCCGGTGCCGTGCCGGTCTTCCGGCACAAAGCTGATCTTGTGGGTGTGAATCCGCTGCCGCATCGAACAAGGTGAAATGTCGACGCCGTCGAGCAGGACCTGGCCGGCATCGGAGGGACGCAAGCCGGCGATCACTTCGGCCAGTTCCGCCTGGCCATTACCGTCGACACCGGTAATGCCAAGAATTTCGCCACTGCGCAGCTCGAACGACACCTTGTCCAGGGCGGTCGCGCCCCGTTCATTGCGCGCCGACAAACCGCACACTTGCAGCCGCGTGCGGCCCGGCTGTCCATGCCGCGTCGCGACGGTGGCCGCGATCTCGTGCCCCACCATGATGCTCGACAGATCCTGCGGCGTGATGTCGCGCGTGCTGCTGGTCGCCACGACGCTACCCTGACGCATAACGGCAACCTGGTCCGCCGTTGAAAACACTTCCTCGAGTTTGTGGGTCACGAACACAATCGTCGTGCCGGCATCGCGCAGCTTGCGCAGGATGGTGAGCAGGGAGGCGATTTCATCGGGAGCGAGCACGCTGGTTGGCTCGTCGAGCACCAGTATTTCCGCCTTCCGGTACAGCGCCTTGAGAATTTCGACCCTTTGCTGCATGCCCATCGGCAGTTTCCACACCGGTGAGGCCAGGTCCACATCGAAACCGAACGCGGCGCTCATGGCCTGGATCTGCGCCGTGTGTGTCCGCAATTCGAGGGCGGCAGTGGCCGCACCCATGCCCACCAGAATGTTTTCCGTGGCGGTGAGCGCCTTGGCCAGATGGAAGTGCTGGTGGATCATGCCAATCTTGTTGCGAATGGCGTCGCGCGGCGAATCGAGCGTGACCGTGCGGCCATCGATGGCGATGCGGCCCTGGTCCGGTCGATACAGGCCATACAGCACATTCATCAGCGTCGTCTTGCCGGCGCCATTTTCCCCGAGGACCGCCAGGATGCTGCCCTTGCTGGCGCTTAGGGTGACGTTGTCGAGCGCCTTGAAGCCTGAAAAACTCTTGCAGACGCCTTCAACCGAGAGATAGCTCATACATCTGAATCCTATAAATTCCTGCTTTACGACCGGACCACGCTGCCGACGGCGTGGTCCGACAAACCTGGCTCAAGGACGGAACTGTCCCGACTTCATCTTCGACATGATCAGCTTGACCTCGAACACCACGTTTTCCGGGATGCTCGGATGGAAGGTGCCGATGCGGATGGCGTCCGGCGAGTTGATGTCGTACTTGTAGTTGCGCCCCTCGAGCCCCTGGTCGAGCGCGATCTTGATGTAGTTGAGCATCATCCCGCGCACATCGAGTATGTCCGACTGCAAGATGATTCCGGGCCAGGCGTCGTGCGCGTCGTAGTACAGGCCAAATGAGTAGGCGCCTTTCTCCTTGACGGCTTGCAGGGCGCCGGTGGTGGCGCGGTCCATCGTGGGCCAGACCACGTCGGCGCCCTGGCTCAATTGATTCAGGGCCGCTTCCTTGCCCTTGGCCACATCGTCCCAGTCGCCGGTCCAGGTGACAAACACTTTGCCGTCCGGACGGGCCGCCATGAAGCCGCTTTCGAAGCCGGCGACGGTGTCGGTGGTGAATTTAAATTTCTGGGCGGCAATGATGCCAGCCTTGCCGGTCTTGCTCATCTTGCCCGCGATGTAACCCATCAAATAGGCGGGCTGGGCGAAATAGAAGTCCGCCGTGGCGACGTTCTTGCCGGCCTTCAAGCCATTGTTGACGACGAAGGTCGTGCCTGGAAAGCGCGCCGCCACCCGGTCCACCGCATCCTGGAATTCGCCGCCGTGGGCAATGACGATCTTGTAGCCGCGGCGCGCATAATCGGACAGCGTTTCGACCTGGTCCGGTTCCTTGATCTTTTCGGTGTAGGCAAACTCGATGCCGTATTTCGCCTTCGCCAATTTCAGGCCGTCATAGCCGGCCTGACTCCAGCCATTGTCGGTAATGCTGCCTGGCAGCGCGATCGCGATTTTCATCACCTTCTCGGCCTTTGGCGCGGTTTGGGCCGATGCCGGGGCCAGTCCCAGCATGCAGGCGGCGAGCCCAAAAGCCATTGCGGAAAAACGTCGTTTGGTGTTCATGTTGTCTCCTTCTTCTTGTGTGAAAACGGGGTGGGCCTAGCTGGCAAGGCGCAGGACCATGGCATCGACCAGCGCCTCGGCCTCTTCGATCGAGGCCTTCAGGCGGTTGTCCGCAAACTCGTCGTATTCAACCGCCGCCGAATACACATCGGTGATGCCGATGTAGGCCATGGCCGTTTCGACCGACCGTTCCACATGGTTCATATGCTCGATCCGCTGGCCCTTGCCGTAGCCATAGTCGCCGCGCGAACCGAGCAGCACCAGGCGCTTGTTGTAGTCCGACAGCAGCGGCCAGTACGGCTCGCCCGTGCGGCTGCGATCGAAGCCGAAAGTCACCCCGACCCGCACGATATTGTCGATGTAGGCCTTGAACTGGGCGGGGACGTTGAAGTTGTACATCGGAACCCCGGCGACGATCAGGTCGGCGTCCATCAGTTCCCGGGTCAGCTCATCGCTTTGCACCAGCACTTCGTGCATCCACGGTTCGCGCTGGGACGGCGCCGTGAACGCGGCATGGATCCAATTTCCTGATGGCGGGGTGGGTGGATTCGCTCCAAGGTCCCGGTAAATGATCTTGTCGTCCGGATGGATGGCGCACCAGCGCTGCACGAAGCGCGCCGACAGGCGCCGCGTATGCGAGCCAAAAGCGCTCTCCTTGGACGTGCCCTGGCGGGCGCTGGAATCGAGATGCAAAATCGTGGTCATGGCGATCCTATTCAGACGTTGGGTGAATTGAAAAAAAGGTATCGGGCCAGACGGAACAGAGGGATGATTGTTGCCGGCCATTTACGATGAAGTGAATGATAGAGAGCGCGGCAAACGGCGACAAACGGTATATCCTCAGCCCACAGGTGAGCTTATTTTTGCGCGAGGAGAAGGGGAGCGGGATGGCGCGTCAGGAGGGGCGACGCGCGCTGGAACTGCGCATCGTCCAGGTCGGCATGCGACCCGGACGATGGTTTCAAGGGGAGCTGATTAGTTGCGCGGCTCGCCCAGGTTCTTGCGGAAGAACGCTTCGATGGTGCTGTACACATGGCGCTGGCCGGCGCGCGACGAGATGCCGTGCTTGGCGCCCGGGTAGGTCATCAGGTCGAAATGAATACCGCGGTTGACCAGGCCATCGATCAGGCGCGTGGTGTTGGTAAACAGCACGTTGTCGTCGGCCATGCCGTGCACCAGCAGCAGCGGCGATTTCAGCCCGTCCAGGTGGGCGAACACGCCGCTCGAGGCATAGGCGGCCGGGGCCGACTTCGGCGTGCCGCCGACGAATTGCTCGGTGTAGTGGGTGTCGTACAGCGCCCAGTCGGTCACCGGCGCCACGGCCACGCCCATGGCGATCTTGTCGGACGCCGCCGCCAGCAGGCGCAAGGTCATGAAGCCACCGTAGCTCCAGCCGAACACGCCGATTCGCTTGGGATCGACGAAGGCCTGCTTGCCCAGCCAGTCGATGCCGCTGACCTGGTCTTCCACTTCGTGCTGGCCCAGCTTGTTGTAGATGACGTCGGTGAACGCGCGCTCGCGGCGGTAGGAGCCGCGGTTATCGAGGCGGAACACCACGAAGCCCTGCTGCGCCATGTACTGATCGAAGTTGTTGCCCCAGCGGCGGGACACGTGCTGCGCATGCGGGCCGCCGTAGGTCGACAGGAACACTGGATAGCGCTTGGCCGGGTTGAAGTTGGATGGCTTGATCAGCGAGTAATACAGGGTCTGGCCATCGTTCGCCTTGAGCGTGCCGTATTCGGTGGCCAGGTGGTCGGCCTTGAATTTGGCATACGGATGGCTGTCGTTGAGCTCGTTTTTCTCCAGCCATTCGACCATCGTGCCGTCCGGCTTGTGGATCGAGATCTGCGGCGGCGTGGCCGGGTCGGAGAAGGTGTCGACGAACACTTCGCCGTTGCGCGCAAAGTTCGATTCATGCCAGCCATCGGCCTTGGTGATGCGCACCGGCTTGTCGGCCGTGCTGCCGTCGAGCGCCAGCGCGTAGGTCTGCTTGTCGATCACCGCGTCGCGGTTCGAGGACACGTAAACGCGGCCGGCTTTCTCGTCGACTGCCAGCACATTGTCGATGCCCCAGTCGCCACTGGTGATCGGATGGAGCAGCTTGCCGTCCATGCCGTACAGGTACAGGTGGTTGCGCCCGCTGCGCTCGGAAGCCCAGATGAAGGCATCGCGCTTGGCCAGGAAGCGCAGATCGTCGTGGATGCTGACCCAGGTCCTGGACGTTTCGGTCAGCAGCGTGCGCTGTGCCAGCGTGGCGGCGTCGACCGAGATCAGCTCGAGCTTCTTCTGGTCGCGCGACTGGATCTGGTAGACCAGCTGCTTGCCGCTGTTGCTCCAGTCGGCGCGCACCAGGTAGACGTCCTTGTTGGCGCCCAGGTCGACCTTGCGCTGCACGCCGGTGGCCGGCGCGACGATCATCAGCTCGACCGTGACGTTGTTGTCGCCCGCTGCCGGGTAGCGCTGGGGGATCACTTCGGTGCGGTCGGCGAAGATTTCGAAGCGCTGCACCACCGGCACCGGCGCCTCGTCGAAACGCTTGTAGGCGATGGCCGAATCGTCCGGCGCCCAGTAGTAGCCGGTGCGCTGGCCCATTTCTTCCTGCGCCACGAATTCGGCTTCGGCGTTGTGGATGGTGTCCTTGCCGTCGGTGGTGAGCTGCTTCTCGGCGCCGGTGATCAGGTCGATCACGACCAGGTTCTGGTTGCGCACGAACGAGACGTAGCGGCCCTTCGGCGAGATTTTCGGATCGGCGACATTGCCCGAGGCGACCTTGCGTGCCGCATCTGGCTTGGCCACGTCGACCAGGTACAGGTCGCCGGCGATCGGCACCAGCAGCTGCTTGCCGTCCGGCGACCAGCTGTAGTTCAGGATGCCCGACAGGCTGGCCGTGCGTGCCCGCTCGCGGCGCGCTTTTTCTTCCAGCGACAGGTTCTCGGTGGGCACCAGCAATTTGGAGTCGACCAGGCGGTGCGTGGTCTTGTCCTTCATGTTGTATTCCCACAGGTCGAGCTGGAACTGGTTGTCGCTGCGCCCGCGCAGGAAGGTGATGCGCGCGCCGTCGGGTGAAACGCGCAGGTTGCGCATGCCTGGTCCCGCCAGCGCCGGGTCGGCGTGGATACGGTCCAGTGTCAGGCGTTCAGCGGATGCAGGAACGCAGGACAATGCGGCGAGAAAGCAGAGTAGGAAACGCATGGTTTGTCTCGTGGTTTTGGTTGAGTTGGAACGGCTGCAAGACGATACCAGACTCGGGCCGAAAGCGCTGTAAATATGGGGCCATGCGGCTGGCCGCCCTACCTTCGCTGGTGGCCGATCGCGCTCCTGGCGACCCGTTCGAGCGACCATGAAAGCAGCACGGCGGCGATCGTCAAGCCCACCACCAGTCCGATCCAGAAGCCCATGGCCGCCATCGGCGCGGCCGGCGTCCAGCCGCCCCAGTGCGGCGCGCGCCCCAGCAGATAGCCGATCGGCAGCGCGAAGCCCCAGAACGCAAGCAGCTGGATCTGCATCGGCTGGCGCGTCACCTTGTAGCCGCGAATCGCGCTCGAGGTGGCGACCTGGGTGGCGTCGGACAGTTGGAACAGTGCCGCCAGCCAGAGCAACTGCACGCACAGCGCCTGCACTTCGGGATCGGTGCTGTAGGCGCGCGCGATCTCCCAGCGGAACACGGCAATGAAACCGGCCGAGGCGAGGCCGAAGCCGAGCGCCATCGCGACCCCGACCCAGGCCACGAAGCGGGCGCGCTGCGCATCGCCTTCACCGAGTGCCTGGCCGACGCGGGTGATCAGGGCAATGCCGAAACTAAGCGGTACCATGAACACGAGCGAGGAAAAATTGAGCGCGATCTGGTGCGCCGACACTTGCACCACCCCGAACACGGCCACCAGCAGGCTGACGGCGCCGAATGCGCTGACCTCGGCGAAATAGGTGACCCCGATCGGTAGGCCGAGGCGCAGCATGCTGGCGATCTCGGGCAGGTGCGGCCACTCCCAGTGGGTGAACGGGTAGGTCTGGCGGTAGGCCGGTGCGATGGCAATCCAGGCCAGCATGGCCCCCAGCATCAGCCAGATGCCGACGGCCGTGGCCACCGCGCAGCCGATGCCGCCCAGCGCCGGCATGCCCCAATGGCCGAAGATCAGCAGCCAGTTGACGAACACGTTGAACAACAGGGCGCAGCAGGAAATCACCATCACCGGCTTGGTCTGGTTGATGCTGGCCGTGTAGCCGTATAGCGCGCGGTAGCAGGCGAAGGCGGGCATGCCGATGCTGATCACGTGCACGAAGGTCGAGGCCTTGGCGTTGACCGCCGCGGTCAGGCCGATATGGTCGAACACCAGCGTCGACAGGTTGGCGACCAGGCAGGCGAGCAAGCCCACCAGCATGCCCTTCCACAAGGCCTGGCGCAGCACGTGGGGAATGCGTTCGAAGCGCGCCGCGCCCACCTCGTGCGCGACGACCGAATTGATCGCCATCATGATCCCCATCACGGTCACCAGGATGATCGACCAGACCGAGGCGCCCAGCGAGACCCCGGCCAGTTCCTCGGCGCTGACGTGTCCCGTCATGGCCACGTCGGCCACGCCCATGCCCACCGTGGCCAGTTGGCCAACCAGCACCGGCCAGGCCAGGGTCCAGAGCGCGGCGATTTCAATGCGGAGACGGGCGTGCTTGGTCATCGGCGAGAGGGGGCAAACCGCTGATTCTACGTGAGCACGAAGATGTCTGCTGGCAGGTCATTTAATTGCATGAATGTTAACTGCGATGTAGAATGAAACGATTCACATTTGGCAATAGGCCGGCGCATCCTGCGCCCATGACAACAGGGGTGACATGAACGAAGTCGAACCGAACGGCAGCAGCGCCACCGCCACCGCAGCCACCTTGGGCATGGCCTCCATCGGCCGCTTGAGCACCGGCAGCGACATCGACTATTACAAGGTGCAGCTCACCGGTGCGGGATTGTTGAGCCTGGCACTTGACGTGCCGCGCGACGGGACCTACAACACGTTTCAGCTCGACCTCTATGGCAGCGCCGGTAACCGGCTCGGCACCTTCGACACGGGCGCCGACAAGACCTTCCAGGTGCCCGTCGGCAGCGCGGGGACCTACTATGTCGGCGTCTCGGCCACGAACTATTATTTTTCGTACTACGACGCCAATCCCTACACGTTAACGATGACACTGGGCGCGCTTCCAGCGACGGGCTTTGAAGCGGAAGCCAACGGCAGCATGGCGACGGCAACGCCGATGGCACTGGCGACACCGACCAGCGGCATCGTGATCGACAGCGCCGACCAGGATTTTTACAAGCTGGTGGTCCCCGCCGCCGGAGTGCTCGCTCTTGGAGTGGATGTGGCAGGCGGCTCGATCCTCGACTACTTCAAGTTCGAGGTGTACAACAGCGGCGGCAGCCTGCAGGCGTCCTACACCACCGGTGCCGATGCCAGCTACCATCTGGCGCTGGCCGAAGCAGGCACCTATTACCTGCGGGTTGCCGCGAGCACGTTCTACGGCTACGACTATGCCTCGACCAACCCCTACACCGTGACCGCCAGCTTGGCGCCGGGCGCGAGCAGTGCCTATGAAATCGAGTCCAACAACACGATTTCGACGGCCACCCCGCTGGCGCTGGCGGCGAGCATCGAGGGCCAGGTCTTGAATCACAGCGACGTCGATTTCTACAAGATGCAAGTGACGGCGGCCGGTATGGTCAGTGTGGCCCTGGACGCCCCGACCGATCAAACCTACAGCTACTACAAGATCAGCCTGTACGACGCCAGCGGCATGCCGTTGGGGACCATGAGCGCCGGCGGCGACCAGACCTTGAAGACGCAGGTGGCGGTGGCGGGCACCTACTATGTCAGCATTGGTGCCGGGGATCAGTTCGACGTCAGTGCCCAGGCCCGCAATCCGTACGGGCTGCAAGTGAGCCAGCAGCCTGGACTGGTGCCGGGGTATGAGACCGAATCGAACAACACGATCGCAACGGCGAACACGCTTGCCTTGTCGAGCGCCATCGTCGGCCAGCTCAGCGCAGGCAGCGACCACGATTTCTACAAGATCGCCGTCCCTGGGCAGGGCTTGCTGAACCTGATGCTCGACGTCCCGACGAGCAACACCAGCGACTACTTCCAGCTTGGACTGTATAGCGAGTCAGGGGGGCTGTTGTCGAGCTTCGTTACTGGCCGCGACCAGTTGTTCCACGCACCGGTGCCGCAGGCGGGCAACTACTATGTGGCGGTCAATCCTGGCAGCGCGTTCTCGTTCGACACGCTCGCCTTGAACGCCTATTCATTGACGGTCGGCATCGACCTGGGCGTGCCGACCGGCTACGAGAGCGAGCCGAACAACACAATGCAAACTGCTGGCGCACTGGCCTTTGGGCAAGCCGTGACTGGCCAGGTCTCGTCGAGCCTCGATGTCGATTTCTTCAAGCTCAAAGCGAGCAGTGCGGGCCTGTTGAGCCTGGGCCTGGATCTGCCGTCGAGCGACGATTACGCCAGCCATTTCCAGATCGGGATCTACGGCAGCACCGGCAGTTTGCTCGCGATGCTGACTGCCGGCACCGACAAGGTTTTCCAGACCATGCTGCCGGCCGCCGGGGACTATTTTGTCGGCATCGCAGCGGGCGTGCGCTACGCCGCCGATACCGTCGATTCAGCACAGTACAGCCTGAACGCTGGCTTTGTCGCGGGGCCGGCAGCGGGTTTCGAGCTCGAGTCCAACAACAGCATGGCGACGGCCAATGCGCTGGCGCTGTCGACGCCCATCCTTGGGCAGTTGGTCAGCTCGCTCGACAGCGACTACTTCAAGGTCTCGACCACCACCTCCGGTTCGCTGGAACTGCTGCTCCAGCTGCCGCTCTCGCCGTACGGTTCGACCGAATACAAACTGGGCGTGTACAGCATCAGCGGCGCCTTGCTGGGTTCCTTCAGCAGCAGCAAGGATCAGCTTTTGTCGGTCCAGGCACCGGTCACCGGTGACTATTTTGTCGCCGTCTCGGTGGGCACCTATTTCAACATCGAGCAACTGCGTGCGAACACGGGGCAGTACAACCTGACCGTCAACAGCGTGGCCGCCGTCAATCCGCCGGCGGATGTCACGGCACCGACGGTGCTGCGCTTTGCCCCGGCCGACGAGGCCGACAATGCCGGTGTGGGCGACAACATTGTGCTCACCTTCGGCGAGGCGATCCAGCGCGGCGCCGGCAACATCGTGCTCAAGTCCGCCGCCGGCGCGACCGTGGCCAGTTTCGACGCGGGCAGCAGCAATCTGATTTCAATTTCCGGCAACAGCCTGACCATCAACCCGAGCGCGGACCTCGCCTACGGCACGGTCTATCAATTGCTGCTGCCGGCCGGCTCGTTCAAGGACCTGGCTGGAAATCCCTATGCCGGCAGCGAGAGTTACAACTTCACGACTGCGGTCTACCCGAACCATGCCGGCACCGGCACGGTGGCATGGTCCGGCATCGCTGCGCAAAACCAGATCCTGAGCGCCAGCAATACCTTGGGCGATGTCGACGGCCTGGGCGTGATCAGTTATCAGTGGAAGGCAAACGGCAGTGCGTTGGCCGGGGAGACCAACAGCAAGCTGACGTTGGGCGAGGCGCAGGTGGGCAAGGTCATCACCGTCACGGCCAGCTACACGGATGGCCACAATACGGCCGAATCGTTCACCAGCGCCGCCAGCACGCCTGTGCTCAACGTCAACGACGGCGGCGAGCTGCTGTTAATCGGGAACGCCGGCGCCGGCCAGACCCTGCTCACGGCGCTGACCGACGCCGATGGCGTGGGCAAGGCCAGCTACCGTTGGCAATCGAGCAGCGACGGCAGCAATTGGAGCGATATCGCAGGTGCCACCGACCTGGCGCTGACCCTGGGCCACGCGCAGGACGGCCTGCAAATCCGCGCCGTTGCCAGCTACCTCGATGGACATGGTTCGGCCGAGCAGCTCGTCAGCCTGGGCAGCGCATCGGCGCGCGACGACCACATCGTGGGCACCGACCGCGCCGACCAGATTTCCGGCGGCGCCGGCAACGATTGGCTCAAGGGCGGCGCCGGCAACGACCGGATCGACGGCGGTACGGGCGTCGACAGCGCCGTATTCGACGGCGCGCGTTCATCGTACACGGTCAGCCAGACGCCGAACGGCATTCAAGTGCTCGACCTGCTGGGCGGCGACGGCGTCGACCTCCTTGTTGGCGTCGAACGGCTGCTGTTTGCCGGAACCGGATGGGCGCTCGATACCGACGCGAACGGCAATGCCGGCAAGGCGTACCGGCTTTACCAGGCAGCTTTCAACCGGGCACCGGACGCCGCGGGCATCGGATTTTGGATGAGTGTGCTCGACCATGGCGCCGGCGCCAGCACCGTCGCCGCCGGTTTTGTCGGCTCGGATGAATACCGCGCCATGTATGCCGGCAGCCAGAGCAACATCGAGCTGGTGGGCCGCTACTACGAGCATATCCTGGGGCGCAGCGCCGACCAGGCCGGACTCGATTTCTGGGCCGGCGCGCTCGACAAGAAGGTGGCGACCGTGGCCGAAGTGCTGGCCCTCATCAGCGAGAGCACGGAGAACATCGACCATCTTGGTGTCGTGATCGGCCAGGGCTTTGCATATATTCCGTTCGGATGACGCGCACCTGAAAAAATTGTTACACATCTCCAGTTGGCGCTCGGCTGCGGTAGTTGTCACAATGGCGGTATCGAAAAAATGCCCGACCATCATGCTGAAACCGTCGTTCCTGTTCGTTCTACTCCTTTGCGCCGCATGGCAGCAGCACGCCGACGCCGGCGAGCTGACGCTGTATGGACGCCAGGATTTCGGCGGCCGCGAAGTGACGCTGCGCGAGGCCACGCCCGAGCTGCGCGCGATCGGCTTCAATGATCGCGCCTCGAGCCTGATCGTGCGGTCCGGGCGCTGGGAAGTGTGCGAGCACACCGAATTTCGCGGCAGCTGCGCCATCTTCGAGCGCGGCGAATACCGCACCCTCAAGCGCTTCAATGACATCATCTCCTCGGTGCGCGAGGTGGGCACCGGCCTCGATCGGCGCAGCTGGCGGCGCGACAGCGGCCCACACGGCATGATCGAGCTGTTCGCCCTGGGCGCGCTGGGCGGCAATTCGACGCGCCTGGTGGGCGACGTGAGCGACCTGGTGCAGATCGGCTTCAACAACCGCGCCGTGAGCGTGCTGGTCGAGGAGGGCACCTGGCAGCTGTGCAGCGACTCGGGCTACCACGGCGATTGCCGCATCCTAGAGCGCGGGCGCTACGACGACCTGGGACGCGAGCTGGCCGGCAAGGTGTCGTCGGCGCGCCTGCTGCCCGAGGGTTCGCTGCGGGTGCCGCCGCCGATCGAGCGCAGCCCGCGGCCGCTGCGTCCCGAGGGCGAGGTCGAGTTGTTCTCCTCGCCCGATTTCAGCGGCGTGCGGGTGCCCGTCACGCGCGATTCGCGCACCCTGCGCGAGCTCGATTTCAACGACCGCATCGGCTCGATCATCGTGCATGCCGGGCGCTGGGAATTTTGCGAGCATGCCGATTACCGCGGCCAGTGCGTGATCTACGGACCGGGGCGCTACACCCACCTCGGATCGATGAACAACGCAATCTCCTCCTTGCGGCGGGTGCAGTGAGCGTGCCGGCGTTCCAGGCGCGCTTCAACCCCTTGATCAAACCCTTCCTGGTGCTGCAGATCGGGCTGGCGATGGCCTGCACAGTGATCGGCATACCGCTGGCGCTGATCTGGTTCCTGGGCGTGGGGCGCTGGTGGGCGCAGCATTATTACGATCGCCTCGAATGCCAGTTGGGCGAACACACGCTGCGCTACCGCAAGGGCATCCTGGTCACGGTGGAGAAGACCATCCCGCTCGAGAACATCCAGGACGTGACGTTCGTCGAGGGGCCGATCCTGCGCCACTTTCAGCTGAGCACCCTGAAGTTCGAGACCGCCGGCCACAGTGCCGGCCAGGCCAGCGACATGCAGCTGACGGGCATCATGGATGCGCACGAATTCCGCAACCGGATCCTGGCCGCGCGCGAAGCGCTCAAGGCCCAGCGGGCGGCCCCGGTGGCCGGCGAGGCGGCCCAGCTGGCCGCGCTGCAAGCGATCGCCATCAAGCTCGACGACATCGTCGCCCTGCTCAAGCGCTAGACGGCATCGTCGACAAATCCGCAGGGCGGCGTTGTGGCGAACCAATATCACGAGTTGAAAATTCCTTGGTGTATTCGTAGGGCGGACCCCTTGGGGTTCCACCCTACATTTTGTCAGCGAATTTCTGACTTGGGACACTAGCGCAGGCCGTGCTCGCGCGGCGCCAGCGTCTGCAGGTAGGCGTGCAGTGCCCGCGCATCGGTGTCGTTCATCGCGCCGAGCGAGGCGAACGGCATCACGCTGCTGATCGCGCTGCCGTCGGGCCGGTGGCCGCTGCGCAGCATGGCCATGAACAGCTCCGGCGTCGCATAGCGCAGCATCGCGCTGTCCTTGCCCGGTGTCAGGTTGGCGGCGGCGGGCCAAGACGGCGGCCCGCCAGGAATCTTGCCGCCCGACAGCCCCGAGCCATGGCAGCCGACGCAGGTGTTGGCCACATACGCCCCGTGGGCCACGCTCACGCCCACCGTCACCGGCACCGAGGAGGGCAGGGCATGGTCGATTTTCTCAGCCGCATCCTGAATCGCGCCGAAGCCGTACAGAACCTGCACCGGCAGCGGCAACTGCACCACCGCATGCGGACCTGTCAGCGGCGGCAACTGCCTGACGTAGGCGATCAAGGCCGCCAGGTCGTCGTCGGTGAGCCGGTTGTAGTCCTCGCTGGGCATGATCATCAGCGGCGTGCCGCCTGGCTTGACGCCGTGGCGCAGGGTGCGCACCCAGTCGAGCTCACGGTAGGCGGCTGTGGCACTGTTGGCGCCCGGCGTCAGGTTGGGCGAGACCACCAGCATGGCGCCGTCGCGGATCACGTCCTTGCCGGCGCCGTTGGCGCCGTGGCATTCGGCGCAGCCGCGCGTGTTGAACAGGTAGCGACCCTGTTCCACGTGGGCCGCATCGGACAGCATGGGCACCGGTGTGATCTGCAAGGCGATCTGGCGCGCCATCTTGCGCTCGCCGAGCTGCTTGCCAAGCACCCCGATCGCCACCACCAGCAGTGCCAGTGCGGCGGCGGCCAGGCCGATCCTTTTACCCCATTTATTCATGTCGAGATCCCCCATTAAGCGTGCGCTCTCGCGCCGAAAGGGGCAGTACCATGGCTTGACATCGATGCCGGAGCGCCGCCCGTGGAACACCAGGATTACTATCGGACCCTCGGGGTCGAAGCGAGCGCCTCGCCCGAGCAGGTCAAGCGAGCATACCGCAAATTGGTGCGCCAATACCATCCCGACCTGAGCGGCGCCAGCGACGCGGACCGGATGACCAAGGCCATCAACGAGGCCTACAGCGTGCTGGGCGACGCGGAAAAGCGCGCGGCCTACGATGCCCAGCGCGCACCGCGGCGGCAACGGCAGCCCTCTTACGACTGGGACACGGCCCGCGACAGCAACGACAGCGGCGACTTCTTCGCCGACCTGTTTTCGCACCTGGGGCGGCGCGGCGCCAACGGGTTCGGCATGCGCGGCCAGGACCTGCACGCGAGCGTCGAGATCGAACTGGGCGACGCCTACCATGGTGCGAACCGCAGCCTGGTCTTGCGCCTGATCCAGTCCGATCTGCTGGGGCGGCCGGTCGAGCGCGCGCGCACCTTGAACGTGCGCATCCCCAGGGGGGTACAGGCCGGGCAGCAATTGCGGCTGGCCGGCCAGGGCCAGACTGGCAGCGGTGGCGCGCCGGCTGGCCACTTGCTGCTGGAAATTCATTTCAGGCCCGACCCGCGCTACCGGGTTGAAGGGCGCCAGGTGCACCTGAAGGTGCCGGTCACCCCATGGGAGGCGGCGCTGGGCGCGCAGATCGATGTGGCCACGCCGTTGGGCGTGTTGCAGGTGCAGGTGCCGGCCGGCTCGCAGGCGGGGCGCAAGCTGCGCCTGAAGGGCTGTGGCATTCCCGGCCTGCCGCCGGGTGACCTGTTCCTCGCGCTAGAAGTGGTGTTGCCGCCGGCCAGCAGCGACAAGGCGCGCGCCCTGTACCAGGCCATGGCGCGCGAACTGGCGTTCAACCCGCGCGTGCTCGACCGCGCCTGAGCCGGGGGCTGGTGCGGCCGCTAGCGTAGCGCCTTGAGCTGGTCCTCGGCATCGGCCTTGATCTTCTTCCCGATGCCGCTCTTGGATGCCAGCGCCTTTTCATACGCGGCAATGGCCTTCGGCTTGTCGTGCAGCGCCTGCCACGACTGGCCGATGCGATAGTAGGCGGACGGCAAGACCGAAATCGCCAGCGACTTCTCGAACAAGGCAATCGCGTCGGCGTGCTTGCCCTGGTCCTGCATCGCGCGCGCGAGACCGTAGGGCGCCCACTCGGCGTCCGGATAGCGTTTTTGTACGTCGCGGAACAGGCGCTCGCTCTCGGCATATTTCTTCGCCCGGGCATAAGCATTCGCAATGCTGATCAATACGTCGCGCTGGGTTTCCGACAAGTAGGTATTGGGCGCCGGGCTGGCCTTGGTGGCCAAGGCCTCGGCTTTGGCGAATTCATCGTCGGCGATTTCCATCTTGGCGAGCATCAGCGTGGCGGCATCGGCGCTGAGCTTGGCGGTCTCCTCGGCCAGGGTCTTGGCCTTGCCGCTGCCGCCCCCGGCGATCGACGGCGCCTGCAGGTAAAACTGCTGCAGCGAGAAACGCGCGCTCATGTTTTGCGGGTCGAGTTCGACCGCTTTTTTGAACTCGTCGCGGATCTTGCCGACATACCCCATGGCCGACATGATGCCGGCGTTGACTGCCTTGCTGCCGAGCGCGTTGCCCAGTTGTTCGTGGCATTCCGATTGCTGTGGGTGTGCGGTGATGCATTGCTCGCCGAGCTTGACGGCTTCATCGATGCGCTCCTCGTGGCCTGCGCCGAGAATGGCGCGCGCCTTGGCGACCAGGGCGTCGCCGTTGGCGGGGTCTTGTGCCAGCCTGGCGTTGGCGGCTTGCTCGGTTTCGCTGTATTTCTTCGCCTTGAGCAAGACGGTGTATTCGTTGGGGGTAGCGGCCTGTGTATTGAACGAGAAGAGCAGGGCGCTCGTCGTGGCAATCAGGGCGGATCGTTTCATTCGATGGGTCCAGTTTGTGAATTTGGCAAGAAAGCCCTAGCATACCTTAGTAAATTCCTTGGCAGAACATCAGTACCGGCGATCATCATCAAGGCGATGAAGGCGAAGGCCATGTGCATGGTCTCTGGGATTTGTATGTATCAGCTTGTCTTTGCAGGGCACAGGCAATCGGTGGATAATCACCAGGCCGGGATCGAGCCGGCGATACTTTGGAGCTGAATATGAAAAAATTGATGATGGCAGCCATTGTGGCGCTTGCGGCAATGCATGGCACGGCCAGCGCGGCGGGTTGCGTCAAGGGCGCCGTCGTTGGCGGTGTGGCTGGCCATGTGGCCGGCAAGCATGCGGTGGTGGGGGCAGTCGGTGGTTGCCTGGTCGGCCGTCACCTGGCAAAGAAGAAAGCCAAAGAGGAAAAAGAAGCGGCTGAGGCCAAGAAGGCTGAGGCAGCGCCTGCCCATTGAGTGGCGTCGTTGAACAATTCCCGCACATGCTCAAACCCCGAAGCCCGCACAGGACGCTTGAGCGGTCACCATTGACGATGCGATTTCTGCTGGTGTTTGGCTTGATAAACCTGGCATCCGGGTTCGCGTCTGCCGCGGGGATTCCACCGGTCGTGGTTCGGTTTGCCGAATCGTTTGCGGCCTCGCAACCAGAGCCAGAAAAAATTTCTGCCGGGCGAACTCGAACGGAAGACTATGCGGCCTGGTTCTTTCAAGGGTTTATCTCTCCGGTCGGAACGATTGCGACCAAGTCTGAGCTCATGAGGGACGCGTCTACCCGAGCTCAATTCTATTGGCGAGACCATCCAGACGCGCGCGATGCGATCTTTTCGGACTATGGCTATGCCCCGGTCGAGTCGGATGGCGTATGGTCGCGCGGCTTCGAGGTGAGCAGTTTCGTCCCAGAAAATGGCAGTGCTGTGAAGTGGTCGCTTACATCGTTTGGCGGCGTCAGGTGGCGTGATCTGGGACCTGACCATATTGATGCGCCATCGCATGGCGCACGCGTGCACATCATCGGCTATATCAGCCCCCAGGGTAGTTACGGCCACTTGGGAGGGTACCCACGAGAGGTATTGATCACTTCGTTCGCACTGGCGGACAGCAAAGGTCCTTGAATCGGCATCATGAATCCCCCTTGCCGTCAGTCCGCCCACAGGCAGGCGAGCGGCAGAGGAAGAAGCTGGGGCGATGTCCCGCATCACCACCCCAGCCAGAGAAGAACGACGTTCTACCTGGAACGGTCAGAAAGTATAGCTGGCGCGCAAGTTCCGGGTGCGGCCCATCGGGCTGGTCCCGCCGCTCACAAAGCCCTCGCCGCGGTAGTTGGCGGCCGGTGGATCACGATTGAGCACGTTGTTTATGCCCGCCATCAGCATCCACTTCCGGTAGCCGGAGTAAGCCATTGACCAGTTGTAGAGCGTGTACGGGTCGATGCGATGGGCGAAAGCCGAGGAGGCGTTCAGGTCCTGGAAGCTCTGTTTGTACTGCTGGTTCAGGGTGGAAGTCCAGTTGCCGTCATTGCTCTGCCACTTGACGGTCGCCGAGTATTTCCAGCGAAAAATCATGACGTTGGCGTCTAGTGGGCCAAAGGAATTGATACTGGAAATCCAGGGGCCGCCAGCCGCCAACTGGGTCTTGAAGGCATTGACGTAAGTGCCGTCGAGCTGCAGGCCGAAGCGGCCCCATGCATTTTTCGGCAGCGTGTAGGTGCCCGTCACATCGACGCCGTCGGTGCGCTGGCCCCCCAGGTTGGACAGCCGGTCGTCGATGTACAGCAACAGATTGGTTTGCGGATTGCGGACGAACAGCGCGGCATATTGCGGACTGAACAAGGTTGGCTGGGCCAGCTGTCCGATCGCGTCGGTCATTTGCACCTTGAAGTAGTCGAGCGAGAGCAGCAGCGATGGGGTAGGCGTGAGCACGATGCCAAACGAGACCGTTTTCGACTTTTCTGGGCCGACGGTCGGGTTGGCGCCTGTATTGATCGGCTGCTTCGCGGCGCACACGGTAGACGGGATATAGCCAGGCAGGGCGGTGCCGCCGGTGTTGCCACCGACCGCTCCGCCTGGACACAGCAGCGGATCGTTGTAAGTGGCGCTGGTGACCCCGGTCGGCCCGTTGACGGCACCGAAATAGCGCTCATTTAGCGTCGGGGCGCGGAAACCCGTGCCGACGGCGCCGCGGAACATCACTGCCGGCATCGGCTTGTAGCGAAAGCTGAGCTTGGGATTGGTGGAGCTGCCGAAATCGTTGTAATGGTCGGTACGTACCGCCAGGTCGACGTCGAGCGACTTCGTCAGCGGCGCGGCCAGTTCCGCGTACACCGACGCCACGTTGCGCGACGCATCTTGATTGACGGCCGCGGTGGTGCCGGTTTGGCCGCCCGACAGCGCTACGCTGGGCGGAATGTTGGCGTAGCTGTAGTCGTGGTACACGGTGGCACCGGCCGCCATTGCCAGCGGACCGCCGGGCAGATCCATCAATTCGCGGCTGAGCGTCAGGTCGGAGCCGCTCATGCGCGTCAAGCCCTTGCTGGCCGTTTGGCCATCGGTCGAGATGCTGGCCAGATAGGTTTTGCCGTCCGCGTTTTGCAAGCCGAAGGGATTCAACTGGCCGCCGGCGACGCCGGCAAGCAGTCCATAGCTGTTGACGAAGCCGGAACGGAAGGTGGTATTGGTCGCATAGACGGCATTCCAGATGCCGACCTTGTAATCCCAGGCGCCCAGGTGTCCTTCATCCTCGACCGTGACGCGCGATTGCGACTTGTCGTAGTTGAGCATCGTCGGGCCGAGATCGCCGATCAGCGACCAGGCCAGCGTCAGCGTCTGGTTGGTGATGCCCGGCATGGCCGGCGTGATGCCCTTGCCCGGATAGTAGGGACTGGTCGGGGTGATCGTCAAGGCCGGGAAACCGGAGATCGAAGCGTCGACGCCAAAGGTCGGGTTCTTGACCGGACGCACATAGATCGTCGAATACATCAGCGACGCCGACAGCTTGTGGTCGGCGCCGAGCATCAGCGATCCCTTGGTGAAGAACGATGCCTGCTTCTGCGCCACCGTCAGCGTCAGCGAGTTGGCGTTGTAGGTGGGCGCGCAGGTGTTGCTCAGTCCCGGCGCGGAGTAAGGCGCCAGGCAGCCGGCGCTGGCGTAGGGGCTGCCAATGATGCTCACGCCGCTGACCTTGCTCGAGCCATTGGCCAGCGTCACGTTGGCCGGCACGGAATTGCCGCCCGTGGACAGGTGGGGCGGGGCGAAGCCGGCGCTTTGCAGCCGATCCGTGCTGGTGATGTTCGGGCGGCTGCTCTGGGCAAGCGGCAGTTGGTGATTGAGGTCGCCCGTGACATAGACATTCCAGCCGTCGCTGCCCAGGCTGCCTTTGCCCGCGATGAAATTGAGGCCTTCGGATTGGCCGCCGCCGCTCATTTGCGGCGCGGTGCCCTTCACGGTGATGGCCGCGCCGGCGTAAGATTTCTTGGTGACGAAATTGACGACGCCGCCGATCGCATCGCTACCGTAGACGGACGAGGCGCCGTCGCGCAACACTTCAGTGCGGTCGAGCGCGCTGACGGGAATCGTGTTCGGATCGATCGGACTGTCGCTCAGGCGTTTGCCGTCGAGCAGCAACAGCGTGCGCGCCGTGCCGATGCCGCGCATATTGGCGCTGTTGCCGTTGCCGGAAGTGGTGTTCGGCTGGACATCGGCAGCCGTCGATATCGACATCAGGATGTCGGCGATCGTCACCGTGCCTTGCGCGATCCAGTCATCGGCCTTGACGACGGTGACCGGCAGCGACTGGTCTGCCGCCGCGCGCTTGATGCTCGATCCGGTGATTTCCACCTTTGCCAGCGCGCTCTCGCCGGCCACGGCTGGCGCCTGCTGCGCATGCGATACGGCGCTCGTCGTCAGCAAGGCCAAGGCAAGTGCCGATGCGATCGGGGTCGGCGTCAGCCGCAGGTTTTTCATTTTCTTGTTCAAGCCAGTGTCTCCTATAGTTGCGGTCAAGAATAATCAACCGTCCGGCCTCACTTGCTTTGAGCGTATGGCGCCGGATGTTTGTGTGGAAATCGTTTAACTACTTACTGAAAAAAATGCCTCGCCGTTCAGCGATGCGCCAGCCATGCTTCGTAACGCAGCCGCGTCTGCGGCGCGGTGGCGGGATACAGGCCGATGATCGATGCGCCGCGCGCCACCTCTTCAAGCACGAAATCCTCGAAGCGTTCCATCTCGACCGCGTCGCGGGCGATTTCGTCGGCCAGGTGGGCCGGGATGCACACCACGCCGTCGTCGTCACCGACCATGATGTCGCCCGGATAGACCGGCACGCCGCCGCAACCGATCGGCGCGTTCACGTCCAGCGCGTGGTGGCGAATCAGATTGGTCGGGGCCGAGGCGCAAGCGCACCAGGCGGGCATGTCGAGCCTGGCGATGCCGGCGACGTCGCGCAGGCCGCCGTCGGTGACGATGCCGGCCGCGCCGCGCACTTGCATGCGCGTGGCCAGGATGCTGCCGGCCGAGGCCACCGAGGCGTCGCCGCGGCAATCCATCACCAACACCGCGCCGGCGGGGATTTCTTCGATTGCCACGCGCTGGGGATGGCGCGCATCGCGGAACGCGTCGATGCCGTCCAGGTCCTCGCGCGACGGAATGTAGCGCAGCGTGTAGGCCGGTCCGGCCAGGCGCTGTCCTGCCTTCAAGGGTCGCGCGCCCTGGATGAACACATTGCGAAAGCCCCGCTTGTACAGCAGCGTGGTCAGGGTCGAGGTGCTCACCGTGTTCAGCACGGCCAGTGTGTCGGGGTATGGCGCTTGATCCATGGCGGTCTCCGCTTGCATCGTGTGGCAGTGTTAATCGCGTTCAAATCTGGTGTGGCTAAAGCTCACCAGACTGTTGTCGATATGGTGCAGGAGCAGGTATTCGTCCCATTTGCCCGGGCTCGTGGTCAAGCCCAGCGTGGCAGGATCGAGCGCTTGCAAGTAGTCGCCGAATTTGAAATAGATATTCCGTTTGTCGCCCTTGATGCGGGTGCGCTCGGTTTCGATGCTGCCGTTCTTGTCGGTCTTGACCATCACAATCGCATCGCCATTGGCAAACTTGATATCGAGGGCAAAGCTCTCGCCGGATCGGACCGTGCCCAGGGCGGTCGCAACGTCCTTGCCGTTTGTGCCGCGCAGCTTTGCCACCACGTCGAAGATGCCATTGTTGGGCTTGCCATCGAGCAGTTGGCCATCGGCCGTGTCTTGCACGTAGACTTTCAAAATGGTGTCAAGGCCGTCGACGTGATATTGGGCGATGATCGTTTTAGCGCCATTGGGAAGTGTTGGCGTGACGAGCGCGGAGAAGTGTTCGCGCGTCAGTTCGATGGTGCGGCGGTTCTTCTCGGCGATTTTCAGCTCGTTGCGGTATCCATGGCCGTTGGGGGTGGCGAATTTGGAGGTGAGGGCGCTGAAGTTGAGCGTGCCAGCATAGGGCGATGGAAACGGCGTATTTCCTTCCAGATCGAACAGGCCGCTCAAGCCCTCCTTGGGTGTGAAACCGGGCGCCTGGCCTGCGCCAGGCTGGGCCTGGCCGGGAACTGCCAGCACGCCCAGGCACAGCAGCGACACGCCACAGCTTCGTTGTAGCAGATTCATGGAGACTCCCGAGTGTTGAGTGTTAAAGGTAATGCGTGCGGCTTCACCGGGACCACGGGGCCACCAAGCCAGAGCGCCAGGTAGACCAGCGGCACCAGCATCGCGCCAAGCACGAAGAACGGCGTGTAGTTGCCGCCGGCGGTCAGTTGGGGCACCATCTGCATGCAAACGATCACGCCCAGCACCGCTGACGTGCCGCTGATGCCAGCGAGCGAGCCGACCGATTTCCCCGAGAAGAAATCACTCGGCAGGGTTTGAATATTGCTGATCGCCGCCTGGAAGCCGAACAGGATCACGGCAATCGACAGCACGGCGCGCAAGGGCGTATCGGCCAGTGCGCTGTATAGCAATGCGGGAAACGTCAGCGCCAGACCCAGGCCGATCACCGACTTGCGCGCCCGGTTCACGTTCCAGCCACGTTGCAGCAATTGACCGCACAGCCAGCCGCCTGACAGGGCGCCGATCCCGGCGCCCACATACGGCACCCAGGCGAAAATGCCGATTTGCTTCACGTCGAAGTGGAATTTTTCATTCAGGTACAGAGGTAGCCACGCGACGAACAGCCACCAGATCGGGTCGATGAAAAAGCGCGCGGCGATGACGCCCCAGCTTTGCCGATGACCCAGCAATTGCGACCAGGTTGGCACGTACTGCGCCTCTTGGGTGAGCCCAGGCTGTTGTCCCGTCAGGATATAGTCGCGCTCTTGCGCCGTAATCCAGGGGTGCGCTTCGGGGCCTGATTTGTAGACAATGAGCCAGGGCACGATCCAGAAGAAGCCCAGCGTGGCGATCAGGATGAAGGTCGTTTTCCAGCCGACGCAGGCGTACAGGAAGGCCACCAGTGGCGGCGCGATGATCGACCCGAGCGACGCCCCGGCGCCGAAGATGCCCTGTCCGAACGCGCGCTCGCGAACGGGAAACCATTCCGCGATGGCCTTGGTCGCGCCTGGCCAGTTACCCGCTTCGCCCACGCCCAGCAGCGCGCGGAACAGAGCGAACGACAGCGCCGTGCGCGCGACGAAATGCAGGCCGATGGAGACCGACCAGACGAGGATCGAGAGGATGAAGCCGATCCGCGTGCCCAGCGCGTCGAACAGCTTGCCGAACAGCGACTGGCCAACTGCGTAACCGACCAGGAATATCGTGACGATGTTGGCGTAGTCGCGTTTGTCCATGCCCAGGTCGGCCGCAATGCCCGGCCACATGACGGCCAGCGCGGCACGGTCGATGTAGTTGATAATCGTCGCGGCGGCCACCAGGCTGATGACCGTCCAGCGCAAGCCTTCTATTATTTTCATGTCCAAATCTCCAGGAAATCTCTGCGGTTAATTTTCAATCTCGCTGCGAATTAGCGATCGTGCCCAGCGCTCGCGTGCTGCGGCGCGCGCGCGCTTAGCGCCTCGGCGAGCTCGCTGCGATTGGGCAGGCCTTCGCAGTCGCCCCGAAATTGCACCACGCGCGCACCGATGGCATTGCCGCGCGCCGCGGCAGCTCGCAGGGGCAGTCCTTCGAGCAGCGCACTGATGACGCCGGCCGCAAAGCCGTCGCCGGCACCGACGGTGTCGACCACTTCCGCCACCGCCATCGCCTGGGCAGTTCCGCGTTGTTCGGCGCTGGCGAAGTAGGCGCCTTCGGGGCCCAGCTTGACCAGCACCTGGCGCGCGCCAAGGTTCAGGTAGAAGTCGGCGATACCGGCCGCATCGTCACAGCCGGTCAACAGCCGGCCTTCGGCCAAGCCTGGCATGACCACGTCGGCCAGGCTCGCCAGTGCATTGACGGTGTCGATCATCGCCGCCTGCGACGGCCACAGGCGCGGCCGCAGGTTCGGGTCGAACGTCACCGTGCGGCCCGCAGCGCGGGCCTGGGTGGCCAGCGCAAACACCAACTCGCGGCAACTGTCGGACAAGGCGGGCGAAATACCCGTCAGATGCAGCAGGCGCGCCTGCGCAAATTGGTCGTCCGGGAGATCGTCCGGCGACAGCTGGCTCGCTGCCGAGCCGCGTCGGAAGTATTCGACCTGCGGATCGGAGCCGTCGTCCGCCATCGACTTGAGCATGAAGCCAGTCGGGTAGCGCGCGTCGATCCGCACATGGCGCGCGTCAATCCCTTCGGCTGCCATGATGTCGAGCAGATTGCGGCCCAGGCTGTCGTCGCCAAGGCGGCTGAGATAGGCGACCTTGAATCCCAGCCGGCTCAGGCCAATGGCCACATTCAGCTCCGCGCCGGCGCTGGCGCGCTCGAACTGGCGCACCTGGGCCAGGGGGCCGGGTGCGCGCGCCATCAGCAAGGCCATGGCCTCGCCCACCGTGACGACGTCGGGAATCGGCATGGACACTCCTTAAAAGCGCATGCTGGTCACCAGCGTGGCTTCTTTGCTGGCCGGCAGTGACATGCGCAGCACCGTGCCGCGCTCCTCGGTCGGTCCGCGGTCAACATGGCCGGGAGGACCGGCAGCGACCACCACACCGGGCGCCACGAGCGCTTGCGCCGCCGGTGTGCGCAAATCGACTTTCAGCGCGGCCGGCCGGCCGGCGATGAGAAAGCGGCGGTCGGCCACTTGCGTGATCGCCCCGTCGGCGTGCAGCTGCGCGGTCAGGACCACTGGCTTGCTGGCGCGCATGCGGTCGGTCGTCATCCAGGCGCCGTGCGCCCAGCTGAAGCGGCGTTCGAGGCGTTCGATGCCAAGTTCGGGGCGATACGCGCCGGACAGGTCGGCGACGATCTCGGCATGGTCACCGCCCAGCGTCACGTGGGTGATGCGGATGCTGTCGAGTCGCGCATATGAATAGTGGAGGAACGCGTCATGGCCACCGCCTTCATTGGCCTGGCCCTGGCCGTCGATCAGCAAGGTATTGCTCAACTTGCTGCTTGGGATGCCGGCATAGCCCATCGGGCCGGTCAGGTAGCTGCCCCCGCCGTACAACATGAAGCTGCCGGCGTCGGGGTGGGCATGTCCCATCTCGAGATGCCAGTCGGGCAGTTTCTTGACCAGGGTCGCAACGTGATGGCCCTCGGGCGGTCCGGCGCGGAAGGCGAATGCCGTCGCCCTTGCACTCCAGTCGCTGCGCCAGTAGACGGTGCCCAGGTCCTCGAAGTGGTGATGCGGCGTGATGGCCGACATCGGGCTGGCCTTGAGCGCCGGATCGAGCCACAGCAGGCTCCAGAAATCTTCCGCACACACGTGGCCCAGCGACGCCATCCAGGCCGCCACGCCTTGCGCCTCTGGACTCTGAAAGCGCGCGGCGAGGCGGTATAACAGGTTGTAGTTCGAATTGAGTTTGCCGTCAGGGTGCGTGCGTGCCGATTCATGGCCGCTGCGCGCGCGCGTGAGGGGGCCCTCGAACACGTCGCCAAAGTCGAACACGTCCTGTCCATTTGGGGTGAGCGAGTGCGCGATGTAGAGGTGGGCCTTGCGCAAGCCGGGGTGCTCGTACATATCGTCACCGGCCGCATGGGCGAATGCGTCGAGCGCATGGACGATCCACGGCATCGAAAACACCCAGTACTCGACGCCCTCGTAGAAATAGCCGTCCGGGGAGGCCACCTCGAGCACGCGAGTGAAGATCGCGCGCGACAGGGCCGCCCAGTTCGCCGCTTCGGGCGCCTCGTCCCACAGCGCATAGGCCGCCACGGCCAGGCCGGCGATCGGAATGAAGCAATGGTTTTGGCTGTACGAGTAGGATTTGCCCGGTGCGGGCATGAAGTGTGCCGACATCAGCCTGGCCTGGCGCACGATCTTGTCGCGGTAACGGGTGCGCTCCTCTTCGCTGAGCTTGTCGAACAGCAGGTCGTACGCGGCGCCCATCCCGTAAAGCAAATGTCCGGCGGCCAGGTCAATGTCCGGTTTGCTGAAGGTGTAGCCCCAGACTGGATAGCTGACGGCGGCGTCCATGTACCGCTTGGCCGCCTCGAGGTAACGGTCATCCCCCTCGATCTGCCAGGCCAGCGCGGCGCCCACCATCCCGATCGCGACCGTGTTCTGGGCGCGCCGCGTCTGGGCTGGCGCCGGGGCCGGGTCCGCGCGCATGGCGACCAGGCCGGTCAGTGCCTTGGCCCAGAGGGCGCGGTGGCCGCCGCGGGCGCGTTGGCGCAGTTCATCCAGGCCGGCAGGCGTCGTGAACACACGCGGATGAACGCCGCGCAGTTCGGCGCGCAGTGCCGCCGGGTGTACCTTCATCAGCGTCTCCAAAGGGTGAACGGCGGAAGTGACGTTCCCGATCATGGTGCCAAGTGCCTCACGGGCATCCTGCGCCAGGACTTGGCGCGCGGTGAGCACAGGCACGGTGAGGGCTGCGGCGCCGAGGAAACGGCGTCGTGCGAAATGGTGGTCCATCAAGCGCTCCTGATTTTCTCAATAAAGGCCGAGGCCACCGTTGACCTGGATGATTTCGCCGGCCAGGAAGGCGGCCCGCTCCGAGGCGAGGAACA
>JAZJYV010000008.1:0-51615 GCA_040390195.1 Pseudomonadota bacterium | reverse complement strand
CGAGCGACGCGCGCATCGCCGAAATCGCCGAAAAATCGATCAAGGAAGTGACCTATCACCTGCGCCGCAGCGGTGACCTGATGGTGCGCCTGGGCGACGGCACGCCCGAGAGCCACGCCAAGACCCAGGCCGCGCTCGACGAGCTGTGGATGTACAGCGGCGAAGCCTTCCTCTACGACGCCACCGACGAGGCGATGGTGGCCGACGCTGTGGCGCCGCCCGCCGACGGCCTGCGCGCCGCCTTCCTCGAGCATCTGTCCGAGATCTGCGCCGAGGCGACGCTGGCGATGCCGCCAGCCGACGCCTGGATGCAGCGCGGCGGCAAGAGCGGGCGCCACAGCGAGCACCTCGGCTTCATCCTGGCCGAAATGCAGTTCCTGCAGCGCGCTTACCCGGGAGCGCAGTGGTAATGAACGCGGCGGTCGGCACCGAACAGGTCTGGCGCTGGCTGGCCGAGGTCAGCGACCCCGAGATCCCGGTCATCTCCGTGGTCGACCTGGGCATCGTGCGCGCCGTCGCCTTCGACGGCGCCACCTGCGAGGTGACCATCACGCCGACCTACTCGGGCTGCCCGGCAATGCAGGTGATCGCCGAATCGGTCATAGCGGCCCTGCACGCGAACGGCATCGCCCAGGTGCGCCTGGTGAACCAGCTGTCGCCGGCCTGGACCACCGACTGGATGAGCGAGGCGGGCAAGCTGGCCTTGAAGGGATACGGCATCGCCCCGCCGGCCCAGCAGGTGATCGACATCAGCGGCCTGCACGCGGGCGTCAAGCGTGGCGCCCTGGCGCCGCTGAAGGTGGCCTGCCCCAACTGTGGCTCGGCGCACACCGAGCTGACCAGCCAGTTCGGCTCGACGCCTTGCAAGGCGCTGTACAAATGCCTGGACTGCCGCGAGCCCTTCGATTATTTCAAGTGCCACTAAGGCCAACCATGAGCAAATTCCATCCCCTGACCGTCGCCAGCGTACGCAATGAAACGCGCGACACCATCGCCGTCACCTTCGAGGTGCCGCCGGCGCTGGCAGCGAGCTTCGCTTACCAGCAGGGCCAGCACCTGACCTTGCGCGCCCGGATCGGCGAAGAGGACGTGCGCCGCTCATACTCGATCTGCTCGGCGGTGCAGGAAAACATCCTGCGCGTGGCGATCAAGCGCACCAGCGGCGGCCTGTTCTCCAGCTGGGCCAACGAGCACCTCAAGCCGGGCGCCGTGCTCGACGTGATGCCGCCGATGGGCCACTTCAACGTGCCGCTATCGCCCGCCAACGTGCGCCATTATGTCGCCTTCGCCGCCGGCAGCGGCATCACGCCGATCCTGTCGATCATCAAGACCACCTTGCTGGCCGAGCCACTGTCGAGCTTCACCCTGTTCTACGGGAACCGGGCCTCATCGTCGGTCATCTTCAAGGAAGAACTGACCGACCTCAAGGACATGTACCTGACGCGCCTGAACCTGGCCTATGTGATGAGCCGCGAACAGCAGGACATCGAGTTGTTCAACGGCCGCATCACGAAGGAGAAATGCGCACAATTCCTGCGTCACTGGGTGCGCGTGGAAGACTTCGACGTGGCCTTCATCTGCGGCCCGGAAGACATGATGCATGGCGTCTCCGAAGCCTTGCAGGAAGCCGGCATGCCCAGGCAGAGCATCAAGATCGAGCTGTTCGCAGCCAGCATTCCGAAGCACCAGCACAAGGCGCGCCAGTTCGACGCGGCCGTGCGCCACGAGACGATGGTCACCGTCATCATGGACGGCAGCCACACCAGCTTCTCGATGGACAAGGATAAGGAATCGATCCTCGACGCCGGCCTGCGCGCCGGTATCGACATGCGCTACTCGTGCAAGGGCGGGGTATGCTCTACCTGCCGCTGCAAACTGATCGACGGCAAGGTCGACATGGACGCCAACTACGCGCTCGAGGACTACGAGATCGCGCGCGGCTTCGTGCTCAGCTGCCAGAGCTTCCCCGTGACCGATACCGTGGTCGTCGATTTCGACCAGGCCGAATAAACCCACCCGCCGGAGACCCACCCATGGACTATGACTTCATCAAATTCGAGATCGACAAGGGCATCGCGACGCTGACCCTGAACCGGCCCGAAAGGTTGAACAGTTTTACCGAAGTGATGCACCAGGAAGTGCGCCACGCGCTGACGGCCGTGCAGGACGACGCGTCGGTGCGGGTTCTGCTGCTGACCGGTGCCGGACGGGCCTTTTGCGCCGGCCAGGACTTGTCGGACCGCGCGGTCGAGCCGGGCGCCGAGGGCGTGGACCTGGGCGCGTCCGTGGAGCAGTATTACGCGCCGCTGGTGCTCACCTTGCGCTCGCTGCCGATGCCGGTGGTGTGCGCCGTCAATGGCGTGGCGGCCGGCGCCGGCGCCAACCTGGCGCTGGCCTGCGACATCGTATTGGCCGCCAAATCGGCCTGCTTCATCGAGTCGTTCTCCAAGCTCGGACTGATCCCGGACACTGGCGGCACCTGGCATTTGCCGCGCCTGATCGGCATGGCGCGCGCCACCGGCCTTGCCATGCTGGGCGAACGGCTGGACTCCGAGACGGCCGAAAAATGGGGCCTGATCTGGAAGTCGGTACCGGACGTGTCGCTGATGAACCAGGCGCGCGTGATGTGCGAGCAGTTCGCCATGGCGCCGACCAAGGGCCTGGCCTTCACCAAGAAGGCGCTGCAGGCGAGTTTCGCCAACACCCTGCCCGAGCAGCTCAAGCTCGAAGGCGAGATGATGCGCGAGCTCGGCTACAGCCACGACTACCGCGAAGGCGTGGCCGCCTTCGTCGGCAAGCGCACAGCGCAGTTCAAGGGCGCCTGACCATGGCCGGCCAGGCACTTGAAGCGGGCAGCGTCGTCGCCGTCATCGGCAGCGGCGCCATGGGTTCGGGCATCGCCCAGGTGGCGGCGGCGGCCGGCTACCAGGTGCGCCTGTACGATACGCGTCCCGAAGCGGTGGCGCGCGCAATCGCCGACATTGGCAAGGTCTACGCCAAGCTGGTCGAAAAGGGCCGCATGCCGGAGGCAGAGGCCGAGGCGGCGCGCGCGCGCCTGCACAGCGTGGCGTGCGTGCGCGACGTGGCCGGCGCGGCCCTCGTGGTCGAGGCGATCGTCGAGAACCTCGACGTCAAGCGCATGCTGTTTGCCGACCTGGAGGCGGTGGTGGGCGACGACTGCATCCTCGCCACCAACACCTCGTCGATCTCGGTGACGGCGATCGGCGCCAGGCTGCGTCTGCCGCAGCGCCTGGTCGGCATGCACTTCTTCAATCCCGTCCCGCTGATGGCATTGGTCGAGGTGATCAGCGGCCTGGCCACCGCGCCCGAGGTGGCGGCCACCGTGTTCGCCACCGCCGAAGCCTGGGGCAAGAGCCCGGTGCACGCGAAGTCGACTCCCGGCTTCATCGTCAACCGGGTGGCGCGTCCCTTCTACGCGGAGGCGCTGCGCCTGCTGTCCGAGCAGGCCGCCGATCCGGCCACGCTCGACGCGGTCATGCGCGATTGCGGCGGCTTTCGCATGGGACCGTTCGAGCTGATGGACCTGATCGGGCATGACGTCAATTTTTCGGTCACCCAGTCGGTCCACAACGCCTATTTCGGCGACCCGCGGTTCACGCCCTCGGTGCTGCAGCAGGAAATGGTCAACGCCGGGTTCCTGGGCCGCAAATCGGGACGCGGTTTCTATCTGTACGGCGACGGCGCCATCAATCCGTCGCCGCAGGCCGAAGCGCCCTGCAAGCGCCCGGATTCGGTCAGCATCAGCATCGAGCCGGGCGTGCGGCGCGCCGTCACTGACGGCATGGAGCAGCGTCTGAAGGCGGCCGGCTTCGCCGTTGGCCACCGCAAGCCGCTGCCCGGTTCGCACGAAAACGAGGCGCCTGCCTTCCACTGCAATGGCGCCGCCGTATTCCTGAGCGACGGGCGCAGCGCCACCGAGCGGTCCAAGGCCAACGTCCATCCCGACACCGTGCTGTATGACCTGCTGCTCGACTATGCCGGTGCCACGCGCATCGCGCTTGCCTGCGCCGACCAGTGCAATCGGGCGGCCTACACGGCGGTGGTGGGCATGTTCCAGGCGGCTGGTTTTGCCGTGACCAGGCTTGACGATGCGCCCGGCATGGCCGTGATGCGCACCGTCGCCATGCTCGCCAACGAGGCGGCCGACGCGGTCAACCAGGGCGTGTGCAGCGCGCTGGCGGTCGACGTGGCAATGCAAAAGGGCGTGAACTACCCTTGCGGGCCGCTGGCCTGGGTCGAGCGGGTCGGCATCGCCCACATCGTCACCGTGCTCGCCAACCTGGCCACCGGCTACGGCGAAGACCGCTATCGCGTCTCGCCGCTGCTGCGCCGCAAACTGGCCAGCGGAGCGCGCATCCATGCCTAAGAACCTGCAAGCGCTGGCCGAACTGGCCGGCAAGACCATGTTCGAGCGCGACCCCGCCAGCCAGGCGCTGGGCATGCTGTTGGCCGAGATCCGTCCCGGCTACGCGCGCATGACGATGCCGGTGCGCGCCGACATGCTCAACGGCCACCGCACCTGCCACGGTGGCTACATCTTCATGCTGGCCGACAGCGCGTTCGCGTTTGCCTGCAATTCGCACAACCACAATACGGTCGGCGCCGGCTGCAGCATCGACTACCTGGCGCCCGGACGGGAAGGCGACCTCCTGAGCGCCGAGGCGCGCGAACAGGCGCTGGCCGGCAAGACCGGGGTCTACGACGTCACCGTCAGCAACCAGGATGGCTTGCTGGTGGCGCTGATGCGCGGAAAATCGCACCGCGTCACCGGCCTGGTGGCCGAGCCCGCGGCGAGCTGAGAGAGGAGAACACGATGGTCCAACGCATCCCAGCCCGCGGTGAACTCGAGCCGATCGAAACGGCCAGCCGCGACGAATTGCAGGCGCTGCAGCTCGAGCGCATGCAATGGTCGCTGCGCCACGCCTACGACAACGTGGCGCACTACCGCGCCGCGTTCGATGCCGCCGGCGTCCATCCGGACGACTTGAAAACGCTGGCCGACCTGGCCAGGTTTCCGTTCACGGAAAAAAGCACGCTGCGCGACAACTACCCGTTCGGCTTGTTCGCTGTCCCGCGTGAGAAGGTGGTGCGCATCCATGCCTCCTCCGGCACCACCGGCAAGGCCACCGTGGTCGGCTACACAAAAAACGATATCGACACCTGGGCGAACGTGGTGGCCCGCTCGATCCGCGCCGCCGGCGGGCGCGCCGGCGACATGGTGCACGTCTCGTACGGCTATGGCCTGTTCACTGGCGGGCTGGGCGCGCACTACGGCGCCGAGCGGCTCGGCTGCACGGTGATTCCGATGTCGGGCGGCCAGACCGAGAAGCAGGTCCAGCTGATCTGCGACTTCAAGCCTGAGATCATCATGGTCACGCCGTCGTACATGCTCAACATCATCGAGGAGTTCACGCGCCAGGGCATGGATCCCGCGCAGTGCTCGCTGAAGGTCGGCATCTTCGGCGCCGAACCGTGGACCGAGGCCATGCGCCATGAGATCGAGCGGCGTGCCGGAATCGATGCGGTTGATATCTACGGCCTGTCCGAAGTGATGGGGCCGGGCGTGGCCAGCGAGTGCATCGAGAGCAAGGACGGCCCGGTGATCTGGGAAGACCACTTCTATCCCGAGGTAATCGATCCGGAGACTGGCGCCGTGCTGCCCGATGGCGCGGACGGCGAGCTGGTGTTTACCTCGCTGACCAAGGAGGCGCTGCCGATCATCCGCTACCGCACGCGCGACCTGACGCGCCTCCTGGCGCCAACCTCGCGCGGTATGCGGCGCATGGGCAAGATCACCGGCCGCTCGGACGACATGCTGATCATCCGCGGCGTGAACGTGTTTCCCAGCCAGGTCGAGGAGCTGATCCTGAAGATGCCGCAGCTCGCGCCCCACTACCAGCTGGTGCTCTGGCGCGAGGGCCGGCTCGACAAGCTCGATGTGATCGGCGAACTGCGCGACGTCTCGCTGTCGCCGGATGCCGTGTCCGCGCTGTGCCACGACCTCGAACACCGTATCAAGACCTTCATCGGCGTGAGCACGCGGGTCTCGCTGATGGCCCCCAACGGCATCGAACGCACGCTTACCGGCAAGGCCCGGCGCGTGATCGACAAACGCCCAAAATCCTGAGGAGTATCACTTTGAATGACGCCTTTATCTGCGACGCCATCCGCACCCCCTTCGGGCGCTACGGCGGTTCGCTGGCCGGCGTGCGCGCCGATGACCTGGGCGCGCTGCCGATCGCCGCGCTGATGGCGCGCAATCCGAACCTCGACTGGAACCTTGTTGACGAGCTGTACCTGGGCTGCGCCAACCAGGCCGGCGAGGACAACCGCAACGTCGCGCGCATGGCTGCCCTGCTGGCCGGTCTGCCGGTCGAGGTGCCCGCCAGCACGCTCAACCGCCTGTGCGGCTCGAGCCTGGATGCGGTGGGCATCGCGGCGCGCGCGATCAAGTCGGGCGAAGCGAACCTGGTCATCGCCGGCGGCGTCGAGAGCATGACGCGCGCCCCTTTCGTGATGGGCAAGGCCGACAGCGCCTTCTCGCGTGCGGCCAAAATCGAGGACACCACCATGGGCTGGCGCTTCGTGAACCCGCTGCTCAAGGCGAAGTACGGCATCGACTCGATGCCCGAAACGGCCGAGAACGTGGCCGCCCAATTCCACGTCAGCCGCGCGGACCAGGACGCGTTTGCGCTGCGCAGCCAGCAGCGCTGGGCCAGCGCCCACGCGGCGGGCTGGTTCCGGGACGAGATCGTGCCGGTGCTGCTGCCCCAGAAAAAGGGCGAGCCGCGCGTGTTCGACACCGATGAGCACCCGCGCCCGGACACCAGCGCCGAGATGCTGGCCAGGCTGAAGGGCGTGGTGCGCCCGGACGGCAGCGTCACGCCCGGCAATGCCTCGGGTATCAACGACGGCGCCTGCGCGCTGCTGATTGCGTCAAGCGCGGCCGCCGGACGTCATGCGCTGACGCCGCGCGCGCGCGTGGTTGGCATGGCCACGGCCGGACTGGCGCCGCGCATCATGGGCTTCGGCCCGGCGCCGGCCACGCGCAAGGTGCTGGCCATGACGGGGCTGTCCATCGGCCAGATGGACGTGATCGAGTTGAACGAGGCGTTCGCCGCGCAGGCCTTGGCGGTGACGCGCGAGCTTGGCCTGCCTGACGATGCCGCGCACGTGAATCCGAACGGCGGCGCGATCGCGATCGGCCATCCGTTGGGGGCCTCCGGGGCGCGGCTGGTGATGGCGGCGGTCAGGCAGCTGCACCGCACCGGCGGGCGCTACGCCCTGTGCACCATGTGCATCGGCGTCGGCCAGGGCATCGCGCTGATCATCGAACGCGTTTGACACCATCATGGTAAAAGTCTATGAAATCAATGGGGTACGGCCAGTGGTCGACCCGAGCGCCTATGTGCACCCGAGCGCGGTGCTGATCGGCGACGTGATCGTCGGCGCACACTGCTACGTCGGTCCGAACGCGTCCTTGCGGGGCGACTTTGGCCGCCTGATCATGGAGCAAGGCTCGAACCTGCAGGACAACTGCGTGATGCATGGCTTTCCCGGCCAGGACACCGTTGTCGAGGCGGACGGCCACATCGGCCACGGCGCCGTGCTGCACGGCTGCCGGATCGGGCGCAACGCCATGGTCGGCATGAACGCGGTGGTGATGGACATGGCGCTGGTGGGCGAGGAATCGATCGTCGGTGCGATGTGCTTCGTCAAGGCCGGCATGCAGATTCCGCCGCGCAGCATGGTGATGGGCACGCCGGCGCGCGTGGTGCGCGAAGTGAGCGCCGAGGAAATCAAATGGAAAAGTTTTGGCACCCTGCAGTACCAGCAATTGACGCTGCGTTCGCTCGCCACCATGCGCGAAGTCGACTCGTTCGACGAAATTGAGGCGGACCGCCCGGGCATCGATTTCGGTCCCGACCTGCACACCCCAAAAGATTGAAACCACGGAGTATTCAAATGCACAATGTCACAACCCTGCAAAGCCTGATCGGCGGCCGCTGGCTCGGCGCCGAAGCGTCGGTGCCGCTGCACAGCGCCCTGAACGGCCAACTGATCTACCACACCCACGCCGAAAAAATCGACTTTGACGAAGCGCTGCACTATGCGCGCAAGACCGGCGTGGCGTCGCTGATGGCGCTCGACTTCCAGCAGCGCGCCGCCGGCCTGAAGGCGTTGGCGCTGTACCTGATGGAGCGCAAAGAGGAACTGTACGCGGTATCGCACCACAGCGGCGCCACGCGCGCCGACAGCTGGGTCGACATCGAGGGCGGCATCGGCACCCTGTTCGCGTTCGCCAGCATGGGCGGGCGCGAGCTGCCTTCGTCGAACGTGCTGCACGAGGGGCCGGCGCTGGCCCTGTCGAAGAAGGGCGGCTTCGCAGGCACCCACATCCTGGTGCCGCGCGGCGGCGTGGCGGTGCACATCAACGCATTCAATTTCCCGATCTGGGGGCTGCTCGAAAAATTCGCGCCCAGCTTCCTGGCGGCGATGCCGTGCATCGGCAAGCCGGCCAGCGCCACCAGCTACCTGACCGAGGCCGTGGTGCGCATGATGCATGAATCGGGCCTGCTGCCGGCGGGCAGCCTGCAACTGGTGATTGGCAGCACCGGCGACCTGCTGGACCGGCTGGGCGGCTTCGACGCCGTCACCTTCACCGGTTCGGCCGACACTGCCGCCAGGCTGCGCGTGAACCGCAACCTGATCGCCAACTCGGTGCCGTTCACGGCCGAAGCCGACTCGCTCAACTGCGCCATCCTGGCGCCGGACGTGACACCCGATGACGTCGAGTTCGACCTGTTCGTCCGGGAAGTGGCGCGCGAGATGACGGGCAAGTCGGGCCAGAAGTGCACCGCGATCCGGCGCGTAATCGTGCCGCGCCAGCATGCGCAGGCGGTGGCCGGGCGGCTGCGCGAGCGGCTCTCGAAGATCGTGGTGGGCGACCCCTCGGTGGAAGGCGTGCGCATGGGCGCGCTGGCCTCGCTGGACCAGCAGCGCGACGTGGCAGAGCGCGTTGCCATGCTGGCCAGGGGCAATGAGATCATCATCGGGAGCGCCGACGGTTTCAAGCCGGTCGGACCCGGGACCGAGAACGGCGCCTTCTTCGCGCCCACGCTGCTGCTGTGCCGCGACGCGATGCACAACGATGCCGTGCATGATGTTGAAGCGTTCGGTCCGGTCAGCACGATGATGACTTACGACAGCCTGGACGAGGCGCTGGCGCTGGCCGCGCGCGGCAAGGGCAGCCTGGTGTCCACGCTGGTCACCAGGGACCCGGCGCTGGCCGCCTACGCGGTGCCGATCGCGGCCGCCTCGCATGGCCGGGTGCACATCCTCGAGCGCGAGTCGGCGGTGGAGTCGACCGGCCACGGTTCGCCACTGCCGCAGTTGAAGCACGGCGGCCCGGGACGCGCCGGCGGCGGCGAGGAGCTGGGCGGCATCCGCGCGGTGCGCCACTTCCTGCAGCGGGCGGCGGTGCAGGGCTCGCCGACCATGCTGGCGGCGGTGACGGGCGAATACGTGCGCGGCGCGGCAGTGCAGGAAAACGCGCTGCATCCGTTCCGCAAGTATTTCGAGGAACTGCAGATGGGCGACTCCCTGCTGACCCACAGGCGCACCGTGAGCGAGGCCGACATCGTGGCCTTCGGCGGCATTTCGGGTGATTTTTTCTATATGCACTTCGACGAGATCGCGGCCAGGGATTCGCAGTTCGGCAAGCGCATCGCGCACGGCTATTTCGTGCTGTCGGCGGCGGCCGGGCTGTTCGTGTCGCCGGCGCCGGGGCCGGTGCTGGCCAATTACGGGCTCGACAACCTGCGCTTCATCACGCCGGTGGCGATTGGCGACACGATCCGCGCACGCCTGACCTGCAAGCGCAAGGTCGACCGCAACCGCAGCGACGAAAAAGGCGTGGGCCAGGGTGTGGTGGCGTGGGACGTGCAAGTGACGAATCAGCACGAGGAGCTGGTGGCCAGCTACGACATCCTGACCCTGGTGATGAAAAGGAGCTAGGCGGAGCGGGTCCTCGTACCATCGGACATCCGTCTCTTCATTCCCGCGCAGGCGGGAACCCCTGCTTTGCATCTTTTTCGGCGGTCCATGGATTCCCGCCTGCGCGGGAATGACGATCTTGTTGAGAAATCAAAATATTCACAAGCTCGCAGGGTGGCAAGCGCTACGCTTTTCCACCCTGCGTTGACGGTTTCAGATGGGTCAGACGAAACCGAGGTTGCGCGCGCTGGCGTTGTAGTTGGCCAGGTTCGGAAGCATGGCCAGCAATTCGCTGTCGCTCACGCCCAGCCATTTGCCCATCGTCGCGGCGAACTGTTCGACCGAGGTCGATGGCAGCAAGCGTCCCTGGCCGACGTCGTCCGGGCCATTGTTGGCCACGATCGGCGCACTGCCGTAGATTGCCTGCCCCTTGACCGCGCCGCCCAGCATGAAGTGCATGCTGCCCCAGCCGTGGTCGGAGCCATTGTTGTTGCCGTTGAGCGTGCGCCCGAAATCGGAGGCGGTAAACGTGGTGACCTTGTCGGCCACGCCCAGCTCCAGCGTCGCCTTGTAGAACGCGGCCATCGCGTCGGCCACCTTCACCAGCAAGCCCGGATGGTCGGTCAACATCGCGTCGTGATTGTCGAAACCGCCCAGCGAGACGAAGAACACCTGGCGCTTGGCGCCCAGCGCGGGCGCCGCCGAGATCATGCGCGCCACCAGCTTGAGCTGGTCGCCCAGCGAGTTCAATACCGGGAACGGCGTGGCCAGCGTCGGCGTTGTCGCCAGCGCGCCGGTGAGGACCTCGTTGGCGTCGATCGAACGTTTGCTGACCCGGTTGTACTCGTTTTCCAGCAGGTGGGTGCGCGGCTGGGTGATCAGCGTGCGCAGCGCGTTGGTCGCCGCCGCGGAGCCGAACAAGGGGCTTTTCAGCCCCGTCATCGGCACCGATCCGCTGGTCGACACCTGGTACTGCACCGCGCTCTGGCCCGACAGGAACACCGCGTTGCCTGACACATTGACGCAGGTGAAGGTGGCGTTGCTGTTCCCGGCCTGGAACAGGTCGCCGATGCGGCCGCCCCAGCCCGAGGTGGCGCCTTCGGGCGAAGACGACTGCCACACCGACTGCTGGTCGTTGTGCGAGAACAGCTTGGGCGGCAGCTTGACCGTCTTGTTGGTGTATTGGAGCTTGGTGGTCGGCTGCACCAGAGTGCCCACGTTGAGCATCACGCCCAGCTTGCCGGCATTGAACAAGGGCAGCAGCGGCGCCAGTTCCGGTGCCAGCGCATATTGGTGCGTGAAGCCGGCCGAGTCCTTGGGCGCGACCAAGGGCGTCAGCGCGGTGGCTGTCAGGCTGTCGCGGGCGTAGGCGAAGGATGGACGAAAGCCCTGGTAGGCGGCGTAGCTGCTGGCGTCGTACGGCACGACAGTGTTGGCGTAATCGTTGCCGCCATACAGGAACACGCACACCAGCGCCTTGTAGTCGGTCGCGGTGGCGGCGCTCGCTTCGGCCATGGCCGCCAGGTTCAGCGCCCAGGGCGTCGCGATGCCGGCCATCGACAGGGCCGAGGCGCGCTTGAGGAAGGCGCGGCGCGACGCGGTCAAACCATCTTTGTTGTTCATGGTGTTCCTCATTTGAGCACGATAAAGTCGGGCGCCGCCAGCACCAGCACCAGCGCGGCATAGATCCGGTTCAGGCGGGTCGCATCGGTGCCGCTTGCCATGGCGTCGATGGCGCCCTTGATCACGGCCAGCGTGGCGGCCGACAACTGGCCGGCCGCCAGCACCAGGTTGATCTCGTCGAGCAGCGCCTGGGTGGTATCGGCCAGCGGCAGCAGTGTGCTGTAGTCGGGCTTCACGTCCCCGATGCCCTTGCTCACGGCTGTCTGCAGGTAGTTGATGTAGCCAACCACGGTCGACTCATTGGTGATCTGGAATTCTGGCGCGACCAGGCCGGCGTTGCCGATCGGGCTGCCCGGCGGCACGTAGCCGGGGCGGTAGAAATTGAAGACCGTGGGCGAGCGCAGCGGGCTTTGTCCCAGCCGCGAGGTCGGGTCCGAGGTGTTGCCGATGGCCCAGGCATCGCTCGGCGAGCTGACCTTGTAGGCGCGCGCCCAGGCCGCGAAACGCAGCATCGGCTCGCGTTGTTTGCCGAAGCCGGGCGCGCTCAGGTTGGCGCCGTTGCGCGCCTCGTCGTCAAGCAGGATGGCCTTGAGCACGGCCTTCAGGTTGCCTTTGACGCCGGCGCCGTCGTTGTTGAAGACGCTGGCCACGCGCGTCATGTAGGCCGGGCTCGGGTTGCTGCACACGAGCCGCTGGATCAACTGGCGGCTGATGAAGGGCGCCACGTTCGGATGCGCGAAGATCGCGTCGAGCGCCAGCGTCAGGCTGGTGGCGCCGTCGGTGCCGGCCGGGATGGTGGTGCCGAGGAAGACCTTGCTGCCCGTTTCGTGGCGGCTTGCCGTCATCGCCATCGGGGTGCGCTTGAATTCAGGGGTGTCGGTGGTATTGGCCGCGCCAAGGTCGTAGTTCCAGCCGGTGAACACACGCGCCAGGCCGGTAATGTCGTCCTGGCTGTAAGTCTCCTGCTGCGCGCCGGCCACCAGCTTGGGCGTGCCGTCCAGGTTCAGCTGCACCAGGCCGATGGTAAACAACTGCATCACTTCGCGCGCATAGTTCTCGTCCGGCAGGGCGCCGGTGGTGGCGTTGAACTTGAGGTTGCCGCGATAGGTCAGGTACTCGCCCATCGGCGCGCTCAGCGAGATTTGCTGGAGCAGCGTGCGGTAGCTGCCGAACGCGTTCGACTGCAGGATGTCGAGGTAGGCGGCGGCCGAGAACTGCTTCCAGCCGGTGCCGATGAAACCATCGACCGAGGCCACTACGATCTCCGACAAGGCCAGCGTCATGCGTTGGCGCAGGGTGTCGTTTGCCGAGAGCAGCTTTTTCCAGACCATGGCATCGGCGCCGGCCTCGCTGTTCTTGTTGGCCACCGCGTCCATGCCGGCGCCGGTCAGGTAGCTCCAGTTGCTGCTCGACGGGGCCAGTGCGACCTGCTCGTCGAGCCAGGCCGAATAGCCGATCGCCTGCACCCGTGCGATGTGTTCGCGCGTGGCGCCCATCGAGGACTGGGCCAGGAAGCGTGATGCCTGGGTCGCTGTGATGGCGCCAGGCGCCGGTGTCGGATCCGGCGTTGGCGTTGGCGTCGGGGGTGTCGGCGCCGTCACCGGCGGCGTGACCGCTTCGCTTGAGCCGCCACCTCCACAAGCGGCAAGCAGGGCGCTGGACAGCAGCGCCAGGGCCGGCGTGGCAACGCCAGCCGATGGTGGGCTGGCGTCGGTCGAGGCGTCGATTGGGGACGCGGTTCGCACATCTGGCATGGGAGCACCTTTGTCGGGAGAAAGAGTTCAGTCTTGATGGTAGTTGAGTCTGTACAACTTTCCAAACTGCTATTTGTAAGATTTTGTGATGGTGTTTCAGTTGTCGTGTCATTTTGGCGACATCGATGTGTTCGTTAGCGGACAGTCCCCACGTCCAGTTTCGAACACGCGTGCCTGGGCACGCCAATGCAGGCCCCGGCGGCGGGCGTGGCATGAATGTTGCGATTGAAGTTTGCACTTCGTTCATGGGACACTCGCTCAATGAGACTTCGACATTTTCGTATTGCCTGGCGCGCGCTGGCGCAGGAGCCGGCCTATTCGCTGGTGGTCGTGCTGGGCCTTGGCATCGGCGTGGCCGCCTGCCTGCTGCTGCTTGCCTTCGTGCGCTACTCGTGGGAGTACAACGCGCAGGTGCCGCACGCCGAGCAGGTCTACGTGGTCAAGATGCGCACCAATACGGCGCCGGGCGCGCCCTGGTTCGACCAGGCGCCCGTGCTGCTGCGTGCGGCCGCAGCGCAAGCGCCAGGCGTGCTCGCCGTGACCGGCTATGTCCCTTCGCGCCCGCAAGTCAATGAGGTGGACGGCACGCTCACGGTGCGTATCGGCGCCGGCCTGCATCGGCTCCACAGCCTGACCGTGCTACCCGGATTCGTCGATACCCTGGGATTGCAGGCGCAGTACGGCAGCATGCAGGCTTTGGAGCAACCGGACAGCATCGCCGTGACCGGACAGGCGGCCACGCGCCTGTTCGGCGCCGCAAACGCGCTGGGACGCACGATGCAGGTCGAGGGCAAGCTGTTGCGGGTCGCCGCGATTGTGCGCACGCCGCCCACCAACACCACGATTCCGTTCGAGGCGCTGATCAGCGTGAACTCGGTGCTGGTCGACAGCCAGTTCCGCCAACAGATGCTCACAGGCGAGCAGGGTTGGTGGGGCAAGCTCTTGATTCGCGTGCGGCCAGGCGCTTCCGTGCCGGCCATCAGCGCACTGTTACAGCAAGCTGTAGACAGTGCGCCCGCCGTTCAAGCGATCCCGCCCGAGATCAGGCTGAAGCTGGGAAAGCAGAAGGTCGCCGACATCGCCCTGGCGCCGCTGCGGTACGCCTATTTCGACCAGGCCGTGACGGGTAATCACATCACCGGTCCCGGTGACCGCGCCAATCCAGCCTTGCTGGCCGGCCTGGGCGCGATTGCGGTCCTGATCCTGGCGCTGGCGGCGATCAATTACGTCAACCTGGCGACCGTGCGCGTGCTGCGCCGCCAGCGCGAGGTGGCGACCCGCAAGGTGCTTGGCGCCGGCGTGCGCCAGCTCGTGGTGCAGTACCTCGCCGAATCGGTCGTGGTGTCGATGGTGGCGACCGCGCTGGGCCTGCTGCTTGCCTGGCTGGTGTTGCCGGTCTTCTGCTCGCTGGTCAAGCGCCAGCTCGAAGGCGTGTTCTCGGCGGCCAATGTCGGTGCGGCGCTGGCGCTTGGCGTCATGCTGGGCGCCGCGACGGCAGCTTATCCGGCCTGGATCGCCACCCGCGTGCGTCCCAGCGAGGCACTGGCGGAAAGTCCGAATGCCGAATCGTTGGCTGGCATGCGGCTGCGGCGGGTGTTGACCGTGTTGCAGGTGTCGACGGCCATGTGCCTGGCCAGCGTGACCCTGGCGATCGCGTGGCAGACCGAATTCGCCATGCATGCGCCGCCCGGCTTCGATCCGGCGCCCCTGCTGATTGTCGACCTGCCCGAGTCTGCCAGGGAAAGCCCGCAGGCGCGTGGATTTGTCGCTGCCCTGTCGGCGCAACCGGCAGTGGCCGGCGTGGCGATATCGGTCGACGCGGTCGGCAGGAAGAATATGACGTGGTCGCAGGAGTTGAAGCGCCCGGGTGGCACCGGCGCGCCGATGGACATGAAACTGGTGAGTGCGAATTTCTTCGAGCAGTATCGTATCAAGCCGCTGCTTGGGCGCCTGTTCGACGCCGGCATCGATCAGAAGGCCGATCCGGTGCCGCTGGTGTTGAACACCATCGCCACTCGTGAGCTCGGCTTCGCCACGCCGCAGGAAGCGCTGGGACAAGAGGTGCTGTTCACCGGCTACGATGGCAAGCTTGTCCACAAACGCGTGGTCGGCATTGCGCCCGAACTGCGTTTTCATTCGCTGCGTGAGGCGCCGGGGGCGACCGCGTACGAGCTATGGAACAATCCTTCGACCCTGAGCGTGCGGGCGGCGGCGTCGACGATTCAGGCCGAGCGTGCGATCGAGTCCCTGTGGCGCAGGTATTTTCCAGATGAGATACTGAACCTGCACCGTGCCGGTGACATCTTTGCCGCCAACTACGCAGAGGAAGCGCGCCTGGCCAGGCTGCTGGCGCTGGCCACCGGCATCGCACTGGCGATTGCGGCGTTCGGTACGTATGTGCTGGCCGCGCACACGGTGCAGCGGCGTTCGCGCGAGATCGCGCTGCGCAAGCTGTATGGCGCACGCCGTCCCGATATTGGATTCATGGTGGTGCGCGAGATCGGGATACTGGTGGGTGTATCGGCGCTGATCGGCTTGCCGATTGCTGCGTTTGCGATCGAACGCTACCTCGCCATTTATGTCGAGCGCGCGCCGATTGGCTACTGGACCATGTTGCTGGCGCTGGCGTCGACGCTGGCGATCGCCATGGCCGCAGTGGCGCGCCAGGCATGGATTGCGATGCGCATGATGCCGTCGGAAGCGCTGCGCGCGTAGTGCGTACAAGCCGTGAATATTCGACGGGCTGGCAGGGCGCAACAGCGCAGCGTCATCCGCCCTGCGCTCATGCGGACAAGCCGAATGGATCATCGATCGAGTGGGCCGGCTCGGTGAACCACTTCGGGCCATGCTCGGTCATGTAGAAATGGTCTTCGTGGCGGATCCCGAATTGGCCGGGGATGCAAATCATCGGTTCGTTCGAGAAGCACATGCCGCTCGCCAGCGGCGTGTTGTCACCCCCGACCAGGTAAGGCCATTCGTGGATGTCCATGCCGATGCCGTGGCCGGTGCGGTGCGGCAGGCCGGGCAGCTTGTAGCCGGGGCCGAAACCGTTCGCCTCAAGCGAGGCGCGCGCCGCGCGGTCCACCTCGCAGCACGGCACGCCCGGTTGCGCGGCGGCGAACGCGGCCAGCTGCGCCGCCTTCTCGGCATTCCACACGAAACGCTGGCGCTCGCTGATTTCACCATACACATAGGTGCGCGTGATGTCGGAGATGTAGCCCTTGACCTGGCAGCCGGTGTCGATCAGCACCACGTCGCCCCGCTTGAGCGTTTGCACGTAACTGACCCCATGCGGATAGGCGCTCGCCTCGCCGAACAGCACGATGCAGAAATACGATCCCGGCGCGCCGACCTTGCGGTGCGCGCGCGCGATGAACTCGGCCACTTCGACCGTGGTGATGCCCTCGTGCAGGACACTGGCGGCGGCCTTGTGCACTTCCAGTGTCATGTCCTTGACGCGCTGCATCAGCGCGATTTCGGCCGCCGATTTGCGGGTGCGGCAGTGCGCCGTCACGCTGCCGGCGTTCTCCAGCGCGTAGCCGGCGGCCAGCGGGCGGATGCCGTCGGCGATGAAGAAGGCGGCGCTTTCGCAAATTCCCAGGCGTGGCGGCGCGCCGGCGTCGGGCGCGATGCCCATGCGTTTGACCACGTCGACGAACAATTGGTACGGGCTCTCGTGCTCCTGCCAGCAATTGACGCGCCCTTCAATGACCATGAAGTCGGTCAGCGTGCTCTCCTCGAACGCCGGGGCGATGTATTCAAGGGCGCCGCTGGCCGGCAAGATGGCGCCGACCATGCGTTCGCTGGCATACCATTTGGTACCGGTGAAATAGGCCAGGTTGGTGCCCGCGTTCAGGTACACCGCCGCGATGCCCTGGTCGCGCATGAAGGCCTGGGCCTTTGCCACGCGCTGCAAGTGCTCGTCCTTACCGATCGCGGTCATCCCGCCCGTCATGTCCGACAGCGCCGCCAGCGCTTCGTCAAACGTCTTGCCGCCAATTCCGTTCATTTCGTCGTCCTCATTTCTTGTCCGCCTCGCCCGGATCGGCGGGGGGCGCCACGTCCATCGGCGGAGCATCGATCTGCAGCTCCAGTTGTTCTTTCATGTCGACTTTTTTCTCGACCGACACCAGGTGCGGGAAGCCGATGATCAGCCCCACCATCACAACCTGGATCAGCACGAACGGGATCGCGCCCCAATAAATGTCCGAGGTCTTCACTTCCTTCGGCGCCACCGAGCGCAGGTAGAACAGCGCGAAGCCGAACGGCGGATGCATGAACGAGGTTTGCATGTTCACGCCCAGCAGCACGCCGAACCAGATCAGGTCGATGCCCAGCTTGTCGGCCACCGGCCCCACCAGCGGCACCAGGATGAAAGCCAGCTCGAAGAAATCGAGGAAGAATGCCAGCACGAAGAACAGCAGGTTGACCACGACCAGGAAACCGACCACGCCGCCGGGCAGGCTCGATAGCAGGCGCTCGACCCACAGGTCGCCGTTCATGCCGCGAAACACCAGCGAGAACACGGTCGAGCCGATCAGGATGAAGATCACGAAACAGGCCAGGCGGGTGGTCGAGTCCATGGCTTGCTTCAACAAGCCCAGGTTCAGACGCCGGTTCATCAGGGCCAGCAGGATCGCGCCCATGGCGCCCATGCCGCCGCCCTCGGTCGGGGTGGCGATGCCGACCACGATGGTGCCCAGCACCAGGAAGATCAGCGCCAGCGGCGGCATCAGCACGAACACCACTTTCTCGGCCATGCGCGAGAGCAGGCCGATGTTCAGGTGGCGGTTGGCCAGCGCCGCGGCGAACGCCAGAGCGATGCCGCCGGCGGCGGCGAACACGGCCAGCTTGTCCGATTCCAGGTTCGGGTAACGCGCGCCGAACCAGGCGTGGGCGCCGTATGCGGCGCCCAGCGCGCAGGCCAGCAGCACCAGCAGCGAGGTCACGCCGCTGTCGCCGTTCGGCTGGCGCAGGTTGCGCGCCTCGAGCGGCAGCGCCGGCACCTGATGCGGCTTGAAAATCGACAGCGCCAGCACGTAACCGGCGTACAGCACCGTCAGCAGCAGGCCGGGAAGGAAGGCGGCCTTGTACATGTCGCCCACCGAGCGCCCCAGCTGGTCGGCCATCACGATCAGCACCAGCGAGGGTGGAATGATCTGGGCCAGCGTGCCGGAGGCGGCGATCACGCCGGCTGCGAGCCGCTTGTCGTAGCCGTAGCGCAGCATCACCGGCAAGGAAATGAGACCCATCGAGATGACCGAGGCGGCCACCACACCGGTGGTGGCGGCCAGCAGCGCGCCAACGAAGATCACCGCGTAGGCGACGCCGCCGCGGATCGGGCCGAACAGCTGGCCGATGGTGTCGAGCAGGTCCTCGGCCATGCCCGAGCGCTCCAGGATCAGGCCCATGAACGTGAAAAAGGGGATCGCCAGCAGGGTGTCGTTGCCCATGATGCCGAAAATGCGGTTCGGCAGCGCTTGCAGCAGTTCCGGCTTGATCAGGCCCAGTTCGATGCCCACGAGGCCGAAGAACAGGCCGTTGGCGGCCAGCGAGAACGCCACCGGAAAGCCCGACAGCAGGAAGATGACGAGCGCCCCGAACATGATGGGCGCCATATTGGCGATGAGGAAGGCTTCCATGCGTCTCCGTGGGCTCAGCTCAGTTTATTGGCGGCCTTGATGGCCGCGATTTCTTCTTCCGGCGTGGCGACGTGTTTGGCGAATTGATGGCCGTCGATGCGCCCGGCCAGGAAGGCGATGCGTTTGATGATCTCGGAGACGCCCTGCAGCGTCATGAGGGCAAAGCCGAGCGGCACCAGCAGCTTGGCCGGCCATACGATCAAGCCGCCCGCATTGCTCGATATTTCGCCACTGCGCATCGACAGCAGCGCGTACGGCACGCCGAAATACAGGATCACCAGGCTGACCGGCAGCAGGAACAGCAGGTAGCCGAACAGGTCGATCCAGACCTGGGTGCGCTTCGAGAAGCGGCCGGTGAACACGTCGATGCGCACGTGCTCGTCGCGCCTGAGGGTGTGGGCGCTGGCGAGCATGAACATCGCGGCGAACAGGTACCACTGGATTTCGAGCCAGGCGTTGGAACTGGAATTCATGCCGTAGCGGCGCAAGGCGTTGGTGGTGCAGATGATCACCGCCGCGAGCAGGGCCCAGCTCACATGGCTGGCGATGATGTCGTTGAGGCGGTCGATGCGGCGGGACAATGACAGAAACATGGATCCTCCATTGTTAACCTGCCATTCCCGCGCAGGCGGGAACCCATGCAGCGCGTGCGCTTGGGCGCAGCATGGGTTCCCGCCCGCGCGGGAACGACGATCGTTCAGGCCAGTTGGGCGCGCACCCGCGCAATCGCGGCGCGCACCTGGCGCGGCGCGGTGCCACCCACATGGTCGCGTGCGGCCACCGAGCCTTCGAGCGTGAGCACGGCGAACACGTCCTCGCCGACCAGGGGCGAGAACTCGCGCAGCTTGTCGAGCGACATTTCCGACAGGTCGCAGCGGGCGTCGTCGCAGGCGCGCACGGCGCGCGCCACCGCCTCGTGCGCGTCGCGAAACGGCAAGCCCTTCTTGACCAGATAGTCGGCCAGGTCGGTCGCGGTGGCGTAGCCCTGCAGCGCGGCGGCGCGCATCGCTTCCGGCTTGACGCTGATGCCCCCGGCCATGTCGGCGAAGATGCGCAAGGTGTCAACCAGCGTGTCGACGGTGTCGAACAGCGGTTCCTTGTCTTCCTGGTTGTCCTTGTTGTAGGCCAGCGGCTGGCCCTTCATCAGGGTCAAAAGGCCCATCAGGTGGCCGTACACGCGCCCGGTCTTGCCGCGCGCCAGTTCCGGCACGTCCGGGTTTTTCTTTTGGGGCATGATCGACGAGCCGGTGCAGAAGCGGTCGGCGATGTCGATGAAGCCCACCCGCGGGCTCATCCAGATGACCAGTTCCTCGGACATGCGCGAGACGTGGGTCATGATCAAGGCGCCGGCGGCGCAGAACTCGATGGCGAAATCGCGGTCGGAGACGGCGTCGAGCGAATTGTGGCAGACGTCGTCGAAGCCGAGCGTGCGCGCCACGCGCTCGCGGTCGATCGGGAACGTGGTGCCGGCCAGCGCGGCCGCGCCCAGCGGCAGGCGGTTGACGCGCTTGCGGGCGTCGGCCATGCGTTCGACGTCGCGCCCGAACATTTCGACATAGGCCAGCATGTGGTGGCCGAAGGTGATCGGCTGGGCCACCTGCATGTGGGTGAAGCCGGGCATGATGGTGTCGGCGTTGTTCTCGGCCAGCTCGAGTAGGGCCGAGCGCAAGGCGTTCAGCAGGGCCGTGACGTCGTCGATGGCGGCGCGCACGTACAGGCGGATATCGGTGGCCACCTGGTCGTTGCGCGAGCGGCCAGTGTGCAAGCGCTTGCCGGCGTCGCCCACCAGTTCGGTCAGGCGCTTCTCGATGTTCAGGTGGACGTCTTCCAGGTCGAGCAGCCATTCGAAGCTGCCGGCGCCGATTTCACCCTTGATCTGGGCCATGCCGCGCACGATTTCGGCGTGGTCGGCGGCGCTGATGATGCCCTGGGCCTGCAGCATTTCGGCGTGCGCCAGCGAGCCTTCGATGTCGAACATGGCCAGCCGCTTGTCGAAAAAAACCGAGGCGGTGTAGCGTTTGACCAGGTCCGAGACCGGTTCGGAGAAGCGTGCCGACCAGGCTTCGCCCTTTTTGGAGAGTTGTGCAGTCATGTTGGGATTCCTTAGAGATCCCAGATTATAAACAAGGACACGCCGGGAGGCGATTTTGCTGGTGACATTCAGCCAAAAATGGCCGATTATTCCGCTCGCGGGTAGAAATCCACCATTTTCAGGAGATTTTGCATGAAACGATCGTCACTGGCTGTTCTCTGGTTCGCGCTGCTTGCGTCGGCCGCCACACCCGCACAGGCGCAAGACGCCAGGCCGGCCGCCGCCGCGCCGTATGCCGTGCCGGCGGCCGACGTGGCCTCGGTCGACGCCATCCTGGGCGCCTTGTACGACGTCATCTCCGGCCCGGCCGGCAAGGTGCGCGACTGGGACCGCTTTCGCGCCCTGTTCGTGCCCGAGGGCAAGCTGTGGGCGGTGGGCGCGCGCCCGGGCGGCGTGTTCGGCGTGCGCGCCATGACGACCGAGGATTACATCGGCCGCGTGACGAAGCCGTTTACCGAAAATGGCTTCTACGAAAAGGAGGCGGCGCGCAGCAGCGAGCACTTCGGCCAGATCGTGCAGGTCTTCAGCACCTACGAGTCGCGCCACGCGCCGGGCGACGCCAAGCCGTTTCAACGCGGCATCAACAGCATCCAGCTCTACCACGACGGCAGCCGCTGGTGGATCGTGAACCTGCTGTGGCGGGCCGAAGATGAGAAGCTGGCTCTGCCGGAGCGCTACCTGCAAAGCCATTGAATCGGCGAATTTCTAGATATCGGACAGGCAGAATGACGGTAGAATTGGTTTTATTTGCCGGATGCTTACTGCCATGTCCAGTCTCAAGATCAGCACTGACCGGGCGGAACTCGACGTTCCGCTGATTTATCGTTTCCTCAGCGAACAGTCGACCTGGGCGGTCGGCATACCGCGCGCCGTCGTTGAACGGGCGCTCGATAACTCGCTGTGCTTCGGCGGCTTCGTCGATGGGCGCCAGGTCGCGTTCGCGCGCGTGATCTCCGATTACGCCACCTTCGCCAACCTGGTCGACCTGTTCGTGATCCCCGAGTACCGCGGGCGCGGCTACGCCAAGCTGCTGATGCACGCGATCATGGCGCACCCGAGCCTGAAGGGCTTGCGCCGCTTCACGCTCGCCACCAGTGACGCACACAGCCTCTACGAGCAGTTCGGATTCGCCCCGCTGCAGCGCCCCGAGGCGCTGATGGAACGCTATTTCCCGAACATCTACCTGAGCTAGCGGAGGGGGCGGACCCCGGTTTTTCCGTTAGGGGTCTGCCCCCGGTTGTACTGCCCGGGTCAATGCCAGTTGTAGAGGCATGGCGGCACCAGCAGCAGCAGCGCCAGCGCCAGGTACAGCAGCTGCAGCGGCAGCATCCAGCGCGCCCAGGTGATCCAGGGGATGCGCGCCAGCGCCAGCACCCCGACCGTGATGCCGGAGGTCGGAATCATCGATGTGCTGAACTCGCCGAACTGGAAGGCCAGCACGGCGGTCTGGCGCGTCACGCCGACCAGGTCGGCCAGCGGCGCCATGATCGGCATGGTCAGCGCCGCCTGGCCGCTGCCCGAGTGGATGAAGAAATTGATCACCGACTGGATCGCGAACATCTTCTGGGCCGCGAAAATCGGGCTGGCCGACTGCACCAGCGGCACCAGCGCGTGCAAGATGGTGTCGATGATGTGGGCGTCACGCGCCAGGATCATGGTGCCACGCGCCAGCGCGATGACCAGCGCGGTGACAAGCAGCTCTTTCGCGCCCTGCACGAAGGCGCCCACGAAGTCGTCGGCCCGGATCCGCCCGACCAGTCCCACCAGCAGCGCCATGGCCAGGAACAGGGCCGCGATCTCCTCGATGAACCAGCCGTAGCGCACCACTCCGAACACCATGGCGCCGAGCGCACCGATGAAAATCCACAGCACGCAAGCATGGGTGCGCGTCATGCCCTTGAACTCGTCGGCGCCGGGCGCGTGCTGCGCGCGCCTGTCCTGGTCGAGCAGATAGGTCGGGCTCAGCTGCGGATGGCGCTTGATGCGCGCCGCGTACCACATCAGGAACGCGATGGTGAGCGCAGTTGCCACGCTCCACACCAGCAGGCGGTAAGCCATGCCGGAAAAAATCGGGATGCCGGCGATGCCCTGGGCGATGCCGACGTTGAACGGGTTGAGGAAGGCGGCCGCGAATCCGATCTGCGAGCCCAGGAAGGGGATCGAAACCCCGACGATCGAATCGTAGCCCAGCGCCAGCGCCAGCGGCACGAAGACCAGCACGAAGGGAATCGCCTCCTCGCTCATGCCGAAGGTGGCGCCGCCGAGCGAGAACAGGGTCACGAACAGGGGAATCAAGCCCGCGCGCACCACGCCAGAATGGCCATGGGCGCGCGCGATCGCCTTGATCAGCGCCTCGATGGCCTCGGTTTTCTGCAGCACCGCGAAGGTGCCGCCAACGATCAGCACGAAGCCGATCACCAGCGCGGCGTCGACGAAACCGCGGATCGGCGCCATCAGCAGCGCCACCGGCCCTTGCGGGGCGCTGGCGATGGTATGGAAGCTGGCCGGGTCGACCAGCAGCTTGCCCTCGACCAGATGGGTCTCGTACTTGCCGCCCGGGACCAGCCAGGTCGCCAGTGCGATCAGCGCCAGGATCGCGAACAGCAGCGCGAAGGTGTTGGGCAGTCTCAGGCGCATATCACTGGCCGAGCAGGTTGCCGCTGCGGATCGGCACCGCCCCGGCCACTTTGGCCGCGCACATGCCGCGCAGCAGGTGGCGGCGCGCCGAGCGCGCGAACATGACGCCGGCGACGGCGCTGCGCAAGGTGGTGGTGGTGCCGCCGACCGGATCGATCAGGTCGGCCAGCGCCTCGCCCTCGCGCAGGCGCTCGCCCACCGCCTTGTGGAACACCAGTACACCAGCGTGCGGCGCCAGGATCGGTTCGACTCCTTCGAGCGGCGTGGGCAGGCACAGTGGCGCCGGCAGCGCCCGCAACGGCAGCTCGAGCACCCCGGCGCGCGCCAGGAATTGGAGCAGGGCGTGGGCGTCGCGTTCGGCCGCGCCGTAGTCCACGTCCTGCTCGCCACGCAGCTCGACAGTGGTGGCCAGGCAGGCCGGCGGCAGCGGGCAGGATGGGCCGAAATGAGCGGCCAAGTCCCACCACAGGCGGCTGCAGGCTTCGTCGAACGGTTCCCCCCCGGCCTCCAGCGCCAGCAGCACGGCATGCGCGCCGAGCAGGGTGGCCAGTGGCTGCACGGCGGCGGCCAGCGGCGTGCCTGCGTACAGGTGCAGCGCCGCCTCCTGGTCGGCATGCAGGTCGAGCACGATGTCGGCGTCGATCGCCATCGCCAGCAGCGTCTTCTTGAGCGCCTCGGCGTCGGTCTGTGGCTGCCATTGGGCCACGGCAGCGCGCGCGTGGGCACGCACCAGCGCCACGTTGGCGCCGGCGTCGGCGCCCAGCTTGCCGGCCAGCGTGCGTTTCAGGTCGGCGGCCACGTGCTTGTAGCCGCGGTTGAAATTGATGCCATTGGAGAGATCGAAACGGCCGAACGGTACGCCGTGGATCGCCTGCGTCAGGCCAATCGGGTTGGCCGCCGGCACCAGGATGATCTCGCCGCGCACCCGGCCCGCCGCTTCAAGTGCCGTCAGTTCGCGGCGCAGGAACTGGGCCACCAGCATGCCTGGCACCTCGTCGGCGTGCAGTGCGGCCTGGATATAGACCTTGCTGGCGCCGGCCACCCCGAAGTGCAGGCTGGTCAGGGCGATGGTCGAACTGCTGCCGGCAGGCGAGATCGGGTGGGTTTGAACGTGCATGTCGATGGCGGCGAGTGGCGAAGTGTTCGGAGTGTGGCACAAATCGATGGACTGGTCATCAGAAGTGCGTCGAGAAATTCAGCCCTTCAGGACTGTCGTTGCGCTGCCACTGGATCAAACGGGACCATCGCACCGCATTTCAGCTACTTGACGCGGACCGCCTCGAAGAAGACTCCGCTATCCTCGGCTTTGAGGATGTGGTTCTTGCCGATTGGGTATAGCAGATTGCAACCGGTGTCGATGATCGTCGCTGGATTGGGTAATGGGAGCTTGAATGAGTTTGCCTGCTACTCACGACGAAAGTAGCTCGTAGTCTCCTCCATGCTTCGGCTGTATGCCGGATGCTTGCAGGTGCGCTCTTTGAAGGAAAACTGTTTGGCGCTGATCACTACTGGTTTGCCAATGATGGATTGAATCTGCTGATCGGAGAGTCCGAAACTATCGGCGAAGCCCACTGCACCTTGAATTTTCCATGTCCCATATATATCCGAGTTCGTGCCTTCCCCATGCGCCAAAACACATGCTGCACTGAGGAAGGCTGTAGTGAAGTACTGCAACAAGATGCGTTTCATTTTTTGATCCGAAACGGTGCGCTCTCGTCTGCTCGGCGTTCGATCAGACCACCAGCTCTGACGGAGACAGTTCGGCCGTCCTTCTGCACCCGCACTTCAACAAGCGTGGAAATCCAGTTGGCTGCGTCTCGTAGCTTACCTGCGTTAATGAGTTCCTATGCACGGAATGAACCTCTTGGACCTCGATTGAATGTGAGACTGACCAGGGCATCGAATTGAGCCTGCGTCAGTGGTGCCGTGTTTCGAGAATTTCAGTCCGGCGTGTTCGGCCAGAATCTCGCCCGCATGAATGTTTGGTTCGATATGGCCGATCAGCACGTTTTCGAGTTCGATCTCGAAGTATTTGATGCGCATGCCCTGCCCGTCGGCCCGCATGAATTCGAGCTTGGCTCTGGGAATGGTTTTTCCCAATGCACAGTGCTGCAGGAGAATCGGGGACGACAGGTCCGCAAACTTGGTGAATGTGACGCCAGATAATTCAGCCCGTTCGGCAGGATGTCCGCCCGCCGTTGACGCAGTAGCGCTCTTGGGTTGGTGGATACCCCATGATACGGACGAGCATTCGAGCCAGTCCTTGTGCTTATCATCCTGTGACTCACCTTTGATTCCGTCAATTTGCAGATATACATCGATCGCCATGTGTGTCTCCGGAACGGGTTAAACAGCGTGAGCAATTATTGTGTGAGGCGAGATGGGCTTCATTGGCCAGCATTAAGATTGCACTTGAGCACGGACAAATTGTGCGAATGGACGGTGATGGTGAATCGGCGATGTGGCACAAATCACTGCAACGGCCGACTTCACGCGCTTTTCTTGGTGGGCGCTGTGTCCGGGATTACAATGCGCCTCACCCCACGCCATCACGAGGACCTGCCCATGCGCTCTTTGTTGAATCGATTCCTGGCCGCCGCGCTGACGCTGGCCGCGGCCGCCCAGGCGGCGCCACCGGCCACCGTGCGGCTCGACTACAGCCACAGTGGCAACGCCCTGAGCGAGCAGTACGCGATCGAGCGGGTGGTGATCGAACCGTTGCCCTGGGCGGGCAACTTGTCGCAGGTATTCGACAGCACCAACCGCGGCCAGAACCGGGTCGAGGTGGTCGACGCCAAGACCGGCGAGCTGCTCTATTCGCGCGGCTTCTCCACCGTTTTCGGCGAATGGCGCAGTACCGAGGAGGCGAACCGGATCAGCCGCGGCTTCGAGGAGTCGGTGCGTTTTCCCAAACCGGACAAACCGGTGCGGGTGCACATCCTCAAGCGCGACGAGCGCAACCAGTTCTCCGTGGTGTGGAGCGTCGAGGTCGACGCCGACGCACCGGACGTGATCCGCAAGCAGCTGCCGGCGCCGGCCAAGCCGATACCGATCCGTGTCAGCGGCGCCTCGCCCGACAAGGTCGACCTGCTGCTGATCGGCGACGGCTACACCCAGGCCGAAATGAAAAAATTTGAAGCCGACGCCCACCGCCTGAGCGAGCGCCTGTTTTCGGTCTCGCCGTTTCGTGAGCGCAGCGCGGACTTCAACGTGTGGGCGCTGGCCGTGCCGACGCCGGAGTCGGGTGTCTCGCGCCCCTCGACGGGCGTGCATCACGCCTCGGCGCTGGGCACGCGCTACGATATTTTCGGCAGCGAGCGCTACGTGCTGGCGCTCGACAACCGGGCCTTGCGCGAGATCGCCCAGTACGCGCCCTACGAATTCATCGAAATCATGGTCAACAACGAGACCTATGGCGGGGGCGGCATCTTCGGCCAGTTCAGCACCGTCGCGGCCGGCAATGACTGGGCCGATTACCTGTTCGTGCACGAATTCGGCCACCATTTCGCCGGCCTGGCCGACGAGTACTACACGTCGCCGGTGGCGTATCAGTCCAGCAGTGCGCGCATGGAGCCGTGGGAGCCGAATGTGACGGCCCTGCGCGACCCGGCCAGGCTCAAATGGAAGCGGCACGTCCAGCCCGGGACGCCCTTGCCCACGCCGTGGCCGAAAGCCGAGTTCGAGGAGTTTTCGCGCGCGTTGCAGAAGCGCCGCGCGGCCCTGCGCGCGGCCAACCGGCCCGAATCGGAGATGAGCGCCTTGTTTCGCGAGGATCTCAAGTTCAGCGACGCCCTGTTCGCCAAGGCCCAGTACCGGCACGCGGTGGGCGCGTTCGAAGGGGCCAATTACGAGGCCAGCGGCTATTACCGCCCGCAGATGCAGTGCATCATGTTCGACCGCAGCGAGCAGTTCTGCCAGGTCTGCCAGGACGGCATCGCGGACATCATCGACCTGTATTCGCGGCCGGCGCGGGGGAAATAGGGCTCAAGCGGGCTGTGCGTTCGCTAGCGAACAGACCGGGCAGGCAGGCGCTTCTATTCTGGGGGCCGTTCCTTGACGAAATGACCATGTCAAGGTGCGCACACCTCCCCAACTATAAAAGGACTGACCATGAACAAACTGCTCGCAACCCTGATCGGCGGCCTGTTGGCTGCTTCGGCCTACGCACAAACCCCGGCTCCAAGCCCAATGCCGGCCAGTCCAGCCGTCGTGAAGGCCCAGGCCGAAGGCGACAAGGATGTCGCCAAGGCGCAGGCGGCAGAAGCGAAAACGGTGGCCAAGGCCGACGAACACAGCGCCAAGGCCGCCGACGCGGCCCACAAGACCAAGGCCAAGGCCCACCACAAGGATGCCAAGGTCCACATCGACGCCAACGCCAACACGGCCAAGGCCGATCCGGAAGACAAGATGAAGGTTGAAGCCAAGGGCGACAAGAAGGTTGCCAAGGCCGACCTGAAGGAAGAGAAGGCAGCGATCAAGGCCGACGCCAAGATGGACAAGGCGGTGACCGAGGCCAGCGCCGACAAGGCCATGGCGGCCGCCAAGACCACTGAAGTGAAGGCCGCCGCCGCCGCTGACGTGAAAAAAGCCGCCACCAAGTAAGGCCGCCGGTTCACGGTTTGACTCGATCGAGAAAATCGAATCATTCGCCAGCTCGTAGGCTGGAACCGCAAGGCGTCGAGCGCCTTCCTCCATGTTTGCGTCAACGCGACGCAGACATGGTGGAAGGCGCTCGACCCCTTGCGGTTCCACCCTAGGTTATAGAAGTAGCGACGTTTTTGCTGTGGACGCGGCCTTCGCGGTCAATCGCCAGGTAGGCCAGGCCGGAGTCTTCCAGGAACGCCAGCCCCGCTTCCTGCTTGAGCATGGCAATGGTGGCGTAACTGCCGGCCGCGATCGCCACCGGCGCCAGCACGCTCACCGAGCGCCAGTAGTCCACCGGCTGGCCGCTGCGCGGATCGAGCACGTGGCAGTAGCGCCTTCCCTCATGTTCAAAAAATCGCTCGTAGTCGCCGCTGGTTGCCAGCGCGCCCGACAGCAGCGGCAGGCTGGCCACGGTGCGCGCCGCGTTGCGCGGATCCTGGATGCCGATCATCCAGGCGCTGCCATCGGGCTGCGGCCCGATCACGTGCAGGTCGCCACCCAGGTTCACATAGCCGTGCCGCACACCCTGCGCCGCCAGCAGCGCCGCCGCGCGGTCGGCCGCGTATTCCTTGCCGAAGCCGCCGAAGTCGATCTCCATGCCTTCGCGCGCCAGCCGCAGCGTGTCGCCTTCGCGTTCGACCCGCTCCCAGCCGACCAGCGCCAACACCTGCGCCAGCCGTTGCGGCGCCGGCGGAACCGCGGCGCGAAAGTCCCAGGCCCGCCGCAACACCCCGGACGTGATGTCGAACAGGCCGCCGCTGCTGGCGTGCAGGGTGGCGGCGAACTCGATCAGGCCCGCCGTCTCCGCGTCCAGCGCCACCCAATCGCGCCCGGCGCAAGCGTTGATGCGCGAGACCACGGTGTCGGGCCGGTAGCGCGAATACACCGCCTCGATGCGCTTCACTTCGTCGATCGCAAGCTGTGCCAACTGCTGCGCGTGGGCCTCGTCGCGCGCCGCCAGGCGCACCTCGCAGGCACTGGCCATGGCCGTAAAGCGCACCGAGGCGAGCTGCGTGCCTACCACTTGAAGCTGGCTCCGAACTCGATGCTGCGGGCCTGGAAATTCTCGAGCCCCGGACTGCCGGCGCCGAACTGGCGCCAGCCCGAACGCTGCTCGTAGCGCTCGTACTTGCGGTCGAGCGTGACGTCGCGGGCGATCTGCTTCTCGAGCTTCAGGCCCCAAGTCACGGCGCCATAGGCCGACAGGCGCTGGTCCTCCGAGATCGGGCGCGGATCGCTGAAGCTGAATCCGGGCGGGAATGGCGCTCCGAAGCGCTTGTCATACACCGGGTCGACGTAGAAACTGGCCTTCGACTGGGTGTACAGGCGCAGCGAGGGCGTGAGCGTCCAGCCGTTCGCCAGCGGCTGCTCGTATTCCGCCTGCACGGTGTGCGCGTGCACCGCATAGTTGTCGCGGTAGCAGCGGTAGCTCAGGCGGCTGCTGCCGCCGCTGGCGCCGACATGGTGGTTCCAGCGCAGCAGCAGGGTATCCTGGTCGTGCTCGCGCGGGCGCGTGTCGACGAATTTGTAGGGATTCGAAAAATAGCCGCGCCCGCGCACATGGGTCAGCACCAGCTGCGCCAGGTCGGTCGGGGTGAGCACCTGGTTCAGGCCGAGCATCATGTCGAGCGTGCGTTTGTGTTCGTTCTCGACGGCCAGGTTGACCGGGTTGATGCGGTCGTTGGCCACCCCGATGCCGGCCAGCCAGGTGCGGTTGTTGTCTTCGCTCGAGAGGCTGGCCTGGGTCGAGACGGCGCGCGAGACGTAGTCATGCTCGCCCGAATAGCCGGCCGCCAGGCTGACGCTGGCGCGCGAAAAATAGCGCGTCACGGCCAGGTCGGCGCCGGTGCGCTTCTCGTCGAAATGGGAGGCGCCCGAGATGGCCGTGTGGTAGCGCGGCGAAGCGCCCGAGATCGCGTCCGAGACCAGGCCGGCGCGCAGCGACCAGGCGCCGGCCAGCGGCAGCAGCAGTTCGAGCGAGGGCGAACGCACGCCGACCCGCTCCAGCTTGGGCTGGCTGTCCTTGTAGTCGAGATACTTGACGGAGAGGCTGGCGTTTTCGGGGGGATTGTCGGCCTGGACCACGCCCGGCAGCGCCAGCGCCGCCATCAGGATCGCCCCTTGCGACTTAGTTACAGCCACAGCCGCCTCCACCCACGCCGGCGCCGCCGGCCGCGCCCTCCTTGCTGCTGTAGGTGTGTTCGGCGAAGCGCGCTTCGAGGCGGTCGCGCTCGAAGCTCATCGCCGGCTTGGCCAGCGCGCCTTTTTCCCAGGGCTGCACGGGCGCGAGGGCCCCGCAGCCGGCCAGCGCCAGCAGCGCGAAGGCCGCGCAGATTGCTCGTGTCATGGTGTTTCCTTGTTCAGTGCGTGGCGGATATGCTGCTCGATCTGGAGCGCGGCGTCGTCGTTGAAGCCGGCGTGCACCAGCAGCACCTGGCCGCTGGGGTCGATCAGCACGCTGCTCGGCATGCCCTTGATCGCGTATTTTTTGGCGATCGCGCCGGCCGGGTCGTAGGCGACCGTGAAGCCGGCCGGGGTCTGGGCCAGGAAGCGCTCGGCGTCGTCGCGGCTGGTGTCGACGTTGATCGCCACCACTTGCAGGCCGGCGCCGCCGTAGCGCTTTTGCAGCGCCCCCATCCAGGGGAAGGAGTGCTTGCACGGCGCGCACCACGAGGCCCAGAAATCGAGATAGACGAATTTGCCGCGGTAGTCGGCCAGCTTGACGGCGCCGCCCGGGCCGGCGAGCGCAAAATCGGGGGCGGCGCTGCCCGGCGCGGCCGCCTGCGCACCGGCGGCCACGCCCAGCAGCAGGGCCAGCAGGGCGCCACGCAGGGCCGTCATGGGTTGCCCGCCGCGTGCCAGTTGGCGATCACGGTGCGCTCGGCCTCTGTCATGCCGGTCAGGTTGCCCCAGGGCATGGAGCCATCGACGACCACGTAGAAATAGATGCGCTCGGCGTCGGCGCGGATCTGGGCTTCGGTGTCGAAGCGGATGCCCAGCGGCGCCGGGTTGAAGCCGCCGATGGTGGGGCGCTGCGAATGGCAGCCCACGCAGCGGGACTGGATGATGGGGGCCACCTGCGCGTAGGTGACCGGCGGCGTGAAATTGGCCACCAGCGTGGCGATGGTGGCATCGACGCTGGCCTGGTAGCTGGCCGGGCTGGTGGCCAGGGTGATCCCGGCGAGCATATTGCGCACCACCACGTTCGCGTCCAGGCCGCTGTAGGCGGCGCGCCGGGTGTCGGTGTTCAGGCTGGCCGTAAACAAGGTCGCGACCGTGTTCTTGGCGTTGACCAGGTCCAGGTCGGTGCCCTGGGCCCCGGCCATGATGTTGATGGCCGCGCTGGCGCGCGTCATGAGACCGGCATTGATCGCATTGGCCCAGAAATCGCGCCCGCCCGCTTCCGCATCGCGGTTGAACAGGTTGCGGTAGATCGCATTGATGAAGGTGGTGTTATCGCCCGGGTACAACGCTTGCGACTCGGCGCTGGTGGCGAAGCTGTCGATCAGGAATTTCACGCCCGGGTTGCTGCCGTAAGCCGGATTGATGCCCGCAACCACGGTCGGGCTGCCCGCGTTCAGGGCCGCGGTGGCGTAGAACGCCTGGCCGCCCGGGTCGGCCGGGCGGCCGAAATAGGCGACGTAAATACGTTGCAGCAGATCGTTGTAATCGGCGGCCGTGCGCGCCGGCGCACTGGCCGTGACGCTGGCCAGCAGCCTTGGCTGGGCCGTGGCGGGCGGCGGGGCCTCGCCGCCGCAGGAGGCGAGCAGGCCTGCGCACAGGCAGGCGGCAATGGAACGGTGGAATCGGGTCATGGCGCGTCTGGGTTGGTTAATCGGTAACAGTGTATGCCGACCCGGGCGAAAAAGGTTCAGCGCGGCGCTCAAAAATAAACCAGTGCTACCATGGTGTGAACTTTTATTGCCGCACAGGGTATTCACGGGGAACCGGGGAAAACAGATGCAAGACAGGCGTAGCAATGCCAGCGGCCGCGCCACACGCAGCGCGGGCGGGGAAGCGAGTGAAGTGAGCCTGATCGCCCAGATCGAACAGGGGAACAAGCTCGCCTTCGCCCAGCTGTACCGGGCCTATTTTCCGCGCCTGACGCGTTTCCTGGACCGCATGACGCGCAATCCGACGCTCATCGAGGAGATCATCAACGATACCTTGCTGGTGGTGTGGCAGCGCGCCGACAGTTTCAACCACAGCTCGAAGGTGTCGACCTGGATCTTCGCGATCGCCTACCGCAAGGCCCTCAAGGCCCTGCATGCGCTCGACGAACCGGTCGATTCCGACGTCGAGCAGCGCCAGGGCGGGCCCGAGCACGAGCCGGACGTCGCGCTCAGCCTGCAGCAGTTGCAATACCAGGTGGCCGAGGCGCTCGACGCGCTGCCCCATGTGCAGCGCACGGTGGTCAACCTCGCCTACTACCACGGGATGGGCTACGATGAAATCGCGGCCATCATGGATTGCCCCGTCAACACCGTCAAGACGCGCATGTTCAATGCGCGTTCCCGGCTCAGGGTTTTACTGGCCGGACAAATGGAGGATCGCTCATGAATGCGCAAATTGTCGAACTCGACGCCTCGCTGCACCAGAAAGTGCAGAAGCTGCTGCCGTGGGCGGTGCTGGACAAGCTGAACCCGGCCGAGAACGCGATGCTGGAAAACCACCTGCTCGCCTGCAGCCAGTGCCGCAACGACCTGGCCTGGGAGCGCATGCTGCAAGGCGTGCAGCCGGCCGCTGGCGCCGCCCCCGACATGGACGCGGCACTGGCGCGCCTGATTCCGCAGCTGACGGCGCGCCCGCCGGCCAGGGCGCGCGGCTGGATGCGCTGGGCGCTGGCGGCCCAGTTGCTGCTCATCGCCGGCCTGGGCTCCGAACTGGCGCTCCAGCAGGACCGCTACCGGCTGCTGGGCGCACCGGCCATCGCCGGCAGCAACCTGGTGGTGGTATTCCGCCCCGACACCAGCGAGGGCCGCTTGCGCGCCCTGCTGCAAACGAGCGCGGCGCGGGTGGTCGACGGCCCCACGGTGACCAATGCCTGGGTGCTGCAGGTGGCGCCGGAGAAAATGGGCGGGGCGCTGGCCGCGCTGCGCGCCGACCCGGCCGTGCAGCTGGCCGAGCCGCTGCAGGCGGGCGGTGCGAAATGAAGCGTTGCTTGCGCGCGCTGCTGCTGGCCTGCGCGCTGTGGCCGCTCGCCGGCGGCGCTGCCGAACCGGCTGCCCAGGCCCAGGTGATGGTCATGCTCAAGCTGCCCACGCCCCATTTTCGCGCCGACGCCCACTATGCCGGCGCCTACCGCAGCGACAGCGGGCGCGGCGCGCGGCGCCGCATCGCGCAGGCGCTGGCCCAGGCCCACGGCCTGACGCTGGTGGCTGACTGGCCGATGCCGGTGCTGGGGGTGGACTGCTACGTGCTGGCATTGCCGCCGGCGGCGGACCCGGCCCGCGTGGCGGCCCAGCTGGCCGAGGATACGCGCGTCGAATGGGCCCAGCCGGTGACGACCTTCCACGCGCTGGGCATACCCGACCCCCTGTTTCCGGTGCAGCCGGCCGCCCTCCAGTGGCACCTCGACGAGTTGCACCGGGCCGCCACGGGGCGCAACGTCACGGTGGCGGTGATCGACAGCGGCGTCGACGAGCAGCACCCGGACCTGGCCGGCCAGCTGGCGCTGCGGGAGAATTTCGTTGACGGACAGCCCTACCTGGCCGAGAATCACGGCACGGCGGTGGCCGGCATCATTGCCGCGCGCGCCGACAACGGCATCGGCATTCGAGGGGTGGCGCCCGGCGCGCGCGTGCTGGCGCTGCGCGCCTGCCGCGAGGAGGGCGGCCAGGCCGCCCAGTGCGACAGTTTCAGTCTCGGGAAAGCGCTCCATTTCGCCATCATGCATGAACCGAACGTCATCAATTTCAGCCTGACCGGACCGCCCGACCGCCTGTTGCAGCGCCTGATCGAGGTGGCGCTGGGGCGCGGCATCGCGGTCGTCGGCGCGGCCGACCCGCTGCGCGCCGACGGCGGCTTTCCGGCCGCCTGGCCGGGCGTGCTGGCGGTGGGCGCCGACAGCGCGCCCGGGCGCGACGTGCCGACCACTTTGCCGGGCGGGCGCTTTGGCATGGTCTCGGGGGCCTCGTTCTCGGCGGCCCACGTGGCCGGCCTGCTGGCGCTGGTGGGCGAGCTGCGTCCCGGCGCCACGCCGGCGCAGCGGCGATCCATGCTGGCCGCGGGGCTGCTCAAAGTGGGCAGCCGTGGCGTGATCGACGCCTGCGCGGCGCTGGCGCAGGCCGCCGCCCGGTGCGTGTGCAGCTGTGCGGCGGGCGCCGGCCTGAAATCATTGCGGGCTCCGTGACGCGGGCGCGTCGAACAGGCTGGTGTGGCGGCGCCCTGGCGCTGATGCTGGCCGCCGGTGCGGCGCAAGCGCAGACCAGCTTTACGGCCGGCGTGGTGTCGGACTACCGGTATCGGGGCATGTCGCTGAGCGAAGAGACGCCGGCCGCCCAGCTGGCCTTGAACTACGACGACCCCAGTGGCGCGTTCGCCGGCGTGTCGCTCTCGCAAGCCAGTTTGCCCTTCACCGAGGCCAGCGCGCTGGCGGTCAGCTATGCCGGCTTCGCGCGGCCGATCGGCAAGACCCTGTCGTGGGAGGCGGGGGTATCGCAAAGCGCGTTTCGCAACGCCGCGCACTACAACTACCATGAAGTGTTCGCCGGCCTGAGCGTGGAACGGCTCAGCGCGCGCCTGTACCTGTCGCAGCGCTATCTGGGCGTGGGCGGGCGCAGCGCGTATGCGGAAGTGAACGGCAGCCATCCGCTGACGGACGTGCTCGACCTGGTCGGCCATCTCGGTTATTTGCGCGCCGGGGCGCAAGGCTGGCAGGCGGCGCCGCCGGCGCGCGCGGACGTGCGTGTGGGTGTCTCCGCAGCGCTGGCCGAATGGACGGTGCAGCTGGCGTGGAGTGCCACGCGCCAGGGCGCGGCGCTGTATCCCGCAGCCTATGGCAGTGGCGCGCGCAAGCTGGTGCTGAGCATCGCGCGCAGTTTCTAGGCGCGCTGGCGCATTGTCAAGGGGTCGGACCCCGGTTTTTCTGTTGGGGGTCGGACCCCGGGTCGAAGTCCGCGGCTTGCGAACCGGGGTCAGACCCCCTGAAAAGAAGAACCGGGGTCTGACCCCTTGAACCGCGCTTAGCCGATCGCGCGCAGGTTCTGCACCTTGACCTTGGCCGCCAGCGGCTTGCCCTTGCGCGCGCGCTTGCCGATGTGGACCTGCAGGCCCGAGGCCGACAAATCGACTTCGCGCGGCTTGGCGCCGGCCCAGGTGCCCAGCACGGTGACGCCCTTCTGGGTGATCGCCTGCACGGCCAGCAGCTTCTCCTTGTCCTCGAGTTCCATCAGGATCACGCCGCGCCCGCCGTTCGACAGCGTTTTCAGTTCGTCCATGCCGAACACCAGCAGTCGGCCCTTCTCCGAGAGGCAGGCCACCGCGCTGGCATTGGCCGCGATCACGCGCGGCGCCAGCGGCAGGTCGGCCTGGTCGAGCGTCATGAAGGCCTTGCCGCCCTTGATCCGGCTGACCATGTCGCCGGCCTTGGCCGCGAAGCCGTAGCCGGCGCTGGACGCGAGCAGCAGCGCCGTCTGCGCGCCGCCCGCGAAATAATGGAGGATCCGCACGCCGCCCGACAGGTCGACCAGGGTGGTGATCGGCACGCCGTCGCCGCGCGCGCCGGGCAGGGCGGCCACCGGCACCGAATACACCTTGCCGTTGTCGCCGAAGCCGAGCAGGGTGTCGACCGTGCGGCACTCGAAGGCGCCGTGCAGCGCGTCGCCGGCCTTGAAGGTGAACTGGGTGATCTCGTGGCCCACGCCGGTGCGCGCGCGCACCCAGCCCTTGTCCGAGATGATGACCGTGACCGGCTCGTCGATGACCTTCTGTTCGGCCACGGCGCGCTGCGCCTCCTCGATCACGGTGCGGCGCGCATCGCCGAACAGCTTGGCGTCGGCTTCGATTTCGCGGATGATCACCCGCTTCATGGTCGCTGGATTGTCGAGGATGTCCTGCAGCGTGACTTTGTCCTTGCGCAGCTCGGCCAGTTCCTGCTGGATCTTGATCGCTTCCAGGCGCGCCAGCTGGCGCAGGCGGATTTCAAGAATGTCCTCGGCCTGGATGTCGGAGAGCCGGAATTCGGCGATCAGCGCGGCCTTCGGCTCGTCCGAATTGCGGATGATCCGGATCACCTCGTCGATATTGAGCAGCACCGCCTCGCGGCCTTCGAGGATGTGAATGCGGGCGTCGACCTTGCCGAGCTTGAATTCGGTGCGCCGGCGTACCGTCACGAAGCGGAAATCGACCCACTCCTGCAGGATGTCGGTCAGGCCCTTCTGGCGCGGGCGGCCATCGCCGCCGATCATCACCAGGTTGATCGAGGCCGACGATTCGAGCGAGGTGTGGGCCAGCAGCATGAGCATGAACTCGGCCGGGTCCTGGTTTTTCGACTTCGGTTCGAACACCAGGCGCACCGGCGCGTTGCGGCCCGATTCGTCGCGGATGGTGTCGAGCGATCCGAGGATCAGCTGCTTGAGCGTGAGTTGTTCGGGCGAGAGCGCCTTCTTGCCCAGTTTGATCTTCGGGTTGGTCAGCTCCTCGATCTCTTCGAGCACTTTCTGCGAGGAGGTGCCCGGCGGCAGTTCCGACACCACCGCCTGCCACTGGCCGCGTGCCAGCTCTTCGATCTTCCAGCGCGCGCGCACCTTCATGCTGCCGCGCCCGGTCGCATACATCTCGGCGATCTGGGCCGGCGGCGTGATGATCTGGCCGCCGCCGGGGAAATCCGGCCCCGGAATGATCGCCATCAGCTCGGCATGGGTGATCTTCGGATTGCGGATCATGGCCACCGCCGCCTGCGCCACCTCGGTCAGGTTGTGGGACGGGATTTCCGTGGCCAGGCCGACGGCGATACCCGAGGCGCCGTTGAGCAGCACCATCGGCAGGCGCGCCGGCAGCGCTTTCGGTTCCTTGTGCTGGCCATCATAGTTGGACTGGAAGTCGACCGTGCCGAGGTCGATTTCGTCGAGCAGCAGCCGGGCGATCGGGGACAGGCGCGCCTCGGTGTAGCGCATCGCCGCCGCGCCGTCGCCATCGCGCGAGCCGAAGTTGCCCTGGCCGTCGATCAGCGGATAGCGCAGCGAGAAGTCCTGGGCCATGCGCACCAGGGCGTCGTAGATCGACTGGTCGCCATGCGGGTGCAGCTTGCCCATCACGTCGCCGACCACGGCGGCCGACTTGCGCGGCTTGGCATTGGCGGCCAGGCCCAGTTCATTCATCTGGTACAGGATGCGGCGCTGGACCGGCTTCTGGCCGTCCGACACGTCCGGCAGCGCGCGGCCCTTGACGACCGAGACGGCGTAGTCGAGGTAGGCGCGCTCGGCGAAGGTGGACAGGGTCAGCGTTTCGGCGTCGTCCGACGGCGCCGCTGCTTGTTCAAAAAGGTTCGATTGGGTGGACATAATGTTTCTGTTGTATTCGGTCATTCAAGAAACCCGGGACAGACCAAGGTTTTCAGCTTGCGAAAACCTTAGTCTGTCCCCGGTTTTAGGCGTCAGATATCGGCTTCCGTTTCGTTGCCGTGCTCTTCGATCCAGGCGCGGCGCGCGGCAGCTTCGCCTTTGCCCATCAGCATGTTGAAGCGCGCCGACGAGTCGACATGGCTGAAGTCGCCCAGCGACACCGGCAGCAGGCGCCGGGTGTCCGGGTTCATCGTCGTCTCCCATAGCTGCTCGGCGTTCATCTCGCCCAGGCCCTTGAAGCGCGAAATGCCCCAGGCGCCCGGCTTCAAGCCTTCCTTGGTGAGCTTGTCTTCGATCACCAACAGCTCACCGGCGTCGAGCGCGTACAGCTTCTGGATCGGCTTCTTGCCGCGCGCCGGCGCGTCGACCCGGAACAGGGGCGGGCGCGCCACGCAGATGTGGCCGTGCGTGAACAGGGCCGGGAAGTGCTTGAAGAACAGCGTCAGCAGCAGCACCTGGATGTGCGAGCCGTCCACGTCGGCGTCCGACAGGATGCAGATTTTGCCGTAGCGCAGGCCCGTCAAGTCGGGCGTGTCGCCATGGCTGTGCGGGTCGACCCCGATCGCCACCGCGATGTCGTGGATCTCGTTGTTGGCGAACAGGCGGTCGCGGTCTGTCTCCCAGGAATTGAGCACCTTGCCGCGCAGGGGCAAGATGGCCTGGAATTCCTTGTCGCGCCCCATCTTGGCCGAGCCGCCCGCCGAGTCGCCCTCGACCAGGAAAATCTCGTTGCGCGTGATGTCGGACGATTCGCAATCGGTGAGCTTGCCCGGCAGCACGGCCACGCCCGAGGATTTTTTCTTTTCCACTTTTTGCAGCGAGCGCAGGCGCGACTGGGCTTGCTTGATCACCAGCTCGGCCAGCTTCTTGCCGAATTCGACGTGCTGGTTCAGCCACAGTTCGAGCGGCGGCTTGGTAAAGCTCGACACCAGCCGCACCGCATCGCGCGAGTTCAGGCGCTCCTTGATCTGGCCCTGGAATTGCGGGTCCAGCACCTTGGCCGAGAGCACGAAGGAGACGCGCGCGAACACGTCCTCGGGCAGCAGCTTGACGCCCTTGGGCAGCAGCGAATGCATCTCGACGAAGCTCTTGACGGCCCCGTACAGGCCGTCGCGCAAGCCCGATTCGTGGGTGCCGCCGTTCGAGGTGGGGATCAGGTTGACGTAGGACTCGCGCACCACCGCGCCTTCCTCGGTCCAGGCCACCACCCAGGCCGCGCCTTCGCCCTCGGCGAAGCCGTCGGTCTCGCCGTTCGAGTACTGGGCCCCCTCGAACACGGGGATCACCGTCTCGCCGCTCGAGCTTTGTGCCAGCATCTCGTTGAGGTAGCCGCGCAAGCCTTCGTCGTATTTCCAGGTCGTCGCGTCGCCAGTCTTGGCGTTGACCAGGGTCACCGTCACGCCCGGCAGCAGCACCGCCTTCGAGCGCAGCAGCCGTTGCAGCTCGACCTGGGAGATGGCCGGCGAGTCGAAATACTTGGGGTTCGGCCAGGCCGTCACGCGGGTGCCGGACTTCTTGCCGTCGCGCGGGGCCGGGACCGACACCAGCGGCTCGATCACGTCGCCGTCGGCGAACGCCATCTTGTGCATGCCGTTGCCGTTTTCCTCACGGCGCCAGACGGTGATCTCCAGGCGCGTCGAGAGCGCGTTGGTGACCGACACGCCCACCCCGTGCAAGCCGCCCGAGAAGGCGTAGGCGCCGCCCGAGCCCTTGTCGAACTTGCCGCCGGCGTGCAGGCGCGTAAACACGATTTCGACCGTGGGCACGTTTTCCTCGGGATGCAGTCCAACCGGGATACCGCGCCCGTCGTCCTCGACCGTGACCGAGCCGTCGGTGTTCTGGGTCACCACGATGTTCTTGCAATGGCCGCCCAGCGCCTCGTCGGAGGCGTTGTCGATCACTTCCTGGATGATGTGCAGGGGATTTTCAGTCCGGGTGTACATGCCCGGGCGCTGCTTGACGGGTTCGAGTCCCTTGAGGACGCGGATGGATGATTCACTGTAGTCGGATGCGGGTTTTTTGGTGGCCATGTCTGAATTCTTTATGCGGATGCCTGCGCATTCTATCTTGTCGGGCGGAAAAGGACGGATTTTGGCGCGAATGAATCTGCTTGCCAGTGCGCGCGATTGTGGTTAGATTCATTCGGCAGGCAGCATCTTTGTATTCATATTTTTCATATAAAATCGAAAATGCATTCACCCAAGTATCCTTATGCGGTTCGCCTGATCGGTTTTTCGCCCGGTGAAGGGGTACAGTTGGCCACCGCGCTGATGCGCGGTCCGGGCGGCGATACGACGTATTCTTGCCTGCTCGAAGACAGTTTGCAAGAGCCGGATCTGTTCATCGCCAATGGCGACGACCTCAAGGCGCTGGCCATATTGATGACGGGCAACCCGAGCGCGATCCAGCCGGCCCTGATCATCGGGCAGGGCGCCGTCGAGCTGCCTTTCCCCCAGCTGGCGCGCCCGCTCGACATGGGCGCCTTGTTCGGCCAGCTCGCTGCCCTGCTGCATTTGCGGGCCGAAGCGATCGGCGTGCTCAAGTCGCGCGGCATGCCGATCGTGGCCGAGCGGCGCCGGCGCCGCCGCCTCGACTTCGACCTGAGCGATCCGGCCGACTACGCCAGCCTGCGGCGCGCGCCCCCGCGCGGGGCGGTGCTGATCGTCGACAAGGGCGCCAGGCTGCGCGACCACCTGGCCCGGCTGCTCGAATCGCGCAAGCTGTCGATTGAATGGACCGACAGCGCCGCCACCGCCGTCAAGCTGTGCGAGGAGACGCCGGTGTCGGTGGTGCTGATAAACACGTCGACGCCGGACATCGATCCCTACGCGCTGTGCGCCACCATCAAGGGCTTGAACAAGGCCGAGCGGATCGCGGTGGTGCTGCTGGTGGGCCCCAATTTCGCGTACGACACGGCGCGCGCGCGGGCGGCCGGCGTGCGCGGCCTGCTCGACAAACCGATCGCCGACCGCCACTTGCTCGGCTCGATGCAAAAACTGCTCTCGCTTGACGGCTAGGACTTCCATCACGGGGTCAGACCCCGGTTTTTCCGTTGGGGGTCTGACCCCGGGGGCGCAGGCGCCAACTCAACCGGGGTCAGACCCCCTTAAAAGAAGAACCGGGGTCTGACCCCTTGGCCCAATTTCGCGTACCGATCGCCGACCGTCACTTGCCCGGCTCGATGCAGAAACTGCTCTCGCTTGACGGCTAAGACATCCATCGACGGGGTTTTTCTGTTGGGGGTCAGACCCCTTGACCGCCGAAAAAACACGGGCGCCGCGTATCGTGCGCGCCGCGTGGCGGTGCTGGTGTAGGGTGGGTACGGCCTCATGTACCGAACCGACCCCGCCATGGACCCGCCAGAAAAACCACCCGCCAACACGCGCATCCCCGACCGCCGCAGCAACGATGGCCCGCCGCGCTACCAGAGAGACAGTGACACCCCGTTCGCCCTGGCCGGGCGGGTGCTGGCGTCACGCTGGCGCGCCATGCGCGACAAGCTCAGCCGTGACTTCATGCGGCGCACCCTGCGCATTGGCGTTTCGGCGCGCATCTTCCACCCGGAGCCGGGGGCGACCGGACTGCGCAGCCGTAATTTGCAGTACCTCGAAGAATCGATCGCCCAGTGGGTCATGTCGCGCGACGTGCTCGTGTTCATGGTGCCGACCGTGAACACGAACGGCTTGCTCCATCCGAGCAACATCACCTTGCGCCATTACGCGCGCCACCTCGACGGCCTGGTGCTGCAGGGCGGGGCGGACGTCTCGCCGCAAACCTATTCCGAGGCGCCCACCCGGCCCGAGTGGGGCGGCGACCGCGCGCGCGACCTGTACGAACTCGAGCTGCTGCATGAATTCATCGACGCCGGCAAGCCGGTGCTGGGTATTTGCCGCGGCTGCCAGCTGATCAACGTCGCGTTCGGCGGCAGCTTGTATCAGGACGTGGCCACCAATGTGCCGGCCGCAATCGCCCATGTGAACAAGGACTACGACGCGCACCGCCATCCGATCGTGTTCGCGCGGGGATCTTCGCTGGCGCAGATGTATCCCGGGACGCAGCGCGCCCTGGTCAATTCGATCCACCACCAGGCGGTGCATGAACTGGGGCGCGACATCACGGTCGAGGCCAGCTCGGAACCGGACGGCATCATCGAGGCGATCCGCTTCCAGCGCGCCGATTTCGTGATGGGGCTGCAGTGGCATCCCGAATTCCACCGGGCGGGCGGCGTCGACCTGCTCGACTGCACGCCCATCCTCGACGAATTCCTGCGCGCCGCGCGCGAGACGCGCTTCTAGCGCCGGACCTACAACTTGCGCATCAATTGTTCGATGGCTGGAATGTCGCGCGGCAGCGCACAGCTGAGGCATTCGGCGCCCTTCTCGGTGACCAGGTAATCGTCCTCGATGCGCACGCCGATGTTCCACCATTTCGGGTCTACGCCCTCGGTCTTGGCGGGAATGTAGAGGCCCGGCTCAATCGTGAATGCCATGCCCGGCTTGAGCGCCACCAGCGCCTTCGACGCGTAGCGCCGCATGTTCTCCGGCACGTCCTTGGCCACGCGGGTGCGCTTGTAGTTGCCCACGTCGTGCACCTCGAGCCCGATCCAGTGCGAGCTGCCGTGCGGATAGAACACCCGGTAGCTCTTCTTGGCGATGATGTCGGCCTTGTCACCCTTCATGATGCCCAGCGCCAGCAGGCCGTCCACCACCACCTCGACGGTGGCGTCGTGCACCTCGTGCAGCGGCGCGCCCAGCACCGCCTTGGCCTGGCCGGCCAGCGCGGCCTTGAGCACGACTTCGTAGACTGCCTTCTGCTCGCCCGAGAACACGCCGCCGACCGGATAGCTGCGCGTGACGTCGGCCGCGTACATACCGTATTCGCAGGCGGTGTCGTTGACAATCATGTCGCCTTGCTTCATCAACTGGTCGTCGGCGTCGTAGTGCAGCACCACCGAATTGGCGCCGGAACCGACGATCGGCGGATAAGCCATGCGCGCCGCCGCGCCGGCGTTGCAGGTGTTGACCATGGCCGCGCGCAGCGCCCATTCGCCCTTGCCGCCTTGCGCCAGCGGCAGCGCCGCCAGGTGCGCCTGCACCGACAGCTCGACGGCCTGGCGCAGCAGGGCCGCTTCGGAAGGGTCCTTGAACAGGCGCATCTCGGCCAGGGTCGTGGCCAGGTTGTAGACCGGCAGCGCCACGTCCGAATCGGCGCTGCGCCGGTTCCATGCGCCCAGCACCTGGTCGCGGAACTTGCTGTCGCCACCGTCCATGATCCACAGCGAACTGGCGTCGTGCATCAAGTCCTGCAACTGCTTTTGGAACTGGTCGCTGGTGAAGGCGGCGTCGGCGCCGTAGCGCGTCTTTGCCAGCTCCTGCCCGCTGCGGTAGCCAGTCCACTGCTCCTCTTCCCACTTCTTGGCCAGGCTGTAGAGCGTGTAGCGCCTGGCGTCAGCTTGCAACAGCGCCACCGCTCCCGATTCGGGCATGCCGGTCAGGTACCAGAAATTCGAATCGGGCCGGTACGACTGGTTGTCGCGTTGCTGCGGCGCGGCGTTGAGAATGGCCAGCGCGCCCTTGGGCAGTTGCGCCAATAGTTTGGCGCGCCGCGCCGCGTACACTTCGGCACCCGGTTCCGGGTTGGGCGGCGTGGCGAACGCGCTCAGTGACGACAACAGGAGAAATCCGGTGAGGTATTGACGCAGGCGCATGGCAGTTCCGTTTGCAAGTTTTGGGCAAGCGCCATCATGCGATCAAACGCCGGGATTGTCCATCACCGTTGCCCGCGAAAACACCGGATCGCGCTGTCGACCATGCCTTCGGCGCTGCCCTGGTCTTCGAACTGGCGCCGTAAATATGTCGCATCGTTGGCCTCTTCGGCTGCCGCCGTCAGGTGCCGCAGCGCGCCCAGGCTGCCCAGCGCCAAGCCGTGCGGCTCCATCTTGCGCAGCGTTGTCAGGATGTCCTCGCGCAGCGACATCGACTCGTAGGTCTTGGGATGGGTGATGGTGCCGTCAAGCCCGAAGCGGCAAGCCTGGAAGCGGTTGAAGTTATAGACCAGGTAATCGTCCTCGACCGGCCGCTCCTCGCCGCGTTCGAGCAGGTGGCGGCACAGGGCCTGCAGGTAGCCGGCCAGCGCCGCTGCCCGCTCGACCGTCAGCGGGGTGTCGCACACGCGCAGTTCGATGGTGCCAAATTCGGGCTTGGGCCGCACATCCCAGTAGAAGTCTTTCATGCTTTTGATGATGCCGGTCGCCTCCATCTTGGCAAAATAGACGTCGGCGAATTCGTCCCAGCGCAGCGTAAACGGCGCGCGTCCGCTCATCGGAAAGGCGAACACGGAATTGAGGCGCGCCGAATCGAACAGGCTGTCGTGGCCCTGCACAAACGGCGACGAGGCCGACAGCGCGATGAAGTGCGGAATGTAGCGGTTCAGCGAATGGAGCAGGAACATGGCGTCGTCGCCGGAGGCGCAGCCGATGTGCACGTGCTGGCCGAACACGGTGAACTGCTTGGCCAGGTAACCGTACAGTGAGGACAGCTCCTGGAAGCGCGGCTTCGCATAGATCTTTTGCTCCGACCAGTGCTGGAACGGGTGGGTGCCGCCACCGCACAGGCCGATGTTGAGCTGGTCGCCGGCCGCCACCAGGGTGTCGCGGATCTCGACCAGTTCGGCCAGCAGGGGCAGGTGGCTTGTCTGCACGCTCGAATTTATTTCGATCATGCTCTCGGTGATTTCTGGCGTGACGTTGCCGGGAAACGGCTTGCGTTCGAGCAGATGCAGCAGGTCGGGGCTGGCGGCCGACAGGTTGAAGTCCGACAGGCTGACCAGCTGCAGTTCGAGCTCGACGCCGAAACTGAGCGACTGCGAGGTGGCGAAAGGTTCGAGCGCCATGTCAGGTCCCCGGCGCTTCGCGCGCCCATACCAGCGCGCGCTGGATGATGATCGGGCCGAACACTTCGAGCAGCATCGTTACGGCCGCCATCGCGCGCAGCTCCTCGACCACGTGCACGCCGCGCAGGCGCGCGTGCTCGATGAGCAGGATCACGAAGATCGACACCGGCGCCAGCGCCAACCCGGTCAGCGCGCCCTTGCGCCAGCTGATGCCCGACAGGTGCGAAAACGCGGTCACGCCGACGGTCTTGGTCAGCAGGCGCACGGCGACCACGGCCAGCGCCAGCGCGCCGCCGGCCACCACCTTGCGCCAGTCCAGGGTCGAGGCCGCGTACACGAACAGCAGCACGGTCAGCAGTTCGCCCAGCGCCCCGAAATTGCGTTGTGCCTGCGAAAACGCGATGCGCCGGTGGCGCGCCGTCAGGCCGAAGGCGAGCGTGGCCACCACCGGCGAGAGCTGGGTACTGTAGGTGATCGACACGAGCAGGATGACGGCCAGCGCGAAGGCCACCGTGGCGTCTTGCGAGAGCTTGCCCAGTGTGCGCAGCAAGGCCGGCACCGCCACGCCGAACAGCGCGCCCACGGCCACCGACAGCAGCAGCGCGGCCAAGCTTTCCAGGGTGGCGTCGCCGATGTCGTCGGCGGTGTGGAAGATCCAGAAGCCGACGATCACGTTGAAGGTGAACACGGCCAGCACGCAGTTCAGCGCCGACAGGTGCAGCACGCGCTCGGTGACCTGGCCCGAGCTGCGCTGCTCGTTGACGATGCGCACCACCGTGGCCGGCGAGGTCGACATCGCCAGCGAGGCGAGCATCAGGGCCGTCATGATCGAGGTGTCGAAGGCCATCGCGACCAGGTAGACCGCGATGAAGGTTGCCAGCGCCTCGACCAGGCCGGCGATGCCGAGCCAGGGGTTCGCGCGCAGCCAGCGCAAGTTGATGCGGTAGCCCAGTTCGAACAGGATCAGGCCGAAGGCGACATCGGCCAGCAGCAGTACCGGCCCGGCGCCGCTGGCGGGCAGGGCGCCGATCTGGGTGCTGCCCATCGCGAAGCCGGCCAGGCCGTAGAAGCTGATGCGCGGCAGGCCGGTCCAGCGCTGGCCGTACTCGCCAGCCAGCCAGGCCAGGCAGATCGCGATCGGCCAGGACAGGGTGGTGAGGATGGTCAGCAAGTCCGGCATGGTGGGGTCTCCGGCCATCGGAAGCGATGGCAGCGACCCGATTCTACAAGGCGCGATGGCGCGCACGATTGACATTTTGAAATCAATTGCGCTACGCATTCCACCATGAACCGTCGAATCGCTTACTTGCTGAGCAAACGCATCGCCCGTTCCAAGCCTTCGATCGTGAGCGGGAACATGCGGTTATTCATGATCTGCCTGATCACCGAAATCGACTGCCGATACTGCCACACGCCCTCGGGTTCCGGATTGAGCCAGACGAACTTGGGGAAGGCGTGGCAAAAACGTGCCAGCCATTCGGCGCCCGCCTCTTCGTTGTTGTACTCGACCGAGCCGCCCGCCTGCAGCACCTCGTATGGGCTCATGGTCGCGTCGCCGACGAAAATGAGCTTGGTGTCGGGCGGGTACTTGCGCAGGATGTCCCAGGTCGGAAACCGTTCGGCGTTGCGGCGCCGGTTATTCTTCCACAGGTAGTCATACACGCAGTTGTGGAAGTAGAAAAATTCCATGTTCTTGAATTCAGTCTTGGCCGCCGAGAACAGCTCCTCGGTGCGTTCGATATGGTCGTCCATGGTGCCGCCCACGTCGAGCAGCATCAGCACCTTGATCTTGTTCTTGCGCTCGGGCTGCATCTTGATGTCGAGGAAGCCGGCGTTGTTGGCGGTGGCGCGGATGGTGGCGTCGAGCGCCAGTTCCTCGTCATGGCCTTCGCGCGCGAATTTGCGCAGGCGGCGCAGCGCGATCTTGATGTTGCGCGTGCCCAGTTCGCGTTCGGCGTCGTAGTCCTTGTAGGCGCGCTGCTCCCAGACCTTGACGGCCGTGCGGTTGCCACCCTTGCCGCCAATCCGTATGCCCTCGGGATTGCTGCCGCCGTTGCCGAACGGCGAAGTGCCGCCAGTGCCGATCCATTTGCTGCCGCCTTCGTGGCGCTCCTTCTGTTCCTTGAGCAGCTCGTTTAAGCGGTCCATCAGTTTGTCGTAGCCGAATTTTTCAAGCTGGGCCTTCTGCTCGTCGCTCAACTCGCGCTCCATGCGCTTGATTAGCCAGTCGAGCGGAATGGCGCTGTTGTTCTCGAACGCGGCATTGATGCCCTGGAAGTACTGCGCGAAGGCGCGGTCGAACTTGTCGAAGTTGGCCTCGTCCTTGACCATGGTCAGGCGCGCCAGGTAATAGAAGTCGTCCATCGAGGGCGCGATCACGTTGCGCTCCATCGCTTCGAGCAGGGTCAGGAATTCCTTGATCGTGACGGGAATCCGGGCGTCCTTGAGCGTGAAGAAAAAATCGATCAGCACTTCAGTCTCGCTTGAGCTTGTAGTTCAGTTGTGCGTGGATCTCGGGCCATTCGCCGCGCACGATACTGTACATGACGGTGTCGCGCACGGTGCCGTCGCGCCGCCGGTGGTGGTGGCGCAGCACGCCGTCCTTCCTGGCGCCGAGCCGCTCGATGGCGGCTTGCGAAGCGTGGTTGAAGTTATCGGTGCGCAGGCCGACCACGGCGCAGCCGAGCGTCTCAAAGGCGTGCGTGAGCAGCATGATCTTGCACGTGGTGTTGACGTGGCTGCGCTGGGCGCGCCTGGCATACCAGGTCCAGCCGATCTCGACCCGGTCCACTACCGGTACGATGTCGTGGTAGCTGGTGGTGCCGACAACAAAGCCGCTAGGCACGTCGATCACGGCGAACGCGAGCCGGTTGGGCGTCTCGTGCGCGGTCCGGATGTACTGCTCGACGTCCTGCGGTTCCGGCACCGAGGTGATGCGCAGCTTCCACAGTTCGCCGTCGCAGGCGGCATCGCGCAGGCCATCGGCGTGCGCCAGCGCCAGCGGTTCGAGCCGCACGCCGTTCAATTCGAGGGTGACGGGAGCGACCTGGATCATCAGCGGTTGGTCCTTGACATGTAGACCAGGCGTTCGAACAGGTGCACGTCCTGTTCGTTCTTGAGCAGCGCGCCATGCAGCGGCGGCACGATGGTCTTGCTGTCCTTGCTGCGCAGCGCTTCGGGCGGAATGTCTTCGGCCAGCAGCAGCTTGAGCCAGTCGAGAAACTCCGACGTCGACGGTTTCTTTTTCAGGCCCGGCACGTCGCGTACCTCGTAGAAGCTTTGCAGCGCTTGCGCCAGCAAATCCTGCTTCAAGGTCGGGTAGTGCACCTTGACGATCTGCTCCATCGTGTCCTTGTCCGGGAATTTGATGTAGTGGAAGAAGCAGCGGCGCAGGAAAGCGTCCGGCAGTTCCTTCTCGTTGTTGGAGGTGATGATCACCAGCGGACGGTGCTTGGCCACCACCATCTCGCGCGTCTCGTAGACGTAGAACTCCATCCGGTCCAGTTCGCGCAGCAGATCGTTGGGGAACTCGATGTCGGCCTTGTCGATCTCGTCGATCAACAGCACCACCGGCTCGGGTGCGGTGAACGCCTGCCACAGCACGCCCTTGATGATGTAGTTGTGGATCTCGCGCACCCGCTCGTCGCCCAGCTGGGAGTCGCGCAGGCGCGACACGGCGTCGTATTCGTACAGGCCCTGCTGGGCCTTGGTGGTCGACTTGATGTGCCATTGCATCAGCGGCATGTTGAGCGCGGCGGCCACTTCCTCGGCCAGCATGGTCTTGCCGGTGCCAGGCTCGCCCTTGATCAGCAGGGGGCGCTGCAAGGTCAGGGCGGCGTTGACGGCCAGTTTCAGGTCGGCGGTGGCAACGTAGCTGTCGGAGCCTTCGAAGCGGTGGGGGAGCGGTGCATGCATGGGGCGAATTTGTGAAAAGTGGAATTGTCTTGAGTATATGCCAGATGCGCCGGGGCGGCAGGGTGGGTGCCGGGGCCTTGCGGCGGCGCGTATTATTGATTAATATGCAATTTTAATGTGTTGCCACCGGAGTCATCATGCGCGCTTTCCAGCTTCTAGCCGTCGCGGCACTTTGTTCTTGCCAGCTCGCCAGCGCGCAAGCCCCGCTCAAGGAAGAATTCACCATCAAGCGCGACGCCCCGCGCGTGGGCTCGAACATCAAGGCCAACCTGGTGCAACTGAGCGTGCCGCCGGACAAGGACTATGCCGACCTGACGGAAAGCCAGAAGAACAGCGTGAAGGCGAACTACGAGGCGATGGCCCCGGGCGACGAGCCGCCGTATCCGGTGGGCGGCGTCAAGAAACTGTTCCAGTCCATCGACGCGGGCCAGCAAGCGCTGCTCGTCAAGGGCGAGATGACGCTGGTGGCCAAGGTGGGCGCCGACGGCAAGGTTGGCAGTGTCGACGTGCTGGTCTCGCCCGATGAGCGCATCGTCAAGTTTGTCGCTTCGGTGCTGATGCTCACGCCATTCAAACCGGCGCTGTGCAGTGGCAGCCCGTGTGCGATGGCGTTTCCGGTTCGCCTCAAGTTCAACGTCCGGATGTAGCTTTGGGCTGCCGGGAAGGTGGACGAGTTGACAGTCTTCGGTTAAAATCGCAGGTTGATAGTGTAAAAAGTCGGACTTTTTGCACTTGCGGCACCCGATTACCACTTACTATCGCCACCATGAAAAAAATCTTCGCACTCCTCGTGCTCGCGGGCTTCGCCAATCTGGCTGCCGCGGCGGACATCGTTGGCAACGCCAAGGCCGCCAAAGTTGAAATGTGTATCGGTTGCCACGGCATTCCCGGCTACAAAGCGACCTTTCCGGAAGTCTATCCGGTCCCGATGATCGGCGGCCAGTCGGCCAAGTACATCGAAAACGCGTTGGTCGCCTATAAAAAAGGTGACCGCAAGCACCCGTCGATGCGCGGTATCGCCACCAGCCTGAGCGATCAGGACATCGCCGACGTCGCCGCCTACTATTCGCAACAAGCGCAGAAATAAGGACCGAACCATGAAAAAACTGATCACGGCCCTGTTCTTAGGCACGCTGTCCCTGAGTGCTTTTGCCGGCGGCAACGTCGCCAATGGCGAAGCGCTGGCCAAGAAATACAGCTGCGCAGCCTGCCACGGCGCCGACTTCAACAAGCCGATCGACCCGAGCTATCCGAAGCTGGCCGGCCAGCATCCGGAATACCTGGTGCACGCGTTGACCGCCTATAAGCGCGGCGACGGCCCGAACGGCCGCAACAACGCGATCATGGGCGGGCAGGTCAAGCCGCTGTCGAACAAGGACATCGTTGACCTGGCCGCCTACCTGGGCAGCCTGCCGTCGACCCTGGCAGTGCACCGCTAAGCGCCACGCGCGCTCAAGAAAAAAAGCCACGTTCGCGTGGCTTTTTGCGTTGGGGGAGGGGGCTGACCCCGGTTTGCAGACGCCGCCGCAACCGGGGTCAGACCCCCAACGGAAAAACCGGGGTCTGACCCCTTAGATGCGCTTGCGCACGCACTCGACGTAGGCGGCGCCGTCGGGCGGGGTGCCGTTGCGCTGCGAGGTCCAGATCATCTCGCCCAGGCATTCCATGACCTGGTGGTGCGCTTCGTGCGCTCCCAGGCGCTGCGAGAGGACGGCGCAGGCGGCGCGAATGCCCACCGGCTGGTCGATCGAGACTTGTTCGGCGATCGACAAGTGCATCGACAAGTGCAGGAAGGGATTGGCTACGCTGCCTTCGACCGAGTAGTCGGCCGCCAGCGCGCCATCGACGTCGGCCAGCAAGTCGGCATATTCGGGGTGTTCGGCGATCCAGTCGGCGGCGATGGCATCGATCGGGCTGAGGATCTCGCCGGCGCGCTGCTTGCGGAAAGCTTCGCAGAAAAAGCGCCGGACGTCGTCGGAGGAGGGAGTAAACATGGGCGCCATTGTACCGCGCACGCAGCGGGCACGCCGTGGCGTGCCCGCTGCAGGGGTCATTCCTTTTCCGGCTCGAGCGCCACCGGGACGCAGTCCGCCTCACCGTCGGGCACCGCGGGCGCCGGTCGCGGCGCATGCGGCTGGCGCAAATAGCGTGCGTTGTGGCGCCGCTCGTGGGTGTGAGGGCCGTTCGGCGAGGTCAGGAAACGCGACAGTTCCTGCAGCGCGCGCTGGTAGACGTCGCGCTTGAACTCGATGACCACGTCCAGCGGCACCCAGTAGTCGTGCCAGCGCCATGCGTCGAACTCGGGATGGTCGGTCAGGCGCAGATTCACGTCATTGTCGCGCGCGCACATGCGCAGCAGGAACCAAATCTGCTTTTGGCCGCGATAATGCCCGCGAATTTCACGCTTGATGAAATGGTCCGGCACCTCATAGCGCAGCCAGTCGCGGGTGCGACCGACTATCTTGACGTGCTCCTGGCGCAAACCGATTTCTTCTTCCAGTTCGCGATACATCGCCTGCTCCGGCGTTTCGCCGTATTTAATACCCCCTTGCGGGAACTGCCAAGAGTGCTCGCGCACCCGTTTCCCCCACCACACCTCGTTATGGGCGTTGAGCAGGATAATGCCGACGTTGGGCCGAAACCCTTCACGATCGAGCATAGTGCACCTCGATACTTTCTGCCGGCGCCCGCGCCCTTCTTACATTTTTACCCACAAATCAAGGCGCCCACCCTGTCTTCGGCCAGCGAAAACGGCGGGAACCACATCAAACGGGCCCATTTGTATAAAGATTGGACGCATCAGCCAGCTAATCCTTTAAAATTAGGTTGATTATAAC
>JAZJYV010000007.1:0-126764 GCA_040390195.1 Pseudomonadota bacterium | reverse complement strand
ACATTGAAAATAAATTACTAATCTGCACATTTACCGCTAACTTGGGTGGATTGGGAGCCGGTTCGGCAGGTCAAACGGGCGAGATTCTAGCACCGTAATATGGTCTTGCAAGCCTTATGGCATTTTGCCCAGCGCGCGCTTGCGCAACGCCGACGGCGACAGTCCGAACCAGCGCTGGCAGCTGCGCGTAAGCACCGCCTGCTCCGCATAGCCGAGCATTGCCGACACCTGCGCCATCGATGGCGCCTGCGCCTGGCTGAACAGGCTGAGCAAACGCTCGCGCCGGATGCTGTCGATGATCTCTTCGAAACTGCTGCCTTCCGCCTTCAGGTGGCGCTGCAGCGTGCGCGGATGCATGGCCAACGCCGACGCGATGCTCGCCTGGGCTGTTTCGCCTGTCCCCAACAGGCGCCGCACCAGCGAGCGCACCTGGTCCGCCACACAGCGCGTGCCGGCGCTGAAATTCTGGTCCAGATAGTTCTGCGCCAGTTGCTGCAGCATCGGATTGTGCTCGGCCAGGGGCTCGCCCAGGCTGGCCGCCGGAATGCGCAGCGCAGCCAGCAGCCGCTCGAAGCGGCTTTCGCAGCCAAAGGCAGCCGCATAATTGCGTGCCGGGCCGCAACGCGCATGCGGCAGCTGAGCCAGCGTCGGGCGCACCCGGCCCTGGCCCAGCACGCGGATGCATTCGGCCATCACACCGAGGCACAGTTCCAGCGTTTGCGTGCAAGGGGGCAGGTCGGGCAGGTCGATCGAGATGGCCAGGTCCACGTTGGCAGGATCGCCCTCGACCGGCAGCACCAGGAAGCGGATGCTGGGGCTGTGCACGAACATATAGCGCGAGCCCAGCTGCAAGGCGTCGCCCAGCGTCTTGGCATGGCGCAGCGCCACCGACAAGGTGCCCAGCATGCCCAACCCCTGCAACTGCGACAAGCGCAAGCCGAAATCCGGGCAGCGCGCCACGCTCGCCGAATTCTCCAGCAAGCGAATCATGGCCGGGTAAGGGAGCAGCCGGTCCGGGTCGCTCAATTGGCCGAGCGACAGGCCGACCCGCGCCAGTTCGTGCTCGACATCGATGCCGATGGAGCGGCCCAAGGCCTCGTAGCCTTCCAGGCCGGCCGCGCGAATGAGTGAATTCATCGGAACAATCTTTCAGTAAATAATTCAGGCATTGTCGCAAAAAATCAAAAGTCTGTCGCCAATAATCAAGTGATTTGATCGCGACAGCGGCAAGCTGGAGGCACTAAAAAAGCAATATCCAAACATTTGGAGACGTCTCATGTTGAACCGCCATCTGGCCGCCGGCCTTGCGGCACTGTTATGCAGCCTGCCGCTTTGCGCCCAGCAGGGCGCGGCCCTGCCATTGCCGGCAGCAGCCTTTAAGGGCAGCGTCGGCGCCACTTTCGCCGATTCCAGGCCCGACTTCCCGCAGCCGGTCAAGGCCGCCAAAGGCGCGCCGAACGTCGTGCTGATCCTGCTCGACGACGTCGGCTTCGGCCAGCCAGGCACCTTCGGCGGCCCGGTGCCGACCCCGGCGCTCGACCAGCTCGCTGCGCGCGGCCTGCGCTACAACCGCTTCCACACCGTCGGCGTCTGCTCGCCCACCCGCGCCGCCCTGCTGACCGGCCGCAACCACCATCAGGTGGCGGCCGGCACCGTGTCCGAACTGTCGACCGGCTACCCCGGCTACAACAGCGTATGGCCGCGCAGCGCCGCCAGCGTGGCCCGCGTGCTCGAAGAAAACGGCTACGCCACCGCTGCCTGGGGCAAATGGCACAACACGCCGGACTGGGAAACGTCGCCGCTTGGCCCGTTCACGCGCTGGCCCACCGGGCTTGGCTTCCAATACTGGTATGGTTTCCATGGCGGCGAGACCAGCGCCTGGGAACCGCAGCTGTTCCGCAACCAGATCCCGGTCGAACCGGCCAAGAGCGCGGCGCAGGGCTACCATCTGACCACCGACCTGGTCGACGACGCCATTGGCTGGATCGACCGCAAGCAGTCGATCGCGCCCGACAAACCCTACTTCATCTATTTTGCGCCGGGCGCTGCCCATGCGCCGCTGCATGCGCCGAAGGAATGGATCGCCAAGTTCAAGGGTCAATTCGACCAGGGCTGGGACATGGTGCGCGAACAAACGCTGGCGCGCCAGAAGCAGCTGGGCCTGGTGCCGGCCAACACCAAGCTGACGGCGCGCCCCGACGTGATCGAGGCGTGGGACAAACTGAGCCCCGACGCGCGCAGGCTCTACGCGCGCCATATGGAAGTGTTTGCCGGCTACCTGGCCCATACCGACCATGAGATTGGCCGCTTGCTCGCTGCCGTGCACCGTCAGGCCGACGCCGATAACACCCTCGTCATCTACGTGGTGGGCGACAACGGCCCGGCCGCCGAAGGCAGTCCGACTGGCACCCTCAATTCGATGATGGTCCTGAACGGCATCCCCGACAACGTGCCGGCGCAGCTGGCCAAGCTCGACGAGATTGGCGGCCCGCTGCACGAGAACCACTATCCGGTCGGCTGGGCCTGGGCCGGCGCGGCGCCGTTCCAGTGGATGAAGCGGGTACCTTCCCACTTCGGCGCCACCCGCAATGGCATGGTCATCGATTGGCCTGCCGCGATCAAGGACCACGGCGCCATCCGCACCCAGTTCCACCATGTGATCGACGTGGTGCCCACCATTTACCGCGCCGCAGGCATCACCGCGCCGTCGGCGGTCGACGGCGTGGCGCAGACGCCGATCGCCGGCGTCGACATGGGCTACAGCTTCAATGCGCCGCAGGCCAAGGGCACGCGCACCTTGCAGTACTTCGAGACCGAAGGGCGGCGCGCCATCTACCAGGACGGCTGGATCGCCAGCGCCAGCCATAGCCTGCCATGGACCATGGCGGGCACGCGCGACTTCAAGAGCGACGTGTGGGAACTGTACGACATCGATGCCGATTTTTCGCAGTCCGACAACTTGGCCGCCGCGCGCCCGGACAAGCTCAAGGAAATGGTGGCGCTGTTCGACCAGGAAGCGCAGCGCTACAGCGTGCTGCCGCTTGACGACCGCATGATCGAACGGGCCGGCGGCGGTGGCTTGCGCCCGAGCGTGGTGCGCGGCCGCACCTCGTTCACCTACCGCGCCGGCACCACCCGCATCCCTGAAGGCAGCGCGCCGCCGGTGTACCAGCGCTCGCACAAGATCACGGCCAAGATCAGCGTTCCGCCTGCTGGCGTGCAGGGCGTGATCGTGGCCGAAGGCGGCAGCGCGGCCGGCTTCACGCTATATGTCAAGGACGGGCGCGTCCACTACGACTACAACTTCTTCGGCCGCGCCATTTATTCGGTGGTGTCGGATGCGTCGCTGCCGGCAGGTGAGGTGGTGATCGTCATGGATTACCAGCAGCGCCCGTTCCGTCCCTTGCGCGAATCGACCGGCGGCACGGCTACGCTATACATCAATGGCAGGCAGGCCGGGCAGGGCGAGATCAAGAACGCAGTGCCGGGTCGTTTTTCGATCACCGAAACGCTCGACATCGGCATGGATCTGGGTTCTCCGGTGTCCGAGGCCTACCGCGCCGCAATGCCGTTCGCCTTCAGCGGCACCATTCATAGCGTCACGATTGACGTGGCGCCGACCCAGCCGCTGATCCTGCCTTCGGCGCCTGCGGCCGGCACGCAGCCAGCCGGTGCCGCTGCGCCGGCCGCAGCCACCCCGGCGCCGTCTTCAGGCGCGACCCGCTAAGGCTAGCCCGGAATGACCCAAATGCATCCCGCTACTGCACAGCCGCCCTCCACTGACGCTGTCGCCGCGCGCCGGCGCACGCTGCTGCTGGCCGGCTGCGGCGCGCTGGCGGCCGGCTCCGGTTTCGCGGTGGCACGCCAGTGGGCCGCCGGCCGCGCCGGCGCCACCGGCAAAGCCGCTGGCGCGTCCGTCCAGCCCGCCGCCGAAGCGCCGCTGCAGCGCACGGCGCCGGCCATCGTGCGCGGCAACGGCGTGCATGGTCCGCGCGGGATGGTGTGGGTGCCCGCCGGACGGTTCATGATGGGTAGCGACAGCAAGCTGGCGCAGCTCAACGAAAAGCCGGCCCATCCGGTCAGCGTGGGCGGCTTCTGGATCGATGAAACCCATGTGACGAACGACCAGTTCGCGGCTTTCGTGGCGGCCACCGCCTATGTCACCACGGCCGAACGCAAGCCGCGCTGGGAAGACTTGAAAGTACAACTGCCACCCGACACGCCGCAGACCGCTCCCGCGCTGCTGTTGCCGGGGGCGATGGTGTTTGTCGGCACTGAACGGCAGGTCGACCTGCGCGACTGGAGTCAGTGGTGGCAGTTCGTGCCCGGCGCCAATTGGCGCCACCCGCAGGGCCCGCGCAGCAGCATCGACGGCAAGGGCGCGCATCCGGTGGTGCAGGTCAGCCACGCCGATGCGCTGGTGTATGCCAAGTGGGCCGGCAAGCGCCTGCCGACCGAAGCGGAATGGGAGTTCGCCGCGCGCGGCGGCCTGGAACAGGCCACCTACGGCTGGGGCGAGGAGTTTGCGCCGGACGGTCAGCGCATGGCCAATGTATGGCAGGGCCAAGGCGGCGTCTTCCCTGTGCTTGGGCGTGGCGCGGTGCGCCGTGGTGCCAAGGCGGCCGGCCTGGTCGGCACGATGCCGGCGCGCAGCTTCCCCGCCAACGGCTATGGCCTGTACGACATGACTGGCAATGCATGGCAATGGGTGGCCGACTGGTACCGCGCCGACCAGTTCGGCCGGCATGCGCCCGGCCAGCTGCAGGCCGACCCGCAGGGACCAAAGGCCAGCTGGGACCCGGACGATACATCCGCAGCGGCCAGCGCGCCCAAGCGCGTCACGCGCGGCGGCTCTTTCCTGTGCAATGAAGACTACTGCCTCAGCTACCGCCCCAGCGCGCGGCGCGGCGTCGATCCCCTCAACCCGATGTCGCATATCGGTTTCCGGCTGGTAAAAGCCTGATGTCAATGCCATCCCCTAGCGTCTTAACCTTGAAAGGAATACCACGATGAGCGACTCCTCCGCCGCCAACGAAATCTTTAGTATCGACACCAACACCATGCCATGGCAGGAAATGCGCCTGGAAGCGATTGACGCCAGCATCCTGATCAAGGGCTTGATGGCCGACCCTGACACCGGCATGAGTGTGGCCAAGATCCGCTACCGCGCCGGCTTCACCAACGACTGGCACCGCCACAACTGCGCGCACGGCATCTATGTGCTCGACGGGGTCTTGCAGACCCATGCCGGCGCCTTCGGTCCGGGCAGCTTTGCCTGGTTCCCGGAAGGCATTGAGATGCAGCACGGCGCCACCCAGGACAACGACGTCACGATGCTGTTCATCACCAATAAACCGTTCGACGTGCACTACCGCTCTGAAGGCCAGCAACATGGCTAGGCCGCAGCGCTCCGTTTTTTCACCACCGCAGCACCATGCAAAGCATTAACCATACTGAAAACAGCAAGGGAGACAGGATGCAAAAGCAAGGAAACCGCAGCGCCCCCGGCACCAAGCCAACCCGGTTGGCAGCGAGCTGCCAACTGGCGCTAGCCATGATGGCCGTGGCCGCCGGCGCGCCGGCACAGGCAGGCAATATGATCCTCGACGATGGTGTCGAGGCCCAGTGGTCGCTCAATGCCACCGTCGGCGCCAACTGGCGCGCCGCCCAGCGCGACCCGAACCTGGTGTCGGGCGCCAACGGCGGCACGCCCGGCGTGGGCAATGGCCACGACGACGGCAACCTGAATTTCAACAAGGGCGCTGCGTACTCGAGCGGCCCCAAACTGTCGGGCGAACTGCAGCTCAAGCGCGACAAGCTCGGCCTGATGCTGCGCGCCACCGCCTGGTATGACCGCACGCTCGAGACCCAGACCGTCGCGCACGGCAGCTTCAATAATGGCTACCTGCCCAACACCAAATTGTCCGACCAGGGCTTCGACCAGGGATCCCAGTTTTCCGGCGTGGCGCTGGGTGACGCCTATCTGTTCAACACCTGGGAGCTGGGCGCCGATCAGCCGCTCACGGTCAAGCTGGGCAACCAGGTGGTCAACTGGGGCGAGAGCGCCTTCATCCCCGGCATCAACGCGATGGGCACCTTCGACCTGACCGCGGCCCACCGTCCCGGCGCCCAGGTCAAGGAAATCCTGCGCCCGCTGCCGCAACTGGTGGCCAACCTGGGCCTTGGCAATGGCGTCTCGGTCGAAGGCTTCTACCAGCTGGGCTGGAAACACACCGTGCTCGACGGCTGCGGCACCTACTGGTCGCTGGTCGATTCGCTCAACTGCCCAGGTGGCGCCGTGGTGTTCGGCGACGCTGTCGGCAACGACGCGGCCCAGTTCAACGGCGTGCCGATCCTGGGCGCCTTGCCCGCGCCGCTGCTGGGCGCGGTCGGCGCTTCCGCGCTGGCCGGCGTGCCGTTCAACTTCCAGCTGGGCCGCGCCGCCAACGTCAAGCCGAAAAATAGCGGCCAGTTCGGCCTGTCCGCGCATGCCTATGTCGACGCCATCGCCACCGACTTCGGCTTCTATTTCGCCAACTACCACGCGCGCACCCCGGTGCTGTCGGTGGTCAAGGCGCCGTCGCCGTCGACCTCGTCGCTCTATTCAGGCCAGTACGGCGCCGTGTTCTCGGCGTTGTCGAAGGTGCTGGCCGGGGCCGGCCAGGCCGCCGCCGCCAAGCAGATGGGCTTGCTCGGCGCGATTCCTGCTGCCCAGTTCGCCTGGGACTACAGCGCCGAGAATATTCGTTCGCTGGCCGTGTCGGGCGCCTCCGAAGTGGGCGGCGTCTCGGTGTTCGGCGAACTGAGCCACACGCACGGCATCCCGGTCCAGATCAATGCGCCCGACCTGGTCGTCGGTACCGTGCTCGGCCTCGGCCCGCAGGCGGCGCTTGCCACCTTCGTGCGCAACCCGGCCGTCGCCACCAATTCCGTCAGCCATGGCTACGACTTGAAGGACAAGGACCAGCTGCAGCTGTCCTTCCTCAAGGTCCTCGGCCCGGCGCTGGGCGCATCCAGCGCCACCGTGCTGGGCGAAGTGGGCGTGCAGCGCTGGCACGGCATTGGCGACCCGGCCACCGGCACCCGCTACGGACGCGGCTTCCTGTTCGGCTTCGGTCCGACCACGGCGCTGGGCGGCACGTGCGCCGGCTTGAACGGCTACGCGCCGTACTGCGAAAACCAGGGCTATGCCACCGCCAGCGCCTGGGGCTACCGCCTGCAGGGCGAGCTGACCTTCAGCGACGTGTTCGCCGGCGTCAACCTCAAGCCCAAACTGTTCTGGTCGCACGACGTCAAGGGCTATTCGGCCGACAGCACTTTCAGCCAGGACCGCAAGACGCTCGGCCTGGTACTGCGCGCCGACTACAACAACCGCTACTACGTCGAACTGAGCAGCACGCGCTTTAACAATGCAGCCAAATACGACGTCCTGCACGACCGCGACAACTATGGCTTTGTGGCCGGCATCAACTTCTAAGCATTTCGGAGACTGACTATGAACCCAATCAACAAATTGCTGCTCGCCGCCGGCCTGGCCGTCGCCAGCGGCGCCTGGGCCGGTACCAGCGCGGCTGACATCGAGCGCCTGGGCAAGGACCTGACACCGACCGGTGCAGAAAAAGCCGGCAACAAGGATGGCACCATCCCGTCGTGGGAAGGCGGCCTGGCCAAGACCCCGGCCGGCTACAACCCGGCCACCGGCTATGTCGATCCGTTTGCTGGCGACAAGCCCCTGTACACGATCACGGCGGCCAATATGGCGCAGCACAAGGACAAGCTGGCGCCTGGGCAGATGGAGATGCTCAAGCGCTTCCCCGGCTATAAGCTCAATGTCTACACCAGCCACCGCACGGCGGCCTATCCGCAGGGCGTCTATGATGCCGTGAAGGCCGAAGCGGGCAAGGCCGAACTGGCGCCGGGCGGCAATGGCGTGCAGGGCGTGGCGCGTTCGACCGTGCCGTTCCCGCTGCCAAAAACCGGGGTCGAAGTGATCTGGAACCACATCATGCGCCATCGCGGCGGCAGCGTGCTGCGCTACACCGCCGAGTTCCCGGTCCAGGCCAACGGTTCGTTTACGCCCGTCACGCGCACCGAGACGGTCGCTTTCGCCAGCGCCATGGACAAGCCGGAGCCGAACCGCCTGCTGTACTACCTGGGCGCCATCACCGGCCCGTCGAGCGTGGCCGGCGAAGCGCTCTTGGTGATTGACCCGATCGACCAGGTCAAGGAGTCGCGCCAGGCGTGGATCTACAACCCGGGCCAGCGGCGCGTGCTGCGCGCCCCGGACGTGGCCTACGACACGCCCGGCTCCGGTTCGGATGGTCTGCGCACGACCGACGACTACGACGGCTTCAACGGCTCGCCTGACCGCTACGACTGGAAACTGGTCGGCAAGAAGGAGATGCTGATCTCGTACAACAACTACAAGCTCGCCAGCAAGAGCGTCAAGTACGCCGACATCGTGCGTCCGGGCCACCTGAACCAGGACCTGGTGCGCTACGAGCCGCACCGCGTGTGGGTGGTGGAGGCGACCCTGAAGAAGGACAAGCGCCACATCTATGCCAAGCGCGTGTTCTACATCGACGAGGACAGCTGGCAGATTGCGCACGCCGATGCCTATGACGGCCGTGGCGAACTGTGGCGCGTGCACGAACTGGACGCGATCCAGGCCTACGACGCGCCGACGCTGTGGTTTACCGCCGAAGTGTTCTATGACCTGCAGGCGCGCCGTTACCTGGTGACCGGCCTGGGCAACGAGGAAAAGCCATCCAAGTTCGGCGCCAAGCTGGGCGTCTCCAACTTCACGCCCGACACGCTGCGCCGCAGCAGCAATTAAGACCACCAAGGCAATTGCGGGACGGGGGGCTGCTGGCGCAACCCGTCCCGCGCCATCTGACACTGGCCAGGCTTAGCACGTACCGTGTCTCGTTTGCGCCCCGGTTTCCGCAAGGGACGGGGCGTTTTTTTCTGAGTAGGACATTTGCAGCATGAAGATTTTTCTCAACGCCTCCTGGCGCACATTCCAGCTGGCGGCATTCAGCGCGCTGGCCATCGTCGGCGCCTATTTTGTGATGCTGCCGGCCATGGCCGAACCACTGGCGGCCAAGGCGCGCAGCAGCACGCGCGCGCCGCAGGCGCTGATGCTGGCCATGGCCAGCGCCGGCACGCGCCTGGTGGCGGTCGGCGAACGCGGCCTGGCCATCTATTCCGACGATCACGGTACCAGCTGGACCCAGGCCGAAGTGCCAGTGGCAGTGACCCTGACCGCAGTCCATTTTGCCGATGCCCACCATGGCATCGCGGCCGGCCATGACGGCGCGCTGCTCACCAGCAGCGATGGCGGCACACGCTGGCAGTTGCGGCTGGACGGCAATGGCGTCAACGCACTGGTCCAGAACGATGCGCAGCAGGCTGCGCTGGGCGCGCGCGCCGCACTGGCGGCGGCGACGGCCGGCGGCAAGGCGCAAGCGAAGGCGGCGCTGGCGGCGGCCGAACGGGCCGTCGACGACGCCAGGGAAGCGGCCAAATTCGGGCCATCCCGTCCCTTGCTGGCGGTGTGGATGCGCGATGCGCAGACCGCCTTCGCGGCCGGTGCCTTCGGCCAGCTGCTGCGCAGCCGCGACGGCGGCGCAAGCTGGCAATCGCTGGCCAGCCGCATCGCCAATCCGGACGGCCTGCACTACAACGCCTTCGGCCACGGCGCCGACGGCGCGCTACTGATCGCCGGCGAGGCAGGGCGGGTGTACCGCTCGCTCGACGCCGGCGACAGCTGGCGTACGCTCGACACCGGTTACCAAGGCCAGCTGTACGGCGTGGCCGGAACGCCGTCCGGCCTGCTTGCCTACGGCTTCGGCGGCCACCTACTGCGCAGCCGTGACGGTGGCGCCAGCTGGAGCGCTTTGCCCTTGCTGGGCAGCCGCGCCCTGGTCGGCGCCGGCACGGCGCCCGACGGCGCGCTCTTGCTCGCTGCGCGCGACGGCGTCATTTACCGCAGCAACGATGGCGGGCAAAGTTTTTCTTCGACCACCAGCGCGCGTGGCCGTGAGCTGTCCGCACTGGCGCTGGTGGGCTCGAAGCTCTACCTGGCCGGCATGGGCGGCGTGCAGGTCGTCACCCAACACTGATGAACATGACAATGAACCAATCCGATTCCCGTGACGGGCATCCGAAGATGGGCGCACTCGAGCGCCTGCTCGAGCCGCGCCTGTTCGCCCACCGCTTCACCATCCTGCTGCTGTTTGCGCTGGTCTCGCTGTGGTTCGGCTGGCAGGCCGCCCAGCTGCGTGCCGACGCCAGCTTCCAGAAAATGGTGCCCGCTTCGCACCCCTTCATCGCCAACTACCTCAAGTACGAGAACGAGCTGCGCCCGCTGGGCAATGTGGTGCGTATCGCGGTCGAAACCAGCGGGCTGGACATCTATGCTCCTGCCTATCTCGACACACTCAAGAAGGTCACCGACGAGGTGTTCTATATCCCCGGCGTCGACCGCGGCAACCTCAAGTCGCTGTGGACCCCGAATGTGCTGTGGATGGAAGTGACCGAGGCCGGCATGGTCGGCGGCCAGATCATCCCGCAAGGCTACGACGGTTCGGCCGCCAAGATCGACGAGGTGCGGCGCAATGTGGCCCGTTCCGGCCGCATCGGCAGCCTGGTAGCTTCCGACCAGCGCTCGACCATCGTGCTGGTGCCGCTGCTGGAAAAGGATCCCGACACCGGCGCCAAGCTCGACTACGGCCAGTTCTCGCGCCGTCTCGAAACCCTGGTGCGCGACAAATACGGCAAGCAGGGCGTCACCATCCGCATCACCGGTTTTGCCAAGGTGGTGGGCGAGCTGATCGACGGCGCGCGCGCCATCGGCCTGTTCTTCGCCATCACCTTCGCGCTGACTGGGGTGCTGCTGCTGTGGTATTCGCGTTGCTGGCGCAGCACCCTGGTGACGGTGCTGTGCTGTTCGCTGGCGGTGGTGTGGCAGCTGGGCCTGGTGCGCATGCTCGGCTTCGGGCTCGACCCGTACTCGATCCTGGTGCCGTTCCTGACCTTCGCGATCGGCGTCTCACATGCGGTGCAGAACATCAACACCATGGCCACCGCGCGCCTGTCGGGCGCCTCCAATATCGACACCGCCAAGCTCACCTTCCGCCAATTGTTCATTCCCGGCACGGTGGCCCTGCTGTGCGACGCGGTTGGCTTTTCGACCCTGCTGGTGATCGACATCGGCGTGATCCGCGAGCTGGCCATTTCGGCCTCGATCGGCGTGGCGGTGATCGTGCTGACCAAGATGTTCTTGCTGCCGATCCTGATGTCCTATGTCGGCGTGTCCGACGCCTGCCTGCGCCACCAGGCGCGCAAGCAGGCCGGAAGGTATCGCGCGGCCCACTTCCTGTCGCGCTTTGCCGAACCGAAGTTCGCCCGTGCGGCGCTGGCGGTGGCGCTGGTGGTGTTGGGCGGGGCCTGGCTGATGAGCCGTGACTTGAAGATCGGCGACCTCGACCCGGGCGCGCCTGAACTGCGCCCGGACTCGCGCTACAACCGCGACTCGGCCTACGTCAGCGCCCACTACGCCACCAGCGCCGACGTGTTCGTCGTCATGGTCAAGACGGTGCCCGGCGAATGCGGCTCTTATGCGGTGGCCGAAAAAGTCGACCGCTTCCAGTGGGAGATGGAGAACCTGGCCGGCGTGGAGTCGACCAACTCGCTGTTTTACGGCATGAAGAAGGTCATTGCAGCCACCAACGGCGGCGACCTGCGCTGGCATGCGATCTCGCGCAACCGCTACCTCACCAATGCGGCCCAGCGCATGCTGCCGTCGGAGCTGTATTCGAACGACTGCTCGATGGTGCCGGTGATGATCTTCCTGGCTGACCACAAGGCAGAAACGCTGACCCGGGTGGTGACGGCGGCACAGCAATTTGCCGCCGCCAATGACGACGCCAACGCCAAGTTCACCCTGGCCGGCGGCAATTCGGGCATCGAAGCGGCCACCAATATCGTCATCAAGCAGGCCGAATTGCAGATGCTGCTGCTGGTGTACGGCATCGTCGCGCTACTGGTGTGGTGGGAGTTCCGCAGCTGGCGCATCACCTTGTGCATCATGCTGCCGCTGTACATCACCTCGGCCCTGTGCGAGGCGATCATGGCGCGCCTCGGGCTGGGGGTGAAGGTAGCGACCCTGCCGGTGATCGCGCTGGGGATTGGCATCGGGGTCGACTATGGCATCTACATCTACAACCGCCTGCAACACTTCCTCGACCAGGGCATGGGCTTGAAGCGCGCCTATTTTGAAACGCTCAAGGGCACCGGCGCGGCCGTCGCCCTGACCGGCGTGACCCTGGCGCTGGGCGTGCTGACCTGGGCCTGGTCCGACATCAAGTTCCAGGCCGATATGGGCCTGCTGCTGACCTTCATGTTCCTGTGGAATATGGTCGGCGCCATCGTGATGATTCCCGCACTGGCAACGCTGCTGGTGCCGCAATCGACAATTCTGGAGGAACCATGCAAGGCTTGAAGCTGACGATACGATTGCGCCTGGCGCTGGCGTTTGGCGCCATGCTGCTGCTGACCGTGATGCTGGGCGCGGTCGGGCTATGGCGGACCGGGGCGATGAAAGATGCTTACGAATACGTGGCCACCGACACGCTCGCCTCCGTGCGCTCGATGAGCAATATGTCGGCCGCGCTCGAATCGATGCGCCGCTCCGAATTGCGCTACCTGACGCTGCCGCAAGGCGCCAAACTCAAGGAGCGCGGCAGCTTCAACGAGGCGTTGGAGGAGTTCAAGCGCAACCGCTCGGCGATCGACAAGCTGATGGCCGGCGACGCCCGCCTCAAGGCCAGTGCCGACCAGCTTGGCGCGGCCCTGGCGCGCTATCTCGAGACGCACCAGAGCCTGGTCGAGAACGAAAAGGTCGCCGGCTCGAACCTGGACAAGCAGGACGAGGTGGCCGATTACCTGTATTCGGGCGATAACTTCAAGAGCAACAATGCCTTGCGCGAAGCGATTGCCGCCAGTGCAGCGCTGTGCTACCAGCTGGCCGAATCGCACCGGCGCGACGGCGGCACTGCCTACGACGCGGCGCGCCTGGCGATCGTGTTCTTCACGGCGCTGGAAATGGCGGTTGGCCTCGGCCTGCTGCTGCTGATCGCGCGCAGCCTGTTCCGCCAGCTCGGCTGCGAGCCAAGCGATGCAGTGCAGATCGCCGGCCGCATCGCCGATGGCGACCTGGCGACGCCGATCGCGATCCGCGACGGCGACCGCAGCAGCCTGTTGTTTGCGCTGGCGGGCATGCGCGGCAATATCGCCGCCATCGTCGGCGAAGTGCGCCAGGCCACCGACACCATCAGCGTCGCCTCGCGCGAGATCGCCAGCGGCAACCTGGACCTCTCCAGCCGCACGGAAGCGCAGGCTGGCGCGCTGAAGGAGACCGCTTCGTCGATGGCGCAGCTCACCAGCACGGTGCGCAACAATGCCGACAATGCGCAGCAGGCCAACCAGCTGACCCTAAGCGCGTCCGAGGTGGCCATGCGCGGCGGCAGCGCCGTGTCGCAGGTGGTGGCGACGATGGGCGAGATCAATTCCTCGTCGCGCAAGATTGTCGACATCATCGGCGTCATCGATGGCATCGCCTTCCAGACCAATATCCTGGCCCTCAATGCGGCAGTAGAAGCGGCCCGTGCCGGCGAGCAGGGGCGCGGCTTCGCGGTGGTGGCGTCCGAAGTGCGCAACCTGGCGCAGCGCTCGGCCGCGGCAGCCAGGGAAATCAAGACCCTGATCGGCGATTCGGTGCAAAAAGTCGGCATCGGCGCCGCACAGGTCGAACAGGCCGGCGCCACCATGCAGGAACTGGTGGCCAGCATTGCCAGCGTCAGCCACATCATGGCCGATATCACGGCGGCCAGCCGCGCGCAGAGCCAGGGCATTGAGCAAGTGAACCGGACCATCGGCGACATGGACGGCGCGACCCAGCAGAACGCCGCGCTGGTGGAGCAGGCCGCCGGCGCGGCCGAGTCAATGCAGCAGCAGGCGGATCGGCTGGTGCGGGCGGTTGCCCAGTTCAAGCTCGCGCCGCACTTGGCGCCGCCCGAGGACGCGCCGCCTGCCTTGCCGGCGCTCGCGCTGGCGGCGTGACAGAAGCGCTGCCGCACCGATTGCATTCCGACCCAAACGATAACCCACCTAGTTGAAGGCTGCCATGAATTTTTCACCCGCCGATGAGGCGATGATGATCCCCGTCGAATTTGCCGATTGCCTGCGGCGCCAGCGCGCCGCTTGCCGGGCCGGCCCCGTGCCTGACTACGCCCAGCGCAAAGCGGACCTGCAGACGCTGGCCCGTCTGCTCAAGGACAACCGCGCCGATTTGGTGGCCGCCATCCATACCGACTATGGCAACCGGTCCAGCTTCGAGACTTTGTTCGCCGAATTGTTCATGGTGCTCAACGAGATCCGCGGCACCGTCAAGCACTTGAAAAAATGGATGCGGCCGCAAACACGGCGCACCGATTTCCTGCTGTATCCGAGTTGCTCGGCCTATGTGCTGGCGCAGCCGGTGGGGGTGGTGGGCGTGATCGTGCCCTGGAATTTTCCACTGAACCTGTCGTTTGCACCGCTGACGGCCATTTTTGCGGCCGGCAACCGGGCGATGGTGAAGATGTCGGAGAACTCACCGCACCTTGCGCGCCTGCTGATCGAACTGGCGCCCAGCTACTTCCCACCCGAGAAGCTGCAGTTCTTCGAGGACGGCGGCGGCCGCGGCCCGGCGTTTTCAAAGCTGCCGTTCGACCACCTGTTCTTCACGGGCTCCGGCCAGACCGGCCGTGCGGTGCTGGCCAATGCGGCGCCCAATCTAACTCCGGTGACGCTCGAGCTGGGCGGCAAATCGCCGGCTGTGGTGGCGCCGGACTATCCGCTCAGGCTGGCGGCCGAGCGCATCCTGTGGGCCAAGGCCTTCAACGCCGGCCAGATCTGCACCACAGTGGACTATATGTTCCTGCCCGAAGGGAGCGAGGACGCGTTTGCCCGAGAGGCGCTGCGCGTCATGCGAGAGCGCTATCCAGACCTGAACCACGACGACTATACGGCCATCATCGACCAGCGCTCCTACCAGCGGCTGCAGGAGACACTCGACGATGCGCTGGCCAAGGGCGCGCGCGCCGTGTCGCTGTTCCCGGGGCAGCAATCCGCACCGGGCATGCGCAAGTTTCCGCTGACCTTGCTGTTCAATGTGCGCGACGACATGCTGGTCATGCAGCGCGAGATTTTTGGCCCTTTGTTGGCCGTCAAGTCCTACTCGAGCGTCAACGAGGTGGTCGACTACATCAACTGCCACGACCGCCCGCTGGCGTTCTACCCCTTCAGCAAGGACCGCGTCCTACAGCAGTTCTACATCGATCGCGTCATGTCGGGCGGCGTCACGCTCAATCACACGCTGCTGCATGTTGGACAGCATGACCTGCCGTTCGGCGGCATCGGCCCTAGCGGCATGGGACACTACCACGGGCGCGAAGGCTTCCTGACCTTCTCCAAGCTGCGCCCGGTGTTCCGGCAAGGACCGTTCAATGCGTTGGCCATGCTGGGCGCACCGTATCGAGGCTGGCCAATGCGCCTGCTCAACTGGATGATCCGGCTCAAGGGCTAGCCGGATCAGGGCTGCGCGACAACCATGGACACTCTTTCGAATGGGCCGGACCGATGCATTGACGCCTGTGCGGCATTGCGCCTGATCGCTGCATTGCGCGCGAAAGGGCAGTCCTATAGTGCCATTGCCGCGCAATTGAATGAGCGCGGCTACGCCTCGCTGCGGGGCGGGCGCTGGTTTGGCGCCAGTGTGCGCCAAACGCTCATCAACGCCACGAGTGTGGCCAAGAAAATAAAGCGTGTACAGCCGGCAGTTGTATCGCCCGACCAGGCCTTGTTCGACGCCTGGCATGCCAACCTTATATCCGCAGGTGCCATCACTTGCACCGAGAACAAGCAACACATCTAACCAGGAGTTATCCATGCTAGGACTTATGCAACACCAACCGCTGCTGATTTCGTCGGTGATCGAGCACGCTTGCCGCAATCATCCAGACAATGAAATCGTCTCGCGCACCTCGGAAGGGCCAATTCACCATTGCACCTACGGCGACATTGCGCGCCGCGCCAAGCGCATGGCCAATGTCCTGACCCGCCTTGGCGTACAGCCGGGCCAGCGCGTGGCCACCTTGGCCTGGAACGGCTACCGCCACATGGAAATGTACTACGCGGTGTCGGGCATGGGCGCCGTGCTGCACACCATCAATCCGCGCCTGTTCCAGGAACAGATCGAATACATCGCCAATCATGCCGAAGACCAGTACCTGTTTTTCGACATCGGCTTTGCGCCACTGATCGACAAACTGGCGCCGCAACTGAAGACGGTCAAGGGCTTCATCGCGATGACCGACCGCGCTCACATGCCGGCCGTGAATATCCCCAATTTGCTGTGCTACGAAGAGCTGGCCCTGGCCGAGAGCGAACAGTTCGACTGGCCGGTGCTGGACGAGAATGCCGCTGCCGCACTGTGCTACACCTCGGGCACCACCGGCAATCCCAAGGGCGTGCTGTATTCGCACCGCTCGACCGTGCTGCATTCGATGGCCGCCTGCACGCCGGACGCGATGGGCCTGTCCAGCGGCGAATGCGCGCTGCTGGTGGTGCCGATGTTCCACGTCAATGCCTGGGGCATGCCGTATGCGGGCGCGATGTGCGGCGCCAAGCTGGTCATGCCCGGTCCGGCGATGGACGGCAGGAGTATCTATGAGTTGATGAAAGCGGAGCGGGTGACCCTAGCCCTGGGCGTGCCGACCGTCTGGCAGATGCTGCTGGGCCATGTCGAAACCGAGCGCCTCGACCCGAAGCAGGAACTGGTGCTGCGCCGCTGCGTGATTGGCGGTTCGGCCGCCGCCCTGTCGATGATCGAGGCGTTCGACCAGGTGTTTGGCGCAAGCGTGGTGCATGCCTGGGGGATGACCGAAATGTCGCCGCTCGGCACCGTCTGCAATATGCTGCCAAAGCATGCCCTGTTGCCGGCCGCGCGGCGCTACCAGCTGCAGACCAACCAGGGCCGTGCGGTGTTCGGCGTGGCGATGAAGATCGTCGACGACGATGGCATTGAGCTGCCGCGCGATGGCAAGGCCTTCGGCCACCTGCTGGTCAAGGGTCCGTGGATCACCACTGGATATTACCGTGGCGAGGGCGGACAGGTGATTGACGCGCAGGGCTACTTTGACACCGGCGACGTGGCCACCATCGACGCCGACGGCTATATGCATATCACCGACCGCGCCAAGGACGTCATCAAGTCCGGCGGCGAATGGATTTCGTCGATCGAGCTGGAGAACGCGGCGATGGGGCATGCGGCCGTGGCGGAAGCGGCAGTGATCGGCATTGCCCATCCGAAATGGCAGGAGCGTCCGCTGCTGGTGGTGGTACGCAAGGCCGGCAAGGAGCTGTCGCGCGACGACATGCTGGCCTACCTCGGCGACCGCGTGGCCAAGTGGTGGCTGCCGGACGATGTTGAATTTGTCGACCAGTTGCCACATTCGGCCACGGGCAAGCTGCAGAAGATGAAATTACGCGAAATGTTTAAGGACTATCAACTGCCGGCGTCGGGCCGGTAACTTGCTGGTTCCTGGTATCTATGCATGATTTTCGTTAAGGATGTTTATTGCGGCTGGTTCTATCGTCAAGTCCTTGATTTGATTGAGCTCCAAACGGCCTGCAAGGCCGTTGAGACGGGTGCGATTCCCGTCCTTGCCTCCAGAATACAATGGTAAGATCGACGACTAAGCCCACAGCGATGCGGGCTTTTGTCGTTTCTGGCTGGGAGGGTTGCACCTGCTCAGGCCGTTTCGTTGTCGAATGCGAAAGTGCCTGCTGGCTCAGGAGTGTCTACCAGACTCATGGCAATTCGCCTCGATGGTCTGGACATTGCTCAGACTGGACAACAGGTCAAGCAAGCGTGGCCGACCATCCGGCAGCAAGTGATGGAAGGCAAGTACAGGCCCAGGCTCAGGCTCAGGCTCAGGCTCAGGCTCAGGCTCAGGCTCAGGCCTGTGTGTCACATGGCCGCCGCTGTGCCGATCCATGCGGATGGCGGCTGGCCTAGCGGGAAGGGCGGGGTGATGGCGCGCGGCGCCCTGCCTGGGGCAGTGCTAGGCGATGATGCCGAGGCGGCGCGCGATGGCAATGGCCTGGGTGCGGCTTTGCGCGCCCAATTTGGCGTTGATATTGCGCAGGTGGGTGCGCACGGTGCTGTCGGAGATGAACAGTTTTTCGGCCAGCGCGCTGTTCGAATAGCCTTCGGCCAGCAGCGCCAGGATGCGCTCCTCCTTCTGGGTCAATGCGTCGACCTGGGCCTTGGCGAGCGCCTGCGCGGCACCGTCGTCGGCCGCCGCCGGGAACATCTGCGCCAGCCGCTGTACATAGTCGCTGAAGATCGGGTCTTGGCGCGCCTCTCCGTCGCCGCGCTGGACCGCAGCCAGGCGCTGCACCAGCGACCCGAGCGCCTCGCCTTCGTCGACCACCAGGCGCAGGAAGCCTTCCCTGGCGGCGCCCCTGAGCGCTTCGCCAAGCTGGGCCAGCGCAGCCTTGGCACTGCCGCCCTGATGCAACGCCAGGCTGCGCAGCAGCTGCAGCTTGAGCAGGCGGCGCTGGCGCGCGGTGGCGGTGGCATGGGCAATCTCGGCGTCCAGCCCGGCCAGCGCTGCGCCGGCGTCGCCGAAATGCACTTGCCAACGAAGCACGCCAAGCTCGTAATAGTCGACATCGTGCGCGGGCATGCGCATGGCGCCCACGCGCTGCCATACACCGGTGTCGTTGGCGCGCTGAAGCTCGTCCCATGCGCCCGCTCCATTTCCCTGCAACAGCAGCACGCGCGCGCGTTCGAGCTTGGCGCTGGAGACGATGCGCGGCAGCTGGCACCGGTAGCCGATGTATTCCAGTTCGCTCAGACGCTGCAGCACCATGTCGATGTCGCCCTGCGAAAACGCGATGCGCGCCAGCCGCAAGTAGCCGATGATGATGTGGTCGATCATGCCGGCGTCCTTCACCAGCGGCACATACACATGCAGCAGGTGGGCTGCCTGGCGCAGGTCGCCCGTTTCGTACAGGGTATCGGCGTACAGCACGCCGGCAAACGCATTGCCGCTGACGTAATTGGACGATGCAGCATGCGTGCAGCTGACCGCGAGCCGGAAGCGCGCGCAGGCCTGGCGCAGCCGGCCCGCGTCCATGTCGATGATGCCTTCGACCGATTCGGAGTACATGCGGTGGAACAGGTCGATGCAAGCACCTTGCTTGCGGCGTGCGGCGTCGAGCAGGAGGTGGGCCTGGCCTGGCTGGCCCATCGAACTATGGATCAGTGCCATGCAGATCACCAGCGTGCTTTCGGCGTAGGGTCGGGAAAACGGCAGTTCCAGCATGGCGGCGGCACCGATCTTGGCTGCTTCGTCCATACGATCGGCCATCACCAGCAGCGACGTGCGCAGGGCTAGCATGTGGGCGCGCACGTCGGGGTTGCCGGCATCGGCGCTGCCAAGTGCTTCGAGCAAGGGCAGGGCCTCGAGCTGGCCGCGGGTGTAGCACACCGCCCAGATGCGCACCACCTGCACCATCGGCAGGCCGTTCAGCATGGGTGCAGGAATCGCAGCGAACCAGCGTGACAACTGTCCCACGCGGCCTTGCTCGAGCAGCTGCTCGCCGTGCTGGTCCAGCAGCTCGAGCGCATGCTCGAGGCTGCCACTGGCAAGTGCGTGGTCGATGGCGGGCACGATTCGCCCGCGCTGTTCGTGCCAAGCCGCAGCGGCGCTGTGCAGGCCAGCCAACTGCGCGGCCATGCTGCGCGTCGCCTGCTGGCGCAGGAAGCCCGCAAACAGGCTGTGGTAGCGCCAGCTTTTTTCATCGCCCTCGAGCGGCAACAGGAACAGGTTGGCGCTTTCGAGCCGCGCCAGCATGGCGGCGCTGCCGGCAATGCCGGGCAGGGCATCGCACAACGACGCGTTCAGATGGTGCAGGACGCTGGTGCGCAGCAGGAAGTCGCGCACGTCCTCGGGCTGACGCGCCATTACGTCCTCCACCAGGTAGTCGGCCACGGCGTCATCGCTGCCTGAAAAGCGGGCAATGAATTCGGCCCGGCCTTCGTGCCGTTCCAGCGCCATCGAGGCCAGCCACAGGGCAGCCACCCAACCTTCGGTCTTGCGGTATAGCGTCGCCAGGTCTTCGTCGGGCAAGGCGATCTGGCGGCGCTGGGTCAGGAATTCGGCGGTCTCGTCTTGCGAAAAGCGCAACTGGCTGGTGTCGATCTCGAGCAACTGCCCGCGTGCGCGCAGGCGTGCCAGCCCCAGTTCGGGCCGGCTGCGCGAGCCGATGATCAAGCGGCCGCCGCGGGGCAAGTGGGCAATCAGTTCGCGCACCAGTTCGAGCACGGTGGGCGAGCGCACATGCTCGAATTCGTCGAGCAGCAGCGCAAACGGCGCGTCGTGGGCGGCCAGCCGCGCCATCAGGTCAAGTGCCAGGTCGCCAGGCGCCCCTTGTGCCGGTTCGGCCGCCGGCGCGATCTTCGCCACCGCCGCATGCAGGCCAGCGAGGAAGCGGGCTGCATCGTTGTCTCCGCTGTCGAGAGTGAGCCAGGCGGTGTCGAGCCCGGCCTGTTCAAGTTGGGCGCGGCACTGCAGCATGGTCGTGGTCTTGCCAAAGCCGGCCGGCGCACGCACCAGCACCACCCTGGCCGGCTGCGCCGCGCACACCTGGGCGCATACGCGACTGCGCAGCACCACCGCAGGCGGGATGCCGGGTGGGTTCAGCTTGGTGACAAGCAGGTGGTTGAGCAGGACAGCGGGACTGTTCATGGCGGGCCAGCGAGCGACTTCGATGCGCAATCTTACAACCTTATGATGCGCCAGACGCGCTGGTGGCGGCAAATTCGTCGCTTCCGACGATTCAGCCAACGCCCCTCGGGCACTACTATCTGGACCAACAAGCGCACAATCAACAGAACAAGGATGGACCGCTGTGGATGCATTCAACACCTCTGTCCTCGCTGGCAAGGTCGCCGTCGTGGCGGGAGCCTCGGGCGGCATCAATCTCACCATCGCGCGGCGCTTCGCGCAGCAGGGCGCGCGCCTGCTAGTGATCAGCCGCAGCGAGGAACGGATCGGGCGCGCCGCCGATAGCCTGGCGGGCGCAGGCGTCGACGTGATCGGCATTGCTGCCGACGTGCGCGATTACCAGGCCGTCGATGGCGCCATGCGGCGCGCCCGCGAATGCTTCGGCACCATTGACATCGTGGTGTCCGGGGCTGCCGGCAATTTCCTCGCTCCGGCCGGACAAATGTCGGCCAATGCCTTCAAGACGGTGATTGACATCGACCTGATCGGCAGCTTCAACGTGCTGCGCGCCGCCTATCCTCATCTGACGCGCCCTGGTGCAAGCCTGATGGCGGTGTCGGCGCCGCAGGGCAAGCGTCCGGCGCCGTTGCAGGCCCACGCCTGTGCCGCCAAGGCTGGCATCAATATGCTGGTGCAATGCCTGGCCATGGAATGGGGGATGGAGGGCATCCGCGTCAACGCCATTTCGCCCGGGCCGATCGCCGGCACCGAGGGCATGGCGCGCCTGGCGCCGACACAGGCCATCGAACAGGCGTTCAAGGCACGCCTCGCGCTGCGCGATTACGGCACCCTGGCCGACGTGGCCGATGCCGCGCTGTTCCTGGCCACCGACAACGCACGCTACATCACGGGCACCGTACTCGATTGCGACGGCGGCTGCCAGCTGGGCGATGCCTCGCCGGCGCCCCCAGCTTAACCTTTCCTATCACTCACAGGAACACGCGATGCGCTATCACGCCATTACACTGGACATCAACGACGGCATCGCCGTATTGACCTTCAACCTGCCGGCAAACCGCAACAGCCTGACGCTGGAACTGCAGGCCGAATTCCTCGATGCGCTGACGCGACTGCGCCAGTGCGAGGAGGCCGGCGCACTGGTGGTGACCGGCGCCGGACATTCGTTCTGCTCCGGCGCCGACCTGCGCGAGCTGTCGGCCATCAAGGGGCACACGCTGGGCGAACTGGGCGCCTCGATGATGGAAAGGCTGACCAACCCGATGATCACCGGCTTGCAGAACCTGCCCATTCCTGTAGTGGCCGCGGTCAATGGTGCTGCGGCCGGCGCCGGCGCCAGCATCGCGCTGGCTGCCGATATCGTGGTGGCCGGCCACAGCGCCTATTTTGTGGCGACTTTCCTGCCGCGCCTTGGCATCGTGCCCGACCTGGGCGCCAGCTGGTTCCTGCCCCGCAATATGGGCAGGGCGCGTTCGCTGGGCATGGTGCTGCTGGGCGAGCGCTTGCCGGCGGCGCGGGCGCAGCTGTGGGGCCTGATCTGGGATTGCGTGGCCGACGAGTGTGTGCTCGACGAGGCGATCGCCATCGCGCGCCGGCTGGCCAAGGCACCGGCGCATGCCGCGCTGGAAGCGCGCCGCGCGTTCGACGCGGCCGACCGCAATAGCCTGGCCGGCCAGCTCGACTATGAAAAGGAGCGCCAGCGCGAGTTGCTCGACCGCCCGACATTCAAGGAAGGCGTGGCGGCCTTCATCGCCAAGCGCGAACCGCTCTTTTCGCGCTGATGCCGCCGGCTTTGGCGTTGAGATGGTGCGAATTCGTCGCTTCCGACGATTTTGGGCTGGCCCCCCGGTACCTACAATGAAGCGACCATGATCACTGCCGCCGGGGCACCGGCCGGCGGCTTTCCCTACCAAAGGACCATCGATGATTCCACGCACCCTGTTTAATGAAGACCACGAGATGTTCCGCGACGCCGTCCGGCGTTTCATGGACAATGAAGTCGCCCCCCACCACGCGCGCTGGGAGGAGCAAGGCTATGTCGAGCGCGAGGTGTGGGAAAAGGCGGGCGCCGCTGGCATCCTGTGCGCCACCATGCCGGAGCAGTACGGCGGTGTCGGCGTCGACGAACTGTATAGCGTCGTGGTGTTCGAGGAGACGTTCCGCATTGGCGCCACCGGCCTCGGCTTCAACCTGCATTCCGAGATCGTCGGCCCTTACATCCTGCACAACGGCAGCGATTACCTGAAGCAGAAGTACCTGCCAAAGATGGCCAGCGGCGAATACATTGGCGCCATCGCCATGACCGAACCGGGTGCGGGTTCGGACCTGCAGGGCGTCAGGACCACCGCCGTGCGCGACGGCGAGCACTATGTGCTCAATGGTTCGAAGACCTTTATTACCAATGGCCACCACTGTGACCTGGTGATCGTCGTGGCCAAGACCGACCCGGCCGCCGGCGCCAAGGGCATCAGCCTGTTCGTGGTCGACACCAGCATGCCCGGCTTCACCAAGGGCAAGCGCCTGCACAAGATGGGTATGCATGCGCAGGACACGTCCGAATTGTTCTTCGACAATGTGCGAGTGCCGGCCGCCAACCTGCTCGGCCAGGAAGGCCGCGGCTTTGCCTACCTGATGCAGGAGCTGCCATGGGAGCGCCTGCAGATCGCCATCGTCGGCATCGCCGCCGCCGAGGCTGCGCTGCAATGGACCATCGACTACACGCGCGAGCGCAAGGCTTTCCAGCGTTCCATCATCGATTTCCAGACCGTCGCCCACAAGCTGGCCGAGATGAAAACCGAGATCGCCATCGGGCGCGTGTATGTCGACCGCTGCATCGAGATGAAAATCGCCGGCAAGCTCGATGCCGAAACGGCTTCGATGGCCAAACTGTGGATCAGCGAGCTGCAGTTCAAGGTCATGGACCAGTGCGTGCAGCTATTTGGCGGTTATGGCTATATGAATGAGTACCCGATCGCGCGTGCCTGGGCCGATGCCCGTGTCCAGCGTATTTATGGCGGCACCAACGAGATCATGAAAGAACTGATCAGCCGTAACCTTTGAACCCAGGAGAGATGATGGAAGCTTTTATCTATGATGCCGTACGCACGCCGCGCGGCAAAGGCAAGAAGGACGGATCGCTGCACGGCGTAACCCCGCTCGAACTGGCGGCAGCGCCGCTGCGCGCCCTGCGCGATCGCAACAACCTCGATACCTCGCTGGTCGACGACGTGGTCCTCGGTTGCGTCACCCCGGTGGGCGAGCAGGGCGCCGACATTGCGCGCGTGGCGGTGCTGGCGGCCGGCTACGACGAACAGGTGTCGGGCGTGCAGGTCAACCGCTTCTGCGCCTCCGGCCTGGAAGCGTGCAATATGGCCGCGGCCCAGGTCATGGCGGGGCAGGCCGAGATGGCCATCGGCGGCGGCGTCGAAGCGATGTCGCGCATTCCGATGGGTTCCGACGGCGGCGCCTGGCCGGTCGACCCGCGCAGCGCCATCGCCAACTATTTCGTGCCGCAGGGCGTATCGGCCGATATGATCGCGACCCAATCGGGATTTACCCGCCGCGACCTCGACGCCTATGCGGTCGAGAGCCACCAGCGCGCCCAGCGCGCCCAGCAAGCCGGCTGGTTCAACGGCTCGATCGTGCCGCTGCGCGACATCAACGGGATCCTGATCCTGGACCGGGATGAAACCATCCGTCCCCAGACCACGCTCGAGACGCTCGGCGCGCTCAAGCCCTCGTTCGCCGAGATGGGCGAAAAATTCGGCTTCGACGCCGTGATCCGCCAGCGCTATCCCGATGTCGAACGGGTTCACCATATGCACCATGCTGGCAATAGCTCGGGCATCGTCGACGGCGCAGCCGCCGTGCTGTTCGGCACCCGCGCGGCCGGCGCCAGGACCGGCATGCGCCCGCGTGCGCGCATCCGCGCCTTCGCCACCGTTGGCAGCGAACCGTCCATCATGCTCACCGGCCCCGGCTACGCGGCCCAGAAGGCGCTCAAGCGGGCTGGCATGAACGCGGCCGACATCGACCTGTATGAACTGAACGAGGCCTTCGCTTCGGTGGTGCTGCGCTTCATGGAAGTGATGGCGGTGCCGCACGAAAAAATGAACGTCAACGGCGGCGCGATCGCCATGGGCCATCCGCTGGGCGCGACCGGGGCCATGATCCTCGGCATCCTGCTCGACGAGCTCGAGCGCCGCGACCTCAATACTGGCCTGGCCACCCTGTGCGTCGGCGCGGGCATGGGCATCGCCACCATCATTGAACGGATTTAAGGAGAGCAGGATGATCACATATCACATCGATGCAGACGGCATCGCCACGCTGACCTGGGACATGCCCGGTCGCAGCCAGAATGTCCTCAACGAAGCGAGCTGCCAGGCGCTGTGCGAGACGATCGACAAGGCCGCCCAGGACCCGGCCGCCAAGGCCATCCTGATGACCTCGGCCAAGAGCGACTTCATCGCCGGCGGCGACCTTGAATGGCTGCTCGCCAGCGGCGAAGCGCCAGCGCTGTTCGAACGCACGCTGTCGCTGCACCGCGCGCTGCGCCAGCTGGAAAGCTGCGGCAAGCCGGTGGCCATGGCGCTGCCGGGCATGACGCTGGGCGGCGGTCTCGAGATCGCGCTATGCGGCCACTACCGAGTGGCGGCCGACAATCCCAAGGCGCGCTTCGGCCTGCCGGAAGTGACGCTCGGCCTGCTGCCCGGTGGCGGGGGCACCCAGCGCCTGCCGCGCCTGGTCGGCGTGCAGGCTTCGCTGCCGCTGCTGTTGGAGGGCAAGCGCCTGAGCGCGGCCGAAGCGCTCAAGCTGGGCATCCTGCACGCGGTGGTGCCGCCTGGTACCGAAGTCGCTGCCGCGCGCAGCTGGCTACTGGCGCAGACGGCGCCGGTGCAACAACCGTGGGACACCAAAGGCTTCAAGATACCTGGCGGTGCCATCGGCAGCCCGCAAGTGCAGCAAGTGCTGGTCGCGGCCAACGCCATGCTGCGCGCCAAAACCTATGGCAACTACCCGGCACCGGCCAATATCCTGTCGTGCGTCTACGAAGGCTTGATCACCGACCTCGACACCGGCCTCAAGACCGAGGCGCGCTACTTCACCAGCACGGTGCTGAGCCCGCAGGCCAAGAACATGATCCGCACCCTGTTCTTCAGCATGAACGAAGCGAACAAGCTGGCCGCGCGCCCGGCCGGCGTGGCGCGCCAGCTATACACGAAAATCGGCATCCTCGGCGCCGGCATGATGGGCGCCGGCATCGCCTACCAGGCCGCCAAGGCCGGCATCATGGCGGTGCTGCTCGATACCAGCGTCGAAGCGGCCGAGCGCGGCAAGGCCTATTCGGCCAGGTTGCTCGAAAAACGCGTGGCGCGCGGCCAGATGACGCAGGAAGACGCCGACGCCTTTCTGGCCCGCATCGCCGCCACCACCGACTACGCCGAGCTCGATGGCGCCGAGATGGTGATCGAAGCCGTGTTCGAAGACCGTCAGATCAAGGCCGACGTCACCCGCAAGAGCGAGGCGGTGCTGGCACCGAACGCGATTTTTGCATCGAACACGTCGACGCTGCCGATCACCGGCCTGTCCGAGGCGAGCGCGCGACCGGCCAATTTCATCGGCCTGCATTTCTTTTCGCCGGTCGACAAGATGCCGCTGGTCGAAGTCATCATGGGCAAGCAAACCAGCCAGGAGACGCTGGCCCGTTCGCTGGACTTCATCCAGGCCGTTGGCATGACCCCGATCGTTGTCAACGATGCGCGCGGCTTCTACACCAGTCGCGTGTTCTCGACCTATGTGTTCGAAGGCCTGGCCATGCTGGGCGAGGGTGTCAAGCCGGCCTTGATCGAAAGTGCCGGGCTGAAGGCGGGCATGCCGGTCGGCCCGCTGGCGCTGACCGACGAAGTCTCGGCCGAGCTGATCGTCAAGATCGACAAGCAGACCCAGACCGACCTCGGCGACGCCTATCGCGCTCCGCCGGGACTGGCGGTGGCGCAGAAAATCGTGGCGCTGGGCCGTATCGGCAAGAAGGCCGGCAAGGGCTTCTACGATTACCCGGAAGGTGGCAAGAAATCGCTGTGGGGCGAGCTGGCAGCGACCTTCGCGGTGGCGCCGGAACAGCCGGCCATCGATGCGCTGGTCGAACGGCTGCTGACGGTACAGTCGGTCGAAACGGTGCGTTGCATGCAGGAAGGGGTATTGAGCACGGCGCGCGACGCCGACGTCGGTTCGTTGCTCGGTTGGGGCTTCGCGCCTTGCCATGGCGGCACCATCAGCCATGTGCACAGCGTCGGCATCGCCGCCTTCATCGCCCGCTGCCAGCGCCTGGCCGAGCAGCATGGCGAGCGCTTCGCGCCGCCTGGCTTGCTGGGCGAGATGGCGGCCTCCGGTTCGACCTTCTATCCGCGTTAAGGGTGCAGGCATGGGGGTACTGTCTGGTTTGCGCATCATCGAAATCGCCGGCATTGGGCCGGCACCGTTCTGCGGCATGCTGCTGGCCGACATGGGGGCCGAGCTGATCCTGGTCGAACGCAGCGGCGGCAGGGCCGGCGACCCGCACGAACTGGGCGACCAGGCTATCGTCCACCGCGGCAAGCGCTCGCTCGCGCTCGACCTCAAGGACCGGCGGGCGATCGACGCGTTGCTGGTGCTGATCGACGGCGCCGATGGCTTGATCGAAGGGATGCGGCCCGGCGTGATGGAGCGGCTGGGGCTGGGACCTGCGGTTTGCATGGCGCGCAACCCCAGGCTGGCCTACGGCCGCATGACGGGCTGGGGCCAGCACGGGCCGCTGGCCCAGGCCGCCGGCCATGACTTGAACTATATCGCGCTGTCCGGCGCGCTCTGGTATGCCGGCGCGCCCGGTGCGCCGCCGCTGGCGCCGCCCACGCTGGTGGGCGACATCGGCGGCGGCGCGCTCTACCTGGCAATGGGCATGCTGGCGGCCATGCTCCACGTGCGCAACGGCGGCGCCGGGCAAGTGATCGATGCCGCCATCGTCGACGGCAGCGCCAATATGATGAACCTGCTGCTGTCCGTGCATGGCGCCGGCCAGATGCCGTTCCAACGCGGCACCGGCATCCTCGATGGCCCGCATTGGTACGCCAGCTATACCTGCGCGGACGGCCACTGCATCACCGTCGGTGCGCTCGAACCGCAGTTTTATGCGCTGCTGCTGGCCAAACTGGACTTGCAGGACGATGCCGATTTCAAGCGTCCCTACGACCCGCGCTGCTGGCCGGCAGTACGGGCCAAGCTGGCGGCGTTGTTCCTGAGCCAGCCGTGTTTGCATTGGTGCGAACTGCTCGAAGGCAGCGACGCCTGCTTCGCGCCGGTGCTGACGCCGGCCGAGGCGATGGCGCACCCGCACATGGCCGCGCGCGGCATCTACCAGCAGCACGACGGCCTGCTGCAGGCGGCGCCGGCCCCTCGCTTCTCGGGCGCCGCGCAAGCCGGACCGGGCAAGGTGCCGCGGCGCGGCGAACACGGCGCCGACGTCTTGCGCGCCGCCGGTTTTGGCGACGCCGAGATCGCTGCGCTGATGCCGGCGCCGTGAACGCGCCGCCCACCGCCGCGCCGATGTCGGCGTGGCGGTGAGCTGGCCGTGCTGGCCATGGAGCGCATCGTCGTCAGCCAATCTCGATGAGTTCAATCCCTTGTTCGATGGCGGCGGCATGCCTGACCGCTGCCGCGGCCAAACGGGTCGCGCCGGCTTAGCCGACCTGGCGCTCGCGTCCGGCCCAGAACGGCTCGCGCAGCTTGTTCTTGAGGACCTTGCCGGCGCCCGAGAGCGGCAGCGTGTCGACGAACACGCTGGAACGGGGGACCTTGTAGTTGGCGATCAGGCCCTTGCAATGCTCCGCGATCTGCTGGGCCGTCGCGTTCGCACCGGCCTTGAGCACCACCACGGCGTGCACCGTTTCGCCCCACTTGTCGTCGGGGATCCCGATCACCGCGCAGGCAGCCACGGCCGGGTGTTGCTGCACCGCGTTTTCGACTTCGGCCGAATACACGTTTTCGCCGCCGGTGACGATCATGTCCTTGATGCGGTCGACGATGAACACGTAGCCGTCCTGGTCCATGCGCCCGGCATCGCCGGTATGCATCCAGCCGCCGCGCAGGGCTGCCCTGGTATCGTCCGGCCGCTTCCAATAGCCCAGCATGACACCAGGGCCGCGCACCACGATCTCGCCCACTTCGCCGCGCGCCACTTCCTGGTCGTCTTCGTTGAAGATCCTCACTTCAGCGCAGAAGGTGGGGCGGCCGGCCGAGCGGATCTTGCCCTGCTTGCGGCCCTCGGGCGTGTGGTAGAACGGCGTGAGCATGGTCGCTGCCGGCGACAGCTCGGTCATGCCGTAGGCCTGGAAGAAGTTCGCATTGGGCAGCTTTGCCATGGCGCGGTCGATCACCGCTTCGCTGATCGGCGAGGCGCCATACAGCACATTGCGCAAGCTCGAGAGGTCGTGGCGGTCAGCGTCCGGGTGATCGACCGTCATCTGCACCATGGTCGGCACCAGCAGGGCAGTGGCAATCGATTCCTTCTCGATCGTCTGCAGTACTGCGCCCGGCGCAAAGGCAGGCAGGAAGACATGCGTGCAGCAGTGGACCAGCATTGCATTCATGACGCCGATGCAGGCCAGGTGGAACATCGGCGCCGCATGCAGGCCGGTGCTGCCTTCCTGGGTGGCGCCTTCGGCCGCGATCGTGAGCGCGTTGATGTATAGCCCGCCGTGGCCCAGCATCACTCCCTTGGGAAAACCGGTGGTGCCGCCCGTGTAGAACACGCCAGCCAGGTCGTCGCCGCTGCGGCCGGTATCGGGTATCGGAGCGCTGGCGGCGATCATGTCCTCGAATGAGAGCATGCCTTCTGGCGTGGCGCCGTCGCCGGCGTAGATCAACCTTGTCAGGCAGGCGGCGCGCTGGCGCAGTTCCGGCACCATCGGCAGGAACTGGTCGTCGACAATCAGCACGCGCGTCTCGCAGTCGTCCAATGAAAAGGCGATTTCGGCCGCGCTCCAGCGGATATTGGCGGGGTTGACCACGCAGCCGGCCCAGTAGCTACCGAGGTAGTACTCGAGGTAGCGATCGGAATTGAGGGCCAGCATGCCGATGCGGTCGTCCGGTTGCAGGCCGATCGATTGCAGGGCGCCAGCCAGGCGCGCCACGCGTTCGGCCAGTTCGGCATAGCTGCGGCGGCGCGCGCCATGCACGGTGGCAGTGCGCTTGGGGTGCAGGGTGGCTGCGCGGTGCAGGCTCTGGGTCAGGTACATGGTGTCTCTCGCGGTTTATATTGGGACCGGTGCTGGTTCAGCGTGGCCGCGTAGTAAAACATGGAATGGACACTATGTCTAGTCATACTGTGTAGACATGATGAAGCATCGGCTACAATAGCGCTTGCCCGGGCCGCCGGGTGGCCACAGTGAAGGAGGAGTGCGATGCGATCAGTTACCCGGCGCAGCCGAGCCGTTGATGACGAAGACCAGGGCAAGACGGTGGAACACATCGTCAGCGCGTTCGAGCGCCTGCTGGCCAGCGGCGAAAGCTTCACCACCGTCAGCGTGGACCAGCTGGCCAAGGAAGCGGGCATCGCGCGCGCCACCTTTTATCTCCACTTCCGCAACAAGGGCGAATTGGTGTGCCACCTGATGCAGCAGGTAGAGAGCGAAGTGCGGCACGCGGCCACCGCGTCGATGGCTCGGCTCGAACGCATCGGGCGCGCCGATTTCGTCCGCTTCATGCGCGGCGGAGTCGAGATCTTTTTCCAGCACCGCGCTGCCATCCGCGCCATGGTCGAGACCTCGGCCTATGACCCGGATGTGGCGCAGGCCTACCGCACCTTCATGCAGAACCTGGTAGCCGACACCCGGCGCGTGATCGGCAAGCTGCAGGCGACCGGGCACGCCCACCCCGGGGTGACGCCGGAAATCGCCGAGATCGTCACCTGGGCGGCCGAACGCAGCTGCGCCCAGATGCTCAACGATGACGACAGCCCCGAGCGGCGCGCACAGCACGCGGCCATGCTGACACACGTGATCTGGAACGCCATCGCCGCACCGGATTAGGCGCGGCAAGGTTGCCGACAGGGCCGGGCCGTTGCTTCCGGCGCCGAGGGCGGATCGACGCTTCGCTCAGTGGCCGGCGCCAGCGTGCGCCCCTTCAGCCAGATTGCGAGGACATGGGTGTGCATGTCGGCCGCGCCGGCCAGTTGCAGACGCCGCAGCCTGGGAGCGGACTGCGCGATGATGGTGTGCGGCAGCAGGCCGATAACGTCCGTATGCGCCACCAGGTGCATCAGTGCATGGATGTCGTCACACTCGAGCGCTTGCGCCAGGCTGGCGCCTCCGCAGCCCAATTCAAGCGCCATCCTCGCTCAGGCCCGGGATCAAGGCGATCGACGCCAGGCCGCATGGGGCGAGCGCGCCGGCATCGATCGCGTCGGTCCGGCCGCGCGAAAAAGGCTTGTGTTGTGAAAAATCAAGTGATAACGTTACCTCAAATGGTAAGCGAGAATGCCGGCTTGAATTTCCAACAGTGAGCGGCGACGCGATATTCCGGGATTTTTATGCAAAATGTTAACGTTCATCTTGGGGATGGGATCATGAATAAGCTCAAGCCTGCAATCGTGCTGCTGGCAGCCATGCTGGCCACTGGCGCTGCCCGCGCCGGCGATGGCTTCGAACGCTTGCACGCACGCTGGCAAGACAAGCTGACCGGCGGCGCTTCGCTGGAACGGGACACCCCGGAGGTGGCGCGCCAGTTGCGCGCCGGGTCGGACGCGGCCCAGGGCGCACTGACGAACATGCGGCGCGATGCACACAGCCCTGTGCTGTGGGACGACCTGGCCGACTTCACCAATCCGAAAGGCTTGCTCGCTTCGGCGGCCGTCACCAGCAATGCGCGGCGCCTGCAGCAAATGGCCGTCGCGTATGCGGCCCCAGGTTCGGCCTCGTTCCACGATGCGGCCCTGGGGCTCGCCATCATCGACGGGCTGGAGCGGCTGGTCGAACACCATTACCGCGCGCGTCGCCACGCCTTTGGCAATTGGTGGGACTGGCAGATCGGCACACCTTTGCACTTGCTCGATGTGCTCTGCCTGATGGACGCACAGGTGCCGCCCGCCCTTCAGGCCCAGGTGCTGGAAGCCGTCAGCTGGTATGTGCCCGACCCGCGCTGGAAGACGCGTGACAATGGCACGCTGGACCGCAGCCGAGCCGAGACCGGCGCCAATCTGCTCGACAAGGCCATGGTCGCTATCCTTGGGGGCATGCTGGCCAGGGACGCCGAGCGCATCGCCCTCGGCCGCGACACGATCGGCGCCACGCTCGATCCAGTGCGCACGGGCGACGGCTTCTATCGAGACGGATCATTCATCCAGCATGATTACGTGGCCTACACCGGCAACTATGGCGCAGTGGCCCTGGCCGACCTGGCGCGCTTGATTTACCTGCTGTCCGATTCGGCCTGGCCGATCGCGCCGGCGCGCATGGAGCAGGCGTTCGCCTGGGCGCGCGCCGGCTTTGTGCCGTGGATCGTGGACGGCGCCATGCCGGATGCCCTGCGCGGTCGCAAGGTCTCCGCGCGCACCCAGACCGACCATGGCGTTGGGCGCGGCGTCATCGCCACGCTGGCACTGCTGGCCGAATCGGGCGCGCCGGCGGAGCGGGCGGCACTGCGCGCCGCAATCAAGGGCTGGATGACGCGCGATCGCAGTTTCGGCGCGTCCTACCTGGGAGCGCCGGGCGGCCAGGGCACGGCAGGCCTGCCGCTGTATGAACTGGGCCTGCTCAAGGCCATCGCGGGCGACACGGCGCTGGCGGCGGCGCCCGAAACCCAGGGCGTGCACCTGTATCCCTCGATGGACCGCGCCATCATGCGCGGCCCCGGTTTTAGCGCGGTATTGAGCCTGACCTCGGCGCGCACGACGGCCTTCGAATTTGGCAATGGCGAAAACCTGCAGGGCTGGTGGACGGGCATGGGCATGCTGGCCATTTACGATGCCGACCAGACCCAGTTCGGCCCGGACTATTGGGCCACGGTCGACCTGCGGCGCCTGCCCGGCACCAGCACCGACCATAGCGGCAGCGGCCGTCCAGTCGAGTGGCAGCAGTATCCGAACACCCAGGCGTGGGTGGGCGGTGCGGCGCTGGGCAAGTACGCGGTTCTGGGCATGGACTTCACGCTGCGCGCCGTCACCGGCTCTGGTTTGCAGGGCAAGAAGTCATGGTTCATGCTGGGCGAGCGCATCCTGGCCCTCGGCTTCGGCATCGGCCAGGGCCAGCAAGAGGCCGAGACCGTGGTCGAGAACCGAAAATTGAGCGATGCCAGCGGGGCGCGCCTGCTGGTCGACGGCAAGCTTCTGGCCAACGGCCACCGGCGCGCTGCGCGCTGGGCCCACCTGGAAGATGGGCGGGCGGGCAGCCAGATTGGCTATGTGTTCCCGCAAGGGGCAGACATCGCGACCGAACGTATGGTGCGCAGCGGACAGTGGCGCCAACTCAATGATCAGCAAAGCGATCAGGAGGTGCGGCACTCTTTCCAGAGCCTGGTCATGGCACAGGGCAGTGGCAATTATGCCTATGTGCTGTTGCCCAACGCGAGCGCCGCGCAAACGCAGCAAGCCGCGCGCGCGCCGGGCCTGCTGATCGAGGCCAACGACAACCAGGCCGCCGCCGTGCGCGACACACGGGCCGGCCTGTATGCCGCCAATCTGTGGCGTGCCGGCAGTGCGCCGCGCGCCGGCAAGGCCTATGTGACGAGTTCCGGTCCGGCGGCGGTGCTGGTGCAAGAGCGCGGCGGCCGTCTGCATGTCGTGGTGGCCGATCCGACAGAGCAGCAAGAAGTGCTGGTACTGAGCCTGGCGCAGCCGGTGGGGGCGCTGCTGGCGGCCGGTCCGGGGGTGACGGTGCTGGAAACGGCGCCGCACCTGCGCCTGCAGATCGACACCCGCGCCGCCGCTGGCGCCAGCTTCGAGGCGCAGTTCGCGAGCGGCTTGCGCTAAGCGGGTGTCAGCGCAAAATCGGCTCGCCTTCGACGTACACTTGTTGCACCTGAAAATCGGCGTCGAGTACGACGACGTCGGCCCAGGCGCCCGTTTGCAAGCGGCCGCGGTCCTGGACCCCGAGGTAGTCGGCCGGATGCAGCGACAGGCGGCGCGAGGCATCGGCCAGGTCGCATCCGATCTGCAGCAGGTTGCGCAGCGCCTGGTCCATGGTCAGAGCGCTGCCGGCCAGCGAGCCGCTGCGCAGCCGCACGCAGCCCTGGCATTTGACGACGCGCTGGGTGCCGAGCGCATACTCGCCGTCCGGCATGCCGGTTGCCGACGTCGCATCGGTCACGCAGTACAGACGCGGGATGGCGCGCATGGCGGCCCGGATTGCGCCCGGGTGGACGTGCTGCAGATCCGGTATCAATTCGCTGAATTCGGCGTGTGCCAGCGCCGCGCCGACCATGCCTGGCGCGTACTGGTTCAAGCCTGTCATGCCGTTGAACAGATGGGTGAAGCCGGAGGCTCCGGCGCGCAGCGCGGCCAGGCCTTGCTCGTAACTGCCGTTGCTGTGGCCGATCTGGACGCGGATACCCATCGCGCACAGCTGCGGAATCAGGGCCAGGTGATCGTCCACTTCAGGTGCCAGCGTCAGCACCCGAATCGGCGCCAGCGCGTGGTAGCGCCGCACCAGCTCCAGCGTTGCCTGGCGCACTTGCGCCTCGGGCTGGGCGCCGAGGCGGTTGATGCTGATGAATGGCCCCTCAAGGTGTACGCCCAGCAGGCGCGCACTGCCCGGCTGCCGCACTGCGATGGCCGGGGCCAGGCCGCGCAAGGCGCCGCTGATGTCCGCTTCCGACGCCGTCATGGTGGTGCCGAGCATGGATGTGGTGCCGTGGCGCGCATGCATGCGCGCCACGGCGACGGCGCTGGCGCCGCCCTCCATGATATCGACCCCGCCGCCGCCATGCACGTGCAGGTCGATGAAACCGGGCAGGAGGTAGCGCCTGGTCGCGCTGCGCGGCGCGGTGTCGATGGCACCAATGTGGGTGCCGAAGCTGAGCTGGCCGTCGACCAGGCCGTTCGGTGTGAGGATGCTGCCTTGCAGCGTATGATGGTTCACTGGCTTACTCCGCGATGATAAGTTCGATGCCGAGCTGCTGCAGGCGCGCGCAATGGCGCTCGGCCGGCCGGCCGTCGGTGATGATGGCGTGTACCCGCTCCAGCGGGCAGATATGGTGCAGCGTGACCTGGCCGAACTTGCTGGCGTCGGCCAGCACGATGACTTGGCGTGCGCGCGCAGCCATGCTGCGATTGAGGTTCGCCTCGGCTTCATCGTGGGTGGTCAGCCCGAACTGCGGGTCGCAACCATCGACGCCGAGAAACAGCTTGTCGAAGCTGTATTGTTCCAGGCAGGCTTGCGCTTGCGCGCCTTGCATCGACAACGATTGTGCGCGCAACTGGCCACCGGTGAGCAGCACCGTGACGCTATTGGCCATGGCGAGCGCATTGGCCACGTTCAGGCCATTGGTCATCACGGTCAGGTTCGGCACCGCGCGCAGATGGCGCGCCAGCATCGCGGTGGTGGTGCCGGAGTCGATGATGATCTTGTCGCCTCCGGCCACCAGCAGGGCGGCGCGTGCACCGATACGCTCCTTGCCATCGGTGTTTAATTGATCTTTGTGGCGGAAGTGCTGTTCGGGCGGGCGGCCGCGCAGCAGCAGCGCACCGCCGTGGGTGCGGGTCAGCTTGCCCAGCCGCTCCAGCGCGGCCAGGTCGCTGCGCACGGTCACGGCCGACACGCCCAGCAAAGCTGTCAGCTCGCCCACCTGGGCGCCGCCGCGCTCGATGAGCAGATGCAGTATCCGTTCCCTGCGCTGGCCGCCATGGTTCATGCTGGCGCGCCGACGCCGTGGCAGTTTTGTGCGCAAGCGCGGGCATACTGCGCCAGCTGCAGTCCGACCTTGTGTTCGGCCAAGTCGGCTGCGCGCGCCGCCAGCTGGCCTTGCACCACCAGCGGATACTGTTCCGGCAGATATTGGGCCAGCAGCGGCAGCGGCACGTCGGCCGCACCGAGATTGTCCAGCAGGCGCTGGACGGCCGCTTCCACTTCCGGTTCGCCCCAATAGTAGCGGCAGCGGTCGCTAAACGAATACTGGCGCAGCAATCGTTGCTGGTCGGCCGAGCCGGCGTAGTGTTTTTGCCAGTGCGCCGGTTGGGCGCGCATGCAGCGGTCCAGCACCGCGACCAGATGCGAGCGCCGCTCGACGGGAATGATTTCATTTTCGATCGCTGCCAGGGCGAACCAGGCCTGGCGCAGGGCAAAGGTGGCCGCCGGTCCCACCTTGAGGATGGCGAAATGGTCATGCACCATGCGATGCAAGGACGCTTCGGTTTGATAGTCGGTCGAATGGGCCTCGTAGACCAGGCCGGGCTGCGCCGCCACCATGGCCGACAGTCCCGTTGCGGCTTGCCGGTCGTAGTGATGCACGCAGCTGTGGTCGAAATCGACGCCAGGCTGTACCACCAGCGCGATCACGCGCTCCCAGCACGACGCCAGCCCGGCGGCGTCGAATGCGCGCCGGTGCACGGCCAGGGTATGCGCCGCCGCCTGCGCTGTCGTCACTTGCAAGCCGGCGTCGAGCGACGCTTCGCCGCCCGGCACAGGCACTTCGGTTCCCACGACATAGACCGGTGGCCGCTGGCCGGCGCGGCGCGCTGCCGCTTCGGCCACGCCTGCCAGCACGGCCGAACGGGTCGCTACCGTATGGTCGGACAGCGGGGCGACGTCGTCGGCGCAGGCCATGCTGCAATCGAGGTGGATCTTATGGAAGCCAGCCGCGACATAGGCATCGATCAGGTCGCAGGCGTGACGCATGGCGTCGGCGGCGGGCAGGGCCTGCCATGCGTTCGGCCCCAGGTGGTCGCCGCCCAGCAGCAGCTGCGCGCGTGGAAAAGCCTGGCTGTCGGCCAGGCGTTCGACGTAGGCGCGAAATGCGGCCGGTTGCATGCCGGTGTAGCCGCCGAACTGGTCAACCTGGTTGGAGGTCGCTTCGATCAGCAAGGGTGTGCCATGTTCGCGCGCCACGCGCATGGCCGCGCGCAACACATATTCATTGGTGCAGCAGACGCTGTATAGCCCTGTGCTTTGGCCGGCGCGGTGCGCCAGGATGATCGCTTGAATGGGAGACATGCTGTTCCTCGATTAGTAAGTCAGGTGGTTGGCTGCTTGCCGGGCGCGCGCCAGCAGCGCGGCGCCGCGCGCGCCGCCGGCGTCGCCAAATACGGGTGCCAGGATCGGGGGCGGCACGACGTCGTCGAGCAAGTGGCGGCGCATCGCCAGCGGCAGCTGATGGTACAAATGGGCCATGTTCGACAGGCCGCCGCCCAGCACGATCACATGCGGATCGAGCGCCAGCACCAGGCTGGCCAATCCTTGCGCCAGCAAGTCAATATGGATGGCGAGAGCGCGCACGGCCAGCACGTCATGGTCGCCCGCCCGTTCGACGATGGTGCGCGCGTCCCGCGGCGCGCCGCCGACGATCTGGTAGAGCGCGGCCAGTCCGCTGCCTGCCAAGTAGTGCTCAAGGCAGCCTGCGCGGTTGCCGTCCGCCCCCAGCAGCGGCAAGCCATGGCGTGCCAGCAGCGCCGCCGACACGCTCCAGTGGCCCCATTCGCCGGCCTGGCCGTTGCGTCCCGACGCCAGCACGCCGTCGACGCAGTAGCCGCCGCCTACGCCGGTGCCGAGAATGGCGCCGAACATGCTGGGATAGCCGTGCGCGGCGCCGCCGTTGGCTTCGGACAGTGCAAAGCAATGGCAGTCGTTGCCGATGGCGACCTGCCGCTCCAGGCGCTGCTGCAAGTCGGTGCGCAAATTGGCGCCGTTAATGGCGGGCACATTGGCGCTCTGATGCTGGCCGCTGGCCGCATCGACCACGCCCGGTATGCCCAGTCCAACCGCACCGATCGTGTGCAATCTGGCGTCGGCTTCCCGCACCAGCAGCTCGACCGCCTGCAAAAAGGTAGCGTAATCCCTGGTCGGCGTGGCGATGCGCTTGCTGTAGCGCAGCTGCAGTGTGCTGTCATAGACGGCCAGTTCGATCTTGGTGCCGCCCACATCAAGGCCGTAAAAATGGCTAGGCGATAGCATGATCTGCGCCATGGTAGATGGTGACCCCTTGCACGACACGGTTGACGCTGCCATCCGGGAAAGGGTTGTCCGGCGTCAGACCCAGCAGCAGCGATTTGTGCAGCGCGAATTGTTGGGCCATCAGCAGCCAGAGCGGCGCCAACCAGGCGTCGTCCAGGCCGGCCGGTGCCGGGCTGCCGAACGTGGTGGGGCCGTCGGCCAGGTCGGGGCCAACCTGCACGATGAGCCGGGCGATCCGGTCGCGTTTGAGTTCTGCCACCAGGTCCAGTTCATATCGGCGCGCCAGCGGGTCGGCGCTCAGAAACACCACGATCAGCGTCGAGCAGTCCACCACCGCCTTGGGGCCGTGGCGAAAGCCCAGGCAGGTATTGGCCAATGCCAGCACGCGGCCACTGGTCAGTTCCAGCACCTTGAGCGCGGCTTCCTTGGCCAGCGATTCGAGCGGGCCGCTGCCGAGGCAGACCACGCGCGCGCAAGGGTGCCGGGCCAGCTGTTCGGCTGCGCCGGACCAGGCTTGTAAGGCGGGCGCAGCGGCGCTGGCCAGCTGTTCGATGCGTTGCAGGCGCGTGTCCCAGCTGCCGCTTCCCAGCACCGCCAGTAGTGACAGCAGCATCGCGCTAAAGCTGCTGGTCATGGCGAAGCTGCGGTCACAGCTCGCCGGTGGCAGCAGCAAATTCAGGCTGGCCGCATCGTGCGCACACGACGTGGCCAATGCACCGTCTGCACTGCAAGTGATATTCAGGAAGCGGGCGTGCGCGACCTGGCGCCGCACCAGTTCGACGGCGGCCACGCTTTCCGGACTGTTGCCGCTGCGCGCGCAGGACACCAGCAGTGTTGGCGCTTGCGGGTCCAGGTACAGCGCCGCATGGGTCAACAGGCTGGTGGTGGGGATGGCGCGCACGCTCGCTGGCAACGCCGCGTTCAGGCTGTCGGCGGCGATCTCGCCGATGTAAGCCGAGCTACCGGCGCCGGTCAGGATCACGCGGCAGGCCGGATTGGCCAGCAGCGGGCCAAGGAAGGCATCGAGTTGTGCGCGGTGCGCGCCGAGCAGGGTGGCCAGCTCGCGCCATATGGCCGGTTGCTGGGAGATCTCCTGCGCCGTGTGGCTGGCGCCTGCCTGAGTCCAGGCGTCTGGTGGGCGATGAGGAATCAGTGACATGCTTGGCTTTCTCCGTGGTTTTGATCAGCTTAGCGAGCGCGCTTTCGCACGGTCAAAGCAATTCGAACAAATGCCCGTCAAACGAAAGTATTTCGGCATTTTTCAGGCGCTTGCGACGCGAAACGAAAGCTGTATCCGGCGATTCGAAAGGGCATGGCCGTCGAGAACCAGATGTTTTCCGACATGGACCATGTGCCCATGGCCGCGCCGCCCCTTCGCTGCAAGACATCTTGCTGGTGTAAGCGCGGCGCGGGTGACGATGCGGTTGACGTGGCTGTAGGCGAGCGTCATTTAGTCGACAATGAATTGCTGCCCGAGCGGGAATTCACGGCGCAGTCCAGTAGTGTCGAGGCTGCGTGCTCGGTCGGGATGGATGGCATGGCGGATCTGCACGGTGTACTTCAAAAAATGGGCCCTCGCATGACGGCGGACAAGCGATTCAGGCCGCAATATGCCGTTCTTATGCTAACGTTACCACATATTTCAATGGCCGTTAAGTGGGCTTGGTAAACGGCTTCTTCCCGGCCAGGGAATTTGGTGCAATTCTTGTGGCAGGTTTGCCCTACTTGTTGCTACAGGGTGAGCTGCTGCGCCGGGCTCAAAGCGCCAACAGTTTGCCCAACCTTCTCCAGACAGAGTCGCCGCCACCGCCAGCAATCTGTGCTCTCACATCAGCTCTTGTTCGCTGGACGCAAACTACAGTATCCCATGTGGTCGCATCGCTCAGGATTCGTCGGCCCAGTCAAATTCTTGCGTTCAGTGGTGCAGGCCCGGCATTCATAGCCAAGGCGGGGCCCTGAAACGTTGAAGAACTCGCCGTCGGTCGGCCAGAATTCATCACATGAGGCACAATATTGTTCCTCTCCTAATTCGGTCTCGATGATGCGTCGAAAGCCACCTTTGATTCTCCGAAATGCGGGAAGAATATTGACTTGGACCTCAGTGTCCTTGCGTCCGCTCCGCGTCGGCGCGGCTGCAACACCACTATTTCCATGTAACGTTCTTGGTGAATGCAGGTGTTCATGTTGTTCGTGAATTTGGCGATCAGGCATAGCGGTAGAAGCCTTGACCACTCTTGCGCCCCAGGCGGCCGGCGTCGACCATTTCACACAGAAGCGCTGCGGGCTGATACTTTGGATCGTTGACGCCATTAAAGAACGTCTGGAGTACCGACAGCAAGGTATCGAGCCCGATCAAATCAGCGAGCGCAAGCGGACCAAGCGAATGAGCACCGGCGAGTGTCATTCCTTCATCGATTTGTTCGGCGCACGCAAGACCCTCCTGGAGCACGGTAATCGATTCATTGATCATGGCGCACAAGATGCGGTTCACCGCAAAGCCAGGACCATTTTTGTTGGAGATTGACGAACTTCCGATGGCAATCGCCAGCGCCTTGGTGCACTCATGGCTGTCATCGGAGGAGGTGAGGCCGCGAATCAGTTCCACCAGCGCCAATACCGGCACCGGATTGAAAAAGGGCATGCCGATCAAGCGATTTGGATACGAACTGGCCGCAGCTAGTTTGGCAATCGAGATTGACGACGTGTTGGTCGCGATGATCGCGCTCGGTCGCAGAACCGCCTCAACCTGTTTGAGGATGTTCAGCTTGAGCGCCTCATTTTCGCGGGTAGGTTCGATGACGACGTCGCAGCAGGCAAGGTCGGCATAAAGGGTCGTCCCCCGAACGCGCGCCACTGCTGCATTTTTTTCGTCTTCGTTGATCCGCCCTTTTTTCACGGAACGCGTCAGTAGTGCCGTGATCGATCCAAGCCCCAGTTCGACCGCACCATCGGCAACATCCAGCATCACCACCTTGCGACCGGCTTGCGCGCACACCTGTGCGATGCCGCTGCCCCTGATTCCGGCGCCTATGACGCCAATAAGATTGCATTCCATAAATTCGTTCCCTGCTACTGTTGGTCCAATGATTGCCCAACGCCCCGGTCAGTTGGATCTATGGATGACTGCCCAGATTCAAGTTCATCTCCTGTGCCTGGCACATGCATGATGGCCGCCAATTTTTCGGTGGACATGCCGGCAGCCACTTGGCCGCAGTAGGCGAGCACGTCCATGTCGATGAGGAGGCCAAGTTGGACCGCCTGCAGGTAGCGCCGCAATACGAGACGCTTGTGACCAAATTGCATCGATCGCCGCAATAGTGCGTTCATTGCGGTGTGGTCACCGATAGTCGCCACTGCCCGCTTCATCCGTTTGATATCGATACGCTTCATGTTCAGGCCCCTTTCTAAAAATCCTATCATACATGTTATACGTATATTTATGAAAATCCCAGTAAATATGCAGATTGTAGCTAGAATTTAACAAAACATGTTTGACATGTTTGCCGGTCAGGACTATTCTTCAACTCACACCTGCCATTTTTCCAATGCAATGGCGAGGTGACAATGCCTGGATTTTCCTAATCGCAACCAACCTCCGAAGATAAAAATATGAATAAGCTGCGCCGCCTGTTTCGCCCTGTTCTGACCATCGTTGCCGTTACCGCAGGTGCACTCGTCCTCGGCGGGGCCTCGATCATCGCGGCGGCCGAGTGGGATGCTCGCACAGTGGTAGCACACGGTGTGCCGACGGACTTCTCAGCGATGACGACGGGACCGTCCGGCGCGCCCGTACTGATCTTGCTGCATGGCGCCGGTCTGAACGGTCATATGTGGGATCCCGTGCGCCGCGGCTTGGATGCCAGGTACCGGGTGATTGCACTTGACCTTCCTGGCTATGGTTCGCGCTTGAATGAGACGTTCACGCTTGAGGCTGCAACAGCCACTGTGGTTTCGGCAGCGCGTTCGGTCGCGCCAGCGCAACTTGTCCTGGTTGGCGACTCGCTGGGCGGGTATACCGCGATGGCAGCGGCGCGTTTGCTGCCCCCCGAACAACTGCGTGGCCTTGTCGTGGGCGGCTGCAGTGCCAATTTTGAAGGCATGAGGGCATTAACATTGAATTATTTGAAGAATCTGTTCATTGTTAAAATGGTCAGGACTTTTTTCGATGAGCAAAAGTTCCTGTCCAAGGCACTTGCCAACGATGGGATGAGCCCGGACGACGGGAAGGCGATTCTCGCTGCCGGTGCCAGCTTGCGTGCTTTGCCTGCTTCGATTCGCAGCTTGCTGTTCATCGACTTCCGCGCCAAGCTCGCCGACATTGAGCAACCCGTGCTCATCGTTAATGGCACGCTCGATCACCGAGCGATGAATCAGGAGCCCAGCTTTCTGGCGGCGGCAAGGCACCCGAGCAACTACCATTTCGATCATTCCGAGCACGGTGTCAGCATGCGCCGTAGCGCCGGATTTGCGGCACTGGTCAATGACTTCGCCGCTACGGCGTTTTCTGCAAGCCAGGCGCCATCGGCGCCGCTCAAACCCTGAGTGCGCGCCTCCAAGCGAACTTTGGACCTCATCGACCGCCCGCATGGCGTACTTCGATGGGCGCACGGAGGCGCTCGATCGCAGGTGATAGCCCATGTCCAGCCACTGCGGCGGCTGGACCGGTGCCACCTTCCCAATTGCCAGCCTTCTCCAACATGTCCTATATCTTTATTGAAAAATTCCGATTTTTTGTAAATTTTCCAAAAAACAAGAGAATATTTGAATAACAGGTTAAACATGTTTGACAGGTTGATGCTTGGCTAGTATGCTTCACTTCTCGACCTGACCTGAGCAAAGTACCCAATGAGCAATCCAGTTAATCCAATCTCGTTCGTGCGTGGCGAGATCGCAGATGTCGTCGCATGGCTGCAAGCCAGCTTTGGCGAGCGCGTCAGTGTGTCGGGCGCTGTGCGTGAGCAACATGCACGCGGAGAAGGCCTCGCCACCAGCATGGCGCCCGACGTTGTCGTATGGCCGGCGAGCAAGGAGGAAGTGTGCGCGATCCTGGCCAAGTGCAACGCTCACGAGGTGCCCATCATCGCATTCGGCGCAGGTAGCTCGCTCGAAGGCCATGTGAGCGCGCCATATGGGGGCGTGTGCGTCGACCTGTCGCGGATGAATTCGGTGCTGGCCCTGCACCTGGAAGACAGCGACTGCGTGGTTCAGCCCGGTATTACGCGCGAAGACCTCAATGCGCATCTAAAGGGGTCGGGCCTGTTCTTCCCGGTTGATCCTGGCGCCAATGCCACGATCGGTGGCATGGTCTCAACGCGGGCGTCCGGCACCACGACCATGCGCTATGGATCGATGGTGCATAACGTAATGGCCCTCGAAGTGGCTTTGGCCGACGGCCGCCTGATCCGGGTCGGCACGCGTGCACGCAAATCCTCGGCTGGCTATGACATGGTGCATTTGCTGACCGGTTCCGAAGGTACGCTCGGCATCATTACCGAAGTGACGTTGCGGCTGCATCCACTGCCAGCGGAAGTGGCCGCCGCCAGTTGCGCCTTTCCGACTCTGGCTGCCGCAGTCGAGGCGGTGATCGAAATGTCGTTGAGCGGCGTGCCGTTTGCGCGCATTGAATTCCTCGACGAGCACCAGGTACGCGCCTGTAACTTGCACTCGCATTTGAACTTGACGGAGTTGCCGACCCTGTTCCTCGAGTTTCATGGCACCGAACTGGCGGTCAGGGAGCAGGCTGAGCTGGCCCAGGAGGTGGTGGCCAGCCACGGCGGTATCGATTTCAAATGGGCTTCGCGGCCCGAGGACCGCTCGCAGCTATGGCGCGCGCGCCATCTTGCCTATTTCGCTGCGCTCGCCCTGCGTCCCGGTTGCGTCAGCATCGTCGCCGATGTGTGCGTGCCGATGTCGACGTTGGCGGAATGCGTGGCCAATGTCAGGGCCGATATTGACCGCGAAGGCTTGGTGGCGCCCATTGTGGGGCACGTCGGTGATGGCAATTTCCATGTGTTGTTCATGCCGATGCCCGATGCGCCTGAGGAACATGCGGCCGTTGATCGGGTGTATGGCGCCATGGTCGCGCATGCGCTGGCGCTGGGTGGTACCTGCACCGGGGAACACGGGATCGGCATGGGCAAGAAGGACAAGCTGCTGGCGGAGTATGGACACGAGGTCGTCGACCTGATGCAGGCAATCAAGCTTGCGTGGGATCCGAAATCGATTCTGAATCCAGGCAAAATATTTGGCAAGTGAGCTGCAAGGGACAAGAGCAAAAAAATAGTAAACAACTTATAAATCTGGAGACAAGACATGAAGACCGCACTGTGTTTCACCCGCACTACCACCGCCGCCGCCGCATCCCTGTTTTGTTCCTTTGTGGCCTTGCACGGCCAGGCGGCTCAGGCCCAGGCCCAAGGCGCCGAATCGCAAGGCATCGACAAGGTCATCGTGACGGCGCAAAAGCGCGAGCAGGCCGCCATTGACGTTCCGGCCTCTGTAACGAGCCTGAACACTGAGCAGTTGGCGCGTAATGGCCAGGTCCGGCTCGAGGATTACGTGGCGCAAGTGCCAGGGCTGTCGATTTCCTCGTCGCGGCCGGGCTTCACCCAAGTGTCCCTGCGTGGGATCACAACGGGTGTGGCGCAATCGGCCGCCAGCACCGCCATTTATATCGATGAAGCGCCGATCGGTTCGGTCAACGCCTACGCCTCCGGCAGTTCGATCACACCGGACCTCGACCCGGCCGACCTGCAGCGCATCGAGGTGCTCAAGGGGCCTCAAGGCACCTTGTACGGCGCCGGCGCCTTGGGCGGCCTGATGCGTTATGTGACGGCGCCGGCCGACTTCCAGAAATTCAAGGGCAGCGTCACGATGGGCGCCAGTCGCGTTGCGGAAGGGGCCGATGGTTCGGTCGGGCGCTTTTCGCTGAACGTGCCATTTTCCGACCATACAATGGCGCTGCGCCTGTCCGGCTTCAGCCGCAAGGACCCCGGCTTCATTGACAACGTCAGTGGCGGCAACGATGTCAATGGCAGCAAGATCGAGGGCGGGCGTGTGGCATTCTCGTGGATCGTGAATAACGGTTGGAAGGTGAACGCATTCGCGCTGACCCAGCGCGTCAATTCGGACGGCGCGCCAGTCGAGGATGTCGATGCCACCACCCTCAAGCCGTTGTACGGCGATCTGCAGCAAAAACGCTACGCGCCCGAGAAGGGACACGCTCAGCTCGATGTGTACAACGTCACCATTCACGGCGAAGTGGGACCATTCGAGCTGGTGTCGTCGACCACGCAGCAAGAGGTTGCATCGAGCCAGGATGGCGATGGCACACCCGGCTATGGCGTCGCCCTGGGTCCGTTGTTCAAAATCACCGGCCTGGGCATCGTCTCCCACAAGGTCACCAACACGCGTCGCCTGTCGCAGGAAGTGCGCCTGCGCGCATCGGCCCTGAACGACAAGCTCGACTATGAGGCCGGCCTGTACTACACCAAAGAGGACAGCAGCAATGTGATTCCGTCCTTCGATCCATTTTCCACCACCACAGGTGCCGCTTATACGACCTTACCGTCCATCATCAAGGCGGCGATTCTGACCCGCTACAAGGAATATTCCCTGTTCGGCAACGCTAGCTACGCCTTCACGCCGCAGTTCGACGTGCTGGCCGGGCTGCGCTATGCGAAAGACGACCAGTCCTATTCACAGGACTACAGCGGCTTGCTGGTCGGGGCCAAACCCGTGCTGATCGATTCGGGCTCGAAGAATGACAAAGCCACTTATCTGGTGACCGCTCGCTACAAGCCGACGCGGACTGACGTCGTCTATGCGCGGGCGGCGACCGGCTACCGTCCAGGCGGCCCCAATGCGGTACCTCCGGCGGCGGCGGCGAGCGCGCCACAGAGCTTCCAGCCCGATACGCTGACCAGCTATGAGCTCGGCTACAAGGCCGTGCTCGACGGAGGCAAGCTGTCGATCGAAGCGGCCGTCTTTTCCACCCAATGGAAGGACATCCAGATCCAGACCAGCGCCAACGGCTTTAACTTTTTCGTCAACGGCGGCGCGGCCACCAGCCGGGGTGCCGAGGCGTCCATCATGTACTTCCCGATGGCAGGCCTGTCGCTGCGTGCCGCCACCGGCTACACGCAGGCCAGGCTGAGCGAAGCCGCTCCTGCCGCTGGCGGGCTCGATGGCGATGCGCTGCCGTTTGTACCCAAGATGACCGCTTCGCTCGGTGCGACCTATCGCTGGCCGGTGATGGCGGGCTGGTTCGGCTATGCCGGCAGCACCGTCGGCTACACGGGAGAGCGGCGCTCCGACTTCAGCGCGAAGTCACCCAAGGACGTACCCGCGTACACCACGGTGAACCTGAGCGCGGGCATCGAGGACGCCAGCTGGCGCCTGGCCTTGTATGTCAAGAACCTGGCCGACACGCGCGGCATCACGTATCTGAAATCGCGGTCCCTGACTGCGGCTGGCAATCCGTTTGCGGCCGGGATGATCGCGCCGCGCACGGTCGGGATGGACCTCAATTACCGTTTCTGAGGACCTGACGCCATGAACGATACGCCACTCGAGCGCACCCACGCGGTGCGCGATTTTCGCCTTGCCAGTGGGATGGTACTGGCAGAAATGGTGACCGCCTGCCGTACCTTGGGCCAGCTCAACGCGAACGCAGACAATGCGGTACTTGTCCTGCACGGATATACGACTGGACCGTCGATGCTGGACCCGGGAGCGAATGTCGCCGAAGGTTCTTGGAGCGAACTGGTCGGTCCTGGCAAACCGATCGATTCGGACCGCTATTTCGTCATCTGTCCGAATATGCTCGGTTCGTGCTACGGATCGACGGGGCCGGGGAGCATCAACCCGGTCAGTGGCAAACCGTACGGTCTCGATTTTCCGCGCATGACGATGGTGGACATTGTCCATGCGCAAAAGGTCCTGCTCGATGCGCTCGGGGTGCGGCGCTTGGCTGCCGTGGCGGGACCTTCGTTCGGCGGATACCAGGCCCTGCAGTGGGCGCTCAGTTACCCCGAGATGGTGGAACGCGTCGTTGCGGCTGTCAGCGCGCCCTTCCATCCCGGCGGGGCAGGACAATCGGCGGGCCTGTTGACGATGCTTTCCGCCGCACCCGGCTGGGCGGCCTGGTGCAGCGGTGCGCGACCGGAGGCGATGGTTGAGCAGCTGACTAACATGCGTATCGACACACTGACACGCTACGGCGTCGATGCCGAACTGGCACTGCGTATTCCCGGCGAGGTGCAGCGTGCGGCCGAGCTCATGCGCCTGGCGCGTGCCTGGGCGCAGGATTTCGATCCTGGATCGCTGATTGCGCTGATGCAGACGGCTGAAACATTTGATTTGCGGGCGCAGTTGGCCTCGATCAGCGCACCGGTACTGCTGGTGCTGTCGCGTTCCGATCCCGTATTCTCGCCAGCGCTGGCGCGCCAGATCGCGTCTCTGCCCGGCACCGCCAACTGGTCTTATGTCGAGCTCGACAGCGACAAGGGGCATTTCGCTTCCGGAGCCGACGCTGCCCTGTGGGCGGGTAGCCTGGACGCTTTCATGCGGGCCGATTCGGGGTCGTGGACGTCGTTTGGCTTCGATATTTCCACCGCCGGGGAGGACGTATGAACGCCCCTGTTGCCAAAGCCAATGTCGAGCAAGGCATCGACATCGACGACGCACACGCTGCCTTGCCGGTTGCCCAGCCGTACAGCGCTGCATATCGCCTGTATGTCTTGATCGCGCTGGCGATCGTCGGCTTTATGTGCTCGGTGGACAAGGTCGTCATTTCCATGTTCATGGAGCCGATCAAGAAGGAATTCCTGCTCTCGGACACCCAGCTTGGCCTGATGAATGGGGTCGCCTTCGCGCTGCTGGGTGGGCTCGTCGCCATTCCCTTGGCCCGAATGGCGGACCGGGGCAACCGCAAGCTGATTGTTGGTGCGAGCTTTGCGGTGTGGACCTTGATGACGGGCGCCTCCGGCATGGCGAGCAGCTTCCTGTTCTTGCTTGCGGCGCGCATTGGAGTCGGCGTCGGCGAAGCCGGCTGTGTGCCTGCCACCCATTCCCTGCTGGGGGACTACTATCCCCGTCACTTGCGTCCGCGTGCCTTGGCCGCGCATACCTGCGGCGTGTATCTTGGCATGCTGGGCGGCATGTTCGGAGGAGGAGTGTTGGTTCAGACTGTGGGTTGGCGCAACGGATTCATCGGGCTAGGGCTCGCTGGCATGATCCTGGCGCTGATTTTCCAATTGACAGTGCGTGAACCACAGCGCGTCGATGCACTGCATCAGATACCGCTTGGCAAGGGCATCCTGTCTGAGCTTGGCGACCTGCCTGCTTTTGCCATGCTGCTTGTTGCCTATGCCAGTCTCGGCCTGGTCGGTGCGGTCATGGCATGGCTACCCAGCTATTTTGAGCGTGCCTTCGCCCTCAAGCCGATGCAGATCGGGCTTGGACTGGGGATCTGCATGGGTTTGGCGAGTGCGACCGGCGCTATGGTTGGTGGGCAGCTCAGCTTGCGCAAATTCCACACTTCACGTTCATGGGGGGCGCGCTATGCTGCCTGTGTTGCTCTTGGCGTCCTCCCGATCTACATCGGCAGTTTTTTTGCACCGACGCCGACGCAGGCGTTCGCCTTGCTGTTTGTCACTTTTCTGATCGCCGGATCCCAGGCTGGTCCTGTTTTCGCGACAGTACAGGATCTGGTTTCCCCCCACGCGCGCGCCACCGCGGTGGCGATCGTCGCCGTGGCGGGAGTCGTCATAGGGCAGGGGATGGGACCGCTGCTGGTTGGCATGATCAGCGACGCTCTGAACACAAGGGGCGGGGGCGTCTCTGGTTTGCGCATGGCGATGACATCGGTGGCCATGATCAACGTGGTGACCAGCCTGTTTTTCTACTTGTTGGCGCGGCGGATCGATAAAATCCATCGCCCCGCAGCCCATGCATGACGGTCCTGCTCCAATAGCTGCGGCAGCCTGTTTGACAGGTTGCCTTGGGGAGCGTAGGATTTCTTTATGATCTCACCCCTGCCCAATTCGTCGTTCGAACGTTCAACCCAACCGGCACAGGTGGCGCGCCATCTGCTAGCGCTCGTCAATAGTCAAAAGCTGCGTCCGGGCGATATTGTGCCCAGCGAAGTCCAGATCGGTTTGGATCTGAAAGTGTCACGCGGAAGCGTACGAGAGGCGTATCGCTCGCTGTCGGCGCTGGGCATTCTGGAGATTGAAGGCGGCCGCAAGCCACGCTTGCGCGCGATCGACCCGCATGTTCTTGCTCAAGTGTTCGATTACGCATTGAATACCGAGCAGGTGAGCGTGGCGCATGTGATCGAAACCCGGCGTGCGATCGAACTGCAAACTGCCCAACTGGCGGCCCGTTATGCGACCGATGCGCAGCGCCAGCGCTTGCGCGACCTGGTCGGACAGATGCGTTCGGCCGGATCGGACCATGTTCTCCGGGCCGCCTGCGATACTGCTATCCACACGGTGATCGCGGAAGCGAGTGGCAATCCGCTCAATAGCATCCTGCTCGCCTCACTGCGTTCGCCGGTCGAGGCGTCTGCGCGGATGCATTCCGATTACAGGCGCAGCGAAAGCGAATTGACACGTGTGATCGATGCCCACGAAGCGATTGTCGACCGTATCTGCAGCGGAGACGCCGTGGGGGCAGCATCTGCCATGTCATATCATTTCGATATTGCCATTGTCCGAGTCAATCGTCCGGAGCGGGAACAGCTTCAGCGGGACGCGCTTGAGTTGTCCTGAGTCGGCCTCAAGAAATTACATGACCGAAATTGAAGCCATCGCATCACCGCTGGGATGCAAACTCGCGCAGCAAATGCCTGGTATGCCCTCAAAGGACATCGCTTTTTTTGTCGGAGTCCTGCAAGCAGATGAACCGTATTTCCTTGGTGCGGAATCGCATGCACAGGACGGCGTCCCCTGCGGCAAGCTGAACCGGCATCGTCAACTCCAGAGCCGCTTTTATCCAGGCGTCGAGCGCGACTACTGGGTCTATGTACCACACCAGTACGATCCTGCGGCCCCGGCCTGTCTGATGGTTTTCCTGGATGGCGCACGCTACCTGGGACCAGAGGTGAACGCGACCCGCGTGTTCGACAATTTGATCCATGCCGGCGAGATCCCGGTAACGATTGCTGTTTTCATCAATCCAGGCGAACAGGGACCGGGCTTGCCTATCTACGGCGGTACTGACAATCGCAGCATCGAATACGATACGCAGGGAGATACCTACGCGCGATTCTTAGCTGAAGAACTGCTCCCGCTCGCCCTGCAAAACCTCGTGATCGCCGATGCCCCGTCGGACCGGGCGATCTGCGGACTAAGCTCCGGCGGTATTTGTGCGTTCAATGTGGCATGGGAGCAGCCAGGGAATTTTTCCAAGGTAGTCAGCCATTGCGGCAGTTTTACCAATATTCGAGGCGGGCATGAGACGTCCGGGAAGATACGTCGCGAGCCGCCCAAGCCCTTGCGCGTCTTCCTGCAAACTGGTACGCGGGATCTCGACGTTATTTTTGGGCGATGGGAGTTCGCTAACCGCGATTTGGCCAGCGCCTTGGCAGATCGTGGTTACGACCATCAATTGATGGTCGGTACTGGTAGTCATTCGCTAAAACATGGTGGTGCGGTCTTTCCTGAGACCTTGCGCTGGCTCTGGCGCGACTCGCTCCAGCAGCGTGAACTGGGCACGTAAGCCGACGTGAGCATCGAAGACGGCTCGCCCGCCGGGCTCGATGCCCGCCTGTGTACCGGTTCGCAGTCCTTCGCGCAGTGTCCTGAGAAACCACATATCGCAAGTTGGAATATCCGACTCGCCACAGTCGAATCTGCAATTCCGCCCGTCGTCGCTGAACGTACTTCGGCTGAAAAATAGAGCGTTCGAAGATCGGGGCTGAAGCGCGCTTCAAGGCCCTCGACGGCCGGTTCGAGCGCTCTCGGGAGCGTCCAATGACCATCTTGCGAATAGGAAACGAACAGCAGCGCCTGTTGATCCTTGGCCGGGGCGCGACCAGAAGAAAACACAATGAAAGATTCATCGGGAGCCACAGCGGCATCGAAATCCCCGATCGTTCCATCGCTGATGGAAAGCGCCTTTGGCGCCATGAATCCATTGGGCGTCGCTTGTGCGCGATAAATGTGGCTTTTGCGCGTAACGGGATCGGGTTGATTAAAGTAAATGCTGCCATCACGGGCAATGGCGGGCGAGTAGATTGCGGAATTGCTGTTCACAATGTCCGGAAGCCGTACCGGTTTGCCCCAGCCATCGCCTTCCCGATTGACGCGCCAGATGTTGCCGCCAGCGCCAGGTCGGGATGCTCCTGCCCAAAACCCGGTCAAGGTGTCGCCGCCGGCCACCAGTGGGCGGTTCGAAATGAAGACGAGGTAGGAGCCGTCCGGCGCCATCGCCGGTTCGATGTCCCGCCAAATTCCCGAAAAATCGGCCACCTCGGGGAGCGACCAAGCGCCATTCCTCTGGTGCGAGACCATGATCTTGCGCGCCGCACCGACAGAATGTGTGAAGAAGACCGTTTGGCCATCGGGCGTAAACGCCGGTGAATTGTCCGATCCGGCTGGCCAACTGGTCTCCGGCGCAAATAGCACAGGCTGACCGATGGCGGACAGGATCGACCGATCACTGGAGCAGTTTCCGGAATTGACAGTCGTCAAATCAATCGCAGTTGCGGGAGCGGTGGACGAAAGTGCAAGAAACGCCACGGTGAGGTAGCGGAGCCCTGACAGCCATCGTCTTGTATAAGACGGGTAAGGAATTTTATCGGACATGGAATACCTTCGTGAGGAAAACGGGTTGATCGAGGATTGACCCATGCGCTGGCTGCGTAATTTCCAAGCCGTTGTCATGTTCGTTGGGCAAACAGGGCTGCCCCCATTGCGACAAACAAGCCACCACAGAACTGATTGAAGCGTTTTCCGCCACGCTCCATCCGGGGGCGAATCCGGTGTGCAAGCCGTGCCAGCATGCATTCAACCGAAAACTCGACGATGGCGAAGGTCACCGCCATCGTCATGAATTGCGGCAGCAGTTCCCGCCGCGCATCGATAAACTGAGGCAGAAAGGCGCTAAAGAACAGCAGTACCTTTGGGTTGGACATTGCGGCGAGCAGTCCTTGTCGAAACATCACCGTTCCGCGCCTGTCTTGCGGGTGCCCGATCGATGCTGCTGCAGCGCTTGGGGCGCGCCATATTTGAATGCCGAGCAATATAAGGTAGATCGCGCCTACGCATTTGAGCAGCGTCAGCGCCCCGGATACCGCCCGCAACAGCGCGCCGATCCCAAACATCGACAATGCAATGAGCGCGACAAAACCGATGACACCTCCAGCGACGGTGAAAAGTGCTTTCTTGTATCCGTAGAGCGCGCCATGAGACAGGGCGAGCAGGCCGTTGGGGCCTGGTGTCAACGACAGCCCGATGACCGCCGCCAGGTAAATGATCCAGGTTTGCGATTCCATCGGGCTTGTCCTTACGTTGTGTGAATGAGAACAAGTGTAGCTGCGAGTGCTGATCTAGGATGATAATATTTGGTCATTCTTCATTTCAATTTGGACATTTTTGCACCAAACTGTCACCATGGCTCAAACCATCACCAGAACGGGCTGTACACCGGCCGGCGAACTTGCCCATGTCGTAGCTGATGTGCGTTTCCTTCTGTTGCCCCTGCCGGAGTTCACAATGTTGCCTTTCGGCGGCTTTTTGGACAAACTGCGTTTTTCGGCGGATGACGAGGACTACAGCGAACAGCGCTATTGCACCTGGCAGATCCTTGGTTTGGCACCGGGACGTATCATGTCCAGTAGCGGCGTGGCAATCGAGGTGCAAGTGACAGCCGGGCAGGTCCGGCTGGCAGATTATGACTACCTGGTGGTGTTCGGCAGCAGGACGTCCCGTCGAAACCAGGCGCTGTCGGCGGCCTATGCCGGATTGCTTCGCCAGGCGACTGCGCAGGGCGTGACGCTGGTCAGCATGGACAACGCATGTTTCTTGTTAGCGGAGTCCGGATTGCTGGCCGGTCACAAGGTGGCGATGCATTGGAGGCACGTCGAGGAATTCAGGACCGCCTATCCAGGCATCGAAATCCGGATGGATCAAATTTACTGTTTTGACGGAGCGCGCATCAGCTGCGCTGGCGGCAGTGCGGCCATCGACCTTGCGGTCGAATTGCTTGCCCGGCACTGCGGGCGAACGCGCGCGCTAAAAGGACTGGCCGACATGCTGGTCGATGAAACCAGAGGCCACCTTCACCGCCTCAAATCCCTCGGTGAAGAAACCAACGCGGGTCGACATGCCGGGCGCGCAATCGGCTTGATGCGCAACCTCCTTGCGGCGAAAACTACAACGGCACAGCTTGCGGCTCTCATTGGAATCGGACGTCGCCAACTCGATCGCCTGTTCGTGGAAAGATTCGGGTGTACCGCGAATCGGTACTGGACCGAAATGCGACTGCAGCATGTCCGGTGGCGATTGTTGAATTCGGATCACAATTTGGCCGCCTTGGCCGATGAAGTCGCAATCGAGGATAGCAGTTACTTGTGCAAGGTATTTCGCAAGCGATTTGGCATAAGTCCGGATGCACTGCGCAAGCAAGGCGACAGTGCGCATCTGGCGCAGCCCGTCAGTCGCGCGCGGCGCTGAGATAGTCAAACCTGCCACCACTGCCGTCTCAGCCGTATCCAGCATCGAAAATTCATTGACAAGCCCGAAGGGGGCGGCTTAATGCGAGCCCATCAGCTCCAGCAGCGTCGCGTGCATGGCGGTAGCCCAGATCTCGTAACCCCGTTCGTTTGGGTGCAGCAAGTCCGGCATGAGCTCTTTCGACAGCACGCCGTTCGCGTCGAGAAAGGCGTCATTCATATCGAGGAAGAAGATCTGCTTGTTGTCCGCAAAGCTGGCAAGGATCGTGTTGATTTTCCCGTTGATCTGTCGAAGTGGCATGGCCCTATGTTCTTCGCGCGGAAAGATCGCCAGCAGCAGGATCTTGGTATTGGGCAGTCGGCGCCGCAGTTCGTCGAGATTGCGTCGTATGCCGGCCGCGGTGGTCTTCGGATCTTCCTGGCGATGGCCGGTATTGTTAGTGCCGAACATCAAGACGGCGACTTTCGGGTCGAGGCCATCGACTTCACCATGCTGTAGCCGCCACAAGACGTTTTCGGTGCGGTCGCCGCTAAAGCCCAGGTCGAGCGCATGGTACTGCTGGTAGTGGCGGTTCCAGACGTTCAAGCCTTGTTTTTCCCAGCCCTGCGTGATGGAGTCGCCAATGAATAGCAATTGGCTGTCCTTGTGGCTTTGGACTTCGGCCAGCTTTTCCTGGTGGCGCGCGAACCACCAGTTGATCGACCAGGCTTCATTGAGCAGGTCAGGGGTGACCGATGCGGTTTTGTAGTCCGGGCAGCTGGTATTGGGCTTGCCGGTTTTCTGGAATGCGACGTTGGCGATCGCCACCTCGCCGGTGCCGCTGGCATCGAGCGTGAACGGGTGCGTCACGGCGCTGAAATCGTCGCCATCGCGTGCGAAGCAGCGCATCGAAAACACCAGGTGCTGCCAGCCCTTGCCCTCCAGCGCGCGCGCCGCCACCAGATAGGGGACGTAGCGTTCGCAGCCCTCGCCGCAACTGATCTTGATACTCAGGCCAGCTTGCGCCATGTCCTTCACGTTCACGTCCAGGGCCAGCACGCCTTGCGCAAGGTAGGGCCGCAGATCGAGCGGCGGGCCGTCTTCGAGGCGCAAGCTGGCGCTCCAGGCATCCTTCCAGGACAGGGTCAGCGCATCGAGGGGAGCGTCTTTGGGCGACAGGTGCGCACCGACGACGCTGGCCGGCACTTTCGGATTGGCCGGCTTCGGCACTTGCACGGATGTGCCGTTCATGATTTGACGCGCTTCGAAGTCCGCGACGACGATATGCCACGCCGCGAGCGGGCGGGCGGCGTAGATCGTCAAGTCATCGGGGGCAGGCGTTTGCGCGGTGGCCGTCGACAATGTCAGCGCAAGCAGCGCGCAGGACGCCGATCGGATCAGGTTCATGGTGTGTTCTCCTTGTGTGGCGCATCAGGCGCTTTCGGCGCGCCCCATTCTACGGGAGCCACGCGAAGTTGGGAGGCCACGCCGCCGCAGAAGCCATCGAAGCGGCTCCCGGCATGCGGTGCGCCTTGAAGAATTTCCATTTGTTCGCTTCCTGCGTCATAATCGCAGCGCTGAAAGGGAATTGAATGGCAACTATGAAACAAGTGGCCGAGCGGGCAGGGGTGTCAACCGCGACGGTGTCACACGTCATCAACAACACACGCGTGGTCAGCGACGATGTGCGCGAGCGCGTGCTGGCGATCATCGCCGAGATGCGCTACATTCCCAGCGCGGTCGCGCGCAGCCTGAAGAACGACAAAACCCACACCATCGGCATGATCGTGCCGAACAATTCGAACGCCTATTTCGCCGAACTCATCCAGGGAATCGAGGACGCCGCCTTCAAGGTCGGCTACAACATCATCCTTTGCAATGCCTATGACGACCTGAAAAAGCAGGCGGCCTATCTGCGCGTGCTGATGGAAAAGCGCATCGACGGCCTGATCCTGGTCGCCAGCGGAGCCGACGAAGAACTGGCCTTGCTGCTGCGCGAGCAGGCCGTGCCGATCGTGCTGGTCGATCGCGAGGTGGCCGGGGTCGAGGCCGATTTCATCGAAGCCGACCACGAAATGGGCGGCTACCTGGCCACCCGCTACCTGATCGACCTGGGCCACCGCGACATCGCCTGCGTCTCCGGCCCCACCGAGCTGCCGCCCAGCCGCGACCGGGTGGTCGGTTACCTGCGCGCGCTGAAGGAAGCCGACATCAAATTCCGGCTCGACTACCTGGTGCGCAGCGACTTCACGTGCGAGGGCGGGTTCACCGCGTTTTCGCAGCTGCTGGCCTTGAAGAAGCCGCCCACCGCCATTTTCGCCAGCAACGACCTGATGGCCATCGGCGGCATCTGCGCGGCCAGCGAGGCGCGCGTCCACATTCCCGGGCAATTGTCGGTGATCGGTTACGACGACATTGCGCTGGCCTCCTTCACCACCCCGCGCCTGACCACCATCGCCCAGCCGAAGTACCAGATGGGACAGTTGATCACCAACGTGCTGGTCGACCGCATCATGGGCAGCCACCTGCCGCTGCGCCGCGAGCTGCTGCAAACGACGCTCGTCGAACGCCAGTCCACCGCACCCGTCGCGCCAGACTGAGCGTCGCTTTCCGCGCGCGCTCGATTTGCTGCAATGGCACAAAAGCCACAGCCTTCCAATCCCGTCGCTTGCTTCTTGTTGACTTAATTATTTGACAGGCGTTTAATAGCGCAATCGGTTACGTAATCGATTGCGCAATCGATTACGTGGCAAGCCATTCAAAATAAAGCGAGAAGATTTCTGTCCATGAACAACAACATCACTCCCTGCATCACCGTGGTCGGCAGCATCAATATGGACCTGGTGTTCCGCACGCCGCGCATGCCGATGCTGGGGGAAACCATCACCGGCACCGGGTTCCAGCAGGTACCGGGGGGGAAGGGCGCCAACCAGGCGGTCGCCGCCGCGCGCCAGGGCGCCGAAGTGCATTTCGTCGGCGCCGTGGGCGATGACGGGTTCGGCGACCATGCGGTGCGCTGCCTGGCCGCCGAAGGCATCGGCGTTGCCGACATCGTCTCGGCGACGGGCAAGCCGTCCGGCGTGGCAGGCATCTTCGTCGACGGCAATGGCGCCAACAGCATCGTGCTGGCCCCCGGCGCCAACGCGCAGCTTTCGCCTGAGCATGTGGAGCGTGCCGTCGCCACCATCGCTTCGGCCGCCTTCCTGATCTGCCAGCTCGAATCGCCGCTGGCAAGCGTGATGCGCGCCATCCATATCGCACGTGCCAACGAGGTGCAGGTGGTGTTCAATCCGGCGCCGGCCCAGGCGATTCCGAATGGGCTGCTGGCGCTGGTGGACTACCTGATCGTCAACCAGACCGAAGCGGCGCAATTGAGCGGCATCGAGGTGAGCGACACCGACAGCGCCGCCCGCGCGGCCGAGGCCCTGCGCGCGCATGGCGCCAGCGCGGTGCTGGTGACCATGGGCGAGCACGGCGTGCTGGTGGCGGCGCCCGGCCACCAGCGCTTCCTTGCCGCCGTCAAGGTCGACGTGGTCGACACCACGGCCGCCGGCGATACCTTCGTGGGCGTCTTCACGGTCGGCATGGCGCGCGGAATGAGCATCGACGACGCGGTGATCGAAGCCCAGTTCGCAGCGGCCTGCGCGGTCACCAGGATGGGCGCGCAAACGTCGATCCCCACGCGCGAAGAAGTGTTGCAAATGATGCGCAGCAAGCAACCGCGAGGGGTCCCATGACTTCAGTCTACTGACCCGCGCCAACACCTGCCCTTGACAAGGCGTTCCTGTTCAACTTTGATCCCAGAAAAACTATTATGACACTCGAGACAATGACATTGACCCCCGTCGCAGCGGCCATCGGCGCGCTGCTCCTCGCCACAACGGCGTCGTCGGCCGTGGCGCAACAAGCCGACCCGGCCGCCGGCGCGGACGCCGCGCGCGAAACCACGGTGATCGTCACCGGTACCCGCACCGGCAAGGCGGTCGACCGGATTCCCGGCGCGGTCAATGTGATCAGCGCCGCCGAAGTGGGCAACGCGCTGGCGATTTCGGAAGATGCCACCGCCGTGCTGGCGCGCGTGGTCCCGGGCTACGCCGAATCGACGCAGGCGATGAGCAACACCGGTGAAACGCTGCGCGGGCGCATCGCGCTGCGCCTGTTCGACGGCATCCCGCAAACCTCGCCGTTGCGCGAAACCAACCGCTCCGGCTCCTTCACCGACCTGGGCGTGGTGGGCCGCATTGAAGTGATCAACGGGCCATCGGCCTCGGAAGGCGTGGGCGCGGCCGGCGGCATCATCAACTACATCTCCAAACGGCCCACCAGGATGGGCAACGAGACGAGCATCACGTCCAAGCTCAATTCGCAGCTGCACGACGATAGCGGCGGCTACAAGCTGGGCCTGGAGTTCATGCACAAGGATGAAGATTTCGACCTGATGTTCGCCACTTCGGAAGTGGATCGCGGCATCGGCTACGACGCCAACGGCCAGCGCATCGGCATGAATGCCTCCGGCTCGCTGCAGGACACGACGGGCCGCAACGTGTTCGTCAAGCTTGGCTACAAGCTGTCCCAGAGCCAGCGCCTGGAGGCACAGGTGAGCAAGTTCCGCCTCGACGGCAAGGGCCGCTACATCTACAAGGAAGGCAACCGTGCGCTTGGCATCCCCGACACCTCGATTCCCGGCAAGCCCTTCGCCGGCCAGGCCGAATTCAACGACTTCCGCCAGTACGCGCTGACGTACACGAACGACGAGCTGGCCGGCGGCACCCTGACCGCGCAAGCCTATCGTGCCAGCCAGGCGATGCGCTTCGTGGCCGAATACGGTGGCGCCGACAAGCAGGATCCACTGATTGCGCCGCTCGGCACCCTGACCGACCAGTCTGAAGTCAATTCGCAGAAGAAGGGCTTGCGCACCGCCTGGACCCGTGGCGACCTGGCCAATGTGAGCGGACTCGAGCTGCGTGCGGGCGTGGACCTGATGCGCGACCAGAGCGAGCAGAAGCTGGCGCTGACCAACCGCGTCTGGGTGCCGCCGATGGTCTACACGAGTACCGCGCCATTCGCCCAGCTCTCCTACGATGTGGGAACGGTGACCGTCAGCGGCGGCTACCGCCGCGAGAAGGGCGAGCTGGAAGTGGACAGCTACACCACCACCTACTTCAACAAGCGCCAGTTCGTCTCCGGCGGCACGCTCGATTACCAGGCCAACCTGCCGAACGCGGGCATCGTCTGGCGCCTGCCGGCCGAATGGTCGGTGTACGCGTCCTACGCCAAGGGATTCAGCCTGCCGAACGTGGGCATCCCCTTGCGCAATGTGAACAAGCCGGGGCAGTCGGTCGCCGGCATCCTCGACCTCCAGGCCGTGATCGTCAACAACAAGGAAATCGGCGCGAACTGGCGCGGAAAATCGGGCAGTTTCGGTATCTCGGCCTATAAAACCTACTCCGATTTCGGCGTCTCGCTGTCGATCGATCCGGTCACGGGCGACTTCATCATGCGCCGCCAGCCGGTCGAGATCAAAGGGGTGGAATTGTCGGGAGAGTATATTCTCAGCAAGACGCTGCGCCTGAACGGTCTGTACTCCCGGGTGCGCGGCAAGACCGTGGCGGTCGATGGCGGCCCGCTGATCGTCGACATGGGCGTGGCCAACATCAATCCAGACAAGATCGGCACCTCGATCACCTGGCAAATGTCGGACAAGGGAAGCTTGCGCCTGGGCTCGACCACCCTGCTTGACCGTGATATCAACCAGGGCAAGAGTTCGCATGAGGTGACCACCGGCTACACTCTGTTCGACCTGAATGCGACGTACAAGACGCGTTACGGCGACCTGAGCCTGGGCGTGGAGAACCTGCTCAACAAATTCTATATCCTGACATCTTCCCAGGTGCCGGGGTTCCAGAATTATGCGGCAGGGCGCGGGCGGGTTGTTTCGCTGAGCCACAGCATCAAGTTTTAAAAGGAAGACGATGCGCAGCAAGTTGTTCGTGCCAGGGTCGCGTCCCGAACTGTTCCTCAAGGCGCTGAACGGACCGGCCGATGCCATCTCGATCGACCTGGAGGACGCTGTCGCCGAAGAGCGCAAGGGGGAGGCACGCGCGCTGGTGCTCGCCTTCCTGCGCTCGCCCGAGGCGGTCGCCAGCGGCAAGCAGATCATCGTGCGGGTCAACGCGATCGGCACGCCGCACTTCGAGGCCGACGTGATGGCAGTGGCGCAGGCGGCGCTGTCGCTGCTGAACCTGCCCAAGGTGGAGTCGGCGGCCGACATTGCCCGGTGCTGCGCCATGCTGGCGCGCGCCGAGGCGGCCAACCACGTGGCGCGCCCGCTGCGCATCCTGGCCAATATCGAGACGCCCGCAGGCTTGCGCATGGCGCGCGAGATTGCCGGCGCCGATCCGCGGGTGGCTGGCCTGCAGCTCGGTTACGCCGATCTGTTCGAGGGCCACGGCATCTCGCGGCGCGCCCCGGAGAATGTGCACGCGGCGATGTTTGCGCTGCGCATGGCGGCGGCCGAGGCGGGCGTGTTTGCCTACGACGGCGCGTTCGCCGACATTGATGACGGCGCCGGCTACACGGCCGAAGCGCTGATGGCGCGCCGGCTCGGGTTCATGGGAAAAAGCTGCATCCACCCCAGCCAGGTGGCGCTGGCCAACGCCGCCTTCGATCCGGATGCGGCCGAGCTGGCACAGGCCCGGCGCCTGCTCGCGGCCGCGCGCGAGGCCGGAGCCAAGGGCCAGTCCGCGTTTGCCGTGGACGGCAAAATGGTCGACCCTCCCTTCCTCCGGCGTGCCGAAGCGCTCGTCGCGGCCGCGCCGCAAGCCGCGCCGCGCGGTCCGCTGGCGGGCATCCGGGTGCTCGACCTGAGCGCCTACATCGCCGGCCCGTATGGTTGCACGCTGCTGGCCGACATGGGGGCCGAAGTGATCAAGGTGGAACCGCCGTCGGGTGACAACCTGCGCACTTACCCATCCACGCTGGCCAGCGCAAGCCGCGCCTTCCTGGGGGTGAACCGCAGCAAGCGTGGCGTGGCGATCGACCTCAAGCAGCCGGAAGGCTTGGCCGTCCTGATGACGCTGCTCGACTCCGCGGACGTGCTGGTGCATAACTTCCGCCCCTCGGTGCCGGAACGGCTTGGGATCGGCTATGAACAGCTGCGTGCGCGCCGTCCGGGCCTGGTCTATTGCGCCGTGACCGGTTACGGCGACAGCGGACCGATGAAAGACCATGCCGGCTATGACCAGGTGCTGCAGACCTTCACCGGCATCTGCGCGCTGCAGGGCGCGGATGCGCCCGAAATCGTGTACGGTTCCGTGGTCGACTACTACGCGGCCGCGATGGTGGCCAGCGGAGTGTCGGCCGCGCTGTTCGAACGCGCTCGCAGCGGGCATGGCCAGTATGTCGGCGTGTCGCTGTTGCGCAGCGCACTGGCGATGCAGTCGGCGCGTTTCATCTGGGCCGGGGACGAGTCGCTGGCAGTGGGCCGCGACATGCGCTCGGGCGGTGTCACGGGAATCCATCCGGCGCGCGAAGGCTACCTGTACCTGTCGGCCAATACCCCCCATTTCTGGCAGACGCTGTGCGCGCGCATCGGCCTGCCGCACCTGGGCACCGACGTGCGTTACGATAGCGTCAAAAAGCGCGCCGAGCAGGCCGACGTGCTGGTGCCACAATTGCGCGCCGCGCTGGTGGCGCGCACCGCGCGCGAGTGGGAGTCGCGGTTCGGCACCGACGTGCCGTGTGCGGCGGCACGCTCGATTGAAGACATGTTCACCCATCCGCAAGTGCTGGCCGAGGGCATGGTGGCCACCATGCACCATCCGCAGGTGGGTCAGTACCAGGGCTTTGCCGAAGCGGTCAAGTTCGGCAACGCGCCACCGCCCGCGCCATTTGGCGCGCCCGCTTTCGGCCAGCATTCGGCCGAGGTGTTGGCGGCGCACGGCTATGCACCGCAAGAAATCGAGCGACTGCGTTCACTGGGTGTGATCCTGTAGCTGTTCCGCACGCGGCCTCGCCGTTTGCACTAACTAGGCATTTGATGATCAATCTATTCACCTTGCAGGGAATGCGACGCCTGATCGGCATGCTGGCCATGCTGTTGCCGCTGCTGGTCCATGCAGACACCCTGACCACCGTGCGCAGCGGTACCTTGCCGGCGCTGCCCGGCAGTGAAGCGGTGAGCCGCGTGATGGCCATCGATGGCAAGCTGGTGGTCTTGACGCCAAGCGCCAGCTGGCTGCTGGACGCCGAGCGCAAGTCCTGGTCGCCACTGGCCTGGAAGTCGGACGTTCCGATCATCCGTTCGGCCGCACGCGAGCACGACACCATTGTGCTGCTCGACTCGGCCCGCGACGGCCTTGCCGACACGGTCGCGCGCTTGTGGATGGTTGACTCCGCAGTGCGGGGGGCGCCGCTCATGGCGTTGCCGGCGCCGCTTGCCGGCGCCTGCCTCGCGCTGCTGGGGGAGCAGCTCTATGTTGCCGGCACCGATGCCGACGGCGAGTTGCAGTTGCTGACGCTGAACCTGGCGCTGCCGAACGCGGCCTGGAAAGCGCTGCCCGCATGGCACGGCGCGCACGGCGAGTTGACGTCGATGGCGGCCCAGAATTCCACTTTGCTGGTGACGCTGAAGAATGGGCCCGGCAAAGGCGACCGCCTGCTGCGCTGGAAAGCCAGGGACGGCTGGAGCGAACTGTCCCCCTTGGGCGGCCAGGTGCTCGACGGTGGCGTGCGCGCCACAGGCCAGGCGCACCTCCTGTATCTGCTGCGCGCGCCGGACAGCGACGCACCGCAACTGTGGTCCTACCATACCATCACGGGATCCTGGGCCCGCCAGGGCGAGGCCGGCAGCAGCGGCGCCACCGCCGCCACCGGCGCTTTGAGCGCGGCCATTGGCTGGGGCAACGGCCTGCTGTGGGCGCGCCCAGCGGTCGACGGCAAGACCGACTTCGCTTTCACCGAACTGGAGACCGGCCAGCGCCTGCTCAAGACGCTCGACTGGTTCATCATCGTCGCTTACCTGGCCGGCATGCTCGGCATCGGCGGCTACTGCTATCTGCGCGAGAAGCGCAACTCGACCGCCGATTTCTTCGTCGGCGGACGCAGCATCCCGTTCTGGGCGGCGGGCGTGAGCCTGTACGCGGCCAACACCAGCTCGATCAGCTACATTGCCATTCCTGCCAAGGCCTTCGAGACCAACTGGCAGTACATGACCAACAACCTGATCGCCGTCATCGCGCTCACATTCGTGGCGGTGGCGATCGTGCCGCTGCTGCGCCGGCTGAACTTGATGTCGGTGTTCCACTACCTCGAGATCCGCTTCCATCCGACCATCCGCATGCTCGCCAGCCTGATCTGCATCCTGGTGCAGATCGGCAGCCGCATGAGCGTCATCCTGCTGCTGCCATCGCTCGCGATTGCCACCATTACCGGCATCGACGTCGGCTGGAGCATCGTGCTGATGGGCGGCTTCACCATCGTCTACACCGCGATGGGCGGCATGAAAGCGGTGGTGTGGACCGATTTCGTGCAGCTGTTCGTCAAGATGGGCGGGGCGCTGTTCGCGATCGGCTTCATCATCTGGAAGCTCGATGGCGGCGTGAGTGAATTCGTCGCCACGTCGATGGCTGAAAACAAGATGAAGCTGTTCGACTTCAGCTGGGACCTGACCCAGCCGACCGTGTGGGGCTTCCTCTTCCTGGTCGTGTTCGATGTCGTGCTGACGTTCCCGAAAGACCAGGTGCTGATGCAGCGCGCGCTGTCGACCCGGTCGGCGCCCGAGGCGACGCGCTCGATCCTGACCTTCGCGGCCATCTCGATCCCGGGCGGCTTCATTTTCTACACCATCGGCACCGCCTTGTTCGCCTTTTACAAGTCCCACCCGGAACGCATGAACCCCTTGTTGAACATCGATGCCACATTCCCCTTGTTCATCGCGGCCGAACTGCCCACCGGGATTACCGGCTTGATCATCGCCGGCATCCTGGCCGCCGCCATGGCCACCCTGTCGGGCATCATGAACAGCGTGGCGACGCTGGCCTCGGTCGACTTCTACGAGAAGCTGGTCAAGAATCCGACGCCGAAAAAAAGCGTCCTGTTCGCCGAGCTGGCGACCGTGGCCACCGGCCTGATCGGCATCGGCGCGGCGCTCTGGCTGTCGCGCTTTAACTCCCACTCGCTGTTCGACGTGTCGATCGAGCTTGCCGGTCTGCTGGGCGGGGGCTTCGCTGGCGCCTACACGCTTGGCATGTTCACGCGCCGCGCCAACTGGCAGGGCGTCGCCTGCGGCATCGCGGGCAGCACCGTCCTGACCACGGCCGCATGGCTCATGAAACTGGTCCACCCCTATTTCTACCTGCCGATCTCGATCATGCTGTGCATTATCGTCGGCTACCTTGCAAGCTATCTGTTTCCCGCGCCCACCCAGTCGCTGGAAGGCCTGACCATCTACACCGACACACCATAGAGACAAACCATGAGCGACCCCAAGGCCCGAGAGCCCAAGCACTACGGCACACCGCTGCCGCACACGATTCCCGCCCACCTGCCGCTGCCGGGCAAGGACCCCGACTGGCCCTACCTGAACATCGGCAAGTGGAAGATCGACGTCAACAACCACGCGGCCAGCTGGCGCGAGGAACTGTCGGTCTGGCGCCACGAGCACAAGATCCGCATGGGCTACGACGACGCCCAATACCGGCGCCAAGACCTGGCTTGGTCGCGCCGCAATTTCGTGCACACGCAGATGATGGTGGAAGACCGCTATTTTTACGATCCGGTGGCCGGCGCCTATACAGTGGACCGCTACCTGGATGACCTCGAGCTGCGCTATGGCGGCATCGACAGCGTCTTGATCTGGTATGTCTACCCGAACATCGGCATCGACGCGCGCAACCAGACCGAGCTCGCCGGCGATATGCCAGGCGGTATCGATGGCTTGAAACTGGCGGTCCAGGATTTCCAGCGCCGCGGCGTGCGCGTCTTCCTGCCGACCATGCCTTGGGATAATGGCACCCATGACCAGCACGCGTCCGACTGGGACGCGGTCATCGGCCTGTGTGTCGAAGTGGGGGCCGACGGCGTCAACGGTGACACCTACAATGGCGTGCCGCGCGCTTTCCGCGACGCGGCCGACAAGGCGGGCCACGCCCTGGTATTCCAGCCCGAAGGTTCGCTCACTGCCGACGAAGCGCTGCAATGGAACAATCAGACCTGGGGCAAGGCTTCGACCGAGATCATTCCCGCAGTGAGCAAGGTCAAGTGGCTCGAGTCGCGTCACATGGTCAACATCGAGAATCGCTGGTGCCGCGATCGCAGCGACGACCTGCACTACATTTTCTTCAACGGCATCGGCTACACCAGCTGGGAAAACGTGTGGGGCATCTGGAACCAGTTCACCGCGCGCGATGGCGAAGCGTTGCGCCGCATCGCCATCATCTACCGCATGTTCCCCGACAATGTGGTGAGTCCGCTCTGGGAACCGTATGCGATGGCGCTCCAGCAAAATGTATTCTCCAGCAAATTCCCGCATCAGGGTGTCACGCTTTGGACCATCGTCAACCGCAACGAGTACCAGGTGACGGGAGAGCAACTGGCGGTCGAACATCGCGCCGGGCGCGTTTATTATGACCTCTGGAACGGTATTGCGCTCACGCCCCGGGTCGAAGGCGACGCGGCGATTTGTTCCCTGGTGCTGGAAAAGCGCGGCTTCGGCGCCGTGCTGTGCATCGATGAGGGAACCCGGGTCGATGGCCTTGACGCCTTCCTGGCCAGCATGGCGGCGGGCCAACCCTTGCAGAGCTATTCTTCCCAATGGTCGCCCCTGCCGCAGCAGTTGGTCGCCATCGCGCCGACCGCTGCCGTTGCCGAAGCGCCCGAAGGCATGGTCGCCATTCCGGGCGGCGCATTTACTTTTGCCGTTACCGGCATCGAAGTGGAGGGTTATACCTGGGCCGGTGTGGATTTCCAGTACCCGTGGGAGAGCACGGCGCGGCGCGCCCATCGCCAGCGCATGGACATCGCGCCCTTCCATATGGACCGCTACCCGGTGACTAACGCGCAGTTCAAGCGCTTCCTCGACGCCAGCGGCTACCATCCGCAAGATGCGCATCACTTCTTGCTCGACTGGGAGAATGGCGCACCCCGGGCCGGTTGGGAGACCAAGCCCGTCACCTGGGTGTCGCTGGAAGACGCGCGGGTCTACGCGGCATGGACTGGCAAGCGGCTGCCGCACGAGTGGGAGTGGCAGTATGCCGCGCAGGGCACCGATGGGCGTCTCTATCCTTGGGGCGACGCCATGATCGCAGATGCCATGCCGCCCACGAACACCGGGCGCGAACTGCTGCCTGCGGCCGACGTGGACGCGCATCCCGCTGGCGCCAGCCCGTTCGGCGTGATGGACCTGGTTGGCAATGTGTGGCAATGGACGGATGAATTCGTCGATCAACACACGCGCGCCGCGGTCCTGCGCGGCGGCAGTTCCTATGCTCCGCAAACGTCGCACTGGTACTTCCCGCAGGCGCACCGTCTCGACCAGCACGCCAAATATCTGCTGATGGCGCCGTGCAAGGACCGCGCTGGCACGCTGGGATTTCGCTGCGTGGTGGACGCGAAATAAGACATGGACAGCCACACCCGATTTCCCGATCCGGCCCAGGTCAAACTGCAAGGATTGCTTGGCGATGCGCTCGGCGCCAATCTGCGCGGACGTCTGTCGCACTTCATCGAGGACGAGCAAAGCGCGCCCATCGCCATGTTCGGGCACGATCACAAGTGTTCCAATTGCGAGGGCGATTGGTACGGCGAACACGCCGGCAAGTGGCTTGCCGCTGCTGCGCGCGCCGCCCACCGCAGCGCCGACCCGGCGCTGCGGACAAACCTTCTGCGCGTGGCCGACTTCCTGGTGCAGCAGCAGGAGGCCGATGGCTACCTCGGGACCTACGCCGCGTCCCGGCGCTTCATGATGCCCCAGCCGCGCGGACCGCGTACCTGGGACGGCGCGCCCGCCAAGCGGACCTGGGACATCTGGACCCACAGTTACATGATCCTGGGCATGCTGGACGTGCACAAGCATTTCCCCGGGCAGCGCTACCTGGACTGCGCCAGGAAGATTGGCGAACTGTGCCTGCGTACCTTGGGCGAACACGGTATCGACATCACGGAGCTGGGCAACCACCACGGCATGTCGGCCACCGTCCTGCTTGACCCTGCGGTGGAGTTGTACCTGGTCACGCGTGAAGAACGTTATCTCGAGCTGGCCTGCCTGATTCTGGGTCAAGCCAATGCGCGCGCCGAACTGGCGCTCTTGCCGCAAGCGCTGGCCGGCACCGACGCGGCCGAGATTGCCACTGGCAAGGCCTACCAGCTGTGCTGGAACATGGTCGGCATCGCCAAGCTGTACCGCGCCACCGGAAAACAGGAGTTGCTCGCCGCCGTGCTCAAGGTCTGGCACAGCATCCGCAATGAACACCTGAGCCTGGGCGGTGGTCCCTGGGGCGGCGTGGCGCACCGCTCGCGCGAGGTCTTCAACCACCGCGGCGTATTTAGCCCCTACGGCTATATCGAGACCTGCTCGACCTTCTCATGGATACAGCTCAATCGGGAACTGCTCGCCATCACCGGGGAGGCCGCCTACGCCGAGGAAATCGAGCGCTCGGCCTATAACGACTTGCTGGGGGCGCAGGCGCCCAATGGCGAAGACTGGTGTTACTACATTTTCCCCAACGGCAAGCGGGTGTACACGACCTACTGGCGCTGCTGCAAGTCGAGCGGCGCGATGGCGCTGGAAGAGCTGCCCGGCGTGGCCTACAGCATTCGGGGCGCCGACGAAGTCCATGTCAATCTCTACGGGCCCGGCGAAGCCTTGCTCGAATTGGAAGCGGCGGGGAGCGTGCGCCTGACCCAGTCGACCGCTTACCCCTTCGATGGTGCCATTCGCGTTCTGGTTGAACCGGCGTGCACGGTGGAATTCACGGTGGCGCTGCGCATCCCCGCCTGGTGCGCCGCTGCGACGGTGCGCGTGAATGGCGAAGCGCTCGCTGGCGTCGACGCGGGGCGCTACCTGCGCATCCGCCGCCTCTGGCGCGCCGGGGACGACATCGCCCTCGATTTCCCGATGACGCCCGCGCTGCGCCACACGGTCAGCCAGAATACCCAGGAATCGTTGGCGCCAGACGGCAGCGCGGTCGCCCAGCAAGTGATGCGCTACGATTATGTGGCCATCACGCGTGGACCGCTGGTGTACGCAACGGGCTTGATCGATGGCTTCAAGACCGAGGAAACCCTGCGCCTGCCGAATGACGTCGCCACCGCGCTTGAACTGGCCGCCAGCCCGCCGGGCAGCGTGGGCCCCGCCATTCTGCTGCACCTCGGCTACCGCGCGCCATTGACGTTCTTGCCCTATTTCGAGGCCGGTGGCCGTGCCGACGGAACCTGGCGCCTGACCTGGCTTCAACTGGCCCCGCGCGCATGAACTTGATGAAATCGTACCTCTTGGCAGCCGCCGCAGCGCTGGCGGTAACGGGACACGCTGGCGAGCTGGGGAGCGGCGCGGATCGCTTTGGGCGTTTGGATACCTACGTCCAGGGGCTGATCGAGCGTGGCGCGTATGCCGGCGCAGTCACCTACATTGCCCACAACGGCAAGCTGGTCCAGTTGCGTGCTTACGGCCATGCGGACGTGGCGCGCCGGCGCGTGATGGCGCCCGATGCGATCTTTCGCATCTATTCGATGAGCAAAACCATTACCACAGTGGCGGTGCTGACATTGATGGAAGAGGGCAAAATCGGCCTCGACGACCCGGTGGAAAATTACCTGCCGGAGTTCAAGGGGATTGCCGTATTTTCCGGCGGTACAGCCGATGCACCGCGGCTGCGCGCGCCAAACAGCCCGCCCACGATCCGCCAATTGCTCACGCATACGGCTGGTTTCGCGGTGTATGGCAAGCGCAGCGATCCGGTCAATACGATCTTCGACCGCGCTCAGCTTGGCAATTCACGGAACCTCGAGCAATACACGACACTGCTGTCGAAGCTGCCATTGGCACATGAACCTGGCGCCCAATTCCATTACGATGGTGTCGGCATGCAGCCGCTGGCCCGCCTGGTCGAGCGCATCTCCGGCATGCCGTTCGACCGCTATCTCCAGCGGCGCATCTTCACGCCGCTGGGGATGGTGGACACTGGTTTCACCGTCCCGCTGCAGGATCGTCAACGCATCGTGGAAATGAGCAGCACCAGCATCGACGGCAAGCTGGTGTCGGCGGGCATGCTGGCCGCGCCCGGCGAGCGGATGAATCCTTATTTGAGTGGTGCAGGCGGCTTGTATTCGACAGTCATCGACTATGGGCGTTTCGCCCAGATGTTGCTTAACGGCGGGACCCTGGACGGCATCTCAATTCTCGGTCGCCATAGTGTCGAGCTGATGATGCAGAACCACCTGGCGCAAATGGACCCGCCTGAAATTGGTCCTGGCCTGGGGTTTGGGCTGGGTGGCTCCGTGCTGCTGGACCCGCTGCGTTCCGGCCGACCCGGCTCGCTTGGCCAATTCGGCTGGTCCGGCGCGGGCGGCACGTATTTCATGATCGATCCGCATGAAAAGCTGCTCGCTCTCCTGATGCTGCAGCACCTGCCACAGGACTTGCCGCTTGACCCTCCCAAGCCGGCGTTGAAGTTTTACACCCTCGTGTATCAGGCCCTGGCACCGCAGTGAACTCCTGGGGCGGACCGGCTCGCCTGCAGGTATGGACTTTCGGTCATAGATGCCATACGCATGGTCAAGCACGCAAGGCCCATTCGGCGAATAATCAGCTGGCACTTCCCACAAGGATCAACGATGTCAGGATGAGCATACATACGCTTGGCGCTGTTCATGCTCGGCATCTGCGCTGTCCCCGCCTGGGGCGCAAACGCCGACGATGCCAGGACAGTTGCCGAACTCGACATTGTCTACCAGGCAGCGGTCAAGAGCGGTGACACGGACAAGATGGCTGCGATATTTCACAAGGAATTCATCCTCGTCACCGGCAACGGCGCCGTTGCCGGGCGCAAGGACTGGCTCAAGGCTGCGGCGTGCAAAAAAATTGAAGATCTGGACAGAACATGGTTTCAAGTAATGCCGATTCAGAACGGATGCGAGAGGATCGAGCGATGCGCGCAGTCGTGCTGACGGCGCATGGGACTGCCGATAATTTTGTCGACATGTCACTGCCTGAACCTGCACCCAATCCGGGGGAGGTGAGGGTGGCAGTACGCGCGACGTCGTTCAATCCGGTTGATTATCAGATCCGGCAGGGCGGACACGAGTCCAAGGCGCTTCGTTCGATGATACTCGGACGCGATTTCTCCGGAATCGTGGTCGCCGTGGCCGAGGATGTCACTGATTTTTGTGCCGGCGATGAGGTGTTTGGCTATGTCGCCGACCGTGCGAGTAGCGGCACCTACGTGGAATATCTCTGCGCCCCCGCCGCCATGCTGGCGCACAAGCCGAAATCGCTGACGCATGCGCAGGCGGCGGCGGTGCCGGTGGCGGGAATTACCGCCTGCCTGGCATTGAAAAAATCGGGCGCGAACCGAAGTAAATCCATGTTCGTCGCTGGTGGCGCCGGCGGGGTTGGCAGCTTCGTCATCCTGTTGGCAAGGGCAATGGGCATCACGACCTTGATGACAACGGCCGGGAGCGAACGCAGCCGCGAATATCTGAGAACTGTACTTGGCTTGAAGAACGGCCAGATACTGAACCACCGGAGCGATCAATTCATCCAGACGGCTCTTGAGCCCGTTGGGGTCGGCTATGACGTGACGGTAGATCTCGTCGGTAAAGGGATGTTGTCTGCCTGTTGCCGCTTGTTGGCGATGGATGGCAACCTGGTCTCGGTCACGGAGGCTCCAAGCGTTGAAGACTTCGATATCCTGTTCGATAAGAACGCCACTTTTCACACTGTCGGGGCAAATGCCTACGCCCTGTCTTCGAACCGCCTGCATCTACAGCAGTACCGCACGATCCTGGCCAATCTGGCCGGCCAATTTGACAGTGGCGTGCTGCCACCGCCTCCGGTCCAGCTACTGGGCGAACTTTCCGCCGATGTCGTCAAGCAGGGACATTATCTGCTCCAAAATGGTTTTGTGCAGGGCAAGATCGTGATGACCGTCAACTCGCATCTTCAGGCAGAAATGGACGCCTAGGCACGATGTCAGATGAGAAGCAGCTCGCTTCTCGATCAGTTCCCTTGTGGGCCAAGCCGAACAATTTGCTTGGTCCATTTTTTTTTCGATAAAGGGCGCCATGCGCGCTGCGAGAAAGAAAGAGCTGCTGCTTGCAAGGCGGAATGAGCAGATGCCTTGCGCCTTCCCTCGCTTAAGGCTGGCCTTGGCGTCCACGCCATGCGCTTGCGCTACATCCGAAACTGGTCTTGAACCAGCGCGAGAATGCGCTCAGGGATGAAAATCCAAGGAGCGCTGCGACACTTGAAAGTGGTCGCTTGTGGCCGGCAAGGTAGCGTACCGCCAAGTCGGCCCGCACCTCTTCAAGCAGGGACATGAACGGGCGGCCGGTCCCGGCCAAATGGCGGTGCAGCGTGCGCCGGCTCATGCCCAGATGGCGCGCCACGTTTTCGATCGAACAGTCGCCCGAAGCGAGCAGGGCGACGATCAGTTGGCGCGTCTGGACGACCATAGACGTGCCCGGCTGGGAGTTCAGGGAATCGACGTATTGCCGCGTAAAGCGTGCCATGGCGGGATCGAACGCCGGCATGGCAGTATCGAGCTCGCTGCTGAGGCAGACAATGCCGTCGAAATCGCACTTGAAATCGACGTGTTGGCCAAACAGGCGCCGGTGGGTCGTCAGGTCGCGCGGCGCGGCGTGGGAAAAACAGACGCGGCGCGGTTCCCACCCCGCGCCCAGAAACGACGCCAGCGTGCGGCACAGCACACCGACCACCAGTTCCATTACCTGGCCCAACTCGCCTGTCAGGCCGGTCATGATCTCCTGCTTGATGAGGGCGATGCCGCCGGCTTCTTCCAGCAGCAGGAACAGCGCTTCATTGTGCAGGAAATGATTGCGTGCCATCGTCGCCAGCGCGCGGCGCAGGGTCGGCTCCTCGCGCGCAATCATACCAAGCGGGCCGAGGTTCGACAGCTGGCGCGTCTCGGCCATCCGCAAGGCAAAATCAGGGACGCCGGCCAGTGCCGCCGAGGCTTCGAGCAAACCCGCCACCGCATCGGCAGGCAGCTTGATCTCCGGGTTGAGCAAGGCACTGCGGCTGATGCCCGCTGCACCAAGCTGTTGATATGGATCAATGTTAACAGAGCGCGCAACGAGCACGTAATTGGTCAGGCAGGCACTTCGGATAAGGTAGGCCATGGCGCGAAATGTATAGCAATTGACTCTTTATGTCAAACCGCAATTCATGTTCGGAATAGACTTACATCAAGGAATTTGAACAAACAAGGAGAAGATGTGGATGATCTGACCAAGTCAAGCGCGACCCCACTGTGCGACCGGCTGCGCGCCAGCGGCAACTGGAATCCGGGCTGGGACGCTTTTGCCGAGCTCGATCCGGTGTGGACCGAGAAATTCATGGACATGGGACTGACCCCGATGCTGTCGGGCGTGCTGGACCCGAAAACGATTGAATTCATTGCCATCGCCGTCGACGCATCGTGCACCCACATGTATGGGCCGGGCGTGCGCCGCCATATCCGCAAGGCACTGCAGCTGGGCGCGAGCAAGGAAGAAATCATGGCCGTGCTGCAGGCGGTGAGCGTGCTGGGCATCCACAGCTGCAGTCTGGGCGCGCCCATCCTGCTCGAAGAACTGGCCCTGGCCGGACTGGACAAGCCAGCGCCTTGAGCCGCAAGCACGCGCCAAACTGTATCGACCAACCATCAAGAAACCAGGGAAGACAAACATGCAATTTCTCGACGACTCACTGCTGCCTGAAAACCAGGAAAAACTCGTTATCCAGGTGGCGCCGTACGGCCCCCAGTGGATGCCGGCCGACTCGGACGATATTCCCGTGACCATGGATCAGCAGGTGCAAAAGGCCGTGGACTGCTACAACGCGGGCGCCACCGTACTGCACGTACACGTACGTGAAGCCGATGGCAAGGGGTCGAAGCGCCTGTCCCAGTTTAACGAGATGCTCGCGCGGCTGAAGGAAGCGGTGCCCAAGATGATCCTGCAGGTCGGCGGTTCTATTTCGTTCGCTCCCGAAAGCGATGGCGAGGCGGCAAAATGGCTGAGCGACGACACGCGCCACATGCTGGCTGCACTGAACCCGCGGCCGCACCAGGTCACGGTGGCAATCAATACCAGTCAGATGAACGTGATGGAATTGACGACCGAAAAGGATGTCGCCGGTACCTCGTTAATGAATCCGGCCGTCCGGGCCGCCTATCGGGACATGGTCATCCCTTCCAATCCATCCTGGCATGAGGAACATATTCGCCGCCTCGTCGCAGCCGGGATCCAGCCGCACTTCATGCTGGGCCATGTCGCCCAGCTTGAAACCGTCGAGCGCCTGATTCGCAAGGGCGGCTACCATGGACCGCTCATTCTCAATTACGTTGCCATCGGCGGCGGGGCGGCCGGCGTGCATCCGGCCGACATGCTGGAATTTGTCCGCCGCACCCCGGACGGCGCCGTGCTGACGCTCGAAACGCTGCACCGCAATGTCGTGCCGATGAATACGATGGCCATCGCCATGGGCCTGCATGTGCGCGTCGGAATTGAGGATACGCTGTTCGGGCCGGACGGCAAGCGTGCCACTTCGGTCCAGCAAATCGAGCAGATGGTGCGCATTGCCCGCGAATTGAACCGCGACATTGCCACTGGCGACGATGCACGCCGCATCTATCAGATCGGCAAGCGGTACGCCAGCGTCGATGAAACGCTGGCAACGCTGGGCATGGCACCGAATCGTCTCGCTGGCGAACGTGGCTTTCGGCTCAGCCAAGCCAGCTGAGCCGCCGGCTCCACCGAAGGCGAAGGGCGCGGCAAGGTACTGCGTCCTCGCTTGCTTTACAAGCTGATCAGGAGACACCCATGTTGTGGAAGAAGCGCCCTGCCGGCGTGCTGGCATCCTTGCTGGCGATCCATTTATTGGCCCACATTGACCGCAATATGCTGCTTGCTTTTGCGCCGCAGATGATCAAGGACCTGGCACTGTCGAACGTGCAATATGGCTTTCTGGTCGGTGCGGTGTGGGTGTTGAGTTTCGGCTTCATGGCGATCTTCATGGGAACGCTGGCCGACCGCTTCAGCCGCACGCGCGTCATTGCCGGCGGCCTGATGATCTGGAGCGTCTGCACGGTGGCGTCCGGCTATGCGCAAAGCTTTGAACAAATGGTGGCGGCGCGATTTTTTGTCGCCAGCGGCGAGGCGGCACTGGTGCCGGCCGCGGTTGCCTTGCTTAGCGAACTGTTCTCCGAACGGCGCCGCGGCACGGCGATTGGTCTCTTTTTCATGGGTATTCCGCTCGGCATTGGGTGCAGCTTCCTGCTCGCCGGTAGTTATGGCGCCACGCACGGCTGGCGTTTCACGTTCAATGTGCTTGGCATGATCGGGGTCGTCGTCGCCGTACCGCTGTGCTTCCTGAAAGAAGGGCGCGGCACGACAGTGGCGCAGGCGCGCGGCGAGCCGTTCAGGCAACAGGTAGCCGCCATGTGGCAGTTGTTGCGCCACAGTCCGGCCTTGCGCCATACGATCACCGGCTTCATGCTGGCCCACCTGGTCTTCGCGGGGCTTGCCTTTACCCAATTATGGCTTGTCAACGAACGCGGCATGGATGCAGGCGGTATTGCCACGCGTATCGGCCTCTTGCAGCTCCTGTTCGGCACGGTCGGCTCGGTCGTCGGTGGCGCTGGCGGGGATCGCATCGCGGCAAAGTTTGCCGGTGGTCACGCCAGTTTCATGCTACTGCTGGTGGCCCTGTGTGCGCCGTTCATGCTGGCCTACCGTTTTGTGCCGGCCGGCTCGGTGCTGTTTTATATCGGCATGTGTGCGAGCTTCTTCCTTCCGCTGGCCTTGTATGGTCCCGCCAATACGTCGATCCAGGGCATGACGCCGTCCCATATGCGCTCGACAGTTGCCGGGTTCACGATGATGGTGATTAATGTCTTTGCCATTGCCGCCGGCAACCTGGTGGTGGGCTTTGCTGGCGACTATCTTGGGACGCATGGTGCCGGTGCGCCACTGACGATGGTCCTGTTTGGCGCGGACCTGCTGGCCATCCTTTCCGCCCTGTTCTTTGCGCTGGCCGCGCGCTCCACCGCACGCACTGCACCGGCCAACGCGCCCGCGCAAACTGTGCCGGCGACACCTTGAACCGTTTCTCTTAAACACCACCATGACATTTGCATCAATCACCACGCCCATGCAAGGCAGGGGCGGGCGCATCAAGCTCGCTTTCCATACTTATTTCCATGGCATCCTGGTGAGCTTCATCATCGCCGTTGCCGCCACCTTTCTGTCCGAGCATTACGGGGCATCGGTCATGCTGTTCGCCTTGCTGCTTGGTATGGCCGTCAACTTTCTATCCCAGGAAGGGCGTTGCGTGGCAGGTATCGCCCTCTCGGCCAGCGCAGTGCTGCGCATTGGCGTGGCCCTGCTCGGTATGCGCATCACGTTCGGCCAGATTGCGCAACTTGGGTTGCGCCCGGTCGGGATGGTGGTGCTGTCGGTGGCCCTGACGATCGCAGCAGGCATGCTGGCGGCGCGCCTGTGCGGCTTCAAGTGGGCGTTCGGCCTGTTGACCGGCGGCGCGGTCGCAATTTGCGGGGCCTCGGCCGCATTGGCGATCTCTGCTGTCGTTCCCCACCATCCCTTGCGCGAACGCGCCACGATTTTCACGGTCATTGGCGTGAGCGCCTTGTCGACGCTGGCGATGATCGTCTATCCCTTAGTGGTCAAGGCGTTCGGCTTTTCGCCGCACGAGGCCGGGATTTTCCTGGGGGGCACGATTCACGACGTCGCACAGGTGGTCGGGGCCGGCTACGGCATGTCCAATGAAACGGGCGATGTTGCCACTGTCGTGAAACTGCTGCGTGTGGCGATGCTGTTGCCCGTGATTTTCATTGCTTCAATGGTGTTCCGGTTCAAGCAGGGCGCCAGCGGGACGAAGGCGCCGCCGCCGCTACCATGGTTTGCAGTGGCCTTTGCGCTCCTTTGCACCCTGAACAGCATCGGACTGGTGCCGGCGCTGGTCCAGCACTGGGCCAATGATGCCTCGCGCTGGTGCCTGGTCACGGCGATTGCGGCGATCGGCATGAAAACCCAGCTCAAGGAACTGGCGTCGGTCGGTTGGCGCCCGATTTTGCTGATGGTGGGCGAAACAGTATTCCTGGCACTGCTGGTGCTGGCCATGTTGGCCACGACCAGGTAGATTGCCACTCCGCCGCGAAGGGCGGAGTGGATCTCAAGCCAAGGTCGTCACACGGTGGCCAAGGCCGCATTGAAGCTGGCGCTCGGGCGCATGACCGCTTCGGTTTTTGCCGGATCGGGGAAGTAGTAGCCGCCGATATCGATCACCTTGCCCTGCACCTCTTTGAGCTCTTCGATGATCCGCATCTCATTGTCCGCCAGGGCTTTCGCCAGCGGGGCGAAATGGTCCTTCAGTTGCGCGTCGTCCGATTGTGCGGCCAATGCCTGCGCCCAGTACAGGGAAAGGTAGAAATGGCTGCCGCGATTGTCGATTTCACCGGTGCGGGGCGAGGGTGACTTGTTATTGTCGAGCAGCTTGCCCGTTGCTTCATCGAGTGTCCTGGCCAGGATCTTGGCCTTGGTGTTGCCGGTCTTGATGCCCAGGTCTTCCAGCGAGACAGCCAGGGCCAGGAATTCGCCCAGCGAATCCCAGCGCAAGTGGTTCTCTTCGACCAGCTGCTTGACGTGCTTGGGGGCCGATCCGCCGGCGCCCGTCTCGTACATGCCGCCGCCGGCCATCAGCGGAACAATCGAAAGCATCTTGGCGCTGGTGCCCAGCTCCATGATGGGGAACAGGTCGGTCAGGTAGTCGCGCAGGATGTTGCCGGTCACCGAAATGGTGTCGAGGCCACGCCAGGCGCGTTCGAGCGTGTAGCGCATCGCGCGTACTTGCGACATGATCTCGATATCGAGGCCCTGGGTGTCGTGGTCCTTGAGGTAGGTCTGGACCTTCTTGATCACTTCGTTTTCGTGTGGACGGTAGGAGTCGAGCCAGAACACGGCGGGCATGCCGGAGTTGCGGGCGCGGGTGACGGCCAGCTTGACCCAGTCCTGGATCGGCGCGTCCTTGACCTGGCACAGGCGCCAGATGTCGCCCTCTTCAACGGTTTGTGCCAGCAGCACTTCGCCGCTGGCCAGGTCGGTGATGTTGGCCACGCCCGCTTCCGGCACCTCGAAGGTCTTGTCGTGCGAGCCGTATTCCTCGGCTTGCTGGGCCATCAGGCCGACATTGGGCACGGTGCCCATGGTGCGCGGATCGAAGTTGCCGTGCCATTTGCAAAAGTTGATCATTTCCTGGTAGATGCGGGCAAAGGTGCTCTCCGGCATCACGGCCTTGACGTCTTTCGGACGGCCATCGGCACCCCACATCTTGCCGCCCAGGCGGATCATTGCCGGCATCGAGGCATCGACGATGATGTCGTTGGGCGAATGGAAATTGGTGATGCCCTTGGCGGAATCGACCATCGCCAGCTCCGGGCGGTGCTCGAGGCAGGCGTGCAAGTCACGCATCACTTCCTCGCGCTGCGAGGTCGGCAGCGTGGCGACCTTGTCGAGCAAATTGACCATGCCATTGTTGACGTTGACACCCAATTCCTCGAACAGGGCGCCATGCTTGGCGAAGGCTTCCTTGTAGAAAATCCGGACGCAGTGGCCAAACACGATCGGGTGGGACACCTTCATCATGGTGGCCTTGACGTGCAGCGAAAACATCACGCCGGAGGTACGCGCATCTTCCAGCTCCTGCTCGTAGAATTCGCACAGCGCCTTCTTGCTCATGAACATGCTGTCGATGATCTCGCCGGCCTTGAGCGACACCTTGGGCTTGAGCACGATGGTCTTGCCCGAACTGGTGATCAGTTCCATCTTGACGTCGCGGGCGCGATCGAGGGTCATCGACTTTTCGCCATGGTAGAAGTCGCCGTGGTGCATATGGGACACGTGGGTGCGCGATGCCTGGCTCCATTCGCCCATTGAATGCGGATGCTTGCGTGCGAACTCCTTGACCGCCTTGGGCGCGCGGCGGTCGGAGTTACCTTCCCGCAGCACCGGGTTCACCGAGCTGCCGATGCATTTGCCGTAGCGGGCCTTGAGGGCCTTGTCGGCGTCGGTCTTTGGGTCTTCCGGATAGTCGGGCAGCTGGTAGCCGCGGCCCTGCAGTTCGCGCACGCAGGCCATCAGCTGTCCCACTGAAGCACTGATGTTGGGCAGCTTGATGATGTTGGTGTCGGGGTTTTGCGTCAGTTCGCCCAGTTCGGCCAGGGTGTTGGGCACTTTTTGGACGTCGCTCAGGTATTCGGGGAATTCGGCCAGCACCCGTGCCGCGACTGAAATGTCACGGGTGACGACGTCGACGCCGGCTGGCGCGGTGAACTTCTTAATAATTGGCAACAGGGAATACGTCGCCAGCAGTGGCGCCTCGTCCGTCAGTGTGTAGATGATTTTTGAATTCTCGGTGCTCATGGTCAATCCTTCGTATACGGCAAGAGCCGGACGGTTAGCGTAATTTTTCGCTGGGGCAATGCGATTTTAGCAGATGACCATGCTGCTGGCGGCGCCAGTGGCACAAAAGAGAGCGCGCCGGGATCGGCGCGCAGGGCACATCGTTCAGTTGGGGCAGCCCGCTTCGTGCAGATCGGGGGATGCAGCTTGGCGGGCCTGCGCCCAGCAGCCTACCACTTACCGATGTGGGCGCCGCCGTCGACATGCAGCACTTCGCCGGTGACCTGTTTCGCTTCGGTCAGGTAGACGACGGCGTCGGCGATCTCTTCGGCGCTGGCAATCTGGCCCATTGGCGACATCGATTCAAGGAAGTCCCTGGGGTCGTTCTTGTGCAGCGGCGTGTCGACCATGCCGGGTGCAACGATGTTAAAGCGAATGCCGTCTTTTGCGTATTCCATCGATAAGCTGCGGCTGATCGAATTGATGCCGCCCTTCGTCACCATCGGGACGGCGACTGTCAGGCCCTTGATCGGGTTGTCGACCAAGCTGCTCGAAATGCCGAGGATGCTGCCGCCGCGATTTTGCACCAGCATCTGTTTGATCACTAGCTGGCTGATATACAGATAGCCTTCCAGGTTGGTGCGCACCAGCGCCTTGAAATCGTCCTCAGTGTAATCGACGAACGGCTTCGGGAAGAAGATGCCGGCGTTGTTGACCAGCGCATCGATGGCGCCGAACTTCTGCATGGCGGTTGCGACGATCTTGGTGGCGGTGGCCATTTCACCGATGTCGCCATCGACCAGCGCCAGGCGCTCGGAGGGGGCGAAGCTGGCCGACTTGCTGATGCTGCGCGAGGTGGCGACAACGTTGTAGCCACGCGCCAGGAATGCGTTGACGACACTGGCGCCGATGCCTTGCGAAGCGCCGGTGATGATGATGGTCTTTTGCTGTTGAGTCATGATGAAGCTCCAGGTTGGTTTAGATGAACTCCGGTCTTGCGTCAAGTTCCGGTGAGATTCACTTTACTTGCGCCACCGTCCTGGATAAAGACCAGTGCCGGACTTAGTGTTATTACCCCATGTAAGAAAACAGGCGGTGATTTCCCGCTATTCTTGCGTCCGGCAAGCCGAATGCACGGCGGGGAAGGGCAAGCCGGCAGCGGGAGAGGCGCCCTGGGCTGTGCACAAGGTTCGGCTATACTTTTCTAACTCAATGGAATCATCAGCGAAGCGGTCCACGATGAAACGCAACTTCGATAACGTTTTGCTCGGCAGCATAGAGCTGTTTTGTCTCGCCGCCGAGCACGGCAATTTCACGTCGGCAGCGAACGCCGCCGGTGTGACCCCGGCGGCGGTGAGCCGCTCGATCTCGCGGCTCGAGGAGCGTCTTGGCGCGCGCCTGTTTGTGCGAACCACGCGCCAAATCCGCCTGACCGATGCCGGTCAGGTGTATTTCGAGCAGTGCCGGCAAGCGCTGGTCCAGCTGGTCGACGCCGAGCGCGAAATCACCGGTGGCCAGAGCACGCCTTCCGGGCGCCTGCGCATCAGCATGCCGACATCGTATGCGCACTATCGCGTGCTCCCGCTGCTGCCGGAGTTTCGGGCGCGGTATCCGGCGGTGCAGGTGGACGTGCACTTGAGCAATCGTAATATTGATTTCGCCGACGAGGGTTACGACCTTGCCATCCGGGGACGCACACGCCCCGATTCGACCCTGATCGCCCGCAAACTCGAGGATGCGGAACTGGTGCTGGTCGCCACGCCAGCCTACCTGAAGCGCGCCGGCACGCCACAGTCGCTGGACGAATTGCAGCAGCACGAGTGCATTCAATTCGAACTGCCCAGCACCGGGCGCGCGATCGCCTGGCCGTTTCATGTCGACGGGCGGGAAGTGATCGAAGTGGCCACCACTGGCAGCTATTGCTGTTCCGACGATGTGCTCGGTATCGTCACGCTGGCGCGCAGCGGTGCCGGCCTGGTACAGACTTACCGCTACATCGTGGCGCAGGACCTGGCGCGGGGCGAGCTGGTCGAATTGTTGCCGCAACATGGAGGCACGGCGCGCCCATTCATTTTGCTGTACCCGCATGCGCGCCACTTGTCGTTGCGGGTGCGAACCTTTGTCGACTTCCTCATCGATCGATTGCAGGCGCGGTGATGGAGGTCAGGCTTATGCGTTGGCCCGGACCACGGGACCCGGCCGGGTGCCATAACGGTGGGCAAGCGCGGCGGCGGAGACCAGCATCAGCGCCGAGATGGCCATCGCCATGCGCAGGCCGGTGATGATCTGTTCGCTACCGCCGGCGGCGACCAGCGCACCGAACACGGCCACACCCATGGCGCCGCCGACCTGGCGTGCAGTGTTGAGCACAGCAGAGGCGATGCCTGCCTGCCGCGTTGCCACACTGCTCAGTATCGAGGTCGTCATGGCCGGCACCGCCAGTCCCATGCCAGCCGGTATGAGCGCCAATCCGGGCAGCATGTCGAGAAATTCCGCGGAGCGCGACACGCCCAGCACGCCCAGCAGGATATAGCCCGTCGCGCCGATCAGGCCGCCCAGGATCATTGGCGCGCGCAAGCCCGTGCGCGCGGACATCCAGCCGCTGGCGATGTTTGAAAACAAGAACGTTGCGGTCAACGGCAGAAAGGCCAGGCCCGTCTCGACCGCCGAAAAACCGCGCGCACGTTGCAGATAGAAGCTGAGCGTGAAGATGACGCCGTAGTAGGCGAAATTGACCAGCACGCCAAAGGCCACCGCGGCGGAAAAACTGGCATTGTGAAACAGCCATAAGGGCAGCATCGGACTTGGTGTCCGGCGCTCCACCACAAGAAAGGCGGCGCCAGCGGCCAGGGCACAGACCATGGCGCCCAGGATGGCGTGGCTGGTCCAACCCAGCGAAGGTGCTTCGATCACCGCCCCGATCAACGCACACAGGGCGATCATCGCGAGCGCCTGTCCGGCAAGGTCGAAGGGGCGCCGTGCCGCATCGCCTTTGGTGCGGGGAACTACGGCGCGCGTCAGGAGGAAACCGGCGATGCAGATCGGCACATTGGCCCAAAATATGCTGCGCCAGCCGGCCATCGACAACAACATTCCGCCCACGAGGGGACCGGCGGCAATCGAAATGGCGCCGGCGGCGGTCCACCAGGCGATCGCTTTCGCGAGCTGCCGACTGTCGCCGGCGTAGGCAAAGTTGAGGATCGACAGCGAGCTTGGCACCAGCAGCGCAGCACCCATCCCTTGTACGGCGCGCGCCGCATCAAGCGCCATGGGATTGGGCGCCAGTGCGCATCCGATCGAAGCGGCGCTGAACAGGGCAAAGCCGGCAAGGAAAACCCGGCGCGGGCCGAACCTGTCACCCACGGCCCCGGCGGCCAGCAAGCACACGGCGAAGCCGAGGGTATAGGCGTCAACGACCCATTGCAGCGGCCCCATGCCGGCGCCCAGGTCGGCGCCGATCTGCGGCAACGCGACATTGACGATCGTTACATCGAGTTGAACAACGATGAAGGCGAAACTGGTCGCCAGCAGGATGACCGGCGATGGTGGGTGGGCAGTCTTGCTCATGGTGACTTCCTCAAGCCGGAACTGCTTCTCGCAGAACGGCGTCCAGCCGGCTGTCGAGCTGGTCCACGTGCGCGTAACCGGGACTGATGTCGATCAGGTGGGCGTCGCGCTCGAGAAACAGGGCGGGAAAGCTGCGGACCCCCATCGCCCGCACTTGAGCGAATTCGACGCGCGTGGCGGCGATCGTGGCGGAGGCGGACCAGAGCTCGTGAAACGCGATCACGGTGCCAGGCTGTCCCAGTTTTTCCAGCGCAGCGACAGCGACATGCGCCAGCACGATGCCATCCGTGGTATCCAGGCCATCGACGTAGAACGCATTTTGCAGCGCACGAAATAGCGCCAACTGGTCGGTCTTGGGCGCTAACTGGCGTGCGGCAAGCACGGCACGGCAGACTGGTTCGGTGTCGTAGACGAAATTTTCGCGCGCCATAAATGCGCGGCGGTTGAACGGCAGGCCGCTCAATTGTTCCACCCGCTCCCAATGCGCAAGGCGGAACTGCTTGCCGCTATCGTCGAGCAGGTCGGCGGCACCCGCGCGCACGCCGCCGACCAGGATATCGAGCGACAATTCGGGGCGCCGCGCGCGCAAGGCGCTCAACTCCTTGCCGAAGCCGTAGCACCACGAGCACATGGGATCGGCGACGTAGATGAGCCTCATTGCCGGCCTCCGGACTTGTCGCTGGCCTCGCGCTGGCGCAGCGTCGTGATGCTCTCGCGGCCAAGCCCCCAGTTGTCGGTCTCGACTTCGTCAATGATGACCACGGTGGTGGCGGGATTCTTGTTCAGTACACGCGTGAGCAAATCGCTTGCGCCCTCGATCAGTGCCAGTTTTTGGGCCGCAGTGACGCCCTCTTTGGTGACACGAATATTTACGTATGGCATGGTATTTGTCCTTGTCCGAGCTAATTGTTGAGTGTTGACGACGTTTTCGCGTGTCTGGACATTGACTATACTTATGCTGCCACTGCAGATAAATGGCGATTTCGACAAATTACTTGATACCTCGTGTAATGAATTGCACGATTGCCGCTGCTGGCATCACCGGTTTTGGCTTCGGCGGTTTCGAGAAATTTTCACAGTGTCGACAGGTCCGTCCGCTCCGGCCGAGATCAGGGCAACGCCCGCTTGAGGAGCAGGCCGACGCCGAAGCGCATTTGTTTCGTCCCGGCCGGCGTGAATCCACAGGCGCCATAGAAGTGTTCGGCATGAGGATTGCCCACGACATGGACCGCCTTTGCGCCCAGTGCGCTCGCGGCGGCAAGGCAGTGCTCAACTAATGCGCGGCCGATACCTTGCCTCCATGAACCAGGCTCGACAAAAAGCCCATCCAATTCAATGTCACCGTCGGGGCGCGGGAGAATCGCGGCAAATCCCATCACCACGCCCGCAACTTCGGCGACGAACACGCCGCCCTCCAGGAGTTGATCCTGTGGCAGTTCGATGGCGTCGGGATTCGCCAACAAGGCATCCCGGTCACCCGGATTATTGAGTGAGGCGCGCCATTGAAGCGCTTCGAGCTGTTTTTGCTCTGCAGGCAATGCTGGCCGAACGAGGATCTTTGGCATGGAATTGGACAATGTAGTGATCTGCGCAAGCGGGCAGTGTAGTGCATTGTCACGGTGTCAGTTCTGGTAATCGGATACGGATTCACCCTTAACTTGTTTGCGCACCGATCCATTCGCATCGCCTGGGCTCCGGCAGCGTTGACCATGCGGGTCGAACAAGTGCAACCGTGCTTGCGGCGCACCGAGCGAAAGGATTTGGCCGATCTCCCAACGGCGCTCGGCATCGGCGCGCACGACCAGTTGTTCGCCGCTGCCGACAGTCCTGGCGTACAGGTAGGTACCGTCACCCAGTTGTTCGATGGGGAAAATTCTGACCCAGGCAGTACCCCACGCGTCCACCTGGAGCGGCGCGCCGATGTACGCCAGTTAAAACACGCCTGCCTGGCGCGATTGAAGCGACTGCCACATGCGCCTGGCGGCAAGCCCACCCGGTCGCGAACCAGGCGCGCGAACGAGCTGGGGTCGGCGATGGAACATCAAGTCCTGATGCTCGTTTTCCGTGCAAAAACGCTCCGCCACGCGCACCGTCTGCAACTGGAGGGACGCATGCGCGCCGCCGCAGACCAGCCGTTGGTCCTCGAATTCGTCACGCTCGATCAGGTCGATGAGCGGTTGTATCCGCGCCCAGCTTTTCCTTGAACTTGGTGGAAAAATAGAGCACCTGGTATTTGATGGCGTTGGACCAGTAGTCCCACGAATGCCCGCCAGGACGTTCGCTGTAGTCGTGCGCGACCTTCAGTTCGAGCAGGCGCTGGTGCAGCGCCCGGTTCGAGGGAACAAAGAAGTCGTCTACCCCGCAATCGATCGCCAGGTCGATGCCGGCGCCGGAGAAGCGCTGCACATTGTTGATGATGGCGACCTCGTTCCAGTAGGCGGCATTTCGCACAGGGTCGCCGAAGGCTCCGGCAATGTTCCAGCGATCGGGGAATGGGCGCGGGTCCACGCCACCACTGATGCTGCCTGCGGCGCCGAAGGTGGCGGCCTGGTCCAGCGCAATATGGAGCGCGCCAAAGCCGCCCATGCTCAATCCCGTAATGGCACGAGCGCTTTTCTGCGCCAGGGTCCGGAATCGCTGGTCGATCAAGGCGACGACCTCCTTGCCGATATAGGTTTCGTACTTGTCCCCGGGCGAAACCGGGCTGTCGACGTACCACTTGTCATATCCCCCGTCGGGCATGACGATGATCAGGTCGTGCTCATCGGCCAGCTTGCCCACGCCCGATTTCTGCGACCAGTCGGCATGGCTGCCCGCCCAGCCATGCAGCAGGTAGAGCGTAGCGTAGCGCGTGCTGCCCTTGCGGTAGCTGTCGGGCAGGATCACCGTGGCATTTGGCGACTTGTTCATCGCCGCGCTGGGAATGGGCAGGGTGATCGTCTCGAAGGCCCAGACTGGACTGAGCGCGGCCAGGGCGCCAACCAGCAGGCCAAGTATCAGGCTGCGCATGCGATATCTCCTCTCAATTAAACTGCCTGTTCGCGCGCCGCGCCAAACGAAGGATCGCTGCGGCTGGGCCGGCCATCTTCGAGGTGGCCGCAGAGGCGCCGGAAAAATGCGGTGTCCAGGTCGGCCACCACCTCCAGATCGTACCAGCCATGGCTTGCTGCGACCGGCCAGGGCAGGAGCACACGCTCGCCCGCATCGACCGTTACGCTGCGCGCACCCGCACCATAGGCGTTGTCCCTGATGCGGAAGGTGCATGCGCCGGCAGAGCGATTGGACAGCTGCAGCGACAGTTCGCGGCGCGCCGCCACAGAGCGCATGGCCACTTCGGCATGGCTGTCCGCGCTGCCGCGAAACACGCGTATGAAGCCGTTGGGCCCATACACCCGCAAATCGTATTGCCGCTCCTCGAAACCGCGCAGCGGCCAGGTCTCGGTGAACGCGTCGCCTTCCGGAAGCGTGTAATACCATGGGCCGCTGTTGTGCCCCAGGGAGTAGACGGTGAAGGCGGCGCCGGCCTTGCCGTTGTTGCCGAAATTGATCTTGAACGTGTTGCCCTCGCAAGTGCCGTCGGCCGACAAGCGGTAGGGCAGGGCGCGGGCCGGACGGGTCGCGTCACCGCCCGCACCCTCCTGCGCGGGCAAACTGTGCGCCACTGGCAGCGGCACCAGCTTCTTGCTGCGGCACAGCGTGTCGGCCCGCTCCAGTGAGCTGCGGTGGCTGGTGGCGAACAAGGCTTGCGGGCGCTGCGCGTCCGGATTGGCGAAGTCGAACATCGATGTCAGGTCGCCGCAGACGGTTCTGCGCCAGGGCGATATGTTCGGTTCGGCGACACCGAAGCGTCGTTCCAGGAAGCGCAGTATCGAAGTGTGGTCGAACACTTCGGAACACACCCAGCCGCCGCGGGTCCATGGCGACAGCACCAACAGCGGCACCCGCGGGCCAAGCCCGACCGGTTCGCCGCCGCTGACCTCGCCGTCGGTGGCGACGCCGCAATAGCCGTCGCTGCGCGAGGCCGGCGGCACCGGAGGCGGCACGTGGTCGAAGAAGCCGCCTTCTTCGTCGTAGCAGATGATGAAAACCGTCTTGGCCCACACGGCCGGATTGGCGGTGAGCGCGTCGAGAATGCGTGCGACCAGCGATTCGCCATAACCGGGCGGATTGGTGTCGGGATGCTCGCAAAACTTCGCCGGCGACACGATCCACGATACGGCCGGCAAGGTGCCGTTGCGCGCGTCGAGGGCGATCTGGTCGACCAGCGCCTGCGCATCGGGCGAATTGGTGTTCGGAGGCAGGCCCGCCGCGCCCTCAGATTGGCTTTCACCGGCATAGGCGCGCGCGCGGCGGTAACGGTCACGCATCGCGGGATCGTTCAGGTCAAGATTGCGAAATTGCGGAAAATAGGCCAGCGCGTTGCAACCGTAGTTGTCGTATTCCTGATAGACCTTCCAGCTGACCTGGTTCGCGCCCAGGCGCTCAGCATAGGTGGTCCAGGTGTAGGGCGACACCCAGCCGGCCTTGTCGCGTGCCATCGGGGAGAAGTAGTTCAGGTCATCTACGTTCTCCAGTGCCTGGAAACCGTCCTGGTTTACCGACAGGCCGTTGCTGCCGCTAAAAAGGAACATCCGGTTCGGATTGGTGGGCCCAAACAGCGACGCGTGGTAAGCGTCGCCAATGGTAAAGGCGTCGGCCAGCGCGTAATAGAAGGGGATGTCCTGGCGCGTCAGGTAGCCCATCGATGTGTGCTGCTTCTTGTGGACCCAGGCGTCGTGAAACGCCCAGGCCCGCTGGCTGCCCTTCCACGCATGCGGCAGATCGGTTTCCACGCACTGGCTGCGATTTTGCGAGTCATCGACGCCGCGCAGGGCGAACGGCAGCACATGGCCCTCGTTGTCGCTGGGCTGGTACCACACGGGCTTGCCGTTGCGCAGCGTGATCGGGCGCGGATCGCCAAAGCCGCGCACCCCGTTGAGGGTGCCGAAATAATGGTCGAAGGAGCGGTTCTCCTGCATCAGGATGAGGACATGCGCGACGTCGGCGATTGTCCCGCTGACCTTTGCAGCCGGAATCGCGAGGGCGCGCGCGATGCCAGGCGGGATGGCGCTGGCGGCCGCGGCGGCGGCGCCCATGCGCAGGAAATCGCGGCGTGTGCCGGGCGTCATGGCTGTCTCGATGCGGGAGTGATCACGATATTGCGATAGCTTACCTGGCCGTCCTCGCTGCCTTGCAGGACCAGCGGCCCGTCCGACGCTTCGTCGCTGTCAAGCGCGCCGCCCGTGATGCCCGGGATCTCCTTGCGGTCGATCACGGTCTTCCCGTTCAGCGCAACGCTGACGTAGCGGCCGAGCAAGGTGATGTCATAACGCTGCCACACGCCCGGCTTGCGCGTGGCAGCGACGGTTGGCGCGAGGTAGCCGTAGATGCCGCCGGTGCGCATGTTCGGCGCCTCGGGAACCAGGTCATTCTCGATTTGCAGTTCGTAGCGGCCGCGCAGGTAGACGCCGCTGTTCGCTCCCCGCGCGCTGTTAAATTCGAGATGCAGCTTGAAGTCGCCAAACCGGGCGACGCTGCGCAGGTCCGTGCCGGCGCCTGGACTGATGAGCGTGCCGTCAAGCACCTGCCATGGCTTCGCAGCCGGATCGAGCGCTCGCCATGCGCTGAAGTCTTTGCCGTCGAACAGCGTCACCGGTGCGCCCCAGTGCGGTGCCTTGGGTGTCGCCAGCGCAGGCGCGCGTTCGGCGCGCCAGGTCCAGGTGCTGCCGTCCGGTCCGGTCGTCGTACCAGCGAGTCGGTCGCCAACACGCACGGCATCGAAGACCATGTCGCCATCGGAGCGCCCCTCTTCTTCCCTGGGCGAGACGAAGCGCAGATGGCCGTCGACGATCCCGGCCTTCGGCAGCCAGCGTGCGTGGCCCCAGCGGCCGACCATGCGCACGCGCACGCTGCCGTGTTCCTGGCGGACGTCCAGCCATGAGGAATAAGCGCGTTCCGGCGTCTGCAAGGTGACATCCCAGCGACCCGCGAACGCCTGGGCCGGTGTGGCAGCCAAAAGCCGCAGCGGCGCCAAGGCCAGCGCCGCAATCACCACAAGGCGCGGATGCATCAAGCCCAAAATGCTTCTCCCTTCCTGTACGGGACACAGCCCCTGTATTTTCCAGGGACCGGCCGGTAACGTAGCACGCGCGTGCTTCCCGCTTCTGACGTGAAGAAGCCAAACAGGGTCAATTGCTTCATCAAGGTGAAGTAGTGCGGCACGGCGCTGCTGTGCTCGAGCGCGTGTTTCCTCGCCTGCAGGTCGATCCCGGTCAGCAGCAATTGCCTTTGCGCGGGGCTCGCGCGCAGGAAACTGGTGCCAGCTTTCGCTTTCATCTGCGCATCGAGCGTGCCGATGCCTTCGTGCAGGCTGCGCAGCTGCACCGGTTCGTAGCACGCGGCAGAATAGCGCGCAATGAAAGCACCGACGGCAGCATCTTTGGCGCCGGGCGTGTCGGTGCGTGGCAGGATGGTCTCGGCAATCTCGTCGAGCATGAGCAGCTCGTGCGCGGAAAATGGCCGATGGGGCGCGGGCGCGGCGCGCACGCTGCCGACAAACGCGCAGCCGGTGGCTGCGGCGATGAATTTGATCAGGTCGCGACGATGCATATCATTATCCTGGAAGACTCGGTTGCCGGAATTCTTTGACCGCATGCGCGACGGCGCGTGCGGTCAGCGCCATGTACAGGATCGACGGGCTCTGGTTGCCAGTGCTGGTCATGCAGGCACCATCGGTCACATAGACGTTCTTGCACAGGTGTAGCTGGTTGTGTTCGTTCAGCAGCGAGGTCTTCGGATCCTTGCCCATGCGTACGCCACCCATTTCGTGAATGTCGAGGCCAGGCGCCTGATGGTTGTCCGTCGCCTGGATGTTCTTGAAGCCGGCCGCTTCCATCATCTTGCGACCTTCGGTGAGGAAGTCCTTGACCATCTTGTCGTCATTGTCGTCGTAGCCGACCGAGGTCACCAGCAGCGGGATGCCCCACTGGTCGGTCTTGTCCTTGCTGAGGCGGACATGGTTGCTGGCCTTCGGGATCGTCTCGCCTTGCATGTACATATAGGCCGTCCATTTTCCCGGCTCGATGATCGCCTTCTTGAATTCGGGGCCGACGCCGGGATCGATCCCCTCGTAGTTCCACTGCTCGCGGCCGGCGCCCGAAAATATGACATAGCCGCCGACAAAATCGGTGTCTTGCCGGTGCACGTTGCGAAAGTTCGGGATGATGCATTCGGCCGGCTTGCGCACCTCGTAGTATTTGTCCTCGTAGCCTTCGATCGCGCCGCTCATGCCGGCGCGATAATTGTGGAAGCAGACATGGGTTCCGAGCAAACCGTTGTCGTTACCCAGTCCATCGGGAAAACGCGCCGATTTCGAATTGAGCAGGATCAGGTTCGTGTTCAGGGCCGAGGCATTGACGAAAATGATGCCAGCCTTGAAGACGTGGGTCTGCCCGGTCTCGGCGTCGATGACCTTGACGCCGGTGGCCGTGCCGAGCTTGTCGTCATACATGATCGAATCGACGACCGAATGTGGCCGGATGGTGAGATTGCCGGTCCTGGCGGCCCAGGGCAGGGTGCCGCTGTTGGAACTGAAGTAGCCGCCAAATGGACAGCCGCGCATGCACTGGTTGCGGTTCTGGCATCCGCCGCGGCCCTGCTCGAGGTGGATCGGCTGCGGCTCGGTCAGATGTGCCCAGCGGCCCGAGACGTAATGGCGGCCGAATTTTTCGGCGATCACGGTGCGCAGGTGCTGTTCCACGCAATTGAGCTCGTAGGGCGGCAGGAACTCGCCATCGGGCATGCTGTCGATGCCTTCCTTGCTGCCGCAGACGCCGACAAATTTTTCGACGTGGCTGTACCAGGGCGCGATGTCCTGGTACGAAATGGGCCAGGCAATGCCGTAGCCGTAGCGCTCAGCTGCGGTGAAGTCGGTCTCGGCCCAGCGTGCGCAGGCGCGTCCCCAGGTGAGCGATTTGCCGCCCACCTGATAGCCGCGTATCCATTCGAAGGGCTTTTCCTGGACGTAGGGGTGATCCGCATCCTTCACGAAGAAATGCGCGGTCGTCTCGTCATAGCCTGCTGCCTGCGAAATGAGGGGATTTTCAGCCCGTTGCTGGCGGCTGATCGACCCGCGCAGCTTGAAATCCCAGGCCGGGTTGCTCATGGTCGGGTAGTCCTTGATGTGCTTGACGTCGCGTCCGCGCTCCAGCACCAGGGTCTTCAGTCCCTTCTCGCACAGCTCCTTGGCCGCCCATCCGCCGCTGATGCCGCTGCCAATCACGATGGCGTCGTAGTGTGTCTCAATTTTCATGTGTAATCACTTTCGACAGTGTCAGCTCGCGTGAGGATTTGCCGATGTAGACGGAGCGTCCCGCGCGCGCATCGCGCCAGCACTGGTCCGGCTCGGACCAGTAGCGCAGGCGCTCCGGTGGTATGTGCAGCTGCACGCGGCGCTGTTCGCCGGCGGCGAGCGTGATCCGGTCGAAGGAGGCGAGGGCGCGCTTCGCGAACGCCGCCCCTGCGGGGGCTGGATGGGGGGCGCCGAGGTAAGCCTGGAGCACTTCGTCGCCGGCGCGCGCGCCGACATTTTTAACCAGGACCGTCGCATCGAGGCCGCCATCTGCCGCGCGCTTGAGCGTAAGGGCCGAGTAGGTGAAGCGGGTGTACGAGAGCCCGAAGCCGAAGGGGAACAGCGGCGCAATGTTCTTTTGGTCATACCAGCGGTAGCCGACAAAGATGCCTTCGCCGTAGACCGTCTTGCCGTCGACGCCCTTCGAGGAGCGCTCGGGATGCGCCGGATCGTTGGCCGGTCCATCGGCCAGGCGCCGTGGCCAGGTGATCGGCAGGCGGCCAGCGGGGTTGGCGCGGCCGGTCAGCAAGTTGGCGGCGGCCCAGCCGCCTTCGTCGCCCGTGTACCACATTTCGAGCACGGCGCGCACCTTGGACAGCCACGGCATGGCAACGGCCTGGCCGGTGTTCAGGACCACCACCGTATTCGGGTTGACGGCAGCGACGGCCTCGATCAGGCGGTCCTGCTCGCCCGGAAGGCCGAATGCCGGCCGGTTGCGGCTCCAGGCAAAAACAACGGCGACCCTTGCCCGCCTGGCGGCCTCGACCGCAGCTTCGAATGCCGCCACCTTCATCTGCGGGGTGACCCATGCGAGGCGCACTTGCACCGGTGCGCCGCTGCTGTCGGCGTTCGCTTCAACCTCGATCCTGTGCGCTCCGGCGGTCAGCCTGACGAGGCGGCGCACATTGTCCAGGCCATCGGTCGTTGGCACCACATTGTCTCGGTTGGCGAAGACGATGCCGCCGTGGCCGCCCCACCAGCCCATGGCGCCGACCTTGCGGCCGTCGATCTTGAACTTGCCGGTGGCACCGATCAACTGCAGATTGATGTCATAGTCGCCGCCGGCTTCCACCGTCAGCACGCCCTCCCATCTGGCGCTGGCGCCGGCGGGCAGCGCTTTGCCCGAGCGTAGCGTGTGGTCGATCCCGGTGGCCGCCTGGTGCGGCTTGAGGTCGGTGCGCCAGAGGGCGCTGAACGCCTGTTCCGGAATCGGCGTGCCGCTCATGTCATCGGCCACGGCCAGGCGCAGGCCGGCACTGGCGGTCATGCTGCGCAGGGCATGATAGGCGCCGACCTGGCGTTCGGCGCGGCCGAACGATTGCTCTTCGCCGGCCACGATGGCAAAGGCTTGCTGGGCGCCGGGCCCGATCAGGGCCAGCGAATCGAGGTCCGCCCGCTTGAGGGGCAGCACCCCGTCGTTCTTGAGCAGGACCGCGCCGCGTTCGGCCAGGCGCTGTACGGCTGCGGCGTTGGCGGCAAGCGCTTGCGGCAAGATGGCGTGGTTCGGCGCGCGGTCGAGCCAGCCAAAGCGCTCCATCTGCGCCAGCACGCGGCCGGCCGCGCGGTCCAGGTCCGCATCGGTGACGCTGCCGCTGGCCAGGGCTGCGCCCAGGTTCGGCGGCGCGGCCGCCGGCGCCGCCTGGGGTGCTTCGGCCGGCGCGGCGACGCGGTAGGCTTGTTCTTCGGGCACGCCTGCCGCGAGCGTTTCCAGCAGCTCGGCCTTTTCCTCGCCCGTCATGTCGGGGCCGCCGGCTTCCTTCTCCAGGGCGAAGTGGGCGCCAGGACCGATGCCCGGCTGTTCCATGTCCAGCCCGTGCACGATGAACTCGGCGCCATGGGTCGCGCCCCAGTCGGACGTGATGAAGCCGCGAAAGCCCGACTCGCTGCGCAGCATGCCGTTCTGGGTGGCCGCATTGCCGCAGGCTTGCAGGCCGTTGATCTTGTTGTAGGAGCACATCACCGACGCCACTCCGGCCTGGGCCACGTCGCGAAATGGCGCCAGGTAGACTTCACGCAGGGCCTGGCCGTCCACCTGCACATCGCCCGCGCCGTCATAAGCGATGAAGTGCTTGGCCTGTGCCATCACGTTCTGCGCTTGCGCGCCGCGTACGAAGTGCGCGCCAAGCGTGCCCGTCAGGACGGGATCCTCGCCGAAGGTGTTGTAGGCGCGCTCGAAGGTGGGGTCGCGGTAGATGTTGATGTACGGCTGGAGGATCACGTCCACGCCCAGGGCGCGCGCGTCGCGCCCGATGAGCGCGCCCGTCGCCTGCGCGTCGAAGGGGCTGAAGGTGGCGGCCATCGACAAGGTGGACGGCATGCCGGTCGAGGCGTGCTGCACCAGGACGCCGGGCGGGCCGTCGGCAAAGCGCAGGTCAGGAACGCCCAGGCGGGGCACGCCCGCGGTCCAGCCGGCCTCGCCCTGGGCGGCGTTCGCCGGTTCCTCGGCGCCGCGGATCATGGCCACCTTGTCGGCGCGCGACATCTGGGACAACAACTGTCCGACGCGCGCACTTTGCAGTTGCGCGTGCGCGGGGGCCGTGCTGGCCGCCAGTGCGGCCAGGTTCAGCAGCAAGAACGCATATTTGAGCATGCTGGCCTCAGCGCTGGTAGACACGGACGTACTCGACTTCCATCGTGGCCGGGAAGATCTTGTCGTCCACCGGGCCGCCCATCATGCCGCCAATGGCCAGGTTCAGGATCAGGTAGTGCGGGTCGCTGAACGGCCATTTGTGGTGATCGCCGTCATGCGGATTGGCGAACTGGAGGTAGTTCTTGTCGTCGACGCCGATGACCATGCGATCGGCATCCCAGCGCAACTGGTAGTTGTGGAAGGCGTCGCACACGCTCTCGACCCGCGTCGGTGCGGAGATCTGGGTCTTGTTCGGCCAGTTGAAGGCGCCGGTGTGCAGGCTGGCCAGGACTTCGCCTTTTTTCATGCCGGTATGCTCCATGATGTCGATTTCGCCCTGTTCCGGCCAGCCCTCGGTCGTGCCGAGCATCCAGATGGCTGGCCAGCTACCCAGGCCGCACGGCAGCCTGGCGCGCACTTCGACGAAGCCGTAGGTGAATTCGAATTTGCCGCGTGTGTACAGGCGTCCCGAGGTGTAGGCCTGGCCGCCGAAGTCGGGCGCGTCGCCAAGGCGCTCCCGGCGCGCGGTGATGTGCAGCCTGCCACGTGACACCCGGGTGTTGTCCAGGCGCCCCTTGGCGTAGTACTGCAGCTCTTCGTTCGCCCAGCCGGTCTGGTTCATGCCGATGTCGTATTCCCATTTCGCGGGGTCGGGCAGGCCGGGCTGGTCGAATTCATCGGCCCACACCAGCTTGTAGCCGGCCGGCTTGCCGCCGGCAGGCATCAAAGCAGCCGCTTCGGCCAGCGCGGCGGCGCTGGCGGCCAGCGCGCAGAAACTGGCGAGGATGAGTTTGGTCTGGATGTTCACTGGGTCTCCGTAATTGATCTGGAAGCGTTTCCATTTTTGAACGAATATAGCATTCCCAGAGATTCATGGCGATTTTTTTTCAGGTAGCAGTGCCGGCGTGCGACGAAAATTTCGGCGCGCTGGCGCAAAGCTCGTAGAATGACGCGGCCCGCCGCCAAACCGGGCGCCGGGAAGGTGAAACAATTGACACTCAAAAACGATGAGTGTTATATTTCGGCAATGGCTGTGGGATCGTTTCCAATCACCATCGCCAAGCGGACAGAGAGCCGCACACAAGGAGATCTGATGTACAGAGCACACAAGCTGGCGCTGGCATTTGCGCTGGCGTTCGGCGCCGGCAGCGCGGCATGCGCGGCCGGGCCAAAAGCGGAAGTCATCCACTGGTGGACCTCGGGCGGCGAATCGGCCGCCGTCAAGAAGCTGGCCGAGGCCTACCGCGCCGCCGGCGGTGTCTGGGTCGACACCGCGATTGCCGGTAGCGAGCAGGCGCGCGCCGTCGCGCTCAACCGCATGGTCGGTGGCAAGCCCTCCACCGCCGCGCAGTTCAACACATCCAAGCAGTTTCTCGACGTGATCGAGGAGGGCATGCTCAATAACGTCGACGACATCGCCAGGCAGCAGAACTGGGACGCCACCCTGCCGGAGCCGATCCGCAGCGTCATCAAGGTCAAGGGCCACTATTATGCGGTGCCGGTCGATATCCACATGCCGACCTGGATCTGGTACTCGAAGGCGGCGTTCAAGAAGGCCGGCATTGCCAGCGAGCCGGCCACGATGGACGACCTGTTTTCCGCGCTCGACAAGCTCAAGGCTGCCGGGCTGGTGCCGCTTGCGCACGGCGGCCAGTCGTGGCAGGAAAACATCGTCTTCATGGCGGTGCTGGCCAACGTCGGCGGCAAGGACCTGTACCTGAGCGTGTTGCGCGACCGCGACCCGCGCGCGCTCAATTCGCCCGCAATGCGCACCGTGCTGCTCGCGTTCAAGCGGCTCCATTCCTACGTCGACGCTGGCGCGCCGGGGCGCAACTGGAACGATGCGACGGCGATGCTCATCAGCGGAAAGGCCGGCGTGCAGATCATGGGCGACTGGGCCAAGGGCGAATTCGGCGCGGCCGGCCAGACCGCGGGCAAGGAGTACGGCTGCATCGCCGGCTTCGGCGCGAAGTCGCCGTACCTGATCCAGGGCGACGCTTTCGTCTTCCCGAAAACCGGCAACCCCGAAGCACTGAAGGCGCAGGCGCTGCTCGCCGGCGTGCTGGTGGCGCCGGCAACCCAGATCGAGTTCAACCGGCTCAAGGGTTCGGTGCCGATCCGCACCGACCTTGACGCCTCGAAGCTCGACCTCTGCGCCCAGGCGGGCCTGGCGATCATGAAGGACCGGACGCGCCAGGTCGGCAACGGCGAGGTCTACCTGACCCCGGCCCAGAACGGCGAGATGGTCGACGTGCTGACCGCGTACTGGAACACTGCCATGCCGGTCGAAAAGGCCCAGCAAGGCATTGCCGCCGCGCTGAAAAACTAGGCCGATGCGCGCGCATCGACTCCGCGGGATCGTCCCGTTCGCCGCGCTGCTGCCGATGGCGCTGACCGTGATCGTCGGCTACCTGGGCGCGGTGCTGTGGTCGCTGAAAATCTCGCTGACCAATTCGCGCAGTTTTCCTTCCGATCACTTCGTCGGCCTGGCGCAGTACACGCGCCTGTTCGAAAATGAGCGCTGGCTGCTGTCGCTGCACAACCTGGCCCTGTACGGCGTGCTGTTCATCGCCGCCTGCATGGTCATCGGCTTCCTGCTGGCCGTATTCATCGACCAGAACGTCTGCGGCGAGGGCGTGCTGCGCACGGTGTTCCTGTATCCCTACGCGATGTCGTTCGTGGCCACCGGCCTGGTGTGGCAATGGATGCTGACGCCTGGCGGCGGCATCGGCGAGGCGCTGCGCCAGCTCGGCCTTCCCTTCGAATTCGACTGGATCGTGGACCAGGACATGGTCATCTACACAATCGTCATCGCCACCGTTTGGCAGGCGTCGGGGCTGGTGATGGCGATGATGCTGGCCGGACTGCGCGGCATCGACGGCGATATCTGGAAAGCGGCGCGCCTCGACGGCATTCCGCCATGGCGCGTCTACCTGTCGATCGTGCTGCCGATGATGGGCCCGACCATCGCCACCGTGTTCCTGCTGCTGGCCACGGCCGTCGTCAAGCTGTTCGACGCGGTCGTGGCAATGACCCAGGGCGGCCCCGGCACGGCCAGCGAGGTGCCGGCCAAGTTCATCATGGACAACCTGTTCGGGCGTGCCAACATCGCGCTGGCGTCGGCCGGCGCGGTCATGCTGCTGGTGCCGGTGCTCGCTTTGATCGCGCCCTACGCCTACGCGCGCAGCCGCAAGGGGCGCGCATGAGCCGGCGCCAGGTGCGGCGCTGGAGCGCGGCGCGCATCGGCATCTACGCTTTCCTGCTGACGGCGGCGCTGTTCTTCCTGCTGCCGCTGTACATCATGCTGGTCACCTCGCTCAAGCCGATGGAGGAAATCCGCCTCGGGAACGTCTTCGCGCTGCCGGTCCAGCTCACGATTGCGCCGTGGCGCGAGGCCTGGACCAGCGCCTGCACCGGCGCATCGTGCGAGGGCATCCGCGCCGGCTTCTGGAATTCGGTGGCGATTGCCGTGCCGGGCACGATCCTGCCGATCCTGCTGGGGGCGCTGAACGGCTATGCGCTCTCGTTCTGGCGCCCGCGCGGCTCAAACCTGCTGTTTGGCGTGCTGATGCTGGGCGCCTTCCTGCCGGTGCAGGTGATGATGTTTCCCCTGGTGCGCGTGCTCGGCGCGCTGGGCATCTTCGGCTCCCTGCCGGGGATCGTGCTGGTGCACCTGATCTTCAGCATGCCGATCATGACGCTGTTGTTCCGCAATTACTACGCGGCGATGCCGCAGGAGCTGTTCCACGCCGCGCGCATCGATGGCGGCGGCTTTTTCCGTATCTTCGTGCAGCTGATGCTGCCGATGTCGCTGCCGATCATCGTCGTCGCCGCCATCATGCAAGTGACCGGCGTGTGGAACGACTACATCCTCGGCCTGGTGTTCGCCGGACGCGAGAACCTGCCGATGACGGTCCAGCTCAACAACGTGATCAACACCACCACCGGCACCCGCCTGTACAACGTCAACATGGCAGCGACCATCTTGACTTCGCTGGTGCCACTGTCGATCTACTTCATTTCTGGCCGCTGGTTTGTGCGCGGCATCGCCGCCGGCGCGGTAAAAGGGTAATTCATGTCGAACGTGCGACTCAAGAATCTGGGCATTCGCCTTGGCGGGAACGAGATCATCAAGGATCTCGAGCTGGCGGTGGAGGAGGGCGAGTTCCTGGTGCTGCTCGGCCCCTCCGGCTGCGGCAAGTCGACCCTGTTGCACAGCATTGCCGGCCTGATCGATGTCAGCGCCGGCAGCGTGGAGATCGGCGGGCGCGACATGACCGACGCCGACCCGAGCGAGCGCGGGATCGGCATGGTGTTCCAGTCGTACGCGCTGTATCCGACCATGACGGTGGAGAACAACATGGCGTTCGGCCTGCGCGTTTCAGGCACTCCGAAAGCGGAAATCAAGCGCCGCATCGCGCGTGCCGCGCAAATGCTGCAGCTCGAACCGCTGCTGGGGCGCAAACCGTCCCAGCTGTCGGGCGGGCAGCGCCAGCGGGTCGCGATCGGGCGCGCGCTGGTGCGCGAAGCGGGCGTGTTCCTGTTCGATGAACCACTTTCGAATCTCGATGCCAAGCTGCGCGCCGAACTGCGCCGTGAGCTCAAGCTGCTGCACCAGGCGCTGCGCTCGACCATGATCTATGTGACGCACGACCAGGTCGAGGCGATGACCCTGGCCACCCGCATCGTCGTCATGCGCGCCGGGCAGATTCAGCAGATCGGCGTCCCGGCCGAGGTCTACCAGCGGCCGGCCAACCTGTTCGTCGCGGGTTTTCTCGGCGCGCCCGCCATGAACTTCATCGGCGGCGAAATCGATGCGGCCTCGCGCTTCACGGCCGGCCCGCTTTGGCTCGATGTGGCGGTGGCCGGCGCGCGCCGCGCGGTGCTCGGCATCCGCCCGGAGCATGTCGCCATCGCGCCCGGCGCGCCGCTGGAGGGCACGGTGACGCTGGTCGAACCGATGGGCAACCACCAAATCGTGTGGATCGAGGCGGGCGGCCACCTGCTGTCGGCGATCGTCCACGATGGCCGCGCGTTCGCGCCCGGCGAAGCGGTCCGGTTCGCGTTCGACGCGCGCCAGGCATCGCTGTTCGACCCGGAAAGCGAACAGCGCTTATGACACCCAAGGAGATGAAAGCATGGTAGTGACATTGAATGGAATGCGCCTGGGCGCCGCACTGGCACTGGCCGCCTGCACCCTCGACACTGCTGCGGCGACGACCCCGGTGCAGGCCTGGGTGACCACGGGCGACCAGTCCAAGCTGCTCTCGCGCGAGAAGGATGCCCGGTTCAATGTCGCCAGGCTGGAGCGGGTGGTGATCGACGTCGATCCGGCCGCCCGCTTCCAGGAAATGGCCGGCTTCGGCGCGGCCATCACCGATGCCTCGGCCGAGCTGATCCAGAGCCGCCTGAACCCGCAGCAGCGCACCGCGCTGATGCAGGAGCTGTTCGGCCGCGGCCCGGACGGGATTGGACTCTCGTTTACCCGCCTGACCATCGGGGCCTCGGACTTTTCGTCGGCCCACTACAGCTTCGACGACATGCCCAAGGGCGAGACCGATCCCGGCCTGGCGCACTTTTCGATTGAGCCCAACCGCGCCGCCGTGCTACCGACCGTCAAGGGCGCGCTGGCGATCAATCCGGCGCTGCGGGTGATGGCTTCGCCGTGGAGCGCGCCGGGCTGGATGAAGTCGACGGACAGCCTGATCCAGGGCAGCCTGAAGCGCGAAGCGTTCGCGCCGTTTGCCCAGTACCTGAGCCGCTACGTGTCCGCTTACCAGGCCGAGGGCGTGCCGATCTTCGCGCTGACGCTGCAAAACGAGCCGCATTTCGAACCGGCCGACTATCCCGGCATGCGGGTCGAGCCGGCCGCGCGCGCCGCCTTCATCGGCGGCCATCTGGGGCCGGTGCTGGCGCGCCAGAATCCCGGCACCCGCATTCTCGACTGGGACCATAACTGGGACCAGCCCGGTTCGCCCGAGGCCGTGCTGGCCGACCCGGTGGCGGCCAGCTTCGTCAGCGGCGTCGCCTGGCACTGCTACGCCGGCGAAGTGGGGGTGCAGGAGGCGCTGCACGACGCCCATCCGGACAAGGACACCTGGTTTACCGAATGTTCGGGCGGGCAGTGGGCGAGCAAGTTCGCCGACAACCTCCAGTATTTCACGCGCACCCTGATCATCGGCACCACCCGCGGCTGGGCCAGGGGCGTCTTGCTGTGGAACCTGGCACTGGACGAGAAATATGGTCCGCACCTGGGCGGCTGCGGCGACTGCCGCGGCGTCGTCACGATCGACTCGCGCACCGGCCAAGTGAGCCGCAACGTCGAGTACTATGCGCTCGCCCATGCCAGCCGTTTCGTGCGTCCCGGCGCGCACCGGATCGCATCGAGCCTTGCCAGTGGCGAGCTCCAGACGGTCGCCTTCCGCAACACGGACGGTTCGATCGCGCTGGTGGTGGCCAATTCGCCGGCCAGGGCGCGCACCTTCTCGGTGCGCGTGGCCAAGCGCAGCTTCAGCTACACGCTGCCGGCCGGCAGCGTGGCGACCTTCACCTGGGCCGACGCAAACTAGTTGCATTTGCCCGGGCGGACTGCCCCTGGTTTTTCTGTTGGGGGCCTGACCCCGGTTCACAGACGCCGTCGCAAGCCGGGGGCGGGCCCCGAAACCCATTTCCATCCTGTAAATGCCCACATCGTGGCGTTTTTTTGCTACACTTGGAAGCCTTTCCAAAATAACCCGACAGCGGCAGTTTGCAAGTCCAGGAACACATGAATAAAGAATTGAACGAGTCGGCGCCGCCCACGGTCATGCGCAGCGATTTTGCCCGCGATTTCCTGTGGGGCTGCTCGACGTCGTCCTACCAGATCGAAGGGGGCGTGCATGAAGGTGGACGGGGCGAGTCGATCTGGGACCGCTTCAGCGCGCGCGACGGCACCATCCGCGACGGCTCGAGCGGAGCGGTCGCGTGCGACCACTACCACCGCTGGCCGCAAGACCTCGACATCGGTCGCGACATGGGGCTCAACGCCTACCGCTTCTCGGTGGCCTGGCCGCGCATTTTCCCCGGCCCCGACGCGGGCCCGAATCCGGAAGGACTGGCATTTTATTCGCGTCTGGTCGACGGCATGCTCGAGCGCGGTCTCGAGCCCTGGCTCACGCTGTACCACTGGGACTTGCCCCAATACCTGCAGGACCGGGGTGGCTGGAACGAGCGCAGCACCGCTTACGCCTTCGCCGAATTCGCGCACGTGGTGAGCCGCCACCTGGGCGACCGGGTCAAGCACTGGATCACCCACAACGAACCGTGGTGCACCGCCATCCATGGCCACTTTGAAGGTGTGCACGCTCCGGGCCAGAAGGACTTTCGCACCGCGCTGCAGGTATCGCATCACGTCTTGCTCTCGCATGGGCTGGCGTTGCCGGCGATCCGCGCCAACGTGCCGGGGGCGCAGGTCGGTATCGCGCTGAGCTTGCATCCGCTCTCGGCCGCGTCCGACCGGCCGCAAGATGTCGCCGCGGCCATGCGCCACGACGGACTGCGCAACCGCTGGTTCCTCGACCCGCTGTATGGGCGCGGTTATCCGGCCGACATCCTGGAGTGGTGCGCCGCCGACGCCCCGCTGGTGCTGGCGGGCGACCTCGAGGCGATCGCCGGCAGGACCGATTTCCTCGGCGTGAACTACTATTTTCCCGAGATCGTCGAACACGCCGACGCCACGGCGCCGCTCGACGCACGCGTGGTCGCGCGTGCGGGCGTGGCGCGCACCGCGTTCGGCTGGGAAGTGTCGCCCCAAGGCCTGGGCACCCTGATCGAACGGGTCCAGGCCGACTACCAGCCGGGCCCGATCTACATCACCGAAAACGGTTCGACCTACGAGGACACGGTTGGCGCCGACGGTGAAGTGGACGACGTCCAGCGGCGCGACTACCTGATCGGCCACCTGGCGGCACTGCGCGAGACGATCGCCCGCGGCAGCCAGGTCAAGGGCTACTTCGCCTGGAGCCTGCTCGACAATTTCGAATGGGCCGAGGGCTATCTGCGCCGCTTCGGCCTGACCCGGGTCGATTTCGGGACCCAGGAGCGGCGCCTCAAGCGCAGCGGCAAGTGGTATTCGGCGTTCCTGAAACAGGCGCCACAGGCGCTGTGAGGGCAGGGGAAAGGGCGCGCCTGTGTCGGCGCCCCGACAGCAACCATGTTTTTATTGACAAAATTTTTTCAAGGTCGCACTATTCAGCATATGAATTGGGAACGTTTCCAGTTCATCCGCCAGACCGGCAGCCGTTGTTCAAGCAGCACCCGCATGTAAAATAATTTGAATTCATCTGGAGACCAGAAACCCATGAAAAAAGCAGCAGCAGGCAAGGCGCGTCGACACGCTCGACCGGCATTCACCATCACCCCGATCGCGGCCGCCTGTTCGGCACTGCTGTTGGCCGCCAGCGCCCATGGGCAGCAGGCGCCGGTCGATCCGGTGATCCCGTCGGTGGTTGTCTCGGGCATCCGCGGCAGCATCGAAAGCTCGATCGCGGCCAAGAAGAACAATGAAGGCATCACCGAGGTCGTCACCGCCGAGGACATCGGCAAGCTGCCGGACGTGAGCATCGCCGAGTCGCTGGCGCGCCTGCCAGGCCTGGCGGGCCAGCGCGTGCAGGGCCGCGCCCAGGTGATCGCCATCCGCGGCCTGTCGCCGGACTTCGCTGGCACCTTGCTCAACGGGCGCGAACAGGTCAGCTCGGGCGACAACCGGGGCGTCGAATTCGACCAGTTTCCCTCGGAATTGATCCACAGCGCGACCGTGTACAAGACGCCGGACGCCGGCCTGGTTGGCCAGGGCCTGTCGGGCACCGTTGACATGCGCGTGGTCCGTCCGCTTGACCTGCGCGAGCGCAAGATCGCCATCAATGCGCGCGGCGAGTACAACTCGAACGGCACGCTGAACCAGGGCACCAGTGCCAAGGGCGGCCGGATCAGCGCCTCCTACATCGACCAGTTTGCCAACAACACGGTCGGCGTCGCGCTCGGCTACGCCCACCTCGACTCGCCAGGCCAGGACCTGCACTACAGTGCCTGGGGCTTCGAGCAGGCCGGCCCCACCAATTACTGCGGCCAGTACCCGGATTGGGGCTGCAAGGCGGCCACCGGCTTGCCGAGCGGCGCCACCTTCCTCAATGGATTCGAAGCCGAGGCGCTCTCGCGCACCCAGAAGCGCGACGGCCTGATGGGCGTGCTCGAATTCAAGCCGAGCCGCGAATTGCACTCCACGCTCGACCTGTACTATTCGAAGTTCAAGAAAGAAGAAACCATGCGCGGCCTGATGGGCGGCTTGAGCGGCAGCTGGGGCGCCGATCCTGGCGCGGCCTACAGCAACATCGGCCTCACGCCGATGGGCGACGGCAAGCTGGTGACTTCGGCCAAGGTCAACGCCAGCGACTTCGTCGTGCGTAACGACCTCAATACCCGCGACGACACACTCAAGGCGATTGGCTGGAACAACCGCGTGCTGCTGGGCGATAAGTGGAGCGCCATCGCCGACCTGAGCTACTCGAGCGCCGAGCGCCACGAGAACGTCATCGAGAGCTACGCCGGCGTCACCGGGCCGACCAATTTCATGATCAACCTGCCGTCCGGCCCGGGCTTCCCGAGCATCGTGCCTGACCTGAGCTACTCGAGCGCCGGCAAGGTGATGCTGATGGATCCGGCCGGCTGGGGCCACGATGCCCTGTGGAAGAAGCCGAAGATGACGGACGAGCTCAAATCACTGCGCCTGGAGGCGCACCGCCGGTTCGACGGCGTCTTCAGCAGCATCGACGTCGGCCTGAACTTCTCGAAGCGCGAGAAGGACCGCGAGATGAACGAATTCACCGCCAACCTGAAGAACAACCGGGCCCCGGTTTTGGTGCCTTCCTCGCTGCTGCAGTCGCCAACCTCGCTCTCGTTCGCCGGCATTCCCGGCGTGCTGTCGTACCGCGTGATGGACACCCTGAACGCGCTGTACACGATCGCGCCGACCGCGCAGGGCGAGATCATCAACCGCAATTACGAAGTGTTCGAGAAGGTGCAGACGGCGTACGCCAAGGTCGGCATCGACACCGAGCTCGGTTCGATCGGCGTGAAAGGCAATTTCGGCGCGCAGTTCGTGCGCACCGATCAAAGTTCGCACGGCTTCTCTTCGAATGACGGCACAGTGTCCGATCTGACGCGCGGCATCACCTACAACAACGTGTTGCCGAGCCTGAACCTGAACTTTGACCTGGGCAGCGACCAGTACCTGCGCGCCGGCCTGGCCAAGACGATGGCGCGAGCCCGCATGGACGATATGAAGGCCGGTAACAGCGTGAGCATCAGCCCGACCGACCACGCCTGGAGCGGCAGCGGCGGCAATCCGGAACTTAAGCCCTGGCTGGCCGATTCGGCCGACCTGTCCTATGAGAAGTACTTCGCCAAGCGCAGTTATATCGCCGTGGCGGGATTCTACAAAAAGCTGCTGAACTATATTTACAGCCAGACCACGCAGTACGATTTCACCGGCACGCCCAATCCGACCGCGATCAAGCCGCAAGGGCCGATCGGCCTGTTCACCCGGCCCGCCAACGGCCAGGGCGGCAATGTGAAAGGGGTCGAACTGTCCGGCGCACTCGATGCCGGATCGGTGGTGAGCGCGCTCGACGGATTCGGCCTGCAGGCGAGCATGTCGCGCACCTCGTCGAGCCTGCATCCGGATGGTCCGGACGAGCCGACCAAGCTGCCGGGCCTGTCGGGCACCGTCGCCGGCCTGACGCTGTACTATGAAAAAGCGGGCTTCTCGACCCGTGTCGGCCAGCGCTATCGTTCGGCCTTCCGCGGCGAGGTCACCGGCCTGTTCAACGCCCGTTCGTTCAGCGAGATCACCGCCGAGCGCCAGACCGACCTCCAACTCGGCTACGAGTTCAACGATGGCAGCCTGAAAGGCATGTCGGTCATGCTGCAGGTGAACAACGTGACGAATTCGCCTTACGCGACCGTCAACGGCAGCACCAACGGCGTGCTGGCGCCGGGGGAGTACAACAAGTACGGCCGCCAGTTCCTGGTGGGTGTGAACTATAAGATGTAAGCGCAACACCGCGCGCGGCCGGCGCCCTGCCGGCCGCGCGCGGCACCCGGACCGCCAGCGGTGCTGGTTTTGCCAGCCGGCCGGCGTCCACCCTGAAAGCTGAGACCACCATGATTTCCTCACATGTGCGCACCGTCGTTGTCGCCGGCGGCGGGACCGCCGGCTGGATGGCGGCGGCGGCGCTGTCCAAATTCCTCGGCCCTGACACCACGATCCGCCTGATCGAATCGGACGAGATCGGCACCATCGGTGTCGGCGAAGCGACCATTCCGCACATCCGCACCTTCAACGCCGCGCTTGGCATCGACGAAGACGTGTTTCTGCGCGCGACCTCGGGCACCTTCAAGCTGGGCATCGAGTTCCGCAACTGGGGCGCCATCGGCGAGCGCTATATCCACGGCTTCGGCAGCATCGGCCAGGAGCTCGACGGCATACCGTTCCACCACTACTGGCTGCGCATGGTGAGCGAAGGCGCGGCGGCCGACCTGCAAGCCTATTCGATCAATACCGCCGCGCCGCCCAAGGGCAAGTTCATGCGCGCGCGGCCCGACATGCCTACCTCGCCGCTCGGCCACATCGTCCACGCCTTCCACTTCGACGCCAGCGCCTACGCGCGCTTCCTGCGCGGCTATTGCGAGCAGCGCGGCGTCCAGCGCACCGAAGGCAAGGTGGTGCGCGTGCTGCAGCGCGAAGCCGACGGCTTCATCGAGGCGCTGGAACTGGAGAATGGCGAGCAGGTGCGCGGCGACCTGTTCATCGACTGCTCCGGCATGCGCGCCCTGCTGATCGGGCAGGCGCTCGGCGTCGGCTACGAGGATTATTCGCACTGGCTGCCATGCGACCGCGCGGTCGCGGTGCCGTGCGAATCGGCTGGCGAGCTGCTGCCGCTGACGCGCGCGACGGCGCACACGGCCGGCTGGCAGTGGCGCATTCCCCTGCAGTCGCGCATCGGCAACGGCCACGTCTATTCGAGCAAGTTCATGAGCGAGGACGAGGCCACCGCCATCCTGATGGCCAACCTGGACGGCGAAGCGTTGGCCGAGCCGCGCCCGCTGGCGTTCCGCCCGGGCCGCCGCCACAAGGCATGGGAGCGCAATTGCGTCGCCCTCGGCCTGGCGGCCGGCTTCTTCGAGCCGATCGAGTCGACCAGCATCCACATGATCCAGACCGGCATCACGCGCCTGTTGTCGATGTTCCCGCGCGCCGGCTTCGAGCAGGCCGATATCGACGAATACAACGCCCAGAGCGCCGCCGAGTATGCGGCGATCCGCGACTTCATCATCTTGCACTACAAGGCGACGCTGCGCACCGACTCGCCGTTCTGGAACTACTGCCGCGAGATGGCGGTTCCCGATTCGCTGCGGCACCGGCTCGAGCTGTACCGCAGCAATGGCCGGATCTTCCGCAAGAATGAAGAGCTGTTCGCCGAAGTGAGCTGGCTGCAGGTGATGCATGGCCAGGGCGTGCGGGCCGGGGGCTACCACCCGATGGCCGACCGCCATACCAGCGAGGAAGTTGGCGCCTACCTGGACGACATCGAACGGGTCATCGGCAAGTGCGTCGAGGCGATGCCGAAACAATGCGATTTCATCGCGGCGAACTGCGCCGCTCAAACCGACAAGAAAGCTCCATGAACAAGAATATCTATCTCATCGCGGCAGCGGCCTTCCTTAACGCCGCCGCCGCCGCGCCGCTGGACGACTGGCCGCACATCCGCAGCGCCATCCGGCCCGACCCCGCGCTCGAGGCCAAGGTCGCCAGGATCGTCGCCGGCATGACGCTGGCGCAGAAGGTGGGCCAGATGACCCAGCCCGAAATCAAGACTGCCACGCCGGAGCAGGTCAGGCAGTACTACCTCGGCTCGGTGCTCAACGGCGGCGGCAGCTGGCCGAACGGGAACAAGCACGCCAGCGCCGCCGAATGGGTGGCGCTGGCTGACAAGTATTACGACGCCTCAATGGCCACCGACATGGCCACCAAGGTGCCGCTGATCTGGGGCATCGATGCGATCCACGGCAACAGCAATGTGCTCGGCGCGACGCTGTTCCCGCACAATATCGGATTGGGCGCGGCGCATGACGCCAAGCTGGTCGCGCGCATCGGCGCGGCAGTCGGCCAGGCGGTGCGCGCCACCGGCATCAACTGGGTGTTCGCGCCGACCCTGGCCGTGGTGCGCGACGACCGCTGGGGCCGCACCTACGAAAGCTTTTCCGAAAACCCGGCGCTGGTGAACGCGTATGCCGGCGCCTACGTGCGCGGCCTGCAGGGCAGTTTCAAAACCGACGCCAACGTGGTCGCCACCGCCAAGCACTTCATGGGCGATGGTGGCACCGACCAGGGCAAGGACCAGGGCGAGAACCGGTCCAGCGCGGCGCAGATGATGAACATCCACGGCGCCGGCTACTACAGCGCGCTGGCGGCCGGCGCCCAGACCGTGATGGTGTCCTACAACAGCTGGAACGATGTCGCCGGCGGCGTCGACTACGGCAAGCTGCATGGGGCGCGCGCGCTGGTCACCGACGCGCTCAAGACCAAGATGGGCTTCGACGGTTTCGTCGTCTCCGACTGGAACGGCATTGGCCAGGTGGCCGGCTGCAGCAACGACAGCTGCGCGCGCGCCATCAATGCCGGCATCGACATGGTGATGGTGCCCGACGACTGGAAGGGCTTCATCGCCAACACCATCAAGCAGGTCGAACGGGGCGAGATTCCGATGGCGCGCATCGACGACGCCGTCACCCGCATTGTGCGCGTGAAGCTGCGCGCCGGCCTGCGCAAGCCGTCCGACAACCAGTACGCGGGCAAGCAGGAGGCGCTGCAATCGCGCGCGCTGGCACGCCAGGCGGTGCGCGAATCGCTGGTGCTGCTCAAGAACGATGGCGGCGCGTTGCCGCTCAGGCACGGCAAGCGCATCCTGGTGGTGGGCAAGAGCGCCGCGAGCCTGTCCAATCAAACCGGCGGCTGGAGCCTGACCTGGCAGGGCACGGATAACCGGAACAGCGATTTCCCGAATGGCGACACGATCCTGGCCGGTATCATTGCGCAGGCTGGTGCGGCCAATGTGCTCTACAGCGTGGATGGCGCCGGCGTCGACGTGTCGACATTTGACGCGGTGCTGGCCGTGATCGGCGAGACACCCTACGCCGAGGGCGCCGGCGACATCGGCGCGTCGGGCACGCTGCGCCACAGCGGCCGCCATCCGGAAGACCTGGCCGTGCTGGAGAAGGTGGCGGGCAAGGGCAGGCCGGTGATTACCTTGCTGGTGGCGGGTCGTCCGGTGTACGCCAACGACCTGCTGAACCTGTCGGACAGTTTCGTCATGGCCTGGCTCCCCGGCACCGAGGGCAAGGGCGTGGCTGACGTGCTGTTCAACGACCATGCGGGCTTCACCGGCACGCTCAGTTTCTCGTGGCCGAAGTCGGTCTGCCAGACCGTGCTCAATGAAGGCGACATGGAGTACGCGCCGTTGTTCGCGACCGGCTATGGCTTGAAGTACGGCCACAAGTCGACGCTCGGCAAGCTCGATGCGAGCTTCCCGGCCGGCGGCTGCGGCGTCACCAATTCCTACCCGGTGTTCAACCAGACCGACCGCGCCACCTGGCCCTTGTATGTGAGCAGCGGCGCCCGCCGCGAGGCCCTCGGCGCCGACCTGAACCGGGTCGTCACGCTGCCGGCGGTGAAGGTCGAAACCATCCAGGTCAACACCCAGCAGGACGGCAAGCTGCTGACCTGGACCGGCGCCGCCCGCCTTGAGGCGCGCGGCAGCGCTGCCGCATTGCCGGCGTTCGCCACCACCGATGGCGCGCTCAAGTTCGACACCATCGTCAGCGCCGCGCCAGGCTCTGGCGTCACGCTGGCGGTCGGCGGCGGCGCGATCGACGCCACGGCCATGTTCCGGTCGATGGCAGGAAAAGGCAAGCAGACGGTGAAAATCGCGCTCAGCTGCTTCGTCGCGAAAGGGGCGGACCTGGCGCATGTCGAGGCGCCGTTCAGCGTTGCCAGCGAGGGTGCCTTCGCAGCCGCCTTCGCCAACATCGAGATTGTCGGCGGCGCCGCAAAAGATAAGGATGCGCAGCCTTGCGAGCCATTGAAATGAACGGTGCGCGCCTGCTTGCCGACGTTGGCGGCACCAATGCCCGCTTCGCGCTCGAGACGGCGCCGCTGTGCTTCGAGGCAGTGGCGGTGCTCGCCTGCGCCGATTACCCGAGCCTGGGCGCGGCGATGCAGGCTTACCTGGCCGGAGCGGCCGCATCGCATCCGGGCCCGATCCGGCACGCGGCCATCGCCATTGCCAACCCGGTCGACGACGACCTGGTCGGCATGACCAACCACCACTGGAGCTTTTCGAGCGCCGCACTGCGCGACCAGCTTGGCCTGGAGACGCTGGTGGTGGTCAACGACTTCACTGCGCTGGCGATGGCGCTGCCGTACCTGCAGCCGGCGCAGCGCATCCAGGTCGGCGGCGGCACCGCGCAGCACGGGCGCACCATCGGCCTGGTCGGCCCGGGCACCGGACTGGGCGTGTCCGGTATCGTGCCGGCCGGTGCCCGCTGGGTGGCGCTGGCAAGCGAAGGAGGGCATGCCAGTTTCGCGCCTGGCGACGAGTTTGAAGACGATATCCTGCGCCAGTTGCGCCAGCAGTTCGGCCACGTCTCGGCCGAGCGGCTGCTCTCCGGTCCCGGGCTGGAGCTGGTCTACCGCTGCCTGTCGGGCCAGGCGCTGGACGCGGCCGCGATCACGCGCGGCGCACAGGACGGCAGTTGCGCCGACTGCGCGCGCAGCGTCGACACTTTCTGCGCGGTGCTTGGCAGCGTGGCCGGCAATGTCGCCTTGACGCTGGGCGCGACCGGCGGCATCTACATTGGCGGGGGCATCGTGCCGCGCCTGGGCGAACTGTTCGCGCGTTCGCCGTTTCGCGCGCGCTTCGAAGCCAAGGGCCGGCTCTCGGCCTACGTGGCGCGCATCCCAACCTACCTGATTACAGAGCAGTACCCGGCCTTCTTTGGCGCCTCGGCGATCTTGTCCGAGCGCCTGGCAGGCCAGCATTAAACTTACAACAACAGGAGAACACCGCATGGAACACATCTCGCAGCCGTCCGCGCTGCCGCAAGAGCGCAGCGCCGGCGCCAGCAATACCGGCCCGCTGATCATCGTCACCACCCTGTTTTTCATGTGGGGCCTGCTCACCGCGCTCAATGACGTGCTGATCCCGCACCTGAAAGCGCTCTACACGCTGAGCTATGTGCAGGCGATGCTGGTGCAGTTCTGCTTTTTCGGGGCCTATTTCGTCGTGTCGCTGCCGGCCGGGATGCTGATCAAGAAAATCGGCTACCAGAACGGTGCCGTGACCGGGCTGACCATCGCGGCGGCCGGCTGCGCCTTGTTCTACCCGGCCTCGAACAGCGGCTACGCACTGTTCCTGCTCGGCTTTTTCGTGCTCGCCGCCGGCATCACGATCCTGCAGGTCGCTGCCAATCCCTACGTCACGGTGCTGGGCGACCCGCACACGGCATCGAGCCGGCTGACATTGACCCAGGCCTTCAACTCGCTCGGCACCACGGTGGCGCCGACCCTGGGTGGCATTCTGATCCTGTCGGGCAGCGTCCTGGGCGTGGCCGAACTGGCGCAGCTGCCGGCCGCCGAACAGCTGGCGTACCGCGCCACGCAGGCAGCGAGCGTGCAGGGCCCCTACCTTGCACTGGCCGGCGCGCTGCTGTTGCTGGCACTGTTTTTCGGTTTCGCCCGCCTGCCAAAAATCAGCCACGCCGACGCTGGCGTGGTCAATCCTGACGCCGGCACCAAGGGCTCGGCGCTGGCCCACCCGCACCTGCTGATGGGCGCGATCGGCATTTTCCTGTATGTCGGCGGTGAGGTGAGCATCGGCAGCTTCCTGATCAATTTCCTCGGCGAGCCGGGGATTGCCGCCCTGACGCCGGCGGACGCGGCACATTACGTCAGCTACTACTGGGGCGGCGCCATGGTCGGGCGTTTCATCGGCTTCGCTGTCATGCGTTACGTCAGTCCGGGCAAGACGCTCGCCTTCAATGCGGCCTGTTCGATCGCGCTGATCCTGCTCGCCATTGTCGGCCATGGCCAGTTCGCGATGTGGGCGATCCTCGCCGTTGGCCTGTGCAACTCGATCATGTTTCCGACCATTTTCAGCATGGCGCTGCACCAGCTGGGCAAGTTCACGGGCCAGGGATCGGGCATCCTGTGCATGGCCATCGTGGGTGGCGCCCTGGTGCCGTTCGCGCAAGGCCTGCTGGCCGACACCATCGGCCTGCAATGGTCGTTCTTCGTGCCGGCCGCCTGCTATACCTTCATCCTGTATTTCGGGCTGCGTTTCTCCGGTCTCTACACGAAAAAGTGAAATCAGCTGCGCCGGGTGGAATAGCGCAGCGCTGTGCCCCCTCTGCGAACTGGTGAATTTCTCGTTTTCTCGATCGGACCGTCGTTCCCGCCTGCGCGGGAACGACGAATTAATTTTTCGATTTGTTCACGTACGATTTGATCGCTTGTGAATCAGGCTGCCATCTTGACGAGTTGTGGCGGCGCGGCCTGGCGCTGCACCTTGAACCACAAGGAATACAGTGCGGGCAGGAACAGCAGCGTCAGCACCGTGCCAACGCCGACGCCGCCGATCAGCACATAGGCGAGCGGGCCCCAGAAGGTCGAATGGGTGAGCGGAATGAAGGCCAGCATCGCGGCGGCCGCCGTCAGGATCACCGGCCGCGCGCGGCGCACGGTCGACTCGATCACCGCCTCGTAAGCCGATAGTCCCGCCGCCCGGTCGTGGCGAATCTGGTCGACCAGGATCAGGGTGTTGCGCATCAGGATGCCCGCCAGGCCGATCAGGCCCAGGATGGCATTGAAACCGAACGGCTGATGAAATACCAGCAGCATCGGCACCGCGCCGACCAGGCCGAGCGGAGCGGTCGCGAACACCATCCACATGGTGGCGAACGAGCGCACCTGGAACATGATCACGGTCAGCATCAGGATGAACATCAGCGGGAACATCACCGCCAGCGCCGCGTCGGCTTTGGCGCTTTCCTCGATCGACCCTCCGGTGTCGATGCGGTAGCCCGCCGGCAGGCTGTCCTTCAGTGCGGCCAGCGTGGGCAGGATCGCATTGGTGACGTCCGGTGGCTGGCTGCCCTCGCGGATGTCGCCCTGCACCGCGATCGTGGTTTCGCGGTTGAAGCGCTTGAGCACCGCGTCTTCCATCCGCGTTTCCAGGTGCGCCAGTTGCGACAGGGGCACGGCACGGCCGTCTTGTGTGCTCAATGTCAGGTTGCCGATGTCTTGCAGGGCGCGCCGTTCGGCGGCGGGGCTGCGCAACAGCACGTCCACCGGGCGCAGCCCTTCGCGCACCTGGGTTGCCGGCGCGCCGTTGAGCAGCGCCTGCAACTGGGTCGCCGCATCCTTCGGCGTCAGGCCGACCTGGCGCAGGCGCTCCTGGTCCAGCGCCAGGTGCAGCGTGGGCGTGCGGTCGCCCCAGTCGAGGTGTGTGTTGCGCATGTCCGGATTGCGCGCGACGATGGCGCGCGTTTGTTCGGCAATCCCGCGCAGCGTTTCCAGGTCCGGGCCAACCACGCGAAACAGCACAGGGAAGGGGACCGGTGGGCCAAACAGGAACTGGCTGACGCGCACACGCGCTTCGCTGAAACGGCCCTCGGCGATCATTTTGGCGACCTTCGCCTTGAGCACGTCGCGTGCCGCCGCATTTTCGGTCAGCACGATCAACTGGCCAAAGGCGGGATTGGGCAACTCGGAATTGACGGATAAGAAAAATCGCGGCGCACCCTGGCCGACATAGCTGCTGACGATCTTCGCCTCCGGCTCGACCCGCAGCGCCGCTTCGATCTTGCCGATGGCCGCATCGGTGGCGGCGAAGGCGCTGCCGGGCGGCAGATTGACTTCGATCGTCAGTTCCGGACGCTCCGAGTTCGGGAAGAACTGTTTCGGTACGCTGCCCATCGCTACCAGCGCCAGCGCAAACAGTCCAACGGTAACGCCGGTGCTCAGCCATTTGCGATCCACGCACCAGCGCAGCAGGGCGCGCAGGCGCTGGTAGTTTTTTGTCGAGTAGATCGCTTCGTGGCCGCCCGCCTTGTGCGCAATCTCGGGCAGCAGTTTCACGCCAAGGTAGGGAATGAACCATACGGCGACCAGCCAGGACGTGAGCAGCGAGAAGGCCACCACCCAGAAGATATTGCCGGCGTACTCGCCCGCGGTGGAGCGCGCGAAACCGACCGGCAGGAAGCCGATGATGGTCACCAGGGTCCCCGACAGCATTGGCGCTGCCGTCGCGCCCCAGGCATGGGTGGCCGCCGCAATACGGTCCATGCCTTCCTCCATCTTCACCACCATCATCTCGATGGCGATGATGGCATCGTCGACCAGCAGGCCGAGCGACAGGATCAGGGCACCGAGCGTGATACGGTCGAAATCGCGCCCGGTGGCGAGCATGATCACGAACACGGCCGCCAGTGTCAGCGGCACGGCGGCCGCCACCACGATGCCGACCCGCAGGCCCAGTGTCAGCAGGCTGACCACGATCACCACCGCCAGCGCGACGACAAACTTGACCATGAATTCGTCGACCGCGCCACGGATCGCATTGGCCTGGTCGGATACTTTGGTGAAACTGATCCCCAGCGGCAGCGTCGAGCGGATCGCGCTTTCCTCGGCGTCGAGCGCCTTGCCCAGCGCCAGGCCGTTGCGGCCCTTTTTCATCACCACCGCCAGCATCAGCGATGGCGCGCCCTGGCTGCGGATGGCGAAACCGGGGGGATCCTCGTAGCCGCGCCTGACCTCGGCCACGTCGCCCAGCTTGAACGTGCGTCCACCGGCCGCAATCGGAATCGCCTTGACGCTGTCGACGCCGTCGATGGCGCCGTCGAGCCGCAATTGCACGCGCGGGCCGGCCGTTTCGACAAAGCCGGCCGCGCTCACGTTGTTCTGCTGGGCCAGCGCGTCGAGCACGGCCTGCCCCTTGACGCCCAGCGTGGCCAGGCGCTGGTGTGACATCTCGACGAAAATCTTCTGCAGCTGCTCGCCCAGGATGTTCACTTTTTGCACGTCCGGCAGGCGCAGCAGACGCTGGCGCAGCGCCTCCGCCTGCAGCACCAGCTGGCGATGGGGAAGCTGCTTGCCTTCGAGCGCGAACAGCGAGAAATACACGTCCGAATATTCGTCATTGAGGAAGGGGCCGAGCACGCCGCGCGGCAGGTTCGGCGCCTCGTCGCCGAGCTTCTTGCGCGCCTGGTAAAACTGCTCCGGCACCTGTTCGGGCGGTATCGAGTCCTTCAAGTACAGCTTCATCGTCACCAGGCCGGGGCGGGCGGCCGTCTCCACCCGGTCGTAATACTCGAGTTCCTGAAGGCGCTTCTCGAGCCGGTCGGCGACCTGCTGCTCCATTTCCCCGGCGTTGGCGCCCGGCCAGGCGGCCGAGATGGTCATGACTTTCGCGGTGAAGCTGGGATCTTCCGCGCGCCCCAGGCGCAGGAAGGCGACCACGCCGGCCAGGCCGATCGCCAGGATCAGGAACAAGGTGATCGCGCGCTCGCGCACGCCGAACTCGGACAGGTTCAATCGGCTCATGATCGCGCTCCGCCTTTGGTCGCCGCCAGCGGCTCGACTTTCTGGCCTTCCCTGAGCAGGTGGGCGCCGAATGCGACGACCCGTTCTCCCGGCGCCAGGCCGCTTGCCAGGCGTGCGCTTTCTTCGCCAAGCCGGGCCACCTTCACCGCGCGGAAGTGGACGCTCGAACTGGACGCGGCGATCACCCAGACGCCCGGCCCCTGGCCCTTGTCGACCAGCGCGCCGAGCGGCACACTGACCTCGGCGGCGTCTTGCCCGGCGTTTTCCAGGCGCACCGTCACGGTGGCGCCAAGCGGCGCCTGTGCGCCCGCGCCGCCGAGCGCATAGCGCGCGGCGTAGGTGCGGGTCTGCGGCTCGGCCACAGCCGACAGTTCGCGCAAGGTGAGGGGATAGTCGCTGGCCGCGTCGCCATACAGCCTCGCCGTCGCAGGATGGCGGGCCTGGGCCAGCGCGGTCTCGGGCAGGTTGACCAGGGCCTCGCGCGCGCCGTTGCGGGCCAGCTTGACGACCGTTTGCCCGGCCGCGACCACCTGGCCCGGCTCGACCGGCACTTCCATCACGACCCCGTCCGCATCGGCCAGCAGCAGCGCATATTCGCTTTGGTGCTCGGTCTGGCGCGCACGCGCACGCTCGGCCCCGAGCTGGGCGGCGGCGCTGTCGGCGGCCGCTTTTGCCACACCGTAGGCATTGGCCGACACCATGCCGGCATCCACCAGGCGCCGCAGGCGCGCTTCCTCGGCCGCCGTCTGCACCTGGCGCGCCAGCGCGGCATCGACCGCGGCGCGCGCCGCCGCGTTGGCCAGCACGAAGTCGCTGGCGTCGAGCTTCATCAAGGGCTGCCCCTGGCGCACCTGGTCGCCCGGGTCGGCCAGGCGCGCGACGATCTTGCCGCCGACCCGGAAACCCAGTGTGCTCTCGGTGCGTGCGTGCACCACGCCGGTGTAGCTGGCGTCGGCGCCGTCGCTCACCGTGGCCGTGATCCAGGCCACCTTGCTGGCCGCCTCGGGCGCCACCGGCGCCTTGCTGCAGGCAGCCAGCGTCAGGATCAGGGCCGCTGCGAGGAGGCCGGCGGCGCGCGTGGCGGCTGGCGGCTGGTGGGGGTTCATCATGTCAGACTCCATATGTGCATACGCACAGTAATTCAGCAAAAAAAAAGCCGCCCGCTGCCAAAGGGGCGGCCGTTACAGCTGCGTGATGCGCATCAGTTCCGTGCGCAGCCGGGCGGCAGCTTTTTCGCCCAGCAGTTGCTCGTATTCGTTCTGCGCCGCTTCCCACAAGGGCAGGGCGGCCAGGTATTTTTGGCGGCCGGCCGCCGTCAGCGACAAGGCTTGTTGGCGCGACCCCGGTGCCGCCGGCGCGTTCGCCAGGTAGCCGTCGCGCGCGAGCGGCTGGATCGCGCGCACCAGGCTGGTACGGTCCATCACCAGCAGCTCGGCCAGCTTGCTCATCGTGACTCCGGGCAGCTGGTGGAGCACGGAAAACAGGGTGAACTGCGAACTGGTCATGCCGGCCGGGCTCAAATGGCGCTCGTAGAGCTGCGACACGAAGCGCGTCGCCTGCCGCAGGGCGAACACATTGCACGAGGGGAGGGAGGGAATGTGGGACATGATCGCAGTATATGTGTGCATATGCACATTGTCAAGCAGGGCGACTAGAACATATGGGCAATCCCCACTGCGGCGCCGTGCAGCGCGGTCCTGGTCGTTTCGCGATACACATCGGCATACAAGTTGGTCCGCTTCGACAGCGCCACGATATAGCCGGCGCTCTGCTTGCGCGCGCTGGCGTGGGTGTTGCCAAGCCCGAACCTGAGTGCACCAAGGGGCAGGTCGCAGCGCGCCGCCAGCACGTAGCTGTGCTCCGGATGGGACGCTGTCGCCAGCCGGACCTGGTTGACCGAGCCCATCACCATGATCGCCGGCAAGCGCCATGCGCCGGCAAGGAACCAGATCCTGTCGCCGCGATTGTTCTGTTCGAAGGCAAGCATGCCTTGCTGGGCCTGGCCGGCGTAGTTGAGCGATGCGCCACCGGTCCTGCCGGCCGCTCCGGCCGGCCGGTTCACGCCATCGGCAAGGTGGACCGAGAAGCCGCCCACGGTGGCGCTGTCGTAAAACAGCGCGCCCGGTATGCGCGCCCAATTGGCGTAGCCCAGTGCGGCAGTGGGATCGGACGTGTAGGAGCCGCTCTGGTAGCTGCCAAGCGAGCCCATGAATTCGCTGTCGAACCAGGGCTCGAAGCGCCATTTTTGCTGCCACAACGGGCTCATCGCACGGCCAATTCGCACGCTGCCCAAGTGTGCGTCCTGCACGCCGATGGTCGATTCGCCCTGGAACAGCGCGCCCGTTTCGGCCATGCCCGTGTCGGGCCGGTAGCGCATTTCAAGCGTCACGCTGGTCGACACCCCATCGCCCAGCGCTTCGCGCCCGGTCAGGCGCAACCAGTTATTGTAGCCACGGCCCAGTTCAGCGCCATGCCCGCTCTCTCTGACCACGCCAAGATTGATGTGGCCGTCGATGGCGACGGTGGTCTGTCCCTGGGCCAGGGCGCTCAGGCCGGCCAGGACGGTGAAGCTGAAGCGTCGAATAGTCATAGCGCGCAAGTGTCGTCCTTGCGTCCCGGCTGGACTATCCGCTTCTTGCGATTGCACTCACAGGGCGGACATTTGTCGCCCGGGCGCGACGAATTTTATTTCCCCATGAAAATATTTTTGCACCTGTCAGTGAACTGTCAGCCTTTCTGCACGTTAATACTATATGCTGGATTTGTAGGCAAAAACAAGCAAAGGGCGGCTGCCAATACAGGCAAACCGTGTCAAATATTGCCACTCCAGGAGCACAGCGATGAACCAGGTTAAAGCCAGTAGCGCCATGCGGCGGCAGCACGGATTCACCTTGATCGAACTGATGGTCACCATGGTCATCATCGGCATCCTGGCTGCCATTGCCTATCCGAGTTACGTTCAGTATCTTCTCAAGTCCAATCGAGCGGCGGCCCAGGCGCACATGCTTGACATTGCGTTGCAGGAACAACAATACCTGGCCGACAGCCGCAGCTACGCCGCGACGGTGGCCATGCTGACGATGACGACGCCAGACGCGGTGGCGTCCAAATACAGCATCGTGATTGCCGTTGATGCCGGTCCACCGCCGCGCTTCACCATCACCGCCACGCCGATCCTGGGCACCAAGCAAGTCGAGGACGGCCCCCTGACCATCGACAGCGCCGGCGTCAAGACGCCTTCGGCCAAGTGGTAGAACGCCATGGATGCGAACCCAAGTCTTCGTCGCCGTCCCCGGGCCGGCTTCACCCTGATCGAATTGATGATCACCCTGGTCATCCTGGGCGTATTGAGTGCGATGGCGGGGCCGTCGTTCGTCGGCCTGATCGCCGGGCAGCGCGGCAAGAGCATCACCAGCGACCTGTTTACCGCCTTGACCAAGGCGCGCAGCGAAGCGATCAAGCGTAACACCGAGGTCACGCTGGCGCCGGGCGCCAGCGGCGCCTGGAAGGATGGCTGGTCGATTGCCAATCCGGCCGACGCCAGCCAGAAGCTGTACGACCACGGCCCGATTCCCGAGGCGACCATCACCGGCCCGGCCAATGTCGCCTACCACGGCAACGGACGCCTGCGCGGCAACGCCGAGCCCAGTTTCGACATCACCGTCAGGGGCGCGGACAAGCATTATTGCGTCCAGCTGGACCTCAGCGGCCGTCCCTTGATGAAATCGTCGGGGTGCTGACATGAACCGTCGACCCACACCCAAGGAGCAGGGCACCAGCTTGCTGGAAGTGCTCATTACCATGGTGATCCTCGCCTTCGGCTTGCTCGGCATCGCCGCCCTGCAAGGCAAGACCCAGATCGGCACCATCGAATCGTACCAGCGGGCCCAGGCCGTGGTGCTGCTCGAGGACATGAACGCGCGCATCAACGCCAACCGCGCCACCGCGGCCACCTACGTGCTCCAGGCGCCGGCCGGCACCGACGATGCCCAGCCGGCCGATTGCAATGCGCTCGGCTCGGGCGCGCCGCGCGACGTCTGCGAGTGGAGCAACGCGCTCAAGGGCACCTCCGAGGTGCGCGACAGCGCCAAGGTCGGCGCCATGACCGGCGCGCGCGGCTGCATCGATCTGGTCCAGGCGCCCGACCCCAGCGCCGGCGTGTGCCGCCCCGGCATCTATCTATTGTCCGTCGCCTGGCAGGGCTTGCACCAGACGGCCGCCTCGGCCCTCAACTGCGGCAAGAACCTGTATGGCGAGGAAGGCAACCGGCGCGTCATTTCTGTGCAAGTGACGGTCGGCTTGCCGTCCTGTTCCTGAGGGAGATAACCATGACACGCATGCGCCAACGCCAGTCGGGTTTTACCCTGGTCGAACTGATGATCGCCAGCGCGATCGGTTTGCTGATCCTGGCCGGCATGTCGACCATGTTTTTCAACAATAGCGTGGCCCAGGCCGAGATCGAAAAAGCCAACCGCCAGGTCGAAAATGGCCGCTACGCCATCCAGGTGTTGGGCGACGACCTGCGCAACGCCGCCTATTACGGTGAGTTCGACCCGAGCGTGCTGGCCCTGCCGGTGGCCATGCCCGATCCCTGCGCGACGACCGTGGCGGCACTCAAGGGGGCCCTGCCGTTGTACTTGCAGGGCGTCGACAACGCGGCCGATGGCACCCTCGGCTGCATCACCGACGTGCGCGGCGGCACCGACATCGTGGTGGTGCGCCACGCCAGCAATTGCACCATCGACGCCCCCAATTGCGAAGTCAACAGCGACGGCGCGCCCTACATCCAGGCTTCCCTGTGCGGCAACACGAGCGAACTCGGCTCTGGCGACTCGGCCGATTTCTATGCCCTCGACAGTGTCACCACGACGCTCCTGCGCCACCGCCGCGATTGCAGCACGACGCCCGGCAGCGGCACGGTGGCGGCGCTGCGCTTCCTCGAGATCCACATCTATTTCGTGGCCAACAACGACAAGGCGGGCGACGGCATCCCGACCCTCAAGCGCGCCGAGATCATCAACCAGGGCGGCGCCCTGTCGGTGCGCACGGTGGCCCTGGTCGAAGGCATTGAGAACTTGCAGATGGAGTACGGGCTCGACACCAACAACGACGGCAGTGCGGACGTCTACGCGACCGATCCGGCCAGCTTCGGCGGCTGCCTGCTGCCTGGCTGCGCGGTGAGCAACTGGACCAGCGTGGTGTCGGCCAAGATTAACCTGCTGGCGCGCAATACGGAGATCACCAACGGCTACAGCGACACCAAGTCCTATGTGCTGGGCAACCGGGCCGACGGCACGCCGAATGCCGTGGGCGCGGCGGGCGACCACTACAAACGCCACGTGTTCCAGTCGGCCATCGTGTTGCCCAATCCCGCAGGCAGGAGAGCCCCATGAGCACCAAGACGCCGGCGCGGCCAGCGCGCCCTGCCAGCCTGGCGCGCCAGCGCGGCATCACCCTCGTCATCGCCCTGATGATGCTGGTGCTGCTCACGCTGCTGGCGCTGACCAGCTTCAACCTGGGCAAATCGAACCTGCAGATCGTCAACAACATGCAGCAGCGCGATGCGGCCATGGCTGCCGCCGACGGCGTGCTCGAGGAGCTCATCAGCAGTCCGCGCTTCTTCACCACGCCCACCGATGCGCTGGCCACACCGTGCAACGGGCCCAACACGCGCTGCGTCGACATCAATGGCGACGGCGTGCCTGACGTGACGGTGACGCTGACGCCGGCGCCCACCTGCGTGAAGGCGCAGAACGTCAAGAACACGACGCTTGACCTGAGCAACAAGGAAGATGCGGGCTGCGCCGTCGGCGGCGGCCAGAGCTTCGGCGTGGCCGGTAGCGTGACCGGCGACTCGCTGTGCTCCGACAGCGTCTGGGACGTGCACGCGGTGGCCACCGACGCCGTCACCGAGGCGCGTGTGGAAGTGACGAAGGGCATCGCGGTGCGGGTGGCCAAAGATGACGTGACGACCAGCTGTCCATAATCGAAGGGGATCCTCCATGAACACCTGGCAACGCAAGACCATCGCGGCACTCGGCCTGGGGGCCGCCGGCATCCTGGCCGCGTCGACCGCTGCCGCCGACGACGTCGACATCTTCACCGGCGCCTCGGCTGGCACCTCGATCAACCCGCGCATCCTGATCGTGCTCGACAACACGTCGAACTGGTCGCGCCAGAGCCAGCAGTGGCCGGGCGGGGTGTCGCAGGGCCAGTCGGAGGCGAACGCGATCAAGACCGTGCTCGCTTCGCTTGATGGCAAGGTCAACCTGGGGTTGATGGAATTTGTCACCGGCGGCAACGCCAACCAGGACGGCGGCTATATCCGCGCGGCCGTCAAGCCGATGAACCCGCTCAACAAGTCCACCTTCAGCACTTCGCTCACCACGATCTACAACAACGTCACCAGTCCGGACGAGAAGCGCAACGCCAACACGCCGTTCGGCAACCTGATGTACGACGCCTACAATTACTATGCGGGCGCCGACAGCCACTCGCCCACGGCCGTCATCTCCAGCCTGGCCGATCCGGACGGCTACAGCGCGCGCTACGCCACCTTCGCTTCGCCACTGACGGCCGACAACACCTGCGGCAAGAGCTTCATCATTTTCATCGGCAACCCTGACGCCCGCGGTCCCACCTCCGACGACGCCGCCAACACGGCGGCGCTGGCGGGGCTGGGCGGCACCACGACCCAGCTCGGCCTGCCCAATTTCTCGTCCGCCAACGTTACACTGAGCACCAATCTGGGCAACACGGCCCAATGCTACCCGAGCACCCTGGCCGCCGCCGCCGGCCTGGGCGACTACGCCACCCAGTGCGCGACCTATACCGAGGGCTGCAGCGTGGGCGGCCCGGTGGCCAACACCAGCCCGATCGCCTGCCCGGCCGGGCAACTGAGCTACTCCGTGATCCGCTCGCAGTTCATTCCGGCCTCGACGACGTCGGCCAGCACCAGCCCGGTGGTGGGGGCGGTCGCCAGCAGCAGCGCAGCCACCACCGGCGTGTACGCTTCATCGAGCGTGGTCGACCCGAACGCCGACCACGGCACCCTGGTGTGCCCGGCGGCCAGCACCACCGTCGCTGGCAACGTCAGCACGGCCGTCAGCTACAGTTGCAGCTACGCGGTCGGCGCCGCCGTCGCCGGCACCTCCAGCTCCGGCACTTCGATCAACTCGGTAGTGGGCTCGACCACGACCAGCTCGGCGCCCACCACGGCCTACTACAGCGGTGCTGGCGCGTTCAGCCCGGCCAGCGACCATGGCACCCTGGCGTGCCCGGCCAATACCTCGTCGACCTCGGGCGGGGTCACCACCAGCGTCACCTACGCCTGCAGCTACGCCACTGGCAGCGCCACCGGCGCCACCGCGCCGAGCACCAGCGTGGCCAGTGCCGTCGTCACCAGCGCTCCAAGCACTGCCTACTACACGTCGGCCGGCGCCGTCGACCCCGCCACCGACCACGGCACATTGACTTGCCCGGCCGGCACGTCGACGACCAGCGGCGGCAATTCGACCGCCGTCAGCTATGCCTGCAGCTACAGCACCGGCGCGGCCACCGGCACCACCTCGACTGGCTCGCCGACGGTCACGTCCGGCACCACCACCAGCTCGTACGGCTCGGCCGCCGCCGTCAATCCGACCTCCGACCACGGCACTTTGATCTGCCCGGCCAACAACACCTGTACCTATGCCACTGGCGCGCCAGTCAGCCCCAGCACCACCAGCTCGGCCACCACCTCGGCCTGCTACCGCGACGTCAGCGGCGGCACAGGCGTGACCTACTGGGTCAATGTGACCGACAACGCCGGCCTGACCTGCCCGTCCGGAAACACGTGCGCCTATTCGGGCGCCAACGGCGGGGCAGGTTCTTGCGGCGGCACGGGCGGCAACATCATGAACATCCGGGTGACCCAGACCGCCACCCCCAACACCAGCCGCTACACGGTGACCCAGACCGCGACCCCGATCACCAGCCGCTACATGATCAACCAGTCGGTCGTCGCCACCACCACCGTGACGACCAAATACAACGTCACGCTGAGCGTCACGCCGACCACCACCACCACCACCAGCACCTCGACGGCGAAATACACGATCACCCAGTCGGCGACCCCGACCACGACGGTGACGACCACCACCACCACGCCGGCCTCGACCGTCAACACCACGCTCGGCTACACTTCCCAGTGCTATCCGGCCGCGCCCACGGCGAGCACGGGCGACTTCGCCAGCGAGTGCAGCGGCACCAACGTCAGCTGCACCTACAACAACGCGCCGAGCGCGCCCTCGCTCGGCCAATGCCCAGCCGGCAACAGCGTCTACAGCGTGATTGGTACCAACATCACGCTCACCAACGTGGCCACCGGCTCGAGCAGCACCGACACCAACCCCTTCAACGCCGACGAGTGGGCCCGCTTCATGCATGACAAGGGAGTGCCGGTGGCTGGCAGCGCCGTCAAGCCTTCGATCACCACCTACACCATCGACGTCTACAACAAGCAGCCGAACGCCCAGCACACCTCGCTGCTGCTGAGCATGGCCAAGGCCGGCGGCGGCAAGTATTTCGCGGCCAAGAACGAGCAGGCGATCGTCGACGCGCTCAAGCAGATCGTCACCGAGATCCTGGCGGTCAACACCAGCTTCGCTTCGACCAGCTTGCCGGTGAACGCCACCAACCGCTCGCAAAACGAGAACCAGGTCTTCATCGGCATGTTCCGTCCCGACCCGGACGCCAAGCCGCGCTGGTTCGGTAACCTGAAACGCTACCAGCTGGTCGCCAACGGCGCCGGCACGGAACTGGGCGACGTCAACGGCGACCTGGCCGTGAATTCGCTGACCGGCTTCGTGACGCCGTGCGCGACGAGCTACTGGACGACCGATTCGGGCAGCTACTGGAGCGGCCTGGGGATCAACCCCGATCCGGCCGGTGCCTGCGCCACGACCAGCCTGAACCCCTACTCGGACGCGCCGGACGGACCGCTGGTCGAGAAGGGCGCCGTGGCCCAGATCCTCAGGCAAGGCAACAGTCCGCCGTCGACCGCCAGTTCGCCAACCTGGGCCGTGAACCGCACCCTGTACACCGCATCGGGCACCAGCCTGACGCCGTTTTCCACCGCCAGCTCCGGCTTGAGCGACGCGCTGGTGCGTTTCATCCGCGGCGAGGACGTCAACGATGAAAAGGGCACCGGCGCGACCACCACCACGCGGCCCTCGATCCACGGCGACGTGATCCACTCGCGACCGCTACCGGTCAACTATGGCAGCAGCGGCGTGACGGTGTTCTACGGCGCCAACGATGGCTACTTCCGCGCTGTCAACGCTGCCACCGGCGCCGAGCGCTGGGGTTTCGTCGCGCCCGAGTTCTTCAGCCGGCTGGCGCGCCTGAACGACAACAGCCCGCTGGTGAGCTATCCGAACCTGCTCTCGAGCACTGTACCCACGCCAACGGCCAAGGATTACTTCTACGACGGCTCGACCGGCGTCTACCAGAACGCCGACAGCAGCAAGGTCTGGGTCTTGCCAACCATGCGCAGGGGCGGGCGTATGATCTATGAGCTCGACGTTACCAACGCCGACGCGCCGCGCATCAAGTGGAAGGCCGGCTGCCCCAACTTGGGCAACGACACCGGCTGCACGGCCGGCATGAGCGGCATCGGCCAGACCTGGTCGACGCCGGCGGTGGCCTTCGTCAAGGGCTATTCGACGACCAGGCCGCTGGTGCTGGTGGGCGGCGGCTACGATGGCTGCGAGGATGCCGACAGCACCTCGCCCGGCTGCGGCGCCACCAAGGGCGGCATGGTCTACATCCTCGACGGCGAAGACGGCAGCGTCGTCGCCTCGTTTGCGACCTTGCGGGCGGTGGCCTCGGACATCACGATGGTCGACATCGACAACGACGGCATGCCCGACTACGCCTACGCGGCCGACACCGGCGGCAACCTGTACCGGGTCGACTTCGTGGCCAGTCCGACCACCATGGTGGCGCTGGCGAGCAGCGCCTGGACCATGCACCAGGTCGCGTTCACCAACGGCGGTTTCCGCAAGTTCCTGTTCGCGCCGGCCCTGCTGGCGGTCAAGACCAAGGTGTATGTCGCCATCGGCAGCGGCGATCGCGAGCATCCGCTGCAGTCCCAGTATCCGTACGAGAACGTGCGCAACCGCTTCTACGTCTACCAGGATGACCTGACCTTGACGGCAGCGACGCCGCCCAAGAACCTGGACACCAACCTGGAAGACTACAGCAGCAACACCAGCTGCACCACGCCGATGGTGCTGCCCAATTCGACGCTCAACGGCTGGTTCATGGACTTGCCGGGCAAGGGCGAACAAGTGGTGACGTCGGCCCTGATCGCCAGCGGCATGGTGACCTTCAGCACCAACCGGCCAGTGCCGGCCACCGCTGCCAGTTGCGCCACCTCGCTCGGGGTGGCCACCGGTTACTGGGTCAACCTGTTTAACGCGGCCGGCGCGGTCGGCGTCACTGGCAGCTGCGACGGCGCCCGCTCCGCGCCGTTCGCCGGCGGTGGCCTGCCGCCGTCGCCGGTGCTGGCCACGGGCGTGCCGGTGAATGGACGCGCGGTGTCGGTGGTGATCGGCGCAGTGCAGCGCGACGGCACCGCCAGCGCCGCCATCAGCCCGCAAAAAGTACGTCCGGTGATCAAATCGAAGCGCAAGATTTCCTACAGCTACAGCAATGGACCGTGAGGCGTCAGCGGTAGCGCAGCAGGATGCGCTGCACGCTGCCGTCGTCGAGCAAACCCTGGATCACGTGTTCGACCTGGGCGAACGGCACCTGCGACTGGCGTGAAAACGCGCAGCGCGCCATGTACTGGCCGAACACCAGGTCCACCCGCAACCGGCTGGCCGCGTCGGCGCGCACATGGTAATCCAGGGTGGCCTTGTCGACGACCGCGTACTGGCTGCGTCCGGCCAGCAGCTTGCGCAGCATCAGGTCCATCGATGGCGCGTCGTCGCGCACGAAACGCGCGCCCAACGCGGCATCGAGTTGCGGGTAGTCGTAGCCGCTGACGGTGCCCACCGCGCGGTCGGCGAGCTGGCCGAAGGCGGCGACGGCCGGCGCATCGCTGCGCGCCACGATCACCGAGGCATTCGCCACCAGCGGCGCGCTCCAGTCGAACTGGCCCGGGATCCAGTGCGGCAGCACATAGCACAGGCCGTCGGCCTGCCCGCTGCTCAGGAACCGGCTCACGCGCCGGCTCGGCACGTTGACATAGCGCGCCTTGCGCCCCAGTCCGAGGGCGATCGCATCGCCCAGGTCCTTGATGATCCCGGCGCTCAGGGTGCCATTGTCGAAGCCGGCCAGCGGCATGCTGTGGTTGGTGGGGGCGATGAAGACGATCTCGGCCTGGCCGGCGCCAGCGCCGGCACACAGCATCGAGATCGCGAGCGCCAGAAGCGGCTTGCTACCCATTGTTCGGCCTGTCCGTGTCGGGACGGAAGTGTTCCGCCTTGTCACAGTGTAACCGCAAACGGCTGGCTCCGGCTCACGGGGCGGCGGCCTTGCGCGCCACCTTGTCGCGGTACATCGCCGCGTCGCCCTGGGCCAGCATGGTTGCGATCTTGTCGTGCAGCAGCGGGTCGAGGTCGACCTGGCCGACACTGAAGCCGATGTCGTAGCCGCGCCCCTCCTGCGCATTGCGCGCCGCGATGGTGCTGCGCAGCCGTTCAATGGCGATCGCCGTTTCACCGGGTTTGGAATTGATCAGCAAGGTGGCGAACTCATCCCCGCCCAGGCGTCCGATCAGGTCACTGTGCCGGAACACCGTGCGCAACACGTCGGAGAACACGCTGATGGCATGGTCGCCTTCCGCGTGGCCGAACTGGTCGTTGATGTGCTTGAAGCGGTTCAGGTCGAAAAACAGCAGCGAGGCGGGGGTGCCCAGGCGCTTGCACACGTGGATCGCCTGCTGGCCCAGCATCACGAAGCCGCGCCGGTTCGACAGCCGGGTCAGCTCGTCCATGGTCGCCATCTGGAGCGCGGCCATTTCATCCTCGACCGTCGTGGCCAGGTCGCGCAGCAGGCTCAATTCCTCGGCGTCGAGTTCGCGCACGACCGTGTCGACCAGGCACAGGGTCCCCAGCTTGCTGCCGTTGGGCATGGTCAGCGGACAGCCGGCATAGAAGCGGATGAAGGGCTCGCCGGTCACGAACGGATTGTCGCGAAAGCGCGGATCCAGGCGCGCGTCCGGCACCACCTGGATGTGGTTGTTCAAGATGGTGTGCGCGCAAAACGAGGACGCGCGCGGTACCGGCTCGGGCAGCGGTCCAGCGCAGGAAATCGTGTACACGGTGTCCGACTCGACCAGCGTCACCTTGGCGGTCGGCACATTGAACAGGCGTTTTGCCAGCCGCGTCAAGCGGTCGAAGCGCTCCCCTGGCGGCGCCTGGCGCAAGTCCAGGGCGCGCAGCGTGGCGAGGCGTTCGGTTTCATTGCTCGGTGTCAGGTGCGGCGGCATGCTTCCCCCAGTGGCCAGGTGGCACTCCATCATACGCCGCTTCGGGCGGAGCGCAGACCGTTCGCTGCGGTGGCACGCGATTTGCTGTTGTTAAATTTGTGGCGGGCGCGCCTGCGTTTGCCACCGGGGTTGCAGGGACGGTCGGCACGATGCGTGCTTTTCCAGTCCGGCCCCTGAGAAAGCTTCCCAATTCCGGGAAACAAGAAAATAGGGGAACAGCATGGCTCGAACCAGCATCCGCGCCAAAGTGGCGCCACCCGCCGCCGTCGCACCAGTGGCGCCAAGCCCGACGCCGACCGATCCGGCCGCCGCGCGCGCGCAAGACCTGGCCAGCATCCGCGCCGAAAAGCGCCAGGCGCTGCGCGCGGTGGGGCCGGGCAAGCGCGGCCCGCGCACCGACCTGCTGCTCAACGAGGGCGCCGAGCGCGCCGTCTATCCCTATCGCTTTCGCCTGTCGACCCCGAGCTACGAGGCGCAAAAGCGCGTCCTGCAGGTCGAGCTGCTCAAGCTGCAAGCCTGGGTCAAGCAAACCGGCCAGCGCGTGGTGATCCTGTTCGAGGGGCGCGACGCGGCCGGCAAGGGCGGCGCCATCAAGCGCTTCATGGAGCACATGAACCCGCGCAGCGCGCGCGTGGTCGCGCTCGACAAGCCGTCCGAGTCCGAGCGTGGCCAGTGGTACTTCCAGCGCTACAACCACTACCTGCCCACCGCCGGC
>JAZJYV010000006.1:0-53807 GCA_040390195.1 Pseudomonadota bacterium | reverse complement strand
TTGGGGGTCTGACCCCGGTTCGCAAGCCGCGGACTTCAACCCGGGGTCAGACCCCCAACGGAAAAACCGGGGTCCGACACCTTGGGCCTTACAATTGCTTCTTGGCGGCGCGCCGGCGGCGCGACTCCTTCGGGTCGGCCACCAGCGGCCGGTAGATTTCGATCCGGTCCCCCTTGCGCAGCACCGTGTCGAGCGGCCTCTTCTTGCCGAAAATGCCCACCGGGTGGCTGTCCAGGTCCACGCCGGGCAAGTCGTTCAGCAAGCCGCTGCCAGCAATCGCCTGTTCGATGGTGGTCCCGGGCGCCACTTCCAGTTCGCGCCATAATTCGCTGGCCGCCGTGGCATAGCACAGCTGCACCTGGATCGTCTCAGCCATACACGGTCTCGGCGCGCTTGCAGAAGGAATCGACCATGCTGTTGGCGATCACCCCGAACACCGGCCCGATCAACTGCTCGAGCAGGACGCTGGAAAACTCGTAGTGCAGGTCGAACTCGACCTTACAGGCATCGTCGCGCAAGGCCTTGAAGTGCCAGGTGCCGTCCATGCTCTTGAACGGGCCATCGACCAGCGTCATGGTGATCTTGCTTGGCGGGGTGTTCACATTGCGCGTGGTGAAGCTTTGACTGACGCCGTGAAAATGGATGCCCATGCAGGCCACCAGCGACTGCGGCGTCTCCTCGATGACCTTGGCGCTGCCGCACCAGGGGAGGAATTTGGGATATTCGTCAACATTGGCCACCAGCTCGAACATCTGTTCTGCGCTAAAGCCAAGAAAAACTGTTTTGTGCACTACTGCCATGTATAGTCGACCGTTTGCTATGATGTTGGATGTGTTGCATCCCTAGTTTAACCGACCCGCGCCTTTTCGCCATTTCATGAGTATTGTTGACAATAAAAAAGCTTTCCACGACTACTTCATCGAGGACCGTTACGAAGCGGGCATCGTGCTCGAAGGCTGGGAAGTCAAAGCCATCCGCGAATCGCGGGTGCAGATCAAGGAAGCCTACGTCGTCGTACGCGGTGACGAGCTGTTCCTGTTCGGCGCCCACGTCAGCGCGCTGGCCACCGCCTCCTCCTTCACCCACCCCGAGGCGATTCGCACCCGCAAGTTGCTGCTGCACCGTGCCGAGGTCGACAAGCTGATCGGCAAGGTCGAGCGTTCCGGCTACACCCTGGTGCCGCTGAACCTGCACTACAAGGGCGGCCGCGTGAAATGCGAAATCGGCTTGGCCAAGGGCAAGAAGCAGCACGACAAGCGCGCCACCGAGAAGGAACGCGATGGCAAGCGCGAAGTCGCCGCCGCCATGAAGACCCACAGCCGCTAGATCAGGGCGCCCTGCCGGACTGGACGCGGTATTTCTCGACCACGCCGTCGTCCTTCATTTTCTTGAGTACCCGCGCCAGGCGCGGCGCCAGCGCCGCGTGCTTCGCATTGAGATAGACATGCAGTGCCGTCTTGCTCAGCATGCCCACCGCGTGCAGGCCGGTGCCACGAAATTCATCGTTGCTCAGTTGCGGCTCGACCGCCGACATCGAGTCGAGAAACAGGTCGGTGCGGCCATTGAGCACTTCGCGCAGCCCAAGTTCGGTGGTGTTGGCCTGCGCCACCTTGTCCTGGCCGATCGACTGCCCGAGCTCGGTCGCGCACAGTGCGATGCCGCGCCGGCAGGTCAGGCGCAACGCGCGCCCGGCCAGCGACTGCCAGCCATCGATCCCCTCGTAGCTACCGAGCCCATAGGCGGCAAACTGGGCGCTGAAATGCGACTCGGACACGCGCACCAGCGCCGGTGCCAATTTGCCAAACGCGGCGGCGCGCTGCAGCAGGCCGTCCACCTTGCCCGATTCAACCAGCGCGAGGCCGCGCGCCAGCGGATATTCGCCCACCACCAGCCGGTAACCGAGCTGGCCCAGGGCATCCGTATAGATCAGGCTCAGCCAGGCACCCTCGGGTGTCCGCATCAGGTCGGCCGGGGCCGCCAGCACCAGTTGGGGCGCCGGCGCGGTCTGCGCCGGCCCTGTCGGCATCAGCATCGACAGCGCAAGGACCAGGTTCAGCAAGATACGCAAGGGGCTCATGGAATCAGATTAGCACAATTACAATCCCGGGAGAATTAGGTGTTTCGTTCCTGCATCACGCGCAAGCTCAGCCGCCAGCACAGGAAACTGGCGACCAGGCCGCCCAGCACGCCGCAGGCGAGCTTCAGGGCGCTGCCGAACAGCAGTGGCGCGACCAGGCCCGAGACCAGCGCGAACACCATCATCTGGATGAACGAGAGCATCGATGACGCCAGGCCGCGATTGTCGGGAAACAGCGCCAGCGCCCCGACCTGAATCGCCGGCATCGCCAGTGCCAGGCCGAAGGTGTAGACCGCCAGCGGCAGCACGGCGCAGGGCACGGCCGCCACGAAGGCGCTGTTGTAGCCCACGCTCAGCAGCGCGCCGCCGCCCATGATGGCGAAGCCGAGCCACATCATGCGCACCGGCGCCACCCTGGCGGCCAGCTTGCCGCCCCAGGCCGAGCCGATCGTCATGCCGCCGATCATGGGAATGAACATCCAGGCGAAGGCAGTCTCGGGCAGGTGCAACACGTCCATCACGAAATTGGCGGCCGAGCCGATGTACAGGGAAATGCCGCCGAACGCGAGACCGACGGCCAGTGCCAACAGCAGGAATTGCGGATTGCTGAGCACATTCAGGTAGTTGCGCGCGATCGAGACCGGGTGGAAGGCATGGCGCTGCCCAGGCGCCAGGCTCTCGGGCAGCGCGCGGTAGCACAGCACCATCATCAAGCTGCCGAAGGCGGCCAGGAACACAAAGGTGGAGCGCCAGCCGAACGTCACATGCAACCAGCCACCCAGCACCGGCGCGATGGCCGGCGCAAGGCCGAACACCATCATGATGTGAGACATCATCTTCTGCGCCTGGACGCCCGAGAAGCGGTCTTGCACGATGGCCTGGCCGATCACCGATCCGGCACCTGCGGCCAGGCCCTGCAGCGCGCGGCAGGCCAGCAGCACGCCAAAGGTGGGCGCGAACACGGCGCCGAGCGAGGCCAGCGTGTAGACCGCGAGCGCGGCCAGGATCACGGGCCGGCGCCCGAACGAGTCCGACAAGGTGCCGTAGAACAGCATCATGAAGGCGAAGGTGAACAGGAACACGCTCAGCGTCTGCTGCACGGCCAGCGGGCCGACCTCGAATTCATGGCCGATTGCGGGAATCGATGGCAGGTAGGTGTCGATTGCCAAGGCGCCGACCATGCCGAGGCAGGCGAGGATGACTGTCAATAAACGATGCATGCGGAGCCGTCCTGAAAAGTAACGGCACCGCGACGCGCGGCAGACCGAGCCCGGAATTCTACCGGGATTTGTCGATCATCACTTGAGCGCCATGCCAAAGCGCTCGGTACGCGGTTTCCAGTTGCCCAGGATGTCGGCCGACACCAGTACCCGCACCGCGCGCCCGATCAGCAGCTCGCGCGGCACCAGGCCAATGAAGCGCGAGTCGGCGCTGTTGTCGCGATTATCGCCGAGCATCATGAACTGGTCGGCCGGGATCGTGAGCGGCGCGAAATTGCGGCGCGCCTGCAGCGCCGGCATCACTTGGATGCGGTGGGTCTCGTTGCCCATTCCTTCCTGCAGGCGCAGCGCGGTCTGGGGTGCGCCCTGGGCTTGCTCGAGCACTTCGTCGAGCGGTTGGTAGAGCGCCGGCTTGCCGTTGATGATCAGCTGCTCGTCGCGCATTTCGACCACGTCGCCGGGCAGCGCGATGATGCGCTTGATCAGGCGCGTGCCGTCGGCCGGTGAGGAAAACGTGACCACGTCGCCGCGCACCGGATCACCCAGGCGCGCCAGCACGATGTCCGTCAGCGGCACTTTCAGGTTGAACGCCAGTCGGTTGACGAACACCACATCGCCTTCGAGCAGGTTGGGCCGCATCGAGCCCGACGGAATCGGATTCCAGTCGGCCACGGCGGTGCGGAACACCCCGAACAGCATCAGGAACAGCAAAAAACCCTTGTTGGCGTGCACCCAGTGTTTCATCAAATTCCCCGTTATCGTTGGTAGGGTAGAAGAGCGCGGCAAAACCGGGGTCAGACCCTGCTTGATTCACCTGGGGGGTCTGAGCCCGGTTTTGCCGCGCTCTTCTACCCACCATTTATACCGGGCGATTCTTTAGGCCCGCTTAAGGCGCCAGCAACACGCCAAACACGCTGCCGATCGCGCTCACCAGCAGCCCAAGCAGCAAGAAGCCGAGAAAGCGCAGCACGGCGCGCAATTTGGCGCCCGCCGGCCGGCTGCGCGCCAGGTAATACGGCACCGCCAGCAGCACCATGAAAATCATGCAGAACTTCAGCCAACGCGAGCGCGGGTAAGCGTGGGCATCACTATCGCGGCAAAACCACACAAAGCCGAGAAAACTGATCAGGATGTCGGAGCAAACCAGCCACAGCATATCGAGTCGGATTGCGCTGGCAGCGGCCGCGCCAATACCGAGCACACCGGCCGCCGCCAACAGGCAATACAGCGCTTGCCGCGCGCTCAGCGGCGGCGCCAGCTTAATGCGGCTTGACATCATCTTTGAGCGCCGCCAGCGCCATGTTTTCGACCATGCCCGGCACGATCAGTTTCAGGAAACGACCCAGCTTGCCCTTGGCCGTCATGACCACTTCGCGCCTGCGCGCCAGCATGCCCTCGACAATCAGGCGCGCGCATTCTTCCACCGGCATCGCCGCGTCTTCCTTCAGGCTGCTGCTGCCCATTTCCGCCCCCGCCGCGTTGAAGCCGCGATACCGGATGCGGGTTGCTACCACGCCCGGATAGGCCGTCGTCACGCTCACGCCGGAACCCTTCAACTCGGCCCGCAGGGCTTCGAAAAACCCGGTCATGGCGAATTTGCTGGCGCCGTAAGCGGTACGCCCCGGCACTCCCACCAGCCCGGCCAGCGAGGACACCGCCACGATGCTGCCGCGCGCCGCCTTCAGGTGCGGCAAGGCCGCGTGGGTGCACCAGACGCTGCCCCACAAGTTGATGCGCATGAGCTCCTCGTACCAGCCCAGGTCCTCTACCTCCTCGAACAGGGCGTGGGCCGAACGGCCGGCATTGTTGATCAGCGCGTCGATCCGGCCGAAGCGGGCCACCGCCGCCGCCACCAGGCGCTTGCACTGGGCCTGGTCGGACACATCGGTGGGCACCACCAGGGCCTGGGCGCCCAGCGCCGTGCAGACGCCCGCCACACCCTCGAGCAAGGTCTCGTTGCGCGCGGCGAGCACCAGCGCGACCTCCGGCGCGGCCAGCTGGCGCGCCATTTCGGCTCCGATCCCATCCGACGCACCGGTGATGATAATTACTTTCATAGTCACCTTAAATTGTAAATACAACGATTTATTCGTGTATCATTTTCATTCCATACGCATAAACTGATGCTGGAGGCCAACATGCTGCATATTGCCCGATTCTGCACATTTCTCTGCGCCGTGCTGGTGCTGGCGCCCACCGCTTCGGCGGCCGAGCGCGGCACCGCCGACGAAGCCATCGCCCTGGTCCACAAGGCAGGCGACTACCTGAAAGCGAACGGCAAGGACAAGCTGATCGCCGAAGTGAATAATCCCCAGGGCCAGTTCAGGGACCGCGACCTGTACATCTCGGTATCCGACATGAAAGGCCTGAACCTGGCCCACGCAGTCAATCCCAAACTGGTGGGCAAGGACTTGATCGACCTGCGCGACGGCGAGGGCAAGTATTTCGTGCGCGAGCGACTCGAAGGGCTCAAGAAGCAGAACAGTGTCTGGGTCAACTACATCTTCGTGAACCCGACCAACAAGCAGCTCGAACACAAGTCCATGTACACCGAGCGCTACGGCGACATCGCGATCAGCTGCGGTATCTACAAGCCCTGAGCGGCCCTACTTTTGGGCCTTGACGATCTGCATCGCGCTGGCGATCAGGCCGCTCATCTCGCCCAGGTTGGCCGGCACGATGATCGAATTGTTGGTCTTGGCCAGGCCCGAAAAGGCCTCCACGTATTTCTCGGCCACGCGCAGGTTGACCGCGTCCTGGCCGCCGGGCTCGCGGATGGCCAGGCCGATCTGGCGCAGCGCCGCCGCACTGGCCTCGGCCAGCGCGATGATGGCCGCCGCCTGGCCCTGGGCGCGGTTGATCGAGGCTTGCTTCTCGCCTTCCGAGCGGGCAATGTTCGCCTCGCGCTCGCCGCTGGCGATGTTGATCTGCTCCTGCTTGCGCCCTTCGGAGGCGGCGATCAGGGCGCGCTTTTCGCGCTCGGCCGTGATCTGGGCCTGCATCGCGTGCAGGATTTCCTTGGGTGGAGTGAGGTCCTTGATCTCGTAGCGCAGCACCTTGACGCCCCAGTTGGCGGCCGACTCGTCGATCGCGTTGACGATGGTGGTGTTGATGTGGTCGCGCTCCTCGAAGGTCTTGTCGAGCTCCATCTTGCCGATCACGGAACGCAGCGTGGTCTGGGCCAGCTGGGTGATGGCCGCGATGTAATTCGACGAGCCGTAGGAGGCACGCATGGCATCGGTGATCTGGAAGTACAGGATGCCGTCGACCTGCAACTGGGTGTTGTCGCGCGTGATGCACACCTGCGGCGGCACGTCGAGCGGAATTTCCTTGAGAATGTGCTTGTAGGCGATGCGGTCGATGAAAGGCACCACGATGTTCAGGCCGGGGGCCAGCGTGGCGTGGTACTTGCCGAGCCGCTCGACGACCCAGGCATGCTGCTGGGGCACCACGTTGATGGTCTTGAACACGAATACCAGCGCCACCACGAACAGCACCAGCGCCACACTACCGAAGGAAAATTCCATGACGACCCTTTTTCAGGTTTAAGAGTTGGCAACGATCAGGCGGCTGCCCTGCATTTCGACGATCTTGAAGCGGCCCGCCTGCGCCTCCGCTCCCGGGCCCAGCACCACGTCCCACAAGGCGCCGCGGTACATCACGCGCGCATGGTCGCCCTGCCAGGCGTCGACGGTGACGCATTGGCCGATGTCGATATTGACGTTCGGATCGCGCGCTGAATCGAGTTTCGGCGCGCGGCCGAAGCGGCTGCGGTGCAGCAACCAGGTGGCGGCCAGCCCGACGATGGCGGCGACGATCGTTTGCAGCGGCACGTCCAGGCCGAGCAGCGCGGCGGCCCCGCCGAGCGCTAGCCCGACGGCGATCATCAAGAGGTAGAAGGTACCCGTAAACAATTCCAGGATCACGAGTACCCCGGCGGCAACGAGCCAATTCATCCAGTCAGCCATGACGACACCTCGATTCAAAACGTAAAAACCCCCGTGGCCCGGAGCGGGCGACGAGGGCAATTGCGGCAATGTAAGTAAGTTTGATGGTTTTTTTGTCAAACAATTCGATGGCTGTAGTCTAGCGCTTTTTGGCGCGGAGTCAACCAGTTCGTCGCCGTTCATGGGGTCGGACCCCGGTTTTTCCCTTGGAGGGTCCGACCCCGGTTCGCAGGCGCCGTCTCATCCGGGGTCAGGCCCCTGAAAAGAAAAACTGGGGTCTGAGCCCTTGACCTACTTCAGCGCGGCCAGTTTTTGCCAGGTATCGATCACCGAATCGGGATTGAGCGACATCGACTCGATCCCTTCGGCCATCAGCCATGCCGCGAAATCCGGATGGTCTGAAGGCCCCTGGCCGCAAATGCCGACATACTTGCCCTGCTTGCGGCAAGCCTTGATCGCCAGCGACAGCATGGCCTTGACGGCCGGATCGCGTTCGTCGAAGTCGGCCGCCAGCAGCGCCATGCCCGAATCGCGGTCCAGGCCCAGGGTCAGCTGGGTCAGGTCGTTCGAGCCGATCGAGAAACCGTCGAAGAACTCGAGGAATTCATCGGCCAGGATCGCATTCGACGGCACTTCGCACATCATGATCAGGCGCAGGCCGTTTTCGCCGCGCACCAGACCATTCTTGGCCAGCAGCTTGACCACTTTTTCAGCCTGTCCCAGGGTGCGCACGAACGGCACCATGATCTCGACGTTGGTCAGGCCCATGTCGTTGCGCACGCGCTTCATGGCCGAGCATTCCATCTCGAACGACTCGGCAAAGTCGGCCGACAGATAGCGCGCCGCACCGCGGAAACCGAGCATCGGATTCTCTTCGTCCGGCTCGTAGCGCGAACCGCCGATCAGCTTCTTGTACTCGTTGGACTTGAAGTCGGACAGGCGCACGATGACCGGCTTGGGCCAGAACGCGGCGGCGATCGTGGCGATGCCCTCGGCCAGCTTGTCGATGTAGAAAGCCTTGGGCGAGGCATGGCCGCGCGCCACCGATTCGACCGCCTTCTTCAAGTCGGCATCGATATTCGGATACTCGAGGATTGCCTTCGGATGCACGCCGATGTTGTTGTTGATGATGAACTCGAGGCGTGCCAGGCCGACGCCGGCGTTCGGAATCGACTGAAAATCGAAGGCCAGCTGCGGATTGCCGACGTTCATGGTGATCTTCACGGGAATCGGGGGCAGCTCTCCGCGCGCCACTTCCGACACTTCCGTCTCGAGCAGGCCATCGTAGATCTTGCCTTCGTCGCCCTCGGCGCAGGAAACGGTCACGAAGGTGCCGTCCTTGAGCAGTTCGGTGGCGTCGCCGCATCCGACCACGGCCGGCACGCCCAGTTCGCGGGCGATGATCGCCGCGTGGCAGGTGCGCCCGCCGCGATTGGTCACGATGGCGGCGGCGCGCTTCATCACCGGCTCCCAGTTCGGGTCCGTCATGTCGGCCACCAGCACGTCGCCTGGCTGCACCCGCTCCATCTCGGACGGATCGTGGATCACGCGCACCGGTCCGGCACCGATCTTCTGGCCGATGGCGCGGCCCGACACCAGCACCGTGCCGCTGCCCTTGAGCTTGAAGCGCTGCTGCGCGTCGGTCGGCTTCTGCTGCGACTTGACCGTCTCGGGCCGCGCCTGCAGGATGTACAGCTTGCCGTCGCGCCCGTCCTTGCCCCACTCGATGTCCATCGGGCGCCCATAGTGCTTCTCGATGATGACGGCGTACTTGGCCAACTCCACCACTTCGGCGTCGTTGAGCGAATAGCGGTTGCGCATCTCGATCGGCACGTCGACCGTCTTGACCGAGCGGCCAGCCTTGGCGTCGGCGGTAAATTCCATCTTGATCAGTTTGGAGCCAATGTTGCGGCGGATGACGGGCGACTTGCCCTTCTCGAGCATCGGCTTGTGGACATAGAATTCGTCGGGGTTGACCGCGCCCTGCACCACCGTCTCGCCCAGGCCATAGCTGGAGGTGATGAACACCACGTCGGCGAAACCGGACTCGGTGTCGATGGTAAACATCACGCCGGCAGCACCAAGGTCCGAACGCACCATGCGCTGCACGCCGGCCGACAGGGCCACTTCGGCGTGCGTGAAGCCCTTGTGCACGCGGTAGGAAATGGCGCGGTCGTTGTACAGCGAGGCGAACACGTGCTTCATCGCCTCGAGCACGTTGTCGATGCCGACCACGTTCAGGAACGTCTCCTGCTGGCCCGCGAACGAAGCGTCGGGCAAGTCTTCGGCGGTGGCCGAGGAGCGCACGGCGAATGACATCTCGGTTTCCGAATCGGCCACCAGGCGCTCGTAGAAGCTACGGATCTCGTTTTCCAGGCGCGGCTGGAACGGGGTCTCGACGATCCATTGGCGGATCTCGGCGCCGGCCTGGGCCAGCGAGCGCACGTCATCGATGTTCAGGCCAACCAGGCGCGTGGCGATGCGATCGGCCAGCGAGGCGCCGCCATCGATGGTGTGCTCAAGGAAGTCGCGGAAAGCCTGGGCCGTGGTGGCAAAGCCGCCCGGCACCCGCACCCCGGTCGCGGCGAGCTGGCTGATCATCTCCCCGAGGGAAGCGTTCTTGCCGCCGACGGATTCAACGTCCGTCATGCGAAGTTCCTCGAACCGGGCGACATAGACGTCGTCGCGATCGGGTTCCTTGATTGCTGCGTTAGACAAGCTGGTCATGATTAACACCCTCACTGATGATAGAAATCTGCGCGCTTGGCTGTCCGGCTGTTCTTGTTTTTCTTGGTGTCGTGCAGCACAATTGAATCGTTGCAAAGCATTTTACAGCCTGCGCCCTGAATTGACAGAGCCCATTCTCGCAAACCTTGGCATTTCGACACGCCTGCAACCCGGAATTTATGAGTATAGAAGCCCGCCCCCCCCTGCCCACGTCGGCCCGCACCGTGTTTTTCGTCTCCGACGGCACCGGCATCACCGCCGAGACCTTCGGCCACGCCGTGCTGACCCAGTTCGACCTGCGCTTTCGCCAGGTACGCCTGCCCTTCATCGACACCCTGGACAAGGCTTACGAGGCGGCGCGCAAGATCAACGATGCCTTCGCCACCGACAACCAGCGCCCGATCGTGTTTTCCACGCTGGTCAAGCCGGACCTGTCAGCGGTAATCCGGGGCGCGCGCGGCATGCACATGGATTTGATCCAGACTTTCGTGGCGCCGCTGGAACAGGAGTTGGGGGTGAAGTCGACCCACACCATCGGGCGCTCGCACAATATCGTCGACAGCCAGGAGTACAAGAACCGGATCGAAGCGATCAATTTCTCGCTGGCGCACGACGACGGCCAGTCGCACAAGAATTTGTCGTCGGCCGATGTGATTTTGGTGGGTGTGTCGCGTTCGGGGAAGACGCCGACCAGTTTGTACCTGGCGATGCAGTATGGGATCAAGGCGGCGAACTACCCCTTGATTCCGGACGATTTCGAGCGCGGCAAGTTGCCCTCGTCACTGCCTCCGTTCCGCGCCAAGATTTTCGGCTTGAGCATCACGCCCGAGCGGCTGTCCGAGATCCGTCACGAGCGGCGTGCCGGCAGCAAGTACGCGTCGATCGAGAATTGCCGATACGAGGTCAATGAGGCCGAGCTGATGATGAAGCGCGAAGGCATCCGCTGGCTGTCGTCGACGACCAAATCGATCGAGGAAATCGCCACCACGATCCTGCAGGAGATCAAGCCGGAGCGCCGCGACTATTAGAGCCCGCTAATTTAAATGGTCGTTCCCGCGCAGGCGGGAAGCCATACCACGCATCCCATTCGGCGAAGTATGGATTCCCGCCTGCGCGGGCATGACGTTTTGCTCGCGAAATTGAATTATCCGGGAACTGGTAGCTTGGAACCCCAAGGTTTCATGGTGCGATGCGGCGCTTGATGCAATTGAAGTCGCGTGCCGAGTGCTTCGGATTGCCCAGCACCACCGCCACCAGCCCCATCAAGGCGAGCAGGTTTTGCAATGCCCGCGAATCGGGCACCAACAAAGCCGTCGCCACGATGGCGCTGGCCCACAAAATGCCCTGTACGACGGGCCCGATCCGTTCTGATGTCATCGCCTGCTCCTGGTTGAACTTCAAAAATTCCGCCGCCAGCGCACCCGGCGCGCCCAGCCTGGCCAGCGCCGCCTCGAACGCCTGTTCTTCGCCAAGCCCGCACGCCAGCCCCGCCTCGACCTCGCAATACAGGTGGTCGGCCAACTCCTCGCGCACCCGTTCGGGCGCACCCGCGCACCACTGGCGCACCGCTAGGTCGAGCTGAAACATGGTTGCACTCCCTTCAGGGTGTCGAGCATGGCAGTGAGCTGGGCCCAGTGGCCGCGCTGCTGGTCGAGCTCCGCGCGCCCGGCATCGAGCAGGCGGTAGTATTTGCGGCGCCGGCCATTCTCGGCCGTGCCCCAGAACGATGCGACCCACTCGCGCTCCTCGAGCCGGTGCAGGATCGGATAGAGCATGCCGTCGGCCCACTGCAAGGTGCCGCCCGAGAGCGCGTGCACGCGCGCGATGATGGCGTAGCCGTAGCTGTCGCCGTGGCTGAGGATGGACAGGATCAGCGGCGTGCTGGATGCGGCGACGAAGTCTTTTGAAAGGGCCATGAACTCATACCTGGGGATTCTATGTATGGTTTATACCTAGAATCCCTATGCATGTCAAGACAATCAGAAAAACTGGCGCCAGTCTTCCAGCCAGCCGGGGAAAGCCTGGGCCGGCATCGGCTTGGCAATGTGGTAGCCCTGGGCGAAGGTGCAGCCCAGGCCCTGCAGGAAGTCCCAGTCGCGCCGGGTTTCGACGCCCACCGCCACCGAGGTGCGGTCCAGGCTGCGCGCCAGCCCGAGGCAGGAGCTGAGCACCGTGCCCAAGGGCCGCTTGCGCGAGGCGCCGTCGACGAAACTGCGGTCGATCTTCAATTCGGAGAACGGCACCCGCGCCAGCAGCTGGAAATTCGAGCGGCCGGTGCCGTAGTCGTCCACCGCCAGGCCGAAACCCAGCATGCGCAGGCGCACCAGGCGTTCGAGGAAGCTCGGGTCTTCCGTCAGCACCGCCGATTCTGGCATCTCGAAGGTGATGTAGTCGGGCAGCACCTGGTGGCGCCCGACGCAGGCCTTGATCTGGTCGATGAAGGCGGGATGGGCGATGGTGGCCGGGTCGAGGTTCATCGAGATCGAGATCGGTGCGCCCTGCTGGTGGAACTCGCGGCAGCGCATGACCGATTTCTCGATCATGTTCCAGTCCAGGATGTCGAGCCGCTGCTGCTGTTCGAGCGCATCGATGAAGGCCGCTGGCGTGAGCACGCCATGCTCCGGGTGGACCCAGCGCGCGAACACTTCGAGGCCCTTGACATGGCCGCTCTCCAGTTCAATCTTGGGCTGGAAATACGGCTCGAACTGGCCCGCCTGCAAGCCCGCACCGACCTCGGGAAAGGTGAAGACGTGGCCGGCGGGGCGCCCGCCATGCCCTTTGACCGGCAGGTAGTGTTCGAGCAGGGTTTCGAGTTTGAGCTCGGTGATCGGCTTGGACAGCGCGCCCAGCAAGTCCAGGCCGTACGCCTGGGCCATGGTCTCGACCGCGAACATCAGGTTCACCGGCTGGGCGCCGGTGACGATCACCCGTGCGCGGCAATGGATCGACGCCAGGGTGCGGATCAGCTCCAGCCCGTCCATGCCAGGCAGGTCGAGGTCGATGACGGCCACGTCCACCGGCGGGGCGAACTGGTCCTGGAAGGCGCGCAGGGCGCTGTGCCCGTCCGGCAGCGTGGTGACCTGGCTGGCGCCCAGGCGCCGCAGCAAATCGGCCAATGCCAGGCGCTGGGCGGCGTCTGCCTCGGCCACCAGGAAGTGCAAATGCGCGATGTCCATCTTCATACTGCAAGGCTCCAGCTTCTCAATTTACGGTTGACACGTTTGATTCTGCCTCAATTGTTCGAAAAAGCATACTGCCGCGCACGCGGCCACGTTCAGCGACTCGATCTGGCCCAGGTGGGGGATCACCACCTGCTCGCTGGCCAGGGCCAGCAAATCGTCGGCCACGCCCTGCCCTTCATGGCCCAGCAGCCAGGCCACCGGCTGGCGCAGGTCCACCTCATACAGCCGTTTGGTGGCGTAACCGCTGGTGGCCAGCACCGCGATGGCCGACTGCTTCACCAGCGCGGCCAGGTCGACGTTTTCGTAAATGTCGATCACGAAATGGGCGCCCATCGCTGCGCGCAGCACCTTGGGTGACCAGCAGAACGCGGTGCCGCCACTGCAATAGACCTGGCCGATGCCGGCCGCCGCCGCGCTGCGCAGGATCGAGCCCACATTGCCCGGGTCTTGCAGGTTGTCGAGCAAGACCGCCGACGCAGACAAGGGCCCCGCCACTTCGCGCGCCGGGGTGTCGATCAGCATCATCAGGCCGACGCCGTGCTCGACCTGGCTGATCGCGTGGTACAGGGCGTCGGGCATCGCCGTCACCGGCGCGCGCAAGCTCTCGCAGCGCAGGACGACATCGGCCACCTCCGGGTTGGCCAGTGCGCTTTCGCTGACGATCGCGTGCGCCGGCGCGCCGCGCAGCTGCAGATAGCTCTGCGACAGATGCACGCCATCGAGCAGGGTGCGCCCGGCCTTGCGCCGCGCCTGCGAGCTGGTGGCCAGCTGCCTGAGCTCCTTGTAGAGCGGGTTGTCGCGCGAGGTGATGGTTTTCATGCTTATTTTTCGAAAGAAGTCAGCAGCGCCCTGACCGGGGCGTAGCTGCGGCGGTGCACCGGCGAGACGCCGTGCAGGCGCAGGCGCTCCAGGTGCATCCGGGTCGGGTAGCCCTTGTGCTGGTCGAAACCGTACTGGGGATAGATCTGGTGCAGGCGCACCAGCGCGGCGTCGCGCGCCGTCTTGGCCAGGATCGAGGCGGCCGAGATCGACAGCACCTTGTCGTCGCCTTCGATGATGGCCACCGCGCGGATCGCCATCACGGGAATCCGGTTGCCGTCGATCAGCGCCACGGTCGGCGCCAGCGACAGCGCCTCGACGGCGCGCCGCATCGCCAGCAAGCTCGCCTGCAGGATGTTGAGGGTGTCGATCTCCTCATGCGAGCACTCGGCCACGGCCCAGGCCAGTGCGTGCTTGCGGATCAGCGGCGCCAACTCGTCGCGCCGCGCCTCGGTCAGCTTCTTGGAGTCGCGCAGGCCCGAAATCGGATGGTTCGGATCGAGGATCACGGCCGCCGCGAATACCGGCCCGGCCAGCGGTCCGCGGCCTGCCTCGTCGACCCCGCACACGATGTCGTCGTCATCAAACGGCAGCGCGTCGAACAAGCCGGGATAGGGATTGTGCGGCTTCATGCGCGGCCCGCATCGATGACGCGCATGACCGCGTCGGCACTGTCCTGGGCGCTGTTGCGCAGCAGGCTGTGGTGCATGTCGGTGAAGCGCTGCACCAGCCGCAGGCGGCCGGGCGCATCCTCGAGCTGCTGCCAGACGGCGTCGGCCAGCGCCTGGGGCGTGGCCGCATGCTGCAGCAATTCGGGCACCAGGAATTCACGCGCCAGGATATTCGGCAGGCCGATCCAGGGCTGGTAGCCCATGTGGCGCATGATTTCCCACGAGGCGCGCATGACCTTGTAGGCGATCACCATCGGCTTCTTGAACAGCGCCACCTCCAGCGTCGCCGTGCCGGACGCGACCAGCACCGCGTCGGCCGCCGCGATGGCCGTGTGCGAGTCGCCATCGGTGACCAGGATCTCGACGCCGGACAGGCCGGCCTGCGCCACCAGTTGCGCGAAATACTGGCGCTGGCGCTCGCCGGCCATCGGCACCACGAAGCGCAGGCCCGGGTCGCGCGCGGCCAGCAGCTTGACGGCGCCGACGAACGGCGCGGCCAGGTATTTGAGTTCGCCCATGCGGCTGCCCGGCATCACGCACACCACGCGCCGCGCAAGGTCCAGGCCCAGCGCGCTGCGCGCCGCATCCTGGTCCGGCTGCAGCGCGATCATCTCGGCCAGCGGATGGCCGACATAGGTGACCGGCACCCCGGCCTTGCGGTAGATCTCCTCCTCGAACGGGAAGATCACCAGCATGTGCGAGACCGCCTTCTGGATTTTCTTGATGCGCCCGCCGCGCCAGGCCCAGATTTGCGGGCTGACGAAATGGACGGTGGGGATGCCGGCATCCTTGAGCTGCATCTCCAGCCCCAGGTTAAAGCCCGGATAGTCGGCGCCGATGAACACGGCCGGCCGCTCGGCCAGCAGGCGCTCGCGCAGCGCGTTCTGGATGCCCTTGATTTCGCGGTAGCGGGGAATGACTTCGAACAGGCCGCGCACGGTCAGCGTTTCCATCGGCAGGTCCGACACGAAGCCCTGCTCGGCCATGCGCGCGCCGCCGATGCCGTGAAAGCGCGCCCGCGGCAGCTGGGGGCGCAGGCCCGCCAGCAGGCGCGCGGCGAGCATGTCGCCGGACACCTCGCCGGCGACCAGTGCTACCGACACCTCAGCGCACGATGCCACGGGTGGCGCTGCCAAGGAAGTCGAGCATTTCCCGGATCGGCGCGGCCACATCGGGCGTTGCGTCGATTTCGCCGGCCAGGGCGGCCTTGGCCTCCTCCAGCGTCAGGTTGGAACGGTAGACCAGTTTATAGGCGTTGCGGATGGCGTCGATCTGGCCGCGCGTGAAACCGCGCCGCTTCAAGCCTTCAATGTTGACGCCGCGTGCGCCCGAGGGATTGCCCGACACCAGCACGAACGGCGGCACGTCCTGGGTCAGGCTGGTATACATGCCGATGAAGGCGTGCGCGCCGATCTTGCAGAACTGGTGCACCCCCGCGTAACCGGAGAGGATGGCCCAGTCGCCCACCTCGACGTGCCCGGCCAGCTGGGCGTTGTTCGAGAAGATCGTGTTGCTGCCGACCTGGCAGTCGTGCGCCAGGTGCACGTAGGCCGAGATCCAGTTGTCGTTACCCAGGCGGGTCACGCCGGCGTCCTGCACGGTGCCGGTGTTGAAGGTGCAAAACTCGCGCACCGTGTTGCGGTCGCCCACCTCGAGCCGGGTCGGCTCGCCCGCCCACTTCTTGTCTTGCGGCGCGGCGCCGATCGAGGAAAACTGGAAGAACTTGTTGTCGCGCCCGATGCTCGTGTGGCCTTCGATGACCACGTGCGGCCCGACCACGGTGCCGGCGCCGATCGACACGTGCGCACCGATGATGGAGTAGGCCCCGATCTCGACGTTCTCGTCGAGTTGCGCCTTGGGGTCGACGATGGCGCTCGGATGAATCGTCGCCATGTTACTGCCCCGCTGGCTGGCTCGCGTCGCTGGCGCTGCGGATGGTGCACATCAGTTCAGCCTCGACCGCGGTCTTGCCGTCGACGCTGCCGACGGCCTTGTATTTCCAGATGCCGCGCGACACGCGCAGGATCTCGATGTCCATGCGCAGCTGGTCACCCGGCTCGACGGGACGCTTGAAGCGCGCGTTGTCGATACCCACGAAGTACACCACCGAATTTTCGTCCGGTTTGATGTCCATCGTCAGGAACGACAGGATGGCGGCCGTTTGCGCCATCGCCTCGATCATCAGCACGCCCGGCATGACCGGCTTGTGCGGGAAATGGCCGTTGAAAAATTCCTCGTTGGCCGTCACGTTCTTGATGGCCGAGATGGTCTTGCCCGACTCCCAGGTCAGCACGCGGTCGACCAGCAGCATCGGATAGCGGTGCGGCAGGTACTGCTTGATTTCGCAGATGGAGAGGGTCTTGTTTTCGGTGGTAGTGGTCATTTTTGCTCAGTTAGCGTTTTAATTGTTTTTTCCAGCGCGCGGATCTTGTCCCGCATGGTCGCCAGATTGCGAACGATTGCCGCACTTTTTTCCCACTCTGCGTTCTTGGCGAGTGGATAAAAACCGGTGTACTGCCCTGCTTCGTGGATCGAGCGCGATACCATGCTGCCCGAGGAAATGTGCACATGGTCGGCGATCGTCAGGTGGCCCAGCACCATCGCCGCGCCGCCGAAGGTGCAGTACTTGCCGATCGTGGCGCTGCCGGCCACGCCGACGCAGCCGGCCATGGCCGTGTGTGCGCCGATGCGGCAGTTGTGCCCGATCTGGATCTGGTTGTCGAGCTTGACGCCGTCCTCGATGACGGTGTCGGCCAGCGCCCCGCGGTCGATCGTGGTGTTGGCGCCGATATCGACATCGTCGCCGATGATCACGCGCCCGGTCTGCGGAATCTTGATGTAGACCCCGCCCTCGCTGGCGAAGCCGAAACCGTCGGTGCCAATCACGGCGCCCGAATGGACGATGCCGCGCTGGCCAATCTGGCAGCGCGCGTGGAGCGTGACGTTGGCCAGCAGCACCGTGCGCGCGCCGATCACGGCGTCGCGCCCGACGAAGCAGCCGGCCCCGATCACGGCCTGCGCGTGCACCACGGCGCCGTCTTCGATCGTCGCATGCGATCCCACATGGGCGCTGGGGTCGACCCGGGCGCTGGCGGCCACGCAGGCGCTGGGGTGCACGCCGGCGGCTGGAACAATCTCGTCGAGGCTGGCGAAATACTGGGCGGCGCGCGCAAAATAGGCATAAGGGTTGGGGCTGACGATGCGCGCGCCGGCGAACTGCGGGCCCACGATCGCGTCGTCGGCGGCATTGAGGATGAGCGCCGCCGCGCCGCTGAGCGCCGCTTGCGCGCGCAGCTTGCCATTGCTCAGGAAGCTGATGTGCGAAACGCCTGCGTCGGCCAGCGGAGCGATCCCGGACACTTCCAGGTTCGGGTCTCCGACCAGCTGTCCACCGAAGCGTTCGACCAATTCACCCAGTCGAGTGCCCATCGTGGTAGTCCAGTGTGATTAAGTTACTTGTCGAGCTGCTTGAGGATCTTGTCCGTGATGTCGATGCGGGCGCTGAACCAGGCCACTTCCTGCACCACGATGTCGAGGTGCTCCTGCTCGGCGATCTGCTCGATCACCTTGTAGGCTTTCTGGCCAATGATGGCGCGCTCCTCGTTCTTGCGCTGCAGCAGGTCCTCGCGGAACTCGCGGTTCATGCGCTGCACTTCGCTCTCCAGGTCGATCAGCTCGCGCGTGCGGCGCGTGCGCTCCGGCTCGCCCAGCGCGGGCGCGTCGGCCTCGTACTTCTGCGACAGCGCCTTCCAGCGCGCCGCCGTATCGTCGATGTTCTTCTGGCGCTTGGTGAACTCGGCGACGATCTTGGCGTCGGCGATCTTGGCCAGCTTGGAGTCCGAGTACAGCCTTTCGGTGGCCACGTAGCCGATCCTGCTCGGCGCCATCTGCGCCTGCACCAGCGGGCATGCGCACAGGGCCGCCAGCACGATCAGGCGTTTGGGCAGCGAGGCAATCACAGTGTTCAACATAGTTCTCCGCAATCTAGGGTGGGGCCGGTCAGAATCCTGTGCCCATCTGGAACTGGAAGCGTTCCAGGCGGTCGCCCAGCTTCGCGTTCAAGGGCTTAGCATAACTCAACTTGAGCGGACCGACAGGCGAAATCCAGCTCACGCCCAGGCCGGTCGAATAGCGCAGCTCCGAGACGCGGATCTTCTGGCCTTCCTGGTAGATCTGGCCGGCGTCGACGAAACCGAACCAGCGCAGGCTTCGATCGGGACCGCCGCCGGGGAACGGCATCTGCAATTCCATGTTGCCCAGCAGGCGGGTGGCGCCACCGAGCGCATCGCCCGTGGCCGGATCGACGATGCCGAGCGAGGAGGACAAGTAGCCGCGCACCGAACCGATGCCGCCGCCGTAGAAATTCTTGAACACCGGGTAGGTGTTGCCGCGCAGGCCGTGGCCGTAATCGAGCTCGCCCTTCAGGGCAAGGGTCACGAAGTGGGTCAGCGGACGATACAACTGCTGCTCGTAGACGGCGCGGTAGTATTTCGAGCGGCCCACCAGATCCAGTTCCAGGTTGATGCGCTTGAACGCGCCGATGGTCGGCGTGATGGCGCTGTCGCGGTTGTCGCGCGCCCAGGCCGCCGTCAGCGGCAAGGCGTTGGTGACGGCGGTGCCGATGCCGTCCGGGTAGCCGCCGAAGTCGCGCACATAGTTCAGGAAGCGGGTCGGGCTGGTGGCGTCGGTCTGGATCATGGTGCGCTCGGCGCCGATGCCGAAGAACACGGTGTCGATCTCCGAGAACGGCACGCCGAAGCTGATCCGCCCGCCGGTCTGCTTGACCGTGTAGCTGCCGATATTGAGTGCCGGCGGACGCGTGGTGCGCAGGTAGACCTCGAAGGCGCGCGAGATGCCGTCGTCGGTGAAGTAGGGATTGGTCTGCGAGAACGCGATGGTGCGGCTGTACTTGCTGGTATTGAGCTCGATGCCGACCGTGTTGCCGCTGCCGGCGAAGTTGGCCTGCTGGATCGAGGCCGTGAAAGTGAACTTCTCGGCCTGCGAGAACGCGCCGCCGATCAGGAAGTTGCCGGTCGGTTTTTCGACCACGGTCAGGTTCACGTCGACCTGGTCGGACGTGCCTTGCGCTTCGGGCGTGTCGATCGTCACTTCCTTGAAAAAGCCAAGGCGGTCGACCCGGTCGCGCGAGTACTTGATGCGGTTGCCGTCGTACCAGGAGCCTTCGAACTGGCGGAATTCGCGCCGGATCACTTCGTCGCGCGTGGTGGTGTTGCCGGCGATGGTCATGTGGCGCACGTAGGCGCGTTTGCCCGGGTCGACGAAGAAGGTAAACGCCACGGTGCGCTTGTCGCGGTCGATTTCCGGATTGGCGTTGACGTTGGCGAAGGCGTAGCCGAAGGTACCCATGCGGTCCGAGATGCGCTTGTTGCTCTCGGTGAGCAGCTCGCCCGAGTAGGTTTCGCCCGGACGCACCAGCAGCAGCGATTTGAGCTCGTCCTCGCGGCCGAACATCTCGCCTTCGAGCTTGACGCCGGAAATCTTGTACTTCTCGCCCTCGCTGATGTTGATCGTCAGGTAGATGTCCTTCTTGTCGGGCGTGATCGAGACCTGGGTCGACTCGATGTTGACCTCGAGGTAGCCGCGGTTCAGATAGTAGGACTTGATGGTCTCGATGTCGCCGGTCAGCTTGGTCTTCGAATACTGGTCGGCCTTGGTGTACCAGGTGAACCAGCCGCTCGTGTTCAGCTGCAGCAGTTCGCGCAAGTCCTTGTCCGGCACCGACTTGTTGCCCACGATGCTGATCTGCTTGATGCGCGCGACATCGCCCTCGTCGACGTTGAACATGACGGTGACGCGGTTGCGCTCGATCGGCGTGACGGTGGTGGTGATCTTGACGCCGTACAGGCCGTGCGACAGGTATTGGCGCTTCAGTTCCTGTTCGGCGCGGTCGACCGACGCCTTGTCGAAAATCTTGGTCTCGCCAACGCCGATTTCCTTGAGCGCCTTGACCAGCACATCTTTCTCGAACTCCTTGGTGCCGGTGAAGTCGACGGTCGAGATGGCGGGACGCTCCTCGACCAGCACGACGAGCACGCCGTTATCCTCTTCCAGGCGCACATCCTTGAAAAAACCGGTTGCGTACAGGGCCTTGATGGCGGTGATGCTTTTCTCGTCGTCGAATCGTTCGCCGACCCGCACCGGCAGGTAGCTGAACACGGTGCCCGCTTCGGTGCGCTGGATGCCCTCGACGCGGATATCCTTGACGACAAACGGGGTGACTGCGAACGCAGGGCCGGCGCACAGGGCCAGGACGGCTGCGCCGATGGAGCTACGGCGAAATAGGGGCAAGGCAAAACAATCAGAATGTAATTTCATTGGCTAAATCAATGGGTCAATCATTGGACAACATACATATGCAACTTACCTCGACTGACGTCGCTCCGGGCAGGCGGGAATCCATGCAGTGCATGGATTCCCGCCTGCCCGGGAGCGGCGAAGTCCCTGTCAATTCGGGAACCGTGGGCGCATCTACAGCAGCCGCGCCACGTCGTTGAAGACCGCCAGCGCCATCAGCATGACCAGCAGGCCCAGGCCGGCGCGCTGCGCGATTTCGCCAATCCGCTCTGGCAAAGGGCGCCCGGTCAAAACTTCCAGCGAATAATACAGCAAAAGGCCACCATCCAGAACGGGAATTGGTAACAGATTCATCACACCCAGACTGATGCTGATGAAGGCGATAAAGCCCAGGAATTCAATGGCGCCGGCCCGCGCGCTCTGTCCGGCGTAGTCGGCGATCGTGATCGGGCCTGTTACATTTTTCCACGACACCTCGCCGGTCATCATCTTGCCGACCATCTTGACCGTCATGAAGCTGGTCTCCCAGGTCTTGCGCACGGCCTTGCCAACGGCGCTGATCGGGCCGGAGGCGTTGACCACCATCTGCGGCCCGGTCTGGCGCACCAGGATCCGTCCCAGCTTGGAGGCCGGGTCGCGCTCGGGCGTGACCTCGAGCGAGAACGGCGCGCCGTCGTGCTGGCCGCCGAACACCAGGGTGCGCCCGGGCGCGGCGCGCACCGTCGCCAGCAGCACGCCGCTGTCGGCCACGGGCTGGCCGTCGATCTCGGTGACGACGTCGCCGGCGCGCAGGCCGGCGCGCGCGCCGGGGCCACCGGGCAGCACTTGTTCAATGGTGGCCGCCGGCAGGTACGGGGACATGCCCAGCACCCGCAGCAGGTCGCCCTCGACGTCGAGCCCGGCCAGCGCGCTGGCCGGCACTGCCAGGCTGACCCGCCCGCCCGCGGCCCGTTCGACGTCGAGCCGCAGCTCGCCCTTGTCGACGACGGCCTGGATGAACTCCCAGCGCAGGTCGGACCACACCGCCACCGGCGTGCCGTTGACCGCGATGACACGGTCGCCACCGCGCAGGCCGGCCTGCCATGCGGCCGTCGTTTCAGGCATGAAGCGCACCCGCGTGTCGAGCTCCTCGACGCCGTGCATATACAGGCCGGAGAACACCACGATAGCCAGCACGAAGTTCGCCAGCGGGCCGGCGGCGATGATGGCCAGGCGGCGCCAGACGCTCTGGCGCGTGAATTCGCGGGCCTGCTCGGCGGGCGTCATGGCCGGCGCGTCCGGGTCGCGCGCGTCGAGCATTTTCACGTAGCCACCCAATGGCAGCGCCGAGATGGCCCACTCGGTCTGGTCCGCACCGAACTTGCGCGACCAGACGATCTTGCCCATGCCAAGCGAAAAACGCAGCACCTTCACGCCGCACAGGCGCGCCACCGCGTAGTGGCCCAGCTCATGGAAAATGATCAGGGGACCCAGGGCCAGCAGGAACGCCAGCACGGTCTGGATGAAGTTCATCGCGCGATCCCGGCCACGATGGCCTCGGCGGCGCGCCGCGCCAGCGCGTCCTGCGCCATCACGGCCTCGATGCTCGAGGCGGCCCCGTGCGCATTGTCATGCATCACGCGACGCACCACGCGGTCGATGTCGCGAAAACCGATCTTGGTGTCGAGGAAGGCTTGCACCGCCACCTCGTTGGCCGCGTTCAGCAGGGCCGGCGCGGTGCCGCCCGCCTCGAGCGCCTCGAACGCCAGCGCCAGGCAGGGAAAGCGCGCCAGGTCAGGCTTTTCGAACTGCAGGGTGCCAACTGCCGTCAGGTCGAGCTGGGCCACGCCCGACTCGATGCGCCCGGGGAAGGCCAGCGCGTGCGCGATCGGGGTGCGCATGTCCGGGTTGCCCAGCTGGGCGATCACCGAGCCGTCGACGTACGAGACCATCGAGTGGATCACGCTTTGCGGGTGGATCACCACCTCGATCTGGGCCGCCGGCGCGCCGAACAGCCAGTGCGCCTCGATCACTTCGAGGCCCTTGTTCATCATGGTGGCCGAATCGACCGAGATCTTGCGCCCCATGACCCAGTTCGGGTGCTTGCAGGCCTGCTCGGGCGTGACCTGCTCGAGCGTGTCGACGGCGCGCGTCAGGAACGGGCCGCCGGACGCGGTCAACACGATCTTGGCCACGCCGGCCGCCTTGGGCAAGCGGCCGTAGGACTGCGGCAGCGACTGGAAGATCGCATTGTGCTCGCTGTCGATCGGCAGCAGGATGGCATTGTTTTGCTGCACCGCATCCATGAACAGCTGGCCGGACATGACCAGCGCCTCCTTGTTGGCCAGCAGGATCTTCTTGCCGGCGCGCGCGGCGGCCAGCGCCGGGGCCAGGCCGGCGGCGCCGACGATGGCCGCCATCACGGTGTCGGTGCCGGCGCTCGAGGCGACCGCGCACAGCGCCGCCTCGCCGAACGACACTTCAGTGCGCAGGCCGCGTGCTTGCAGCAGGGCCGACAGGCGCGCGGCGGCGTCGGCCGTACCGACGACCGCGTGCGCTGGCGAAAAACGCAGGCACTGTTCAAACAGCTGCTCGACCCGGCTGTGCGCGCTCAAGGCGTAGACGCTGTACTTGTCGGGGTGGCGCGCGAGCACGTCCAGGGTGGACACCCCGATCGAACCGGTGGCGCCAAGGATGGTAATGCGTTGCATAGTGTGCTCCTTCAGAGCCAGGCGTCGATCAGGGCCGCCAGCGGCAGCACCGGGACCAGGGCATCGATGCGATCGAGCACGCCGCCATGGCCGGGCAGCAGGCGGCTGCTGTCCTTGACACCGGCGCGGCGTTTGAGCTGGGATTCGAACAGGTCGCCGACCACGCTGGCGGCCACGATCAGCACCAGCAGCAGCAGCGTGAGGCCCCAGCCGCGCGCCGCCTGCAGGCGGGCGGCGAAGGTGTCGGCCAGCAGCGCGCCCTGGAACAGCACCGACAGCGACGCCAGCAGCAGCACGGCGACGCCGCCGCCGATGGCACCCTCCCACGACTTGCCGGGCGAGATCGACGGGGCCAGCTTGCGCTTGCCGAAGGCCTTGCCTGTAAAATAGGCGCCGATGTCGGCGATCCAGACCAGCGCCATGACCGACAGCAGGTAGGCCGGCGAATGCTGGAACAGGGTGATGATGGCGGCGAAGCAGCCGACGATGGCCACCGCGTAGATCATGCTGAGCAAGGTGTTGCCCATGCCGTCGACCGGCGGCAGGCCGAATTTGAGCGAGGGCACGAAGCGCAGCAGCCACACCAGCACGCTGATGGCGAACCAGAACGCGGGCCTGGTGCTGCCGGCGAGGAAGAAGGTGTAGGCAAAGGCGGCCGTCCAGAACCCGGCGATGAGCATTGCACGCCCCGAATCGGGATTGAACAGGCGGAAGCTCTCCCAGGTCGCGGCGGCGAAGAAGATCGTGACGACGACTGCAAAGGCGGCGAAATTATTCAGGAACAGGACCGGCAGCAGCACGGCCAGCAGCGCCACCGCGGTCAGGATACGGGTCTTGAGCATCAGCTTTTCTTTCCGGCCAGTTGGTCGCCCGTGCGGCCGAAGCGGCGTTCGCGCTGCTGGTAGGAGGCGATCGCCGCGTCGAGCGATTCGGCCGAGAAGTCGGGCCAGTAGGTGTCCGAGAAGTACAGCTCGGAGTAAGCCAGTTGCCACAAGAGGAAATTGGAGATGCGCTCCTCGCCGCCGGTGCGGATGAACAGGTCGGGCTCGGGCGCGTAGGCCATGGCCAGGTGCTCGGCCAGCTGCTCTTCGGTAAATTCGGTCACGCCCGGATGGGCCGCCACCATCTTGCCGGTGGCCTGCATGATGTCCCAGCGTCCGCCGTAGTTGGCGCACACGGTCAGGGTCAGCGCGGTGTTGTTGGCCGTCTTGCGCTCGGCATTGGCGATCATGTCCTGCAGCTTGGCGTCAAAGCGCGACAGGTCGCCCACCACCTTCAGGCGGATGTTATTGGCGTGCATCTTCGACACTTCGCGTTCGAGCGCGGTGACGAACAGGCGCATCAGCAGCGACACCTCCTCTTCCGGGCGGCGCCAGTTTTCGGACGAAAAGGCGAACAGGGTCAGGTATTCAATGCCGCGCAAGGCGCAAGCCTCGACGCAGTCGCGCACCGCTTCGACGCCCTTGACGTGGCCGGCCACGCGCGGCAGGAAGCGCTTGGTCGCCCAGCGGCCGTTGCCGTCCATGATGATGGCAACATGGCGCGGCACGGAAGGCACTTCCGGAACTGCTGTCGTCGAACTCTTAAATATCATAAATCCAGACTAGTCTATACGTAGGGTGGAACAGCGCGCAGCGCGCATTCCGCCGAGCGTGCGCCAACGGGACGGCTGGTGGAATACGCGCTGCGCGCCATTTCGCCCTGCGCTCCCGTTTATGACAGCCATGTTACACGGTCAGGACTTCCTTCTCTTTTTCGGCAACCATCTTGTCGACGTCGATGACGAACTTGTCGGTCAGCTTCTGGATCTCGTCGTTGGCGCGGCGTTCGTCGTCTTCCGAGCAAGCCTTGTCCTTGACCAGCTTCTTGAGCGACTCGTTGGCGTCGCGCCGGATGTTGCGAATCGCGATCTTCGCGTCTTCCGCCTCGCTCTTGACCAGCTTGACCATCTCGCGCCGGCGTTCCTCGGTCAGCGCCGGAGTCGGCACGCGAATCATGTCGCCCTGCGAGGACGGGTTCAGGCCCAGGTCCGAATCGCGGATCGCCTTTTCGACGGCGCCCAGCATCTTCTTTTCCCACGGCTGCACGCCGATGGTGCGCGCATCGATCAGGGTGACGTTGGCGATCTGGGTCAGCGCCGTCGGCGAACCATAGTAGTCGACCTGGATGTGGTCAAGGATGCCGGTGTGGGCGCGGCCCGTGCGCACCTTGGCCAGGTCGCCCCTGAGGGTCTCGATCGACTTGGTCATGCGCTCTTGCGCGTTCTTTTTCACGTCAGCGATAGTCATGCTGCTCTCCTGTAGCTTGGGGTAATGGTTAAACGTGGACCAGTGTACCTTCGTCTTCGCCCATGATCACGCGCATCAGCGCGCCGGGTTTGACGATGGAAAACACCTTGATGGGCAGCTTCTGGTCGCGGCACAGCGCGAACGCGGTCGCGTCCATCACCTGCAGGTGCTTGGAAATGGCTTCGTCGAAGGTGATCGACTCGTAACGGGTGGCGTTCGGATCCTTCTTCGGGTCGGCCGTGTAGACACCGTCGACCTTGGTGGCCTTGAGCACGATCTGGGCCGAAATCTCGGAACCGCGCAGCGCAGCGGCCGTGTCGGTGGTGAAGAAGGGATTGCCGGTGCCGGCGGCGAACACGACGACCTTGCCCTCTTCCAGGTATTGCAGCGCTTTCGGGCGCACATAGGGCTCGACCACCTGCTCGATGGCGATGGCCGACATCACGCGCGCCACGATGCCCACGTGGCGCATGGCGTCGGCCAGGGCCAGCGCGTTCATCACGGTGGCCAGCATGCCCATGTAGTCGGCCGTGGCGCGGTCCATGCCCTGGGCGCCAGGGGCGACGCCGCGAAAGATGTTGCCCCCGCCAATCACCACGGCCAGCTCCACGCCCAGCTTCGCCACTTCCGCCACGTCGGCGACCATGCGCTCGATGGTGCCGCGATTGATGCCGTAAGGATCATCGCCCATCAGTGCTTCGCCTGACAACTTGAGAAGGACGCGTTTGTAGGCTGGTGTAGACATGGTGTGGGCTTCTCCAAAAATGCGGGTTGGTATCTGGTGTTGCGCCCGGTCCGCCGCGCGGGCGGCCGGGGATGCTGCACTTGCAAAAACGGGCCTTCCGGCCCGCTTTCTTGACTTACTGCTTGGAAGCAGCCATTTGCGCGGCCACCTCGGCGGCGAAGTCGTCCTGCTTCTTCTCGATGCCTTCACCGACCACATACATGGTGAACGCTTTGACGCTGGCGTTGTTGGCCTTGAGCATTTGTTCGATCGACTGTTTGTCGTTCTTTACGAATGCCTGGTTCAACAGCGACACTTCCTTCAGGTACTTCTGGACCGAACCGTCGAGGCGCTTGGCCAGGATTTCCGGCGACTGGGCAGGCTTGCCTTCGGCAGCTGCCTTGTCTGCGTCTTCCTGCGCCTTCAGGGCCGCAACGGAACGCTCTTTTTCGATCAGTTCGGCAGGCACCTGGTCGGCCGACAGCGACACCGGCTTCATGGCGGCGATGTGCATGGCCACGTCCTTGCCCACTTGCTCGTCCGCTGCGTCGAACTCTACCATGACGCCGATGCGGGTGCCATGCAGGTAGGAGGCGAGCTTGGCGCTGGTCTCGAAGCGCTGGAAGCGGCGGATCGACATGTTTTCGCCGATTTTGCCGATCAGGGCAGCGCGCACTTCGTCCAGCGTCTTGCCGTCGAGCGGCAGCGCCAGCAAGGCGGCGACGTCGGCCGGCTTATGTTCGGCCACCAGGCGCGCGGCGTTGTTCGCCAGTGCCAGGAAGTCATCGTTCTTGGCCACGAAGTCCGTTTCGCTGTTTACTTCGATCAGGGCGCCAACGCCACCGGCGATATAGGAAGCGACCACGCCTTCGGCCGTGATGCGTGACGACGCTTTCGATGCCTTGCCGCCGAGCTTGACGCGCAGGATCTCTTCCGCACGGACCATATCGCCTTCAGCTTCGGTCAGTGCCTTCTTGCATTCCATCATAGGTGCGTCGGTCTTGCCGCGCAGTTCGCCTACCATCGCTGCTGTAATCGCTGCCATGTGTTTCTCCTGATTCGTTAATACGTATTCTGTTTAAAAAAAAGGGGGAGCTGCTGCCACCCCTTTTTCTGGTCGTTCCTGGCGGGGTCGCCCCCGCCGGCAGGCAAGCTACGCGCTTTACGCCTGCTCGGACACTTCGACGAAGTCGTCGCCCGACGCTTTCACCATTTCAACGATCTCGTTGCCGGCGTTGGCACGGCCTTCGAGGATCGCGTCAGCGACGCCGCGGGCATACAGCATGATCGCTTTGGACGAGTCATCGTTGCCTGGGATGACGTGGGTCACGCCTTCCGGGGAGTGGTTGGTGTCGACGATGCCGATGACCGGGATGCCCAGCTTGCCCGCTTCGGTGATCGCACCTTTATGGTAGCCGACGTCGACGACGAAAATCGCGTCAGGCACGCCGCCCATTTCCTTGATACCGCCGATGGCCTTCTGCAGCTTGATCATTTCGCGCTGGAACATCAGGCCTTCTTTTTTCGACAGCTTCTCGACCGAACCGTCTTCGACCTGGGCTTCCATGTCCTTCAGGCGCTTGATCGAGGTCTTGATGGTCTTGAAATTGGTCAACATGCCGCCCAACCAGCGCTGGTCGACGTAAGGCACACCTGCGCGCTGGGCTTCAGCGGCGATGATCTCACGGGCCTGGCGCTTGGTGCCGACCATCAGGATGGTGCCGCGCGAAGCGGCGACTTGCTTGATGGTTTTCATTGCTTCCTGATACATACCCATCGTCTTTTCCAAGTTGATGATATGAATCTTGTTGCGGTGGCCGAAGATGAACGGAGCCATCTTTGGGTTCCAAAAACGGGTTTGGTGACCGAAGTGGACACCGGCTTCCAGCATTTCACGCATTGTTACGGACATGTAATTCTCCAGGGTTGGGTCTGGAATCCGGTCAGTCACCATTGAGGCACCCTTTGCGACCGGACTCGCGATTTAAACAAATATTTGACAACATTGCCCGAATACGAATTCAAGCAACCCGAGATTCTAACCGCTTTTGACGATTATTTCAAGCCCGGCACACCCTTCGGCCGAGGGGACGGGCCCCGGTTTTTCTTTTGGGGGGCCTGATCCCGGTTCGCTGGCGCCGCTTCAAGCGCGGTCGGACCCCCAACGGAGAAACCGGGGGCCGCCCCCCTGGACGCTTTTCCAGCCGACGCTACCCGGACTGCAGATACCTTATAATGGCGACATATTTGCACGGGCTGTAACACTTGGGGCCCGCTGTTACCGTTTATTACCGTTTTCGATTGCGATCCACTATGTCCACCATTTCCATCAAATCCGCCGCCGACATCGAAGGCATGCGCGTGGCCGGCCGCCTGGGCTCCGAAGTGCTCGACTACATCACCCCCTTCGTCAAGGCCGGTGTCACCACCGGCGAGCTCGACCGTTTGTGCCACGAATACATGACCGAGGTCCAGGGTTCGATCCCGGCCCCGCTGAACTACTGCCCGCCCGGCTACACGCCCTACCCGAAGGCGATCTGCACCTCGGTCAACGACGTGATCTGCCACGGCATTCCAGGCGACAAGGTGCTCAAGAACGGCGACGTGGTCAACCTTGACATCACCGTCATCAAGCACGGCTACCATGGCGATAACAGCCGCATGTTCTTCATCGGCGAGCCCTCGATCCTGGCCAAGCGGCTCTCGGACGTCACCTACGAGTGCATGTGGCTGGGCATCGCCAAGGTCAAGCCGGGCGCCCACCTGGGCGACATCGGCTACGTGATCCAGCAGCACGCCGAGAAGCACGGCTACAGCGTGGTGCGCGAGTTCTGCGGCCACGGCATCGGCACCGTATTCCACGAAGAGCCGCAGGTGCTGCATTACGGCCGCCCCGGCACGCTCGAGAAGCTCGAGGCGGGCATGATCTTCACGATCGAGCCGATGATCAACGCCGGACGGCGCGAGATCCGCGAAATGGGCGACGGCTGGACCATCAAAACCAAGGACCGCAGCCTGTCGGCGCAGTGGGAACACACCATCCTGGTCACCGAGACCGGCTACGAGGTGCTGACCGTGTCGGCCGGCTCGCCGCCGCCGCCGGCCTTCATCGCCCAACTGGCGCAAGCTGTTCCCGCGTAAGCCATGCCCGGCGCCGCGCTGAAAAAGGAGTCCCGCGACCTGCTCAAGCAACAGCTGAAGGCAGACCGCCAGGTGCTGATCGCCGCCTTCCGCGACGACGGCAAGCCCGAGAAGCTGCTGCGCGGGCTGCGCCAGAGCGTCGACATGGTGCTCACGCAAGCCTGGCAATCGGTCGGCCTGCCGCTCGGCAGCGCGCTGGTGGGCGTGGGCGGCTACGGGCGCGGCGAACTGTTTCCCTTTTCCGACGTCGACATCCTGATCCTGCTGGCCGAACCGGCCGACGCGATGACCCGCCACAAGCTCGAAGACCTGGTCCAGATGCTGTGGGACCTGGGGCTCGAGATCGGCCACAGCATCCGCACCGTGGACGAATGCATGAGCGAGTCGGCGGCCGACATCACGGTCCAGACCTGCCTGCTCGAGGCGCGCCTGGTGCACGGCGACAGCGCCCTGTTCGAGCAACTCCAGGAGCGCTACCTGGCCGCGCTCGACCCGCAGGCCTTCTTCCAGGCCAAGATGGCAGAAATGCGTCTGCGCCACGCCAAGTACGAGGACACCGCCTTTTCGCTCGAGCCGAACTGCAAGGAGAGCCCGGGCGGCCTGCGCGACCTGCAATGCATCCTGTGGGTGGCCAAGGCGGCCGGCCTGGCCAGCTCCTGGGGCCAGCTGGCCACGCGCGGCATGATCACCCAGACCGAGGCGCGCCAGCTGATGGAAAAGGAGCGCGCCTTCAAGGACATCCGGGTGCGCCTGCACCTGCACACCAAGCGCCGCGAAGACCGGCTGGTGTTCGACGTCCAGACGCCGATCGCCGAGACGTTCGGCCTGAAGACCACCGGCGAGGGCCTGAACGCGCGGCGCGCCAGCGAATACCTGATGCAGCGCTACTACTGGGCCGCCAAGACGGTCACCCAGCTCAACACCATCCTGCTGCAGAACATCGAAGCCCAGCTGTTCCCCCAGGCCGGCGTGCCGGTGCCGATCAACGCGCGTTTCAACGAAGTAAACGGCTTCATCGACATCGCCCACGACGATACCTTCGAGCGCCAGCCTTCGTCGGTGCTCGAAGTGTTCGTGCTCATGACCGAGCGCCCGCACCTGAAGGGCATGAGTGCGCGCACCCTGCGCGCCCTGTGGCATGCGCGCTTCGAGATCGACGCGCGTTTTCGCGAAGACCCCGTCAACCGCGCCCTGTTCCTGCGCATCCTGCAGGCGCCGGTCGGCCTGGTGCACGCGCTGCGGCGCATGAATGACACCAGCATCCTGGGGCGCTACCTGCCGAACTTCCGGCGCATCGTCGGCCAGATGCAGCACGACCTGTTCCACGTCTACACGGTCGACCAGCACATCATGATGGTGGTGCGCAACATGCGCCGCTTCACGATGACCGAACACGCCCATGAATACCCGTTCTGCAGCCAGCTGATCGCCAATTTCCCCAAGCCCTGGCTGCTGTACGTGGGCGCGCTGTTCCACGACATCGCCAAGGGCCGCGGGGGCGACCATTCCAAGCTCGGCATCGTCGACGCCGCCCAGTTCTGCGAGGAGCACGGCCTGTCCACGGAAGACACGGAACTGGTGGTGTTCCTGGTCGAGAACCACCTGACCATGTCGCAAGTGGCGCAGAAACAGGACCTGTCGGACCCGGACGTGATTGCCGCTTTTGCCAAGCTGGTCGGGGACGAGCGCCACCTGACGGCGCTGTACCTGCTGACGGTGGCCGACATCCGCGGCACCAGCCCGAAGGTGTGGAACGCCTGGAAGGCCAAGCTGCTCGAAGACCTGTACCGCATCACCTTGCGCGTGCTCGGTGGCGAGCCCCATTCGGCCGACCGCGAGCTGAAAAACCGCCAGGACGAGGCCAAGGCCACGTTGCGCCTGTATGGCCTGCCCGGCCACGCCCACGAAGCGCTCTGGAAGCAGCTCGACGTGGCCTACTTCCTGCGCCACGACGCCTCCGACATCGCCTGGCAGACGCGCTCGCTGTACGACCGCATGGACAGCGACAAGCCGGTGGTGCGCTGCCGCCTGGCGCCGATCGGCGAAGGCTTGCAAGTGGCGGTCTACATCCGCGACCAGCCAGACCTGTTCGCGCGCATCTGCAGCTATTTCGACCGCAAGAATTTTTCCATCCTCGACGCCAAGATCCACACCACGCGCCACGGCTACGCGCTCGACACCTTCCTGGTCACCGAGCAGAATTTCGCCAAGAGCTACCGCGACATCATCAGCCTGATCGAGCACGAGCTGTGCGACCTGCTGACCTCGGGCGCGCCGCTGCCGGCGCCCACCCGCGGGCGCCTCTCGCGCCTCTCGCGCACCTTCCCGATCACCCCCACGGTCGACCTGCGCCCCGACGAGCGCGGCCAGTACTACCTGCTCTCGATCGCCGCCAACGACCGCACCGGCCTGCTGTACGCGATCGCCAACGTGCTCACGCGCTACCGCATCAACCTGCACACGGCCAAGATCATGACGCTCGGCGAGCGGGTCGAGGACGTGTTCCTGGTCGACGGCGCGGTGCTCAACAATCAACGCAACCAGATCCAGTTCGAAACCGACCTGCTCGATGCACTCAAAGTTTAATTTTCCAAGAAACGCACCATGACCGAACCGCTACGCCTGTCCAAACGCATGTCCGAACTGGGACTGTCCTCGCGCCGCGAGGCCGACGAGTGGATCGCGCGCGGCTGGGTGCGGGTCGATGGCCAGGTGGTCTCCGAACTGGGCAGCAAGGTGTTGCCGCACCAGAAAATCACGGTCGAGCGCCAGGCCGCGGCCGAGCAGTCCAAGCGCGTGACGGTGCTGATCAACAAACCGATGGGCTTCGTCAGCGGCCAGGCCGAGGACGGCTACACGCCGGCGGTGGCGCTGATCAAGGCCGAGAACCGCTGGCCCGAAGACCCCTCGCCCGAGACCTTCCACCCCACCCAGCTGCGTTCGCTGGTTCCGGCCGGGCGGCTCGACATCGACTCGGTGGGCCTGCTGGTGCTGACCCAGGACGGGCGGGTGGCCAAGACCCTGATCGGCCAGGACACGGCCATCGAAAAGGAATACCTGGTGCGGGTCCAGTATTCGAAAGAGGGCAAGCTGCCCGAGTCGGAGCTGAAGAAACTGAACCACGGCCTATGGATGGACGGCAAAGCGCTGCTGCCGGCCAAGGTGCGCTGGCAGAACGACGACCAGCTCAGCTTCACCCTGCGCGAAGGGAAGAAGCGCCAGATCCGCCGCATGTGCGACATGGTGGGCCTGAAGGTGCTGGGCCTGAAGCGGGTACGCATCGGCAAGGTCAAGCTGGGCGAGCTGCCGGTCGGCCAGTGGCGCTACCTGCGTCCGGAAGAACAGTTCTGACTTGGCGATGGCGCGCACGCCCGGTGCGGCATTGGCCGCCTGCCTGCTGACCTGCGCTTGCGCACAGGCCGGCGCCGAGGCATGCCCGCCACAGGTGCGGGTCAGCTTTCCCAATTTCGACATCGCGCCGCTGGTGCTCGGCACCAACAAGATCGAGAGCCCGCCCGGCCTGCTGGTCCAATGGACGCGCAACGCGCTCAAGCTGACGGGCTGCGCTTCGGCCGTCACGCTGATGCGGCGCCCGCCGAACCGGCAATTGGCGGAGGTGGCGCTGGACCTGCTCGATGTCCTGCCCGGCTTTGCCTATTCCGATGAATTGAACGACCGCCTCAGCTTTCCCATGCGCGACGGTGCCATCGACACGGCGCTGGCAGCCATCGCCGACACGTCCTCGCTGTACGTGCGCGCCGGCGAGACCGGCGTGAGCTGGGACGGCAAGCATTTGACCGGCCCCAATCCGGTTGTCGGCACCTCCACCGGCGGGGGCAGCTCGGCCGCGCTGGCCAGGCAGCACGGCTGGACCCTGGAGCTGGCGTCGACCCCGGCCACCGACATCCAGAAGCTGCTGGCCCATCGCATCGACGTGATCCTCGAGCCGGACGCCGTGCTCGCCCCCTACCTGACCGGCGCCACCGGTGCTGCCGTGCGCAAGCTTGCGCCGCCGGCCAAGGTGTCCCTGCGCTACGCACCAGTGCGCAAGGGTTTCCAGCAGCAGTACCCGGATTTTACCGCGCGTTTCTGGCTCGAGCTGTGCAAGCAGTCGCGCCAGGCTTACCCGAACCTGCCTGCCTGTAGCAATTAAACCCACCGGAGTCTTCATGCGCCACCTGCCCGCAATCGCCCTCCTCGCCCTGGCCAGCGCGCACGCGCCGGCGCAAAACGCGCCTGTCGTCGCCGAAGCGCCGCTGCGCGCGCACCTGGCGTTCCTGGCCGACGACCTGCTCGAAGGGCGCGGAACGGGCCAGCGCGGCGGTGCCCTGGCGGTGCGCTACCTCGAGACGCAGGCGGCGGCAATCGGACTCAGGCCGGCCGTGGGGATGGGCTACCGCCAGTCGATCAAGATGGTCGGCACGCGCACACTGGCGAGCAGCACGCTCGACTTCGAGGTGGGCGGCAAGATGCTCACGCCGCTGCTCGGGCGCGACATCGTCTACGCCAACGCCAATGCGACGACGCAGGTGCGTTTCGAGGCGCCCGTGCTGTTTGTCGGCTACGGCATCAAGGCGCCCGATGAGCGCTGGGACGACTACCAGGGCGACGTCAAGGGCAAGCTGCTGGTCATGATGGTCAACGACCCGAAACCGACGGCCGCCGAGCCGGACCGGTTCGGGGGCAAGTCGCTCACCTACTACGGGCGCTGGATGTACAAGTACGAGGAGGCTGTGCGCCAGGGCGCGGCCGGGGTGCTGCTGATCCACACCACGGAATCGGCATCCTATCCCTGGAGCGTGCCGGCCAATGGCTTCGGCCACGAACAGTTCCACCTGGCCGGCGCCGGCAATGCGCTGCAAGGCTGGTTGAGCGAAGAGATGGCGCGCGCCCTGTTCAGCGCCGCCGGCAAGGACCTCGACGCCTTGCGTGCCCAGGCCGAGGTGCGCGGCTTCAAGCCGGTCGAACTGGGCGCGCGGGTGCGCGTCGCGCTCGACAGCGCAATCCGCCAGGTCGAGCAGTTCAATGTGGCCGGCATCGTTCCCGGCACCGATCCGAAGCTGCGCGCGCAAGCCGTGATCTATTCGGCGCACTGGGACCACCTGGGCATCGACGAGAGCGATCCGCGTCCCGACCATATCTGGAACGGTGCCATCGACAACGCCTCGGGCGCGGCCGCACTGCTGGCCATGGCGCAGGTGGCGGTGAAGGCGCCGGCGCGGCGCACCCAGATTTTCCTGTGGCCGTGCGCCGAGGAGCAGGGGCTGATCGGCAGCCTGGGCTACGTGCGCGATCCGCTCTGGCCGCTGGCCAGGACGGCCGCGGACCTGAACCTGGACAGCATGAATTTCGTTGGTTTGACGCGCGACATGGGCGTCGCGGGCAGCGAGCGCAGCAGCCTGCACGCGAGCGCCGCCCAAGTGGCCAAGGCGATGGGCTTGAAGCTGGCGCCAGCCGTGCCGGACCTGTCGGGCTCCTATTTCCGGGCCGACCATTTCAATTTCGCCAAGGCGGGGGTGCCGGCGTTCAATGTGGGCTCGGCCGTGTTCTCGGGCGATGGCTCGTTCGACTTTGCGAACGAGCATGAGGCGGCCAGCGCCAGGATGGTCGGTTTCAAGAAGGATTATCACCAGGTGACGGACGAGTACCACGCCGAGTGGGACCTGGCCGGGATGGTGCAGCAGGCGCAGTTCACGCTGAACCTGGGCTACGCCGTGGCCAACGCGGCGGCCATGCCGGCCTGGAAAAAAGGCGACCCGCTGGGCCTGGTCAAGCGCTAGATCGATCTGCGTAGGGTGGAAGCCCAAGGTTCAGATTTCGATTCATTTACAAATTTTACGGGAACAATCGAAACTTGAGCTGGACCGAGATGCCGCCGTGCAGCCGGTCCTTGTAGGTCGGCACCACAGCCACGTTCACGCCGACCCGCGCGTACTCGTAGCTCACTGCCGGCACCACGGCCGGGAACCAGCCGCCATCGCGCATTTTCGGATAACCGTTGAAGGCCGCCAGCACGCCGCCAAAGCGCACGCCGCCCAAGGACCAGGGCTGGTAGACAATCCCCGCGTACGATGTGTGGCGGCGGTCGCTATTGTAAAAGCGCCCCGCCGTCAGCGCCGCCGAATCGGCAAAGCGGTACTCCATGCCGAGTCCGGGATTGCTGCCGTTGAGGTCCTGGTCGCGCTGGAAATGGTAGGTGGCGAAGCCGCTGTCGACCCACCATTCGCTGCGTGCGGCGTTCTCGTCCGCCTTGGCCACCGCAACGCCGGCGGCGAGCAGGATAAACAGGGGGCAGCGTCGCATCATTGGGCAACCAGTGGGTCAGGGATGGTGTCGTGGAATTTGTCGAAGTCGATCAGGCGCACGTCGCCGTCGCGCTCGGACAGGATATCGACGAAGCGCCGCCCATACAGCAAATCTTCCGAGCCGTAACTGTGACGGGCATGCACAAAATCGTTCAGCGTGTCGTCGGTGCCCGACATCGAGACGGTCAGCGTGGCGTCTTCGGCCAGCAGGTCGCTCGACGTCTTGCCGTACAAGGGGCTGCGCTCATCGATGCGGTGCATCACGGTCCAGCTCAGCGCGAACACGCTGGTCGTATCGCGCTCGAGCGCCAAATCGTAGAAACGGGTGAACTCCTGCCCTTCGAGGGTCTTCTCGCGGCGCACGATCGACAGCCGCACGGACGCTTCGAGGATCAGGTTGTTGCGCTCGTTCCCGGCCCGTATCATCAAGGTCGGCGTGCCGTTGAACTGCGCCACCACGGCCACCTCGGAAAACAGGATGCGCGAGGTCGGGCGCGAAAAGCGGGCGAACATCAGGCCGGTGACCACCGCCACCTGCAGCATGCCGACCAGGATCTCGGTCGACGCCACCAGGTGGCCGTAGACCGTGGCCGGATTCATGTAGCCGTAGCCGACCGTGGCCAGGGTCTCGATCGAGAAGAACACGAAGTCTTCATAATGGCCGGGCCGCGCATTGGCCACCGTGCCCGGCACGATGTAGAACAGGGTGGCGAACAGCAGGTTGGTACACAGGTAGAGTCCGCCGACGAGCGAGAAGAAGCGCGGCCAGCTCATCGCCAGCATCGAGTGGTACATATCGCTCCAGTACCAGCTGTTGCCACCGACCCGCTTGAGCTTGGCCGTGCCGAAACGGAACACGCCGCCGCTGCGGCGGCCGTAGGGATTCTGGCTCATCGGGGGTCAGTCATCGTCGTCCGGATCCATCTCCGGGAACATGATGCTGGTGAAGCCGAATTGCGAGAAATCGGTGATGCGCATCGGGTACAGGATGCCGTGCAGGTGGTCCACCTCGTGCTGCACCACGCGCGCGTGGAAGCCCTCGGCGTCGCGCACGATGGCCTTGCCGAACTGGTCGACGCCCTCGTAGTGCATCTGGGTGAAGCGCGGCACGCTGCCGCGCAGCCCAGGCACCGACAGGCAACCTTCGAACTGCTCCTCCTTGTGGAACGACAGCGGCGTGAGCACCGGATTGATCAGCACAGTCTCGGGCACGGCGGGCGCATCCGGGTAGCGCGGGTTCTGCTTGAAGCCATAGATCACCAGCTGCAGGTTCACGCCGATCTGGGGCGCGGCCAGTCCTGCGCCATTGGCCGCGTGCATGGTGTCGAACAGGTCCTCGATCAAGGCGTGCAGTTCCGGCGTGTCGAACTCGCGCACAGGCGCGGCCACCCGCAACAGGCGCGGATCGCCCATCTTGAGAATCTCGCGTACCGTCATTTGGGCTTGCCCTCCTGGTGCAGCTGTTCAAGGAATTGCGCGTACTCGACGCCCGTCTCCGCATGCTTGAGCCCCATCGCCGTGCTCGCCTTCAGGTAACCGAGCTTGGAACCGCAATCATACCGCTGTCCGGCGTAACGGTAGGCCAGCACGCGCTCGGAGGCGAGCAGCGCGGCGATGCCATCGGTGAGCTGGATCTCGCCGCCGGCGCCACTGCCGAGGTTTTCCAGGTAGTCGAAGATTTTCCCGGACAGCACGTAGCGCCCGACCACGGCCAGCGTCGACGGCGCCAGCTCGGGCTGCGGTTTCTCGACGATGCCGGCCACCAGCTCCAGGCCAGCCTGATAATCGGTGGCGCTGACGATGCCGTACTGGCGGGTTTTCTCGCGCGGCACGTCCTGCACTGCCAGCACGCTGCATTGTTCGCGCGCGAATACTTCGGTCATCTGGGCCAGCACCGGCAGGGTGCCCGGCTCGGTGTCCATGAAATCGTCGGCCAGCAGCACCGCGAACGGCTCCTCACCCACCACCGGGCGCGCGCACAGCACGGCGTGGCCCAGGCCGAGCGGCGCCGACTGGCGGATGTAGATGCAGGTGATATTTTTCGGCACCACGTTTTGCAGGAATTCGAGCAGCTCCGTCTTGCCGGCCATTTCCAGCTCCGATTCGAGCTCGTACGCCTTGTCGAAATGGTCTTCGATCGCGCGCTTGTTGCGGCCGGTGATGAAGATCATTTCGGTGATGCCGGCCGCGACCGCCTCCTCCACCGCGTACTGGATCAGCGGCTTGTCGACGATCGGCAGCATCTCCTTGGGCTGGGCCTTGGTCGCCGGCAGGAAGCGGCTGCCCAGTCCCGCGACCGGGAACACGGCTTTTCTGATTTTTTTCATTTGGTGCTTTCAATGCCGAGCAGGGCCAGCAGGCCTGCCTCGTCAAGTAGAGTGACGCCGAGTTCCTGGGCCTTGGCCAGCTTGCTGCCGGCATCGCTGCCGGCCACGACGTACGAGGTTTTCTTCGACACCGAGCCGGACACCTTGCCGCCGGCCGCCTCGATCAGCGCGGCGGCGTCGTCGCGACCCAGGGTGGGCAAGGTGCCGGTGAGGACGAAGGTCTTGCCGGTCATGGCACCCTGGACCGCCTGCGCCGGCAGTTGCGCCAGCAGGTCGCTGCGCAACTGGTCGAGCGCGGCGATCGCCTGGCGGTGGCCAGGCTGGGCCATCCAGTCATGCAGCGCCGCGGCGACCGTGTCGGGCAAGCCGAACACATTGAAGATCTTCAGGTGGGCCAGTGCTTCGAGCGTGACGCCCTGCTCGAGCAGCTGGCGGCTGCGCGGCTCGGTCAGCTTCGGAATGTCCAGCGCGGCGAGCAGCTTGACCGGATCGAGCTGTTCGCGCAGGTGCGCGCTGGGGGCGTGCTCGCCGGTCGGTGCGACGCCGGTTGCGAGCAAGGCGTCGATGGCCGCCTGGTTCTTCGGCTCGGCGAAGAAATCGGCGATTGATTGCGCCACGGTGCCGCCGATATCGGGCAGCACGCGCAGCAGCGCGACCGGCGCACGGCGCACCAGTTCGAACCGTCCCAGCCATTCGGCCAGCGTCTTGGCCGTCGATTCGCCCACGTGACGGATGCCGAGCGCGAACAGCAGGCGTTCGAGCGACGGGCGCTTGCTGGCCGCGATCGCCTCGAGCAGCTTGTCGGCCCATTTGGTGGCGATCTTGCCCTGCACGACCGTCTCGGGCGTGCTGCCGTCGCGCTCGTCGGCCTGGCGTTTCATGTCGAGCAGGTCGTCCCGGGTCAGCTTGAACAGCTCGGCCACGCCGTGCACCTTGCCGCATTCGACCAGGTTGTCGATGTAGCGGTCGCCCAGGCCCTCGATGTCCATCATGCGGCGGCCCGCGAAATGGCGGATCGCCTCCTTGCGCTGGGCCGAGCAGGCCAGACCGCCCGAGCAGCGCGCGATGGCCTCGCCCTCCTCGCGCACCACGTGCGAACCGCACACCGGGCACAGGCGGGGCAGTTCATAAACCGGCGGCTGCGGCACGGGGCGCTTCTCCAGCACCACCGCCAGCACCTCCGGAATGACGTCGCCGGCGCGCCGCACGATGACCGTGTCGCCCACCCGCACGTCCTTGCGGCGCACCTCGTCCTCGTTGTGCAGCGTGGCGTTGGTGACGTTCACGCCGCCGACAAACACCGATTCGAGACGCGCCACCGGCGTGATGGCGCCGGTGCGCCCGACCTGCACGTCGATCGCCAGCACCGTCGTCAGCGCCTCCTCGGCCGGGAATTTATGGGCCAGCGCGAACCGCGGCGCGCGCGAGACGAAGCCGAGCTGGCGCTGGTCGGCCAGGCGATTGACCTTGTAGACCACGCCGTCGATCTCGTACGGCATGGCCGGGCGCGCCGCACCGATCCGGCGGTAGTAGGCCAGCAGGCCGTCGCAGCCGCGCACCACGTCGGCCTCGACGGCGACCGGCAGGCCGAGTGCGCGGAACCAGTCGAGCAGCGCCGAATGCGACCCCGGCATGGGCGCGCCCTCGAGCATGCCAACGCCGTAGGCAAAAAAGCGCAGCTTGCGCTGGCGCGTAATGCGCGAGTCGAGCTGGCGCAGGCTGCCCGCGGCGGCATTGCGCGGGTTGACGAATTCCTTCTGGCCGGCGGCGCGCTGGCGCGCATTCATGGCGTCGAAATCGGTCTTGAACATCAGCACCTCGCCACGCACGTCGAGCACCGCCGGCGGCGCCGCACCCTGCAGGCGCAGCGGAATGACGCCAATGGTCTTGATGTTGGCGGTGACGTTCTCCCCGGTGCTGCCGTCCCCGCGCGTGGCCGCCTGCACCAGCACGCCGTGCTCGTAGCGCAGGTTGATGGCCAGGCCATCGTACTTCACTTCAACGGCGTACTCGACTTCGTGTCCATCGAGGCCCTCGCGCACGCGGCGGTCGAAATTGACGATGTCGTCTTCGGAAAAGCCGTTGTTAAGCGAGAGCATCGGCACCGAGTGGAGCACCTGCTCGAACTGGGGCAGCGGTGCCGCGCCGACCCGCAGCGTGGGCGAATCGGGCGCCACGAACCCGGGATGGGCGGCCTCGAGCGCTTGCAACTCGGTGAACAGGCGGTCGAACTCGGCGTCCGGAATGGTGGGCGCGTCGAGCACATGGTAGGCGTGCAGGTGGCGCCTGATCTCGTCGGAGAGCGCAGCGATGCGCGCCTTGACGTCGGTTACGGCCATCGGACGTCCTTAGCTGAACAGGCGCAGCGCGCGGGTCGAACCGGCCGGAATGTCGGCGCCGTCCATCTCCTGGTAAAACTCGAGCACCTGGCCGTTGATGCCATCGAGCGCTTCATCGAGCAGGGGCTGGTTGCTGTCGTCGACGATGGTCGCGTCGAGCCGCGCCACCAGCGACTTGGCGCAGGCGACCATGCTGCCGAAGCCGTCGCGCGCCGGCGCCACGCAGGGCACGTCGAGCAGCAAGGTCAGGCGCGAGGTGGTGTCGGCGCCCAGCGTGACGTTGGTCGAGAGCGAGAACATCTGGCCGCCGTCGCCGTCGGGCATCACGTAGCGGCCATCCGGACGCACGTCGAAGCCCTGCTTCTCGAGCGCCCCGATCAGGGTGCTGATGGCCCACGGCGCACCGTTCGAGAGCAGGTTCACGCCCAGCTGGGCATCGTGGCCGGCGACGAAACGGTGCAAGTTGCGCGCCTCTCCCATCACCTCGATCATGTCCGGGATTTCCGGCTCGGCGCCGATTTCGTCGGCCACCGCGCGCAGCCGCGTGACCAGTTCTGAATACTCCAGTTCATTCAGGGCCGTGGTGCGGCTGGCCATCTGCACGCCGGCCTGCAGCTTGGTGTAGACGCCGCCGTGCGTGATCGGCTCCCAGTCGCCGTTCACGTGAAGGCCGATGTAGTGGATCGGCTTGTTGCCCACGTAGCGCAAGGTTTGCAGCACCGGCAGGATCTTGTCGCCGCGCACCGCGATTTCCAGCGCCAGCGGGATCAGGCAGTCGATCAGCGGGTCGACCAGGCTGGTGGCCAGTTCGGCGGCAGGAATACCGGGGTCGGTGCCGTGCACCACCTCCTCTTCGGCCTCATACGGCGCGTCGGCGGCGGCACTGGGGTCGAAACTGGGCTCCTGGCGCGGCTCGCCGCTGCGCATGAGCACATCGTCATGGTCCGACGAGAAGGCGCGCTCGACGCTCTTCCTGGCCTTGTACTCCTGCCATTTGTTGTAAGTGAAAACGCCGACGATGAACACGCCGCCGGCACCGATCAAGCTCATTTGGAAATCTGTCATGCTGCTTGCGCCTCGGTTGCGAAATTTGCGGCGGACTCCATGTCCACCGCCACAATGCGCGATACACCTTGCTCCTGCATCGTCACACCAATCAGTTGGTTGGCCATCTCCATCGCGATCTTGTTGTGCGAGATGAAGAGGAATTGGGTATGCTCCGACATGCGCTTGACCATCCGGCAGAAACGCTCCGTGTTGGCGTCGTCGAGCGGCGCGTCGACCTCGTCGAGCAGGCAAAATGGCGCCGGGTTCAGGCGGAACATGGAGAACACCAGCGCGGTCGCCGTGAGCGCCTTCTCGCCGCCCGAGAGCAGGTGGATGGTGGCGTTCTTCTTGCCCGGCGGCTGGGCCATCACTTGCACCCCGGAGTCGAGGATCTCGTCGCCCGTCATCACCAGCTTGGCGTTGCCGCCGCCGAACAGGATCGGGAACAGCTCCGAGAAATGCAGGTTCACGCGGTTGAAGGTATCGGCCAGCAGCTCGCGCGTCTCCTTGTCGATCTTGTGGATCGCGTCCTGCAAGGTGTTGATCGCCTCGGTCAGGTCGGCGTTCTGGGCGTCGAGGAAGTTCTTGCGCTCGGACGCCTGCGCCAGTTCGTCGAGCGCGGCCAGGTTCACCGCACCGAGGGCCGCGATGGCGTTGGTCAGGCGCGTCACTTCGCCTTGCAGGTAGGACGGCTTCATGTCCGGCTGCAGCTTGCCCGTCAGGGCCGCTTCGTCGGCCTGCACCGCCGCCAGCGCTTCGGCGAACTGCTCCTGGTTCAGGCGCGCGGCCTGTTCCTTGAGCTGCATTTCCATGATCTTGTCGCGCTGTGGCTGCAGGCTGCGTTCGGCCTGCATGCGCAACTCCTCGGCCGTGCGCAGCTGCTGGGTGATCTGGTCGAGCTCATGGCGCGCGTCCGACAGCGCGCGCTCCTGGGTGGTGCGGCGCTCGAGCAAGTCTTGCAGGCCGTCGCTGGCGGCGCCCGTTTCCAGCGACTCGAGTTCCTGCTGGCCCAGCTCGAGGCTTTCCGACACCTGGGCCGCCTGCTCGGTGGCGGTGGCGATGTTGCGGCGCAGTTCCTCGATCTTGCTGCGCTGGGTCTTCTCGGCGAACTGGGTTTCCTGGGCCGCCCGTTCGAGTTCGCGCAACTGCTGGCGGGCGTCGGCCAGGGCCTGCTCGCGTTCGAGGAACAGGGTCTGGCCATCCTCGTGGGCGCCCTGCAAGTCGGCCAGCTCCAGGTCGAGCCGTTCGAATTTTTCTTCCGCCTCGGCCTGGACCTGCAGCTGCTCGGCTTCCTGCGCCGCGATCTCGGCCAGGTCCGCCTGGATCTGGCTGCTGCGCTGGTTGAAGCGCGCCTCGACCTCGGACTGCTTGACGACCTCGATCTGCAAGCCGTGCACCGACTGGGTCAGGCTGCCGATGCGCAGGCGCGCGTCCTGCAGGCGGCGCGTCAGCTCCGTCACGGCGGCCTCGGCGCGCACCGCGCGGGCACGCGCCTCTTCGGCCAGCATGGCCTGGGCCCGCAGCTGCTTGCCGATGTTCTCGATCTCGTGCTGGCGCGCCAGCATGCCGTCCTGCTCGGCGTCGGCGGCATAGAAGCGCACGCTCGATTGGCTCACCACGTGGCCCTGACGGGTGATGAAGCAGCCGCCCAGCGGCAGCCGTGCGCGCTCGGCGAAGGCGCCGGCCGTATCCTCGGCGACGAACACATTGTGCAGCCAGTCGTTGAGCAGGCCGCGCAGGTTCGGGTCGTTCAGCTTGAGCAGCGCCGTCAGCGGTTTCAGGCCGACGACCTCGGGCGGCGCGCCCACGCCAGAGGGCGACGGCGCGTACAGGGCCAGTTTGGCCGGCGGCGCGTCGTTGAAGAAGGCCTTGGCCCAGTCGATATTGGACATCTCGAGCGCGCCCATGCGCTCGCGCAGGACCGCTTCGAGCGCCGTTTCCCAGCCCTGTTCCACGTCCAGCTTTTGCCACAGGCGCGGCAAGGCGTCGAGTTCGTGTTTTTGCAGCCAAGGTTGGACCTTGCCCTGGGTTTGCACGCGTTCCTGCAGCTGCCTGAGCGCGTTCAGGCGCGCCTCGAGCTGGGCGTTGGCGCTGGTTTCGGCATTGACCTGGGCTTGCGCCGCGCCGCGTTCGGTCTCGATGCGCTGCTGCTGTTCGCTCGCTTCCTCGAGCAGCATGGTCTGTTCCTCGAGCGCCTGCTGCTTCTCTTCGAGCTGCAGCTTGAGGTTGGCCAGGTGGCTGCTGTCGGGCAGGTTCAGGCCGCTTTTTTCCTGCTGCAGGCGTTCGCGCCGGGTCAGCAGGCCGGCCAGGATGTTCGAGGCGTTGCGCTGGTGCGCCGAGGACAATTCGATCTGCTGCTGCGCCTGCATGATGCGGGCGCGCGACTCGCTCGTCTTGTGCTGCGCCTCGCGCCATGCCGTTTCCAGCCCGGGCAGGCGCTCGTTGTGGGCCTCGGCCGCCATCTGCGACTGCTCGACCCGCCCGCCCAGTTCCTCGAGCAGGTATTCGGCCTCCTCGACCTGTTCCTGGTAGTGCTGGCCCTGGGCCTGCCACTGCTTGCGCTGGGCGGTCAGCGCCGCCAGCTGGTTTTGCAGGCGGCTGCGCGATTCGATGACAAATTTGATCTGCGCCTCCAGGCTGCCGATCTCCGAATTGGTCTGGTACAGGTGGCCCTGGGCCTGGTGCAGGCGGTCACCGACGGCGAAGTGGGCCTGGCGCATGTGTTCGAGATCGAGCTCGACGTGGCGCAGCTTGGCGGTCTGCTCCTCAAGGTCGGTCTGGGCCTGCTCCATGTCGCGAAACGCCTTGCCTTGCTCGGCTTGCGCCTCGTTCTTGCGCAGCAGCCAGAGCAGCTTTTGCTTCTCTTCCTGGTCGGCCTGCAGGGCGTGGAATTTGTTGGCCACCACCGCCTGCGCCTCGAGTTTTTCCAGGTTGGCGTTCAGTTCGCGCAGGATGTCTTCCACCCGCAGCAGGTTCTCGCGCGTGTCGTTGAGCCGGTTCTCGGTTTCGCGCCGGCGTTCCTTGTACTTCGAGACGCCGGCCGCCTCCTCGAGGAACACGCGCAGCTCTTCCGGGCGCGACTCGATGATGCGCGAGATCATGCCCTGGCCGATGATGGCGTAGGCGCGCGGGCCAAGGCCGGTGCCCAGGAAAATATCCTGGATGTCGCGCCGGCGCACGGGCTGGCCGTTGATGTAATAGGTCGAGGTGCCGTCGCGCGTGAGGGTGCGCTTGACGGCGATCTCGGCGTACTGGCCCCACTGGCCGGCAGCCTTGCCGTCGTTGTTGTCGAACACCAGCTCGACCGAGGCGCGCCCGGCCGGCTTGCGGTGGGTGGAGCCGTTGAAGATCACGTCCTGCATGGACTCGCCACGCAGCTCGGACGCCTTCGATTCGCCCAGCACCCAGCGCACTGCATCGATGATGTTCGACTTGCCGCAACCGTTAGGACCGACCACGCCGACGAGCTGGCCGGGCACCTGGAAATTGGTGGGATCGACGAAAGACTTGAATCCCGACAATTTGATGGAAGATAGACGCACGTTGTTGTGTAGGTTACCCGAGGATCGGAAAATGCCCCATCATACCATTTGTTGCTTGTATTTCGGCCAATTCACGGGGCGTGGCGCCAGTGAAATGGCAAAAAATGGCGCGATTCTGGCCTTCGGGCGGCTCAGGCGACGGCCGGCTGCGCCATGGCGGCGTCGTTGACGGCCAGCTCCATGGCCTCGGACAGGGCCCGGGCGACGACGCCCTCGGCGCGAATGACCCTGGCGCGCCCCGCCTCGAGGACGTCGGCCAGCTTCTCGGACGACAGCGAGAACGCTTCCTGGCGCGCCCCTGTCGAGAAGATGAACAAGGTCCTGAGCGGACTGATCCACGCCAGCTTGACCTTGCGCGCGCTGGCGTCGGCCTCGGTGAACTCCATCCATATGCCACGCTCGAGCGCGTCGAGCGCGGGGGCGGACGCTTCGACTTCGGCCTCCACGATGGCGGCGACCGCGTTTTCCTTTTCGATGCGGCGCAGGGCGTCTTGCTGGGCCACTTCGACCGCAATCTCGAGCTGGCGCTCGGGCGACAACTCGATCGGCGCGCGCACGATCGAGGCGTGGCATTCGGCCAGTTCGGCGAAGAACTGCAGGCGGTCGGCATCTTGCCACTTGATCACATCGAGCCATTTGTTGAGCTGGGATAGCAGGCCGGGCAGCTTGCCGATGAGCTCGCGGCGCTGTTCGGCGGTCAGCTTGGGCTTGACGCTCCAGATCAGCTCGTCCATGGTCTTGACGGCATTGCCCACGGCCCCGGGCTTCTCGTCCTCGACGCTGTAAGCGACCGTCAGCACGGAGGTCCATTTATTGGCCAGGAAAGCCTCGACGATGGCCACCACCTCCCCCTTGCCGACCCGCAGCGCCACCGCGTTCTTGGCCGAGCGCGTGGCGGCGCTCACTTTTTCCTGCTTCAGGGCCTGGGCGATCGGCTCGGCGATGGCCTTTGCCGCCGCCGTCTCCTCGGCCTGGATCGACGCCTCGAGCTCGGCGACGGCTTCGGCGAAGGGGCCGAGTTCCTGGTCGAAATCGCGCCCGACCCGGTCCACGCTGCGCTTCATGGCCTTGTACATCGGGTCGTCGGCGCCCTGGCGCTGCTCCCAGCCCATGCGCGACATCAGGTCGATCATGCGGCGCGCCGGGTGCGCTTCCTGGAAGAAGAAATTCTTGTCCAGCAGGGCCGCCTTGAGCACGGGAATCTGCAGGAACTGGATCAGCTCGCGCGTTTGCTGGGGAATGCTATCGTCGAGGAACACCGTCTCGAAGATGCGCGAGAGCAGGTCGATGGTGCTCTCGTCGCCGTGCGACAGACTGCCCTTGGGCATGCTCTCTTTCAGGCGCGGCAAGTAAAACACGTTCTGGGCGCCAGCCCCGCCACCACCACCCTGGGCCGCGCCACCACCCTGGTCAAAGCCGCCATACGAATCGGGCAAGCTTTGCTGCAGCTTGCCCAGCAGTTCGAGCAAAGGCGCGCTGACCGCGCCGGGGCCGGCGCGCTTGCGCAAGACCTGGTTGGTGACACCACTGCGAAACGCCCCACCCGGCTCGCCCGCATATGGTTCGATCGGGCTGCCGTCGCCGAAGCTGGCCGTGCCGGCATAGGCCTGGACGCCCTGCCCCGCATGGACGCCGCCGGGCACGTGCCCGTGCTGGGGCGCATGCGCGTGCTGAGGCACGTGGCCGGGTTGGGGCGCATGCGCGTGCGGCAGCTCCGGCGCCGGCGCCGTGCCGCGAAAACCTTCGGCTGCGCTCGGCCGCCAGCCGCCGGCGCCGCCCGGCAAGTCCGGAATCAGGGGGATCTCGATGTCGTATTCGGCCGGGCGCGGTTCATTGCCGGCGAAAAACTGACGCAATTGCTGGGACAGCGCGGCCTGCTCGGTGGCGCGCTTGGCGGCGGCCGCCGCCGCGTTGTCGGTCTTGCGGATGCGCAGAGCGTCGACCGAGCCGGGCAGCACGCCCTTGCGCATCAGCGCCAGGTTCAGCGCCTCGTACAGGGGGGCAAAATCGAACAGGACGGCCGGTTTGAGCAGGCCCAGCATCAGGTCATGCGCCTCCGGATCGGGCTCGAATTCGCGCCAGGCATCGTTGATGGCCATCAGGAACACTTCGGGCCGGAAGGGATTCTGGCCGATGCGCAAGATGTCGCGCTCGAGCAGGAAGCCGAGGCGCACGTTGAGCGTGGCCAGGGCATCCGAATAATTGATCTCGAACGGCCGGCTGATCGCATTGAAGGCGACCTTGCTGTCCATTTCCTCGAATGGCACCAGGCTGAGCACTTCGATCGGCCCCACTTTCGACAGCTTGGGCGGTAACAGCTGCGCCGTATCCTTGCGCAAGGCCCGCTCCAGGCCGCTGGCTGCCAGGTGGAAGAAGGCGTAGTTGTTGTTTTTTAGCAAATTACCGGACTTCACGCGCTGGTAGACCGCGCGGGCGTCGATGCCGGGGTCGCTCACATCGAGCAGGGCCGAGACCAGGCGCGTGGCCACGCTCATCAAATGCTCATTGGCATGCCGGGTCACGATGCCGACGAGGCTGTCCAACAGCTCATGCTGGGACGGCTGCGCCTTCCGTGATGCCGCTGCGATGCCTGGACCTGGAGCCATGATCGAGTCTGCCTCTGAATATGTTACGACTGCCATGGCACTATTCTGGCACATTATTGCCGTATGGCAATAGATGGATTGCAACTAAGCAGCTTTTTTTTGTATTCATTGACGGTTTTCTCATCCCACCGGCTTTCCTTGCCACGTTTTCTGTTGACACGGTGCAAATATCGCGCCCGAAGTTTCCTAACCATAACAGGGTTCGTCCAAGTTTGCCCGTCCGCCACTGTGCCCGGCCCGGCGTGAAACGGGAAGAGATTTGATGCGCGCCCTTCAATTCGTCGGTTTTTCTCCTACACTGGTTCGGGCAGCCCCAACTTTGAAAGGAATGTTCATGAGCTCGAATCAGAAATCGGGAAGCAAGCAAACCGGCACAGTTCCCGCGAACAAACAATCAGGCAGCCCAGGCGGCGCCAGCACCCAGAGCAAGGCGCGCGAGCGGCCCACCGGCGGCAAGCACGAGCTCGAGAAGACGGGGCGCCGCACTTCCCACTCGGAGGTGCAGCCAGGCAATAAGCAGTCGAGCGCCAGCCTCGGCTCGGCCTCCTTCACCTATGTCGAACAGTACGACAACGACTACGCAAGCAAATACTACGACCGCTACCAGTAGCGTCAGATGTTGCGCAGGCGTGCCCCGCGCGGAGGTGCGAAATCGGCGATCTCGTCGATCATGCCGGCCGACTTGGCGTCGAGCGCGTTCAGGTGCAGGTCGGAATACTGGTGGATCGCCCACTGCTCTGGCGTGAGCTCGATGTGCTTGCGCAAGATCGACTCGGTGCGCGCGTCGTCGGCGCGCAAGCCCTCGACAATGATGTTGAGCGCGTCCGGGCGCGCGCCCGGCGACGCCGTCGCGTGCGACTTGTGCACCATGAAGCGCGCCGTCTCGCTGGCGCAGCGGCGGCTGCCGCACAGGAACAGGATGACGGCGATCGAAGCCACAGCGCCACCGTTGTACATCACGAAGCGCAGCGGCGCATTGGACATGAAATTGTACAAGCACAGGCCGTCGCTGACGTAGCCGCCGTTCGACTGCACCAGGATGTGGGCCGTGTTGATGCCGTCCTCGGTCATGGTCGACACCGCCTCGAACACCCGGTGCACCATGTCGCTGTTGACGTCGCCCGACAGCGTGAACCAGGCTTCCGAATCGGCGATGGCTTGTTCTTCGCTCATGCTGGCCCCCTGCGCAAGATGGAAACGCCAGTGTAGCAAATTCGCGGCCAAAAAGATGCTGCACGCGCTCACCGGGCCGCAGCTTTGGCGGCCTGCGCAGGTTGACATCGGCGCCCCGCTGGCATATCCTCCACACTCTTGATCGGGAGAGGGCAGCCACGCGCTGCCGCCGAAGGGGCATCACCCAAAAACTCTCAGGCAAAAGGACCGGTCAGGGGTCGCCAGCGCACGCGCGGGCGGCTCAACTCTGGAGAGCGGCCGCGGCACCATGCCGGCGGCCCACCGAAGGGGCGTGCGTGCCTGCTGGCGCGCTATCTCTCAGGTATCAAGGACAGAGGGGCACGAACACACGTGGACGGCTGTAGCGGCTTCTCCTGTCTGCTCGGCTACCCCCTTTATCACTTGCCTTGAGGTATACATGACGCTGAAATCGACTCCGCTCAATTCCGCACACCGCGCCGCCGGCGCCAAGATGGTCGATTTCGGCGGCTGGGACATGCCCGTCAACTACGGCTCCCAGATCGAAGAACACCATGCGGTGCGCAGCGACGTCGGCATGTTCGACGTCTCCCACATGTGCGTGGTCGACATACAGGGCGCCAATGTGCGCCCCTTCCTGCGCGGCCTGCTGGCCAATAACGTCGACAAGCTGCAGGTGGCCGGCAAGGCCCTGTACTCGTGCATGCTCAAGCCGGAAGGCTTCGTCATCGACGACCTGATCGTCTACTATTTCAGCGAGAACTGGTTCCGGCTGGTGGTCAACGCCGGCACGGCCGAGAAAGACATCGCCTGGATCGGCGCCCAGAACGCGGCCACCCATTCTGACCTGACCATTACCGAGCGCCGCGACGGCGCCGACGCCATGGCCCTGATCGCGGTGCAAGGTCCGAACGCGCGCGCCAAGGTGTGGCAGGTGCTGCCGAGCACCCAGGCCGCCTCCGAGCCCTTGAAGCCGTTCAATGCCGTCGTCGTCAAGGACACCGCATTCGGCGAGGTGATGGTCGCGCGCACCGGCTACACGGGCGAAGACGGCTTCGAGCTGGCATTCCCGGCCTCCCAGGCCGAGGCACTGTGGAACGCGCTGGCGGCGGCCGGTGTGAAACCGGCCGGCCTGGGCGCACGCGACACGCTGCGCCTGGAGGCGGGCATGAATTTGTACGGCCAGGACATGGACGAGAGCGTCAACCCGCTCGATGCCGGCCTGGCCTGGACCATCGACCTGGTGTCGGAACGCGACTTCATCGGCAAGGCGGCGCTGCAGCAGATGGGCCAGCGCGCCCAGTTCGCCGGCCTGATCCTGCGCGAAAAAGGCGGCATCCTGCGCGCCCACCAGAAAGTGGCCGGCGCCAGCGGCGCGGCCGGCGAAATCACCAGCGGCACCTTCAGCCCCACCATGGAGCAAGCCATCGCGCTGGCGCGCCTGCCGCTTGACGTGGCCATCGGCGACACCGTGCACGTCGAAATCCGCGACAAGAAGCTGGCCGCCACCGTGGTCAAGCTGCCGTTCGTGCGCAACGGTAAAATCCTCGTTGCCTGAGCCCTATCCTGACAAAAAACCCTGACCCACCAAACTGGAGCCACCCATGAATATCCCTGCCGAGCTGAAATATACCGAGTCCCACGAATGGGTACGCGCTGAGACCGACGGCACCCTGACGGTCGGCATTACCGAGTACGCGCAAGACGCGCTGGGCGACATCGTGTTCGTCGAACTGCCGAAAGTGGGCAAGTCCTACGTCGCCGGCGACGACGCCGCCGTGGTCGAATCGGTCAAGGCCGCCAGCGACATCTACGCGCCGGTGTCGGGCGAAGTCATCGCCGTCAACGACGCCGTGGCCGACGCGCCCGAGTCGATCAACGCCGACGCCTATTCGGCCTGGCTGTTCAAGCTCAAGCCAAGCGACGCCGGTGCCCTCAACGGCCTGCTCGACGCGGCCGGCTACGGCAAAGCCACCGGCGAATAAGCCCCATTTCGCCGCCGTTTCCCGCGCAGGCGGGAATCCATGCCAGCTGTGCCATGGGTTCCCGCCTGCGCGCGAACGACGGCTCTACAATTTCCAGAGCCCCCGACATCATGACCCGCACCAGCCTGACCCAACTCGAAGCACGCGACGCCTTCATTCCCCGCCACATCGGCCCATCCGACACCGAACAGGCGGCCATGCTGGCCACCCTCGGCTACGCCTCGCGCGGTGCGCTGATCGACGCCATCGTGCCGGCCTCGATCCGCAGCAAGAGCAAGCTGGCGCTGGGCCAGTTCTTCGAGCCGATGCCCGAGCAGGCAGCGCTGGGCAAGCTCAAGGCGCTCGCGGCCAGGAACAAGGTCATGAAATCGATGATCGGCCAGGGTTACGCCAACAGCCACACCCCTGGCGTCATCTTGCGCAATATTTTCGAGAACCCGGCCTGGTACACCGCCTACACGCCCTACCAGCCCGAGATCTCGCAGGGGCGCCTGGAGGCGATCCTCAATTTCCAGCAGATGATCACCGACCTGACCGGCATGGGCATCGCCAACTCGTCAATGCTCGACGAGGGCACCGCCGCCGCCGAGGCGATGACGCTGATCCAGCGCGTGGGCAAATCTGCCTCGAACGTGTTCTACGTGGCCGACGACGTGCTGCCGCAAACCCGTGAAGTGATCGAAACGCGCGCCAGGCCTATTGGCGTGCAAGTGCGCAGCGTCGCCGCGGCCGACATCGGCAGCCTCGATGAGGCCTGCTTTGGCGTGCTGCTGCAATACCCGGGCGTGAATGGCGAAGTGCGCGACTACCGCGCCGCCGTCGAACGCCTGCACGCGGCCGGCGCGATGGTGATCGCCTGCGCCGACCTGCTGGCGCTGACGGTGCTGGCACCGCCCGGCGAATGGGGCGCCGACGTCGTTGTCGGCAACAGCCAGCGCTTCGGTGTGCCGCTCGGTTTCGGCGGCCCGCACGCCGGCTTCCTGGCCACGCGCGACGAGTTCAAACGCAGCATGGCCGGACGCCTGGTGGGCGTGACCATCGACGCCCAGGGAAACCCGGCCTACCGCCTCGCGCTGCAAACGCGCGAACAGCACATCCGGCGCGAGAAAGCGACGTCCAACATCTGCACCGCACAGGTACTGCTGGCCGTGATGGCCTCGATGTACGCGATCTACCACGGCCCGGCCGGCCTGGTGCAGATCGCGCGCCGGGTACACCGCTACACCAACATCCTGGCCGCCAAGCTGGGCCAGCTGGGCTATGAACTGGCCAACCAGAGCTACTTCGACACGCTCACGGTGAAAATCGCGCGCGCCGAGCAGCTGCATGCGATCGCCGTCGAAAAAGGCGTCAATCTGCGCAAGGTCGACGCCGGTCACGTCGGCATCTCGCTCGACGAGACGACCACCCGCGAAGACATCGCGCTGCTGTGGGCGATTTTTTCGCAGGGCGTCTCGAGCGCGCCGGCCTCGCCCGATTTCGACGCCATCGAAGCGAGCGCGCAAAACGCCTTCCCGGACCAGCTGGCGCGCACCAGCAGCTTCCTGACCCACCCGACCTTCAACCGCTACCACGCCGAGCACGAAATGCTGCGCTACCTGCGCAGCCTGGCCGACAAGGACCTGGCGCTGGACCGTACCATGATTCCGCTCGGCTCGTGCACCATGAAGCTGAACGCGACGTCGGAGATGATTCCGGTGACCTGGTCCGAGTTCTCCAACATCCACCCGTTCGCGCCCGACGCGCAGACCGTGGGCTACCGCGAAATGATCGCCCAGCTCGAGGAAATGCTGTGCGCGCTGACCGGCTACGCGGCCGTGTCGCTGCAGCCGAACGCCGGCTCGCAAGGCGAATACGCCGGCCTGCTGGTGATCAAGGCCTACCACGAAGAGCGCGGCGAAGGCCATCGCAACATTTGCCTGATTCCCTCGTCGGCGCACGGCACCAACCCGGCATCGGCCAACATGGTCGGCATGCAGGTGGTGGTGACGGCCTGCGACGCGAACGGCAACGTGGACCTGGCGGACCTGAAGGCGAAAGCTGAACTGCACAGCAAGAACCTGGCCTGTGTGATGGTGACCTATCCGTCCACCCATGGCGTGTTCGAAGAGGGCATCCAGGACCTGTGCGAGATCATCCATTCGCACGGCGGCCAGGTCTACATCGACGGCGCGAACATGAACGCGCTGGTCGGCGTGGCCGCGCCGGGCAGCTTCGGCGGCGACGTCAGCCACCTGAACCTGCACAAGACGTTCTGCATTCCGCACGGCGGCGGCGGCCCCGGTGTCGGTCCGATCGGCGTCGGCGCGCACCTGGCCAAGTATTTGCCGAACCAGCGTTCGAGCGGCTATACGCGCGACGCGGCCGGCATTGGCGCAGTCAGCGCGGCGCCGTACGGCTCGGCCTCGATCTTGCCGATCTCGTGGATGTACATCGCCATGATGGGCGGCGAAGGGCTGACGGCGGCCACCGAGACGGCGATTTTGGCGGCCAACTACATCGCGCGCCGGCTGGCGCCGCATTATCCGGTGCTCTATTCGGGCCATGACGGCCTGGTTGCGCACGAGTGCATCCTGGACCTGCGGCCGTTGACGGACGCGACCGGGATCAGCAATGAGGACGTGGCCAAGCGCTTGATGGACTTCGGTTTCCACGCGCCGACCATGAGCTTCCCGGTGCCGGGCACCTTGATGATCGAGCCGA
>JAZJYV010000005.1:0-46294 GCA_040390195.1 Pseudomonadota bacterium | reverse complement strand
CACAAGGCGATGAGTCAGAAAAATTGCTGAAATGGCTTAACTTGGGTGGATTGGGCCGCCTGCGCCGCGCGCTGGGCGAGCCATTCCTTCATTTCGCGCTGATGGCGGCGCTGCTGTTCGGCGCCAACCGCTGGCTCAATCCCGGCGCGGGCCTCGCCGGCACCCGGATCGAGGTGGGCGAGGCCGACATCGAGCGCCTGCGCCAGTTGGCGCTCAAGCAGTACGGTGCCGCCCACGACCCGGCGCGTCTGCGCGAACTGGTGCGCGCCTACGTGCGCGAGGAAGTGCTGGTGCGCGAGGCGCTCGCCGCCGGTCTTGACCGCGACGACGTGGTGGTGCGCCACCGGCTGGTGCAGAAAATCGAATTCCTGGCCCAGGCCGGCGTGCGCAGTCCCGGCGAGGCCGAGTTGCGGGCCTACTACGACGCGCATCTGGATGCCTACCTGGCGCCGGCCGAGACGGCCTTTGAACAGCTCTATTTCAGTCCCGAGCGGCATGGCGCGCAGGCGCAGGCGCTGGCGAAAGATGCCTTGCGGTCGCTGCGCGAGGGCCGCCAGGCCAAGGGCGATCCGTCGATGCTGGCACGCAGCCAGCCAGGGCAGGCGCAGGCGCAGCTGGCGCGCGACTTCGGCGCCGGTTTCGCCACCGCCTTGCAGGATGTCGCGCCCGGCCAATGGAGCGGGCCGCTCGCGTCCGCGCTGGGCTGGCACGTGGTGCGTGTCGGCGCGCGCCAAGCGGCACGGCACGAACCGTTCGAGGCGGTGCGCGAGCGCGTGCGCGCCGACCTCGGCAACGAGATGTTGCGCCAGGCGCGCGAGCGCGCTTATGTGCAGGCGCGCGCACGCTACCGTGTCACGCTGGCGGAACCGGCGCTGGAGCCTGTGCCATGAAACGATCGGCCTTTTGCGCCACCGTGGCCTGGATGCTGGCAGCGCCAGCATGCCTGGCGCACGAGAGCCTGCCGGCGTCGCTGACGCTGACGCAGGTGCAAGCCCAGGACTACGACGTCGACTGGCGCCTGCCTGCGCTCGAGGGCAGGGCGCCGGCGATCACGCCGCGCTTTCCGGACGGCTGCAAAGCCGATTCGGCGCCGATCGAGCGCAGCGCGCCCGGCGCGCGCGTGCTGCACTGGCGCCTGCGCTGCGTGCACGACCTGGCGCTCGGCGTTCGCATCGAATTCGACGGCCTGCAGGCGAGTGTGGTCAACGTGCTGGCACAACTGGTGATGGCCGACGGCAGGCACTGGTCGGCACTGGCCTCGGGGCGCAGCCCGTCGCTCGAACTGGGCAAGGCCGAAGGACAGCTCGACGTGGGCGGCTATTTTGCGCTCGGCGTCTCGCACATCCTCTCCGGTGTCGACCACCTGCTGTTCGTGCTGTGCCTGGTGCTGCTGGTGCCGGGGCGCATGGCGCTGCTGCGCACCGTCAGCGCCTTCACGCTGGCGCACAGCGCCACGCTGGCGCTGGCGGCGCTGGGCGTGCTGCATGTGCCGCAGGCGCCGGTCGAGGCCAGCATCGCCCTCTCGATCGTGTTCCTGGCACGCGAACTGGCGCGCCCGGCTGGCGCCACGCTGGCGCGGCGCTGGCCGGCGCTGCTGGCCTTCGGCTTCGGGCTGCTGCACGGACTCGGCTTCGCCGGGGCGCTGGCCGAGGTGGGTCTGCCGGCCGGCGACATCCCGCTGGCGCTGCTGCTGTTCAACCTGGGCGTGGAGGCGGGCCAACTCGCCTTCGTGCTGGTGGTGTCGGTGCTGCTGCTGGGATGGCGCCGCAGCACGTCGTTGCGCCTCGAACGCCTGTGCGCGTACGGCGTTGGCGGCGTGGCCGCGTTCTGGACCTTGCAACGACTAGTGCCGATCCTTGGGCTGGCATAAGAATTCTTATTAAATGGTTGGGGAGACAAAAAGATGTTGAAGAAGATACTGCGCGGCGCCGCCATCGGCACGCTGCTGCTGGTCGCCGTGGCGGCCTTGCTGCTGGGATGGGCCGAACACCGCGCACGCCTGCGCATTGCCGCCGCCAGCGTGAAAGGCAGCGCTGCGCCGCTGGAGGCGCGGCCTGCCGCCAACGCGCTCAAGAACGCCTACTTCGGCGAGACCCACCTGCACACCAGCCTGTCGATGGACGCCGGCGTGCTGGGCACCGAGAACACGCCGCGCATGGCCTATCGTTTCGCGCAGGGCGATGAAGTGCGCCTGTCCGACGGCCAGCGCCAGCGCCTGCTCGCGCCGCTCGACTTCGCGGCCGTGACCGACCACGCGGAAGGCATGGGAGCCTACGCGCAATGCGCGAACAAGGACAGTGCCAGCTACTGGAGCATCAACTGCATGGGCATGCGCTACCAGGCCATCCTCGTGTTTCCGCGCCTGATCGCGATGGTCAAGCAGATCGGCGACAAGGCCGGCACCTACGACGAGAGCATGTGCGGCCCCAAGGGCAGCCGTTGCATCGCCGATGTCGGCGGCGTCTGGCAGGATGTGCAGGCAGCGGCCAACGAGGCTTACCGGCCCGGCAGATTCACCAGCCTGATCGGCTTCGAGTACAGCCCGACGCTGGACGCGAGCGGCATGCTGCACCGGAACGTGCTGTTTCGCTCCAGCGTCGTCACCGATCGCCCGTTCAGCGCCTTCGACGGCTTCCCGGAAGACATGCTGCGCTGGCTGGACGCAAGCTGCAAGGGGGACTGCCAGGCGCTGTCGATCCCGCACAACCCGAACTGGTCGTGGGGCTTGATGTTCGGCGAAACGAATGGCAACGCCGCGCCGCTGACGCGTGCCGACCTGGCCTTGCGCGCCCGTATGGAAACGCTGATCGAGGTGTTCCAGGCCAAGGGCAGTTCCGAGTGCGCTTTCGGCGTCGGCAACAATGACGAGCAGTGCGGCTTCGAGAACATGTGGCCGGTCTGCAAACCGGGCGAGGAGGCCGTCGACAAGGCCACCGGCCTGCATGCGCGGCGCTGCGTCGCCTCCAACGACATGGTGCGCAATGTGCTGCGCAAGGGTTTGTTGGAGGAGCAGAAGTATGGTTTCAACCCCTACAAATTCGGCTTCGTGGCCGGCACCGACAACCACAACGGCACGCCGGGCGACACCGAGGAGGGCAGCTACAAGGGGCATGGTGGCAATGCCGACTCCGACCCCAGGGTGCGCCTCGGGCTCGATTCGACTGTCGTCACGCGCTCGCTCGGGTTTGCATCGTCGCGCCTGAACCCAGGCGGCCTGACCGGCGTCTGGGCCGAGGAAAACACGCGTGAGGCGATCTTCGACGCGCTGCGCCGCAAGGAGAGTTTCGGCACCAGTGGCACGCGCTTGCGGGTGCGCCTGTTCGGCGGCTTCGGCTTCGCTCCCAATCTGCACCAGAGCGCCGACATGGTCAAGGCGGCCTACGCGGGCGGGGTGCCGATGGGTGGCGATCTGAAGGCGGCGCAGGCAGGGCAGGCGCTGTCGCTGCTGGTGTGGGCCACGCGCGATCCGAATTCGGCGCCCCTGCAGCGCATCCAGATCGTCAAGGGCTGGCTCGACGCCGGCACCACGCACGAGCAAGTCTACGACGTGGTGTGCGCCGACGGCATCGTGCCCGACCCGGCCACCCACCAATGCCGCGACAACGGCGCCAGGGTCGATCCGCGCGACTGCACCATCTCGAAGGATAAGGGCGCGCCGGAGCTGGCCACCACCTGGCGCGATCCAGATTTCCATGCCGGCCAGAGTGCGTTCTACTATGCGCGCGTGCTGGAGAACCCGGTCTGCCGCTACACCCAGCATGACGCGAACCGGCTCGGCGTGGCGCTGCCAGCGGGCGTGGCCGGTACCACCCAGGAACGCGCGTGGACGTCGCCGATCTGGTACAGCCCTGCCAGATAAGCAAGCTGCTTGGCCGCGAACCCGACGCCGACAACTGGAGCCGCGTGATCGTGATGCGATATCCGAGTCGGCGCCACGCGCTGGCGCTGTTCTGCCGCCCGGAGTATTTGCCGTTCGCGCCCTACAAGCTGGCCGCCTTGAAGGTCAGGCTGGTGCCGATCTCGGCCGAACTGGTGCTGTCGGACCTGAGCGTCCTGTTCGCCGGCCTGTCGCTGCTTGCCTGTTTGTTGGTGTGCTGGATCCGGGCGCTGCGCCATGGCCGGTAATTTGCAGGCTTCCACTCGCTACACGCAGCTACCTTGTGCACAAGCGCATCCCGTTCGACGAGCAGCAAGTCAACGCCTGGATCTACCTGGTCGAACTGCCGCGCCGCGTAGGCGCGGCCGTGGTACCGGTGATGCGCACGCCGGATGGCCGGTGGCTGCAGGACACCGGCGTCCTCATCGATACCCTGGAGCAGTGCTTCACCCACCGGCCGGTGCTACATGTTCAATCCGGCCAGCGCGCTGGGCGGGAATTTCCTGGCCGATGACCGCGTGCCGGCCACCTTGATGCCGGCGCTGCGCTCGATCTTCGACGAGATGGTGCGCAGGGCGCCCCGATTTCTCGGGCCGGTAAGCTATCCGATGGCAGGCGCCGTGCACCAGCGCCGAGCGGCCACCTACCCGGCCTGGATGGCGCAGCGCTTGCGCGCCGCTTTCGATGCCATGGCGCCGGCGGAGCAGGGCGCGGTGCGGGGTTGGCTGGCCGAGGTCGGAGGCGAGGGGGTGCTGGCGCTCGAGCTGCCGCCGGTGGCGCGCGCCGGCTTGGCCGCCGCGCACATCGGGAATTTTCCGAGCTTGTGAATAAATCGAACTTTTGCGAATATCACATACCCGTAGGGTGGAAAAGCGCAGCGCATTCCACCATGCACGCGTCAACGTGGCGCATACATGGTGGAATGCGCTGCGCTTTTCCACCCTACGGGTATGTGATTTTTGTGAAGCTCGTACCTCGAATTTCACAAGGCGTGCGATTCTCGCGCAGTGTGGCGCAGCAAGCAGGCGACCAGGGCTTCGAGTTCGATCGGTTTGCGGATATGGTCGTTCATGCCCGCCTCGCGGCACGCGTCACGGTCCGATTCCATCACGTTGGCCGTCAGCGCGATGATCGGGACAGTTTGCATCCGGGCGTGCGCACGCAGGCGGCGCGTCGCCTCCAGACCGTCAATGTCGGGCATCTGGATGTCCATCAGTATGGCGTCGTGGACCGGGTCGGCCGCCAGCGCCTGCGCCACCCCGTCGATTCCATTCCCGGCGATGTCCACCGTCGCGCCATACAAATCGAGCACGGTCGCCACGATCTCCTGATTCAGCCGGTTATCTTCCACCACCAGCACTCGCAGGCCGGCCAGGGGTGCGCCGGGATCCGAACGCCGCTCGGTGGCCGGCTGCGGCGTTGCCGGTGCCTGCGCCATGTCGAACGGTGCGCTGAAAAAAAAGCGGCTGCCGTGTCCGACGCTGCTGCTTACCTGCAGCCGGCCGCCCATCATCGCCACCAGGCGCGTGCTGATCGCCAGGCCCAGGCCGGAGCCGCCGAAGCGGCGCGTGGTCGACGATTCGGCCTGCGTGAAGCCGTCGAAGATCGCCTCGAGCTTGTCGGCGGCGATCCCGATGCCCTCGTCCTCGACCGCGAATTCGAGCGTCACCGATTGCGACGTGGCGGCACTGGCGCGCACGGCCAGGGTCACATTGCCGCGCTCGGTGAATTTGATCGCGTTGCCGGCCAGGTTGAGCAGCACCTGGCGCAAGCGCATGGCGTCGCCGTGCAGCCGCGGCGGACAGGACGGGTCGGCCTCGATGCGCAGCGTGATGTCCTTGCCTCCAAGGCTGGCCGCCAGGATCGCCTTCAGGTCGCCCAGCACTTCGGCCAGCACGAAGTCATGCCGGTCCAGCTCCATCTTGCCCGCTTCGATCTTGGAGAAGTCGAGGATGTCGTTGATGATGCCCAGCAGCGCCTCGCAGGCGCCGGCAGCCTTGTGCGTGTAGTCCGACTGACGCGTCGTCAATTCGGTGTGTTCGAGCAGTTTGAGCATGCCCAGCAGGCCGTTCATGGGGGTGCGGATCTCATGGCTCATGTTGGCCAGGAAGGCCGACTTGGCAAGGTTGGCCGCCTCGGCGCGTTCAAGCGCCTCGGCCAGTTCATGGCGCAGTGCGAATTCCTGGCGGTAGTTGGCCTCGTAATTGGACACCAGCACCCAGACCACGACCGCCGTCATGCCGGTGATGCAAAACAGCGTCATGGCCCAAACCGCAGGCGCGCGCAGCGGGACCACCATGTGCCACCAGCCCATTTGCTCGGCCAGCCAATAGCTGAAGATCGTGGCCAGGAACAGCAGCGCGACCAGGCGCATTGCGCGTCGACCCAGCACCCAGCCGACCAGCAGGACAATGGCCGGCATGTTGGCCAGCACCGGGGTGCGTACGCCATTGAGCAGGGCCGGTGCGATCACCGCCATCAGGGTGACCGGCGCCAGGATCAGGTAGCGCGCGGTGCGCACCGCGCCACGCCGCATTGCCACCCAGGCAGGAATACCGCCGGCCAGCATGGCCAGGCCGGGATAGATCACGTTTGGCATGGTCGCCTGCAGGAAGACGCACAGCACCATGCCGAGCACGATCCAGACATTGATGAAAATGCGCACGAAGCGGTCGCTCGACGATGCCACTTCCTGCTGCGCCGCGAGCTTGGCAGCTTGGACAGAGGTGCGCGAGGTCGCTGGCAGCATGGGAAGAGGCATTCCTTGAATAGCTTGGACAGTGCGGCGCGCGCAAGGCAGATGCGGGACGGCCATGCGATTGTACCCCAGACGCTCACCCGTCAAGCCGGTCTTGGCCTCGTACTGGCGGCGTCGGCGTTTTCGATCGCCTGCTCAAATCCGGCGTCGTCGTCGAAGAGGGTCACGCTGATGCTGGCGGTGCAGCGGTGTTGGATCGATACGCCGGCATGCTGCAAGCTGGACAGCTCGAGCGAACAGAGACACTCCAGCGCGAGCAGTACGTTGCATGCTTACTTTCTATCGAATTATCACCATGCCAGTGCCATGGCGCGTGTCCCCCTAATGTCAATTGGTACATGCTTCGGCCCGGAAATTGCTGGCACCGCCGTGACACGGCCGCGGCGCCACACGGCGCAGTCCTGTTTTTCAATTCTCACCAAATATTACTTGTCTTTACCAATGGCAATTGCTAGGATGCAATCAAGAACCGTTCAAGTCATCGAAGCATTTCTCATATGCAATTTCGGTGTTTGATTCGACTACTCGTACTTCCTGCCTTGCCGCCTCAACCCCGCGGCAAAACATACTGCCCCTAATTTGATCACTCTGCCCCCGTGATTTGGAGCGCGTGCGTCCGTCCGGACCTGGCGCCTGAAATCGTTCTCAGCATAAAAAGAACATCGGGAAAATCATGGAGAGCTTGTCGAACCCCAGTCCGGCGCATCCGGCCACCACCCTGGCCTGGGACACGCCATGACGACCCTGCGTGAGTTGATCGAGGCGTCGCGACGCCGTTCCTCGGGCGCCTATGCTGTGGCGCTGCTTGGTATGGCGACGGTGGGCGCGATCGCCTACCTGTTCTACCTGCTGTCGGCGAGCTTGTCGGGCATCTTACAAACGACCGGCAAGGAAAGCGACGGTCTGCGCATGGAGGCGGCGCTGCTGGACATGGTGCAGGACGTTGAATCGGACCGCCTGCAGTCGACTCTGGAACTGGCAGGACTGGCCGCGCCGCGGGCGCGTGAAACGAGCCGGCAGGCGATGCAGGCGCATTTCGCCCGCGCCGACGCCCTGACGGTCCGCTACGCCGCCACGCTGCAGATCGGCGCGGCATGGGAAAGCGCACGGGCGCACTGGCTGGCATTGCAGGGTGAAGCGGCCCAGGCACCACTGCACGGCCCCGCGTCGGCCCATACTGCCCTGCAAAGGGAGCTGCTGGCCATCGTCGCCGCGGTCACGCAGAACAGTACCTTGCTGCTCGATCCGCAGGCGCCCAGCTACAGCCTGATGGACGCGGCCACCGTCAAGCTGCCGGGCATGCTTGCGCTGCTCGGACAACTGCGCACACACGGCGCCGCCGCCATGGCGGGGCAGGGGCTCGATGCCCGGACCGCCAGCGCGCTGGTCGGCGAGATCGCGGTGCTGCGCAACCGGATCGAAGAAGTCGACCTGGCGCTGGAGCGGGCGCGCCTGTCGAACCCGGCGATCGGCCCGGCCGTGCTGCGCTTTCGCCGCGAGTTCGACGCCGCCAGCGCGGCGCTGTTCAACAGCGTCGAGTACGACATCATCGACGGCGCCATCGAAGGCGCGCCGCAGGAATTCGCGGCGCGCGCCAGCGCCGTCATCGACCTCGGCTTCGCGCGCGTACGCACCGTGCTGCTGCCGCAGCTCGATCAACTGCTGCAGCTGCGTACGCGCGAAGTGCAGCGCGAACTGTACCTCGGACTGGCCACGGCGGCGGCCAGCGCGCTGATGCTGATCCTGGTGCTGGCGTCCCAGATCCGGCGCCTGCTGGCACGCCCGCTGGCGCACATGCGCGACCTGGCCAACGCGATCGTACTGAGCGGCGACTACGGCTTGCGCGTGCCCCTGGTCCGGTCCAGGGAATGGGGTGAAGCGTCGCTGGCAATCAACCGCATGCTCTCGATGGTCGAATTCCAGACGGCGGCCATCGAAGCCAGGCAGGCCGGCACGGCGCGCCTGAACGACAGCTTGCAACTGCAGCAGCAGGTGCTCGAAGAAAAAATCGCCGAACGCACCGCCGCGCTGGTCGCCTCGCTGAAAAAGGCCGAGGCGGCCAACCTGGCCAAGGAGGTGTTCCTGTCGAACATGAGCCACGAACTACGCACGCCCTTGCACGCGATCCTCGGTTTCTCGCGTCTGATGGTCGCCGCGCCCGAATCGAGCCCGACCCAGCGCGAGAACCTGCGCATCATCGAGCGCTCCGGCGAGCACCTGCTCACCCTGATCAATGAAGTGCTCGAGCTCTCGCGCATCCTGTCCGGGCGCGCGCCGCTGGAGATGGAACCGGCCAGCCTGGAAGCGCTGGTCGTCGGGATCGACGCGACGCTGCGTCCACGCGCGCAGCAGGCTGGCCTGGGCCTGGCGATAGAACTGTCGGCGCTGCCCCAGTTGCTGATGGTTGACGCAGGCAAGCTGCGCCAGGTCCTGCTCAACCTGCTCGACAACGCCGTCAAGTTCACCCCGCACGGCGCCGTGCGGCTGGAAGTGGCGGGCGAGGCGCTGCCCGGCGGCCGGTGGCGGCTGGACTTCGCCGTCATCGACAGCGGCATCGGCATCCACGCCGAAGCGCAAGAGGCGATCTTCGATCCGTTCACCCAGCTCGTCACGCATGCGACGTCGGCCGGCACCGGCCTGGGCCTGACCATCTGCCGCAAGTACCTGGACATGATGGAGAGCAGCCTGCGGATCGACTCCCGGGTGGGCGTCGGCACCACGGTACGCTTCGCACTCGAGCTGGCGCCGGCGCCGGACATGGACGGCTTGCCGCTTGGCGCCGCGCGCCAGCTAAGCGTGCGCGCCGCCGAGCCCGGGCGGCTCGACCTGGCCGCCTTGCCGGACGCGCTGCGCACGGCCTTGCTGGCGGCCGTACGCGAGTTGAACACGGCAAGCCAGGCGACCGTGCTGCGCCAGATCGCGCTCGAGCTTCCGGTCCTGGCCGCCCAGATCGAGCAAATGATCGAGGCCGCGCACTATATCGAGCTGTGCCGCCTGCTCGAGCGCGACAAGGTCGCCGGGTGCACAGCATGATCCAAAACCATAGCGGGGAGTTGACGATGCAAACACTGAAACTGGCGGCAGCGGTCGCACCATCGCTTGCGCCGGCGCGCGAGGCTGAGCGGCCGTCACCGGGCTTGCTCAAGCAACTTGGCACGATGACCGCGTGCCGCGACATGCACCTTGTCGAGCACAGCCTGCTGCGCACGCTGGGCCCCTTGCTCGGCGTCGACCGCACCTCGCTGTATCGGGTCGACGCCTCGCACGAGGTGGTGCGGGTGCTGCACCACACGCGCAGCACGGCGACGGTGGGCGGCGAACTGCACCGCGTCAGCGAGGCGATCGAGGAGTTGAGCAACTCGATCCCGCTCGACATGGTCGAGCGGGCCCTGCTGGGCAACCTGCGCCTGCTCGACCGCCCCTGCACGCGCCAGCGCGGCCCGGTCTACCTGATCGGCTATCCCCTGCATGGCGCCGACCATTTGTGCGGCTATTTCGTGTTCGAACGCGACCATCCGGCCACGCCGACCGAGGACGCGGTGGTGCACGGAGTGCTTGAAGTGTTTTCCAACTATTACGCGCTGCTCGACACCAGCCAGCGTGACCGTCTCACCGGCCTGCTGAACCGCTATTCGCTGGAGATCAACCTGAACCGGATCTGGGAGCTGCTGGCCGCGCGCGTGCGCGACGTTGACGAGACGCGCGCCGAAAACCGGCGCCATGCCAGCGAGACGTACTGGCTGGGCGTGCTCGACATCGACCATTTCAAGCGCGTCAACGACACCTACGGCCACATCATCGGCGACGAGATCCTGCTGCTGACCTCGCGCCTGCTCGAAAGTGCGTTCCGGCGCGCCGACCTGCTGTATCGCTACGGCGGCGAGGAGTTCGTTGCCATCGTGGCGGCCGACGACCTGCCGGCGGCGACCATGGCCTTCGAGCGCGCGCGCCGCACGGTCGAGGAATTCGTGTTTCCCCAGGTGGGAAAGCTCACCATCAGCTGCGGCTTCAGCGTGGCCGACCCCACGGTGCTGCCGCAAACGATCATCAACCGCGCCGACCGCGCCCTGTACGAGGCCAAGGCCGATGGCCGCAATCAAGTCCACCATTACGAGGACCTGGTCAGCCTGGGCCGGCTGGGCGAAGTGCCGGCCGGCACGGTCGACCTGTTTTAGCAAAAATCACATGGATCCAAACGAAAGTACAACGATGAACCCGTCCATCCTCATAGTCGACGATTCGAAGACGTCACGCATGGTCAGCTACGCTTTCCTGTTCACCCTGTTCGGCCCCGATGTCGCTTGCCTGGAGGCCGAAACCGGCGACCAGGCGCTGGCGCTGCTGGCCAGCACCCCGGTCGACATTGTGCTGCTTGACCTGACCATGCCCGGCGGCCTGTCCGGGTTCGATGTGCTGGCCGAAATGCAGCGGCGCGCCATGACGACGCCGGTCGTGGTGGTCAGCGCCGACGGCCAGCGCCGCACCCGCGAGCGCGTCGCGGCATTGGGCGCGGCTGGCTTCATCGAGAAGCCCTTGCGGCTCGAATCGCTGGTCGACACCATGACCACGCTGGGAGTGGGCTGTGTCGAATGAACTGTTCAACGGCGGGCAGCGCGATTTTCTCGCCGAGATGGTCAACATCGCGATGGGCAAGACCGCCAGCGCGCTCGCCGAAGCGCTCGACGCGCAGGTGAACCTGCAGGCGCCAGTCATTCGCATGGCCAGTGTCGACCCGTTCGAGACGACCCTGCGCGCCGACCTGCGCCAGGGCGGGGCGCCGCTGCGCCTTGTGCAGCAAGGCTTCCTGGGGGAGTTGGCCGGTTATGCCGGCCTCATTTCCGGTGCCGAGCCGGAACCGCTGTCGCCGGCGCTGGGCAGCGAATTGCTGATGGCCTTCGTTCGCCATTTCGCCCAAATGCTCGGCATGCGTTGTTCGCTGTGCCCGCCGCAGGCGCGCGGCGCGGGCAGCGAGCGCCAGGGTGATGCCGGCCAGACGCTGCTGATCGAAATTCGCTTCCTGGTCGAAGGGCGGGCGCAGCCCTGCGACTTGCTGGTGGCCCTGCTGCCCGAGTGCCTGCCTGCGCTCAGGCGCGCACTGGTGTGCGCCGCCTGAGCCATTCCCTTTCCACCCGTCCGTCAAGATAACAGGAGCATCAAAATGACTCTGCTGCGTCGCTTGAAGCTGTCGCGCCGGCTGGCCCTGTTGATCGGCATTTTCTCGCTCGGTTTCATCCTGTATGGGGCGTGGTCGATCAAGACGCTCAATGAACTGAAAGTCAATGGCCCGGTGTACCAGCGTATCGTCCAGGGCAAGGACCTGGTCGCCGACACGCTGCCGCCGCCCGCATACATCCTCGAATCCTACCTCGTCACGTTCGAGCTGATGGCGGCGCCCGACAAGGCCGAGCAGGACAAGCTGGGCGAGCGCCTGAAAACCTTGAAAGGCGAATATGACACGCGCCACCTGTTTTGGGAAAAGCAGGGGCTCGACGCCGACATTGCCGAGGCATTGCTGCGCCAGGCGCACACGCCGGCGATGGCGTTCTACGGCACGGCCTTCGGCGAATTGATCCCGGCCCTGCAAAGACAGGATAAGCCGGCGGCCGAGGCGGCGCTGGCCAGGCTGCGCGCCAGCTACGAGACCCACTTGAAGGCGATCATGCAGGTGGTCGAACTCACCGGCAAACGGGCCGGGCAATTCGAGGCGCAGTCGGCGCGCCAGGCGGGCGCGGCGACCGTGCTGTTGATGGCCATCCTGGGCGTTTCGCTGCTGCTTGGCATCGGTGGCGCCGTGCTGATCACGCGCTCCATCACCGTCCCGCTTGACGAGGCGCTGCAGTCGGCGCAAACAGTCGCGCGAGGCGACCTGACGGGCCAGGTCGACAGCCCGTTCCACGACGAACCGGGCTTGTTGCTGCAGGCGCTGCGCACGATGAACGAAAACCTGTCGCACACGGTAGGGCAGGTGCGGGTGAGCACCCAGTCGATCACGTCGGCGTCGCAAGAAATCGCGGCCGGCAATCTGGACCTGTCGGCGCGCACCGAGGCGCAGGCCAGTTCGCTCGAACAGACCGCATCGGCCATGGAACAGCTCACCAGCACCGTCAAGCAGAACGCCGACAACGCCAGGCACGCGAACCAGCTCGTCCTGTCCGCTTCCGGGGTGGCGGCCGAGGGCGGGCAGATGGTGGCGCGGGTGGTCGAGACGATGGGCGACATCAAGGCAAGTTCGGGCAAGATCGTCGACATCATCGGGGTGATCGACGGCATCGCTTTTCAGACCAACATCCTGGCGCTGAACGCGGCCGTCGAGGCGGCGCGCGCCGGTGAGCAGGGGCGCGGCTTCGCCGTCGTCGCCTCCGAGGTGCGCAACCTGGCCCAGCGCTCGGCCGCCGCAGCCAAGGAGATCAAGCTGTTGATCGGCGATTCGGTGGGCAAGGTCGACACCGGCAGCAAGCTGGTCGACGAGGCCGGGGTTACGATGGCGAACATCGTGCAATCGGTGCGCCAGGTGGCCGACCTGATGACCGAGATCGCCTCCGCCAGCGAGGAGCAGAGCATCGGAATCGAAGAAGTGAACCGGGCGATCACCCAGATGGACGAGGTGACCCAGCAAAACGCCGCGCTGGTGGAGGAGGCGGCGGCCGCCGCCGCCAGCATGCAGGAGCAGGCAGGCGCCTTGATGAATGAGGTCAGCAGCTTCAAGATCGGCGCGGCGCCCGGCCTGCCTGCGTCGGCGGGTGTGGCGCTGCGCCTGGCCAAGGCGGCGCCGCTGCGCCCGGCGCCGGCCGCGGTGGCGCCGCGCAAGCCCGCAGCGCGGATCGCGGTCGTCAAGAAGCCGGCGGCCGAGCAGGACGCATGGGAAGAATTCTAGGCCGGCGGTGCGCTGTATGTACCAAGGGACAATGGTCAAGCTGACCATTGCTCACTAAGATTGTGACTATTCGAGAGAATTCGCTCCCCCGACCTTGATCAGACCACGACAGGAACCGCCATGATGGAACTCGCCTCGCCGCCGGAAATCGTCCCGGCCGCCAATTCGCTGGCCTTTGTCCGGATCGGCAATATCGTCAGGACCTTGCATGACGCCTTGCAGGACATCGGTGCCAACGATGCGCTGGCCCAGGCGGCCAACGAATTTCCGTCGGCGCGCGAACGCCTGATGCACATCGCGCAGCTGACCGAAAAGGCGGCCAATTGCGTGCTCAATAAAGTCGAGGAAGCCAGCCCGGTGCAGGACCGGCTGGCGCGCAAGGCCGCCCTGCTGGGCCAGCAGTGGCAAAACGCCCAGGTGCCCGAGGGCATGGGCGCACTGGCCGGCGAGACGGCCCAATTCGTCGCCGAGACCGAGGCCACTTGCCGCAGCACCCAGGCAGCCCTGTCGGACATCATGATGGCGCAGGACTTCCAGGACTTGACGGGGCAGCTGATCAAGAAAGTGGTAGCGCTGATCGAGCAGACCGAGCACGACTTGCTGGGGCTGCTGATTGACGCCGCGCCGCCGGGCGCCATCTCGCACGTCAAGAAAGAGGAAATGATGGCAGGGCCAGGCGCGGTTGGCGGCGTGGCGCTGGACCAGGCCAACGTCGACGACCTGCTCGCCGACCTGGGCTTCTAGCGTGGTGTTGCATACAAATCGCCACTCATAATCTGGCGCTAGGGGTGGCCTTTGGCCCACTTCGATTTCAGGCGCGCCACGGTTCCGTCGCCGTTGATGCGCTTGATGCCGGCGTTGTACTTCTCCAGCAGTGCCAGGCCATCGGGATGCTCGACACTGACCGCGAAATAGCCGTATTCGCTCTCCTCGCTGCGAAACGCCAGGCGCACGCGCGCGCCCACCTCGGCCGCCTCGGCCCAGTGCGCGACGCCGGTCAGCGGATTGGACATCACCAGCGCCGCGTCGAGCCGCCCGGCCGCCAGCTTTTTCAGGTTGCTCAATTCCGACTGGCCTTCCTCGAACACGGCGCCGCGCGCCCTGGTGCGCATCGCGGCCGGCGGGTATTCATAGCCGCGCACAGTGCCGATGCGCAGGCCGGCGCCCAACTGGGCCTCGCTCCTGGCCACCAGGGGACGCTCGCCGTTCTCGAAATAGACGGGCGTGATGGTGATCAGGGGGGTGTCGGCGAACCGGATCTTGCCCTCGAAAGCGGGATCCCAGGACATGCTCACGCAGGTCGCGCTGCGCGCCGACAGCACGCCCTGCTTGCAGCGTGCATAGGGCACCACGTCGAACACGATGCTCACGCCGACGGCGGCGAACGCGGCCCTGACGACGTCGTTGGCGTAGCCGCTGCCATCAGGCCGCGAGTACGGGTCGGCGCCGTTCTCAACGGTGATGTGTTGGGGCGCCTGGCCGGCCCAGGCCGGAAATGCCGCGCCGAGCATGAGCGCAAGCGTCAGGCGCAATGATCGAATGAACATGCGGTCGAAAAGCGGGCAGTGGAAATGTTGTCCAGTATTTACGCGTGGCGCGGTCCTGTCAAGCCGGGCACGGGCGGGCGAATCATGCCACAATTCGCGCTCGACCCATTCCCCCGCCGCGGACGCCAGCCCATGCTCCTTCACATCGAAACCCCACTGCTTGAATCGTCGGCCATGGCCGGCCCAGACGGACCGGCGCTGTGGCTGAAGATGGAGGCGCTGCAGCCGACCGGCTCGTTCAAGAACCGGGGCGTCGGCTTCGCCTGCGCCGAGTACCAGCGGCGCGGCGCGCGGCGCTTCATCTGCTCCTCGGGCGGCAATGCCGGCATCGCCGCCGCCTACGCCGGGCGCCGCCTCGGCGTGCCGGTGCTGGTGGTGGTGCCGGAGACGACCAGCGAGCGCGCCAGGACGCTGATCCGGCGCGAACAGGCCGAACTCATCGTGCATGGCGCGTCATTCCAGGAGGCCAACGAGCTGGCATTATCGATGGTCACCCCGCATGACGCCTTCATCCATCCCTTCGACGACCCCTTGCTGTGGACGGGCCACGCCAGCCTGATCGACGAGGTCGCGCAGGCCGGCCTGCGGCCCGACGCGGTGCTGCTGTCGGTGGGCGGAGGCGGGCTGCTGTGCGGCGTGCTCGAAGGACTGCGCCGCAATGGCTGGGACGACACGGCGGTGATCGCGGTCGAGACCGAGGGGGCGGCCTCGCTGGCGGCCGCACTGGACGCCGGCGAACGCGTGGTGCTGCCGGCGATCACCTCGATCGCCACCTCGCTGGGCGCGCGCCAGGTGTCGCAACAGGCATTCGAACAGGCGCGCCGGCATGCGGTGCGCAGCGTGGTAGTGCCGGACCGGGCCGCCGTGGCGGCCTGCCTGCGCTTCATGGACGACCACCGGCTGGTGGTGGAGCCGGCCTGCGGCGCGGCGCTGGCGGTGGCCTACGACGCGCTCAACGCGCTTGCGGGACAGCGCACGGTGCTCGTCATCGTCTGCGGCGGTGCGACCGCCAGCGTGGCCCAGCTGCAGCAGTGGGGCGCGCAGCAGCAATGAGCTTGCATCAAAAGAGCCTTGGGGTTCCACCCTACGAAAATTCGATACCTGCTTGCAGGCGCCGGCCTTAATGGCCGCTGGCACCGACCGCGTTTGCGCCCCCGGGCCACACCACATAATCGTCCACCGAATAGAGCTGGCAGGGCTGCTTGCTGCGCTTGGCGCAGGTGGCCAGCGCGCGCGTGTCCGGATCTTCGCCTTCCTCGGCCCAGCACCATTCGCCGCTGGCCGAGACGGCGAAGGCGCGCGGCGTCATCTTGGCCAGGTACTCGCGGTAGGCTTCGCGTCCGTGCTCGCCAAGGAAGGGCACTGCCGCGATGTCGTCAAGCGCGGCGAAATTACTGCGCGGCAGGGACGGCGGGTCGGCCACGGCCACCGTCTCGCGGGTCGGCATGCCGACCTGCTGCAGGAAGCGCTCGGTTTCGCGCCACCAGATTTTTTCGCCGTCGCGGCTGGCCAGCATGCCGTGTGCGTCGCGCTTGAAAGGACCGTATTCGACCAGGCGCGCCGGGCCGCCGGCATGCACGTAGGCGTCGTGCATGCGCGCGGCCAGCTCGGGCGGAAACAGCGAATCGTTCACGCCGTACATCCACAGGCTGGGAATCCGGTTGCGCGCGCCATATTCGGCCGCTGCCCGCACCAGCGCGGCGCGCCAGTCGCAGTGCGCGCCATCGTCGCGCAGGCCGCCGGCGAAATTGAGCAAGCCGCGCACGCCAGGCTCCTCGGTGCCAACCAGCGCCAGCGTGGCCAGCCCGCCATACGACTGGCCCGCCACCACCATGTGATCGGCGTCGACCCAGCCCTGTTCGCGCGCCCAGGCCAGCACCGCGTGCACGTCGGCGGCCTGGCTGTCGCCGTTGGCCGCCATGTCGCAGCCATGGTCGACATAATGCCCGCCGGAGCCGGCGAAACCGCGCCGCATCGGCACCAGCACCGCGTAGCCGCGTTTGACGAAGGCAGTGGCCATCACGATGAAGCGGTCGCGCGCCTGGAGCTGCGGTTCGCCCGCGTCCTTGCCGTGGTTGATCACCAGCAGTGGGAATGGCCCGGCGCCGTTGGGGCGATATACCGTCGTCTGCAACCAGGTCTGGCCGTCGGCCGGCACCAGCAGCACCTGTTCGTTGAGCCGGTAGTCGAGCGGCAGCTCCTGCTCGACCGCCAGCGACGGCAACAGCGCCAGGCCGGCCACCAGCAGGGCGGCAAGCGGGCGCAACAGGCTTGTCAGGACGGTAGGAATGATGGGCTCCCAAAAGATCGGATTGCCGGAAGGAATGGATCGATTTTATGCATGAGCGCAACGGCATGCAATACCGTAATGTTAATTTCAAGCACTGAATTTGAAGAACTGTGCAGTCCATGTCGAATTAAGAATGTTGCACTGCGCAAAGTTTTTAAGTTTATGGAACACCCGAACGGTGCTAGCATCGGGCATTGAATCGCCCATCCCGAGAGCCACCGCATGAACGATCTGAACATTGGAACCCGCCTGGGCCTTGGTTTCACTCTGGTGCTGTTGTTGCTAGTGGCGCTGACCGGCGTCGGTATCTGGCGCATGCACAGCGCCAGCGCGCTCACCGAGCAGATGATCAATGTGAAGGTGCGCAACGAGCGCCTGATCGACGAGTGGGCCAAGGTGATCGAGGTCAATGCGGCGCGCACCACCACCGCCTGGAAGGTCAGCGACGCGGCTGACCAGAAAGCGGTGGAGGACCAGATGAAGGCCTCGTCGGCGCGCGCTACCGAGATCCAGGAGCTGCTCGGCACGAACCTGCAGCACCCCAGCGCGCGCGCCGACCTGGCGCGCGTGCTCGAGACGCGCAAGGCCTACACCGAGGCGCGCGCCCGCGTGTTCAAGGAAAAGGCGGCCGGCAACCTGGACGCCGCGCGCGCGATCTACGAGCAGGAAATGAAGGACAGGCGCGAGACCTACCTGGCCAGCCTGCAGCGCCTGTCCGATACCCAGCGCCGCCTGCTCGACGAGACGGCGGGCGAGATCGCGGCCCAGTATCAGAGCGGGCGCATGCTGCTGATCGCGCTCGGCAGCCTGGCCATCGCGCTCGGCGTGGGCTGCGCGCTTGCCATCACGCGCTCGATCACGACACCGCTGCGCGCGGCGCTGGAGGTGGCAGAGACGGTGTCCTCGGGCGACCTGACGAGCAGCATCGGGGCCGGGCGCGGCGACGAGACGGGCAAGCTGATGGATGCGCTGCGCACCATGAACGACAACCTGGTGCGCATCGTCGGCCAGGTGCGCGACGGCACCGACACCATCGGCACGGCCTCGCGCGAGATCGCCAGCGGCAACCTCGACTTGTCCACCCGCACCGAGCAGCAAGCCAGTTCGCTGCAGCAGACCGCCTCCTCGATGGAGCAGCTCACGGCCACCGTCAAGCTCAACGCCGACAACGCGCGCAGCGCCAACAACCTGGCCATCGCCGCCTCGGCCGTGGCCAGTCAGGGCGGCACGGTGGTGGCCGAAGTGGTAGCCACCATGGGCTCGATCAACGATTCCTCGCGCAAGATTGTCGACATCATCAGCGTCATCGACGGCATCGCCTTCCAGACCAACATCCTGGCGCTGAACGCGGCGGTGGAAGCGGCGCGCGCCGGCGAGCAGGGGCGCGGCTTTGCTGTCGTTGCCTCCGAGGTGCGCAACCTGGCGCAGCGCTCGGCGGCGGCCGCCAAGGAGATCAAGCAATTGATCGGCGACTCGGTCAACCAGGTCGAGGCGGGCTCGCGCCTGGTCGACCAAGCCGGCAAGACGATGGGCGAGGTGGTGGCCAGTATCGGGCGGGTGACGGCCATCATGACCGAGATCACCAGCGCCAGCGACGAGCAAAGCGCCGGCATCGAGCAGATCAACGAGGCCGTCACGCAGATGGATCTGGTGACCCAGCAGAACGCGGCGCTGGTCGAGGAAGCGGCAGCGGCGGCGGCCTCGATGCAGGAACAGTCGGCGCGCCTGTCGGAGGTGGTCTCCGTGTTCCGCCTCGGGCAGGTGGCGGCGCGGCCTGCGCTGGCGCGCCGCGCGCCCCCGCGCAGGCTGGCCTAGACTCCGGTGCCGTTCCTGGCATCGATGCGACCCCAATCAGGCCTTGGACTACTGCAGGAAACGCGAGGACGACGTCGGGTGATTATTTTGGTCTTAAGCCGGGCAGCGAATTCGGCCTGACCGCATGCGCACTGGACGTCTCGCGTCGGACAGCAGTGCACCTGCGCGGGAACGGCGAATCAATTTTTCGCCCCGCGGCCCGGACCTATTTCTTGCGCACGAAAACGATCCGGTCGATCACCGATTCGCCCGCCTTGTCGATGTGGTAGATGATCGAGGCGTTGTACTTCTTGACCGGGTCGAGGTTGCGCTCGGCCGACGATTGCTTGATGAAGGAATAGACGATCGGGATCAGGCCCAGGATGAACTTGGGCTTGAGCGCCGGGTCGCTCGGCTTGAGCGTGAGCTCGCCGCTCTCGCCGACGGCCGTGATCCAGGCGTCGACCCGCCCCGGGATATTGTTGAGCGTCATGCGGCCGGTGATGTTGACCTCGACCGTGTCCTTGTCGGACGACAGTTCCTTGCTCAGCATGTTGTCGAACAGCTTCGAGTCGAGGAAGGTGACCGACGCTTCCTTGAGCGGTGGCGCCGGCGGCGCGGTCTTCTCGTCGGCCAGCGCGGGCGCGCCGGCGGCGAGCGCGAGAACCAGCAATGCGGTGTGTTTCATGTGTTCTCCAGGTGGGGATGGGGCCATCAACGCACGGTCAGCGTCACCAGCTTTTCGGCGCTGCGATCGGTGCTGTCCTTGATCTTGAGCAGCAGCCGGTGCTTGCCGGCCGGGATGTCGGCGCGGTCGAGGATCAGCACGTCGTTCTCGAAGCGCGCCTTCTTCATCAGGCGTTCGGTGATGTCGATCCCGAACACGCCGTAGTAGACGCGCAGCGAGTCCGGCACCAGCGCCGACTTGCCTTCGGTGACGAACTTCACCTTGATCATCACCGGCGCCGGCACGTCGTTCTTCAGGTCCGGCTCCATCACCTCGATCTGGGGTGCGCCCACGGTCAACGATTTTGGCACCAGGATCGATTGGCCCAGCCGCTTTTGCTCGGCGTCGCTCTCGGCCTTGGTGATCAGGGTCCAGCTGCTCTGGGCCAGGGCGCTGGCGGCGCACAGGCCGAAGGCGGCGAGGGCGAGGAAAAGGTGGCGTGACGGTTTCATGCGATGTCCTTTGAATGAAAAATCAATTTTCGATGATCGAGGTCATGGCCGCGCCGAAGGCATCTGAGCATTTGCTCACCGTGCCGTCGCTGCGCGCCTTGCCGCCGCCCTTGCATTCGGCCGAAGCCTGGTGCATGGCGGTCGACAGGATCCAGCTCAGGTTGGCCCGTCCGTGGCTGTCGGTGAGCGCCTGCAGGAACGGTCCGCTGCGCGCGCTGCCCAGCAGCGACAGGTTGCGCGGCGACTCCGTCACCACCGCCAGCATGCGGTCGGTGCCGGCCGGTCCCTGGGCCGTGATCTTCCAGTCCGGGCGCGGCAGGCGCAGCGTCTCGCCAGCCTTGATCGTATTATTGTGGTCCTTATCGTTGGGGAACAGTAAATAAAAACTCTCGTTGTCCGAACCGAGCAACACCAGGTACAGGTGGCCGGCGTGCGAGGACGTCACCGTCAGGTCCAGCGTGTCCCTGCCGATCTTCAGGGTGCGCGCGGCGGCGCCGATGGTGACGCTGCGGCGCGGATCGCGCTGGGCCAGGATGTCGGCGAAGGCGGCGTCCGGCGCGGCTGCGGTGGCCGCCACCGCCGCCACCGGCTTGAGCGCCGCGGCGGCCGTCGCCGGGGCGGTCGCGAAGGCGCCCGAGAACCAGCTCGGAATGAAGGCCTGGTTGCCGCCGATGGTCACGTGCTGGGCCGCGAACTGCGAACTGTTGGCGAAGCGCTTGTCGATCCGGGTCTGGGCGCAGGCGGCGATTTCAGACACCGAGATGCCGCCCGAGTTGTCCAGGTCGTGGCTGCCGCCGAGCATGCAGTCGCGCCAGGCCTGGGTGGCCAGGCCGCCGGCGCCCTCGTCGTCGAACGAGACCTCGTCCGGGCGCGAGGATGAAATCTGCACGATGTTCTGGGGCAGCCCGCCGGTGCGGATCGCCTCGGTGGTAAAGGCGCGCGTCTTCATGTTGGTCGGACGCGAACACAGCTCGTTGGTGCCGACGCTGGAAAATTTCGGTGTCAGCGTGCCGCCAGCGGCCGGCTTGAGGCTGCGCATGGTCGCCAGCGGCCGGTCGACGATGCCGCCCGAGTGGCAGGCGTCGTAGAACACGAACAGCTTGTCGGTCTTGTCCGAGATCGGCTTGAGGATGGTGGCGATGCGCTCGTTGGTCAGCGGCAGGCCGTCGGCCGGCAGCAGCGCCTCGACGCAGCCGTTCTTGTTGACGGCGGCGTCGTACCAGCGGCTGCCGTGGCCGGAAAAATAGAAGAACACGCGGTCGCCCGGCTGGGTGCGTTTGTTCAGGTCGGCGATTTCGCGCTCGATGTCGGCAGCGGTGGCCTCGGCGTCGCGCAGCACCCGGATATTCTCCTTGGGCACCTGCATCGCCAGCGCCATGCTGGTGGCCGACTCGATGTCGTAGCCGATGCCCCTCAGTTCGGGGATCGAGGGATTGAGGTAGTGGCCCACGCCGATGATCAGGGCGTGGCGCGAGGCGCGCGGCAGGGCGCGCAGGGCGGCCGCGCTGTCGGGCGCGGGCGCGGCGGCGAGCACGGTGACGCCGGCCGTGGAGGCCGGCAACTGGGTGGCGGCGACGCCGGCCAACAGCAGGGCGATGGCGCGCGCTGCCATCTCAGTTCCCCAGCGTGATGATGCGCACGCGCCGGTTCTCCGGTGCGTCCGGGTGGCTGGTGTCGAGCGGTTCGGCCGCGCCGCGCCCTTCGGCCACCAGGCGCGCGGCGGCCACCTTGTGCTGCACCAGGATGCGCTTGACCTGCTCGGCGCGCGCCTGCGACAGTTTCAGGTTGTAGCTGGCCAGGCCCTTGCCGTCGGTGTGGCCCTGGACCAGGAAGCGCAGCCCGGCCAGGTCGGGCGAAATGAGCGCCTGGGCCAGTTCGGAGAGCGTCTTCTGGCTCTCCGGGGTGACCTTGTTGGAGTTGAATTCGAACTGGATCGCCAGGTCGATGGCGGCCGGCTTGGGCGGCCAGGGCGGTTCGATCGGGGACGGTGGCGCCGGGCGTGCGGGGCGCACGGCAGCGGCGGCGCCGGCGGCAGCTGCGGCCGGCAGCGCCGGGGCGGCCACCGGCGCGGCGACCGGCGCGGCGGCCAGCGGCGCGGCGCCCCCGCCCTGGGCGGCTGGCGGCGTCGCTTCGGCCACGCCGAGGTTGCGCATGCTGCGGCTGCGCCCGCCCTTGAGCGCGTCGATGATTTGCTGCGAGGTCGGGGCCGAAGCCGGTGCGGCGGCCGCGGCCGGTGCCGGTGGCGGCGACTGGGAGTGGCCCGCAACAGGCCACAGCAGGCCCGCGGCAAGCAGCGCTCTGGCGCTGACGGTAAACGAACGGCTCATGGGAACTCCTTCAAGTACTGCGTTGGCTTACGGCAGACGGGTCAGCTTGGAATCGGACAGGATCAGCTGTTCGCCGTCGAAGAATTTGAGTTTGGCGGTGATGATCGCCTGGCGCTGGCCGACCAGCTTCTTGGCCGATTCGCGGTCCAGCGGCACCGCCGCCGTGATGTCGCCGAAGCGCACGTTGAACGTTTCGGCGTCCGCGTTGTAGCCGGCCAGGGTCACCAGGGAAGTGTATGGCGAGGACCAGTTGACCATGCGCTTGTTGTACTCCGTGGTCGACTCGAACTGGTCCTTGGCCAGCTGGTGCATGTCCTTGATCTCGGGCAGCGCCCACAGCTTGGCCACGTTGTCGCCGCCCAGCGTGACCAGGCGCCGGCCGTCGTCCGAGAACACCACGCCAAGCACGGTGTCGAGGTGGCCCTTGAGCTGGCCCACCTGGTCGCCGTTCTCGAAGCTCCACAAGGTCACGCTGCCGTCGGCGGCGCTGGTGGCGAACAGGTTGCCCTTGGGCGCGGGGAAGGCGTACAACTGGCCCGCCATGCGGCCGATCGGGGCCATGTTCTGGATGTCCATCAGGCGCACGCCTTCGCCGTTGCGAACCAGGAAGCGGCGCCCGTCCGGCGACAGGCTGAGGAACTCCATGCCGGCCATCACGTTGATGCGCTGCAGGCTGGCCAGGTCGAACACGTAGAGGTTGCGGTCGCTGGCGTTGACGAACAGGCGGCCCTGATCCTGGGCCAGGAAGTAGGACGTCAGCGTGGCGCCGTCGGGCAGCAGGAAGCCGACCTGGCGGCCGTTGGTGGTCTCCCACACGCCCAGCTGCATCGACGCGCCCGGCACCTTGGTCGAGCGCACCACATAGGCGAGCACGTTGCGCCCGCCGTTGAACACATCCATTTGCTGCGGCAGCGGGTTGCCGTCGCCCAGTTCGAGCTTGCGGATGCTGTCGCCGTTCGAGCTGCGCCACAGCACCGCCTTGTCGTCGTGGGCGGCGCTGAAGATGGTCGAGCTGTCGGCCGAGAAGCGCACCTGGCCGACCGGGTTCCAATGGTCGCTCATGCGCGTGATGCGCTTGCCGCTCTCGGTGTCCCACAGCTTCATGTTCGAATCGCGCTCGCCCCAGGTGATCAGGCGCTCGCTGTTGGGCGAGAACAGGAAATGGGCGCCGCCCTCGACCGAGTCGAGCTGGGCCAGCAGGGCCTGGCTTTCCATGTCGAACAGCAGGAAGCCCTTGGCGTTGTTGTAGATCAGCAGTCGGCGTCCATTCGGCGACAGGGCGGCGAGCAGGGCGCCGGCCGGCACTTTCTCGAGGCTGCGCGGCGCCAGTTCGGCGCCCACGTCGTGCACCGCGACCCGGCCCTGCTCGACCAGGGCGACCAGCGCGCTGCGTCCGGCGCCGAAGGCGGCATCGCTGTAGCCGGTCTCGGTGGCCAGCGCGGCCCCGGTCATGGTGTTGAAGGTTTTCAGCGTGCGGTCCTTGCCGGCGATGGCAAAGGCCTGGCCGCTGCGGCTGAACGTGGCAAGGCTGGGCTGGCCCTGCAGCGGAAAGTTGGCGGTGAGCTGATAGTGCTCGATGAGGCGGCGCGAGATCAGCACCGGCAACAGCTGGCGCGTCTGCTCCTGCTGCAGGCGCGCGCCGCCGCCGCCGGCGCCGCCGACGGCCACCGCCATGTTGGCCTGTTCGGCGGTGGGGCTGAAATAAAAGTCGCCCGTGATCGACGACATCTCCCACGGGATCTGCTTGCCCTCGGAGCGTTCCATCACGTTCACCCGCACGCGCTTGAACACTTCCTCGAGCTTGATGCCCGGTTCCGACATGGCGCGCAGCAGCTGCTCGGTATACAGGCCGTTGGCGCCCGAGCCGTCCGAGGCGGTCGAGCCGGGCGAGGTGGCGTAGGCGACCAGGGTGCCGCTCGGGGTCTGGTCCATGCCGGCCAGGCCGCGTCCGCCGGAACGGAAACTGCGCGCGAAGGGATTGTCGCGGCAGGCGTCCAGCACCACCATGTTGATGCGGTTCTTGGCCGTGTCCATCTTTTCGAGCACTTCATTGGCGTTGTAGGCGCGCGTGGAGAGCTCGTCCTCGTTGCGGATGTCGGCGTCGACCGGCACCAGGTAGTTCACGCCCTTGGACTGGATGCCGTGGCCGGCATAGTAGAATAAGCCGACCCCGCCGCCGGCGCGCAGCTGGGTCCCGAAGTCGCGCACGGCGGCGAGCATCTCGGCCCGTTCCGCGTTTTCCTTCTTGATCACGGTGAAGCCGAGCTGGGTCAGCCGGATCGCCATGGCGCGCGCGTCGTTGACCGGATTGGTCAGCGGCGAGCTCTTGTAGCTCGAATTGCCGATCACCAGCGCGAGCTTTTGCTCGCTGGCGGCCGCTGCCATCAATGGTGGCGATGCGCCCTGGGTCGCCGGTGCTGCCACGCCGGCCGCCGGCGGCAGGGCGGCGACCGCGGCGGCGGCATCGGGTGCGGCGCCGGCGAGGGTCGGCGCAATCGAGGCGGCCACGGTGGCCGGGGCGGCGCCGCGGCTGGCCTTGGACGGGTCGCTTGGTACCACGCTCACGATCGGGGCGGCGAGCGCCTCGGCGACCCGCGCGGCGCGCGCGGCATCTTCCTTGGCCGTTTGCGCGCGGGCGGTGGCGGCAATGTCGGCGGCCATGGTTTCGCGCGCCAGCTCCTCGGCCATGCGCGCTTCCGCTTCGAGCCGCGCCTTGCTTGGGGCGGGCGCCGCGGCCGGCCCCTTCGAGCCGGTCTGGGCCAGTGCGCCGCCGAGGCCGAACAAGGTGATCAGCACCACGGCGGCGAGGGCCTGCGGCAGCGCGGAAAGTGCAAGACGCTTCATGCCAGTATTTCCGTTCAATGGGTTGGGTTTGGCCGTGTGCCTACGGCTTACATTTAGTAACACTTTAGACCAGTTTTTGCAAAATGGCAACTTATGAGACTAATAAGGATCGTGTCCCGGAGTCAGCGCCGGCGGGGACCCGGCGCGCCTGTTGCGCGCGCTGCGGACGGCCTTGTCCGGCCTGCATTTGCGGCTGGATCCGGCCGCTCGAAAGCGTGGTCGATGTATTGATTCTGCAGCATCCGATGGAGCTTGGCAACGCCAAAGGCAGCGCCCGACTATTACATATGAGCGTGGCCGCCAGCCGCCTGGAAGTGGGCGAGCAGTTTGCGCCCGGACAACTGGCAGAATGGCTGGGCGCGGGAGGGCGCACGCCGCTGTTGCTGTACCCCAACACACCGCAAGCCGAGGCGCTTGGCATGGTCCCCTGCGCACCGCTCGAGGCCGGCCTGCTGCTCACGCCTGCGCGCCTGCGCCTGGTGCTGCTCGACGCCACCTGGCGCAAGAGCCGCAAGATGCTGTACCAGAATCCGGCGCTGCAGTGCCTGCCGCGCATGGCGCTGAGCGCACTGGCGCCCTCGCGCTACCTGATCCGCAAGGCGCATGCGCCGGACCAGCGCTCGACGCTGGAGGCCGTTTGCCAGGCGCTGGCCCAGCTCGACGGCGACACGGCGCGCTACGCGCCGCTGCTGGACGCGTTCGACGGGTTTGTCGCCGCTTATGCGGCCCGGCTTCCCGATGCTTGAAATTCAAGCTGAAGTGACATAATATACTGGATGTTTATACAGTATAAAGGGCGGGACCGTGGCTGGCGAAGACCAATTCGAAGAGCGCGTCATGCTGGCGCCGCGACCGCTGGCGGCGCTCAAGGGACGCGGCGCCGTCTCGAACTTGCAAGGGCGGTTCGAAGTGCATGGCCGCGAAGCCTTCGACGATGGCTGGGACGCTGACGACGACGGGCACGGCGCGCCACGCACCGAGGTCAGCGAGGAATTCGCCAAGACTATCCTTAGCCGCAACGATTCGCCCGACATTCCCTTCAACGTTTCCTTGAACCCATATCGGGGCTGTGAACATGGATGCATATATTGTTTTGCACGGCCGACGCACAGCTACCTTGGCCTGTCTCCCGGACTTGATTTTGAAAGCCGCTTATTTGCCAAGGTCAACGCACCTGAGCTGCTGCGGCGAGAACTTGCGCGGCCCTCGTACGTACCCGAACCGATCGCCATTGGCGTCAACACCGACGCCTACCAGCCCTGCGAGCGTGAGCGCCGCATCACGCGCGCCGTGCTTGAGGTCCTGCACGCCTGCGAGCACCCGCTGGCGCTGATCACCAAATCGTCGCTGATCGAGCGCGACATCGACCTGATCGGCGCCATGGCGGCCAGGAACCAGGCCATCGCGGCCATCACCCTCACCACGCTCGACCCGGCCATCGCGCGCACGCTCGAGCCGCGCGCGGCCGCGCCCGCGCGCCGCCTGCGCACCATCCGGCGCCTCACTGAGGCGGGCATCCGGGTGCGCGTGAGTGTGGCGCCGGTGATTCCCTTCGTCACCGAGCCGGAGCTTGAGCGGGTGCTCGAGGCGGCCCACGAGGCGGGTGCCGTCAGCGCCCATTACGTGGTGCTGCGCCTGCCGTGGGAGGTCAGTCCCCTGTTCCATCAATGGCTGCAGGCGCACTTTCCCGAGCGCGCGCAGCGCGTGATGAACCGCGTGCGCGAAATGCGCGGCGGCAAAGATTACGATGGTGATTTCCGCACCCGCATGAGCGGCGAGGGCGTCTGGGCCGACCTGATCCGTCAGCGCTTTCGCAAAACGGTCGAACGGCTGGGCATGCAGCGCGACAGCGGCCGCTTCGCCGAGCTCGATGCCTCGCGTTTCTGCCCACCGGTCAAGCCGGGGCCGCAGCTCGATTTGTTCGCCTAGCCCATGGAGCACAGCTCGCCTGCATGCCGGCGCGGCGTGGGCCTGCCCTTGCGCGCGAGCGGGCAACCCAGGCTGGGCAGCCACAAGAAAGGCGCCGCTCCTCTGGCAGGGGTATTTTTTTCTCAGAAGGAGGCTGGCACCCGGGCAGTTCGGGCAGGACTTGCGGTGTTAGGATAATGGCGGGAGGAGTTTGTGATGCAATCATTATTCAACGAGCAGCCAACCTGCACCATCAGGGGCGTTCTGAGTCTGCTCATCGCCGCGCTGTCGCTGGTGGCGGGAACGGTATGCCTGGCAGACGCGCCTGGCAAGCGCAGCTTAAGCGTGTGCATCATCGACGAGCCTTACTGGCCCGTCAGCGCTCCCGACCAGGAGCTGCAGGGCCAGGCCATCGTGCGCCAGGCAGTAGTGCGCCAGGGCGGGATGGTGCGATTCATGCCGGTGCCGTGGCGCCGCTGCATTGAAGGCGTGCGCGCTGGTACCTATGACGCTGCACTGGGCGCGGCCGCTAATCCTTCCTACCTTGAATTCCTCAGTTTTCCGATGAAGGGCGACCAAGTCGATTCCCAGTTGGCGGTCGGGCGGGTGTCGACCCACGTGTTGCGGCGACGTGGCGGCGACACCGAATGGGACGGCAAGCGCTTCACGAACCTGCACGGGCCGGTTTGGCATAACACCAACACGGTCGCTCTGCGCGGCCGGCTGGCCGCGTTGAAGGTGCCCGACAACGAGGGCGTCAAGAGTACGCAGCAGTTGCTGCAGATGCTGATGTTGCGGCCGGAAGACGTGGCCTTGGTGCGCAAACATGACGTTGAGGACCTGCTGTTGCGCGCGCCGTTTCGCGACGAGTTCGAGTTGTTGCCTGTTCCATTCATGGAGCGCGACGCCCACTTCGCCGTGCGGCGCGCGTTGTATCTGGCCGAGCCGGCCTATTTCAAGCAGCTCTGGGCCGAGATCGGACGCCTGCGACAACCATAAGGGCTACTGGCGCTGGCCGCGTTCACGTGGGCCGATGGGTGAACTCAGTTAAGCGCGAACCGTGCCGCAGTTGTGGCGCGCGCCATTGTTGGTTAGGATAAGGGCCATCTCCACCGATCCTTTCCCCTCATGCGCTATCGGCACGCCCTGGTTGTCGGAAAATTCGCCCCGCTGCACGCGGGGCACCAGTTCCTGATCGAGACGGCGCTGGCCGAGGCCGAGCGAGTCACGGTGCTGTGCTACGCCAATCCCGATTTCGAGGCCATGCCGGGCGAGCTGCGCGCCGGCTGGATCCGTGAGCTGTTCCCGCGCGTGGACGTGCACGTGCCCACCGGCGGCCCGCCCGACCGCGCCGCCGCCGCCGAGCACTGGACCTATCTGAAAAACTGGCTGCGCGCAGCCGGGGTCGAGGTCGATGCCGTGTTCTCCAGCGAATCATATGGCGAGCCGTTCGCGCGCGCGCTGGGCGCCAGCGTGCAGCACCGCATGGCCGACCATGGGCGCACGCGCTTGCCGATCTCCGGCAGCCGCATCCGTGCCGACGTGCACGCGCATCGCGCCTGGCTCAACGGCCGCGTGTACCGTCATTTCGTGCAGATGGTGGTGTTTGTGGGCGCCGAGTCAACCGGCAAGTCGACCCTGGTGGAGCACCTGGCGCGCGAGTTCGACACCGCTTTCGTGCCCGAAATCGGGCGCGCCATCTGGGAACAGAAGGGGGGGCAGCTGGACGACGAGGACTACATCGAGATCGCGGTACGCCACCGCCAGGCCGAGGCGGAGGCGGTGGCGCGCGCCAACCGTTACCTGTTCGTCGACACCAACGCCTTGACCACGCTGTTGCTGGGACATTGCTACGGACAGCTGAGGGCGGTGGCGCCGGCCGTTTTGCTGCAATACGCCGACGAGTGCCGCACGCGCTACGAGCACCATTTCGTGTGCGGCGACGAGATCGCCTTCGAGCAGGATGGCGTGCGCGAGAACGAAGCCTGGCGCGCGCGCATCCAGAAGTTGGTGCTGGAAGACCTGGCCGCGCGCGATATTGCCTACGCGATGGTGAGCGGCACGGTGCAAGAGCGCAGCCTGCAGGTGCGGCTGGCGATTTCGTAGGGTGGAAAAGCGGAGCGCATTCCACCATTACACGCGTCAACCTGGTGCACGCAATGGTGGAATGCGCTGCGCTTTTCCACCCTACGGAATCGCGGCGAGGTGCCGCTCGATTTCGAGTACGTGCGCATGCGCGCAGTGCTTCAGCCAGCGCCACCAGGTAGTCGCGGTTATGCCTGGTGCGGTTGGCGATTTCGTAGGGTGAAATGCGCTGCGCTTTTCCACCCTACGGAATCGCGGCCAGGTGGCGCTCGATTTCAAACACGTGCGCATCGTCCTTGCCAAGCGCGCGCAGTGCTTCAGCCAGCGCCACCAGGTAGTCGCGGTTGTGCCCGCTCGGCCCGCTCGACGCCGCGATCTGGCGCGCGATGTCGCGCTCGGAGGCCGCGCCCAGGAAGGCCGCGTTCTCGGCCGTGGCGATGTACACCAACCCTTCTTCCACCCGTCCATCGTCGAAGGCGATGTCGATCGCCAGCCGCAGGTAGCCGTTCTTTTCGCGGTGGTCGAGGTGCGCGAACACTTCCGGCGTGATCAGGTAAGCCATGCCGGCGCAGCGCGCGCCCTCCTGCGGCACCAGCGTGGCCACCCGCCCCGGCGCGCTCTCGGTGCCGCGGTGGTCGTGCGAGCCTTGCCAGAAACGCCTGGTCCAGTTGGCAATGCTGGCCGGACGCCGCTCAAGAAATGGAAAATCCGGCTTGAAAATGAGCGAACCGTAGCCGAACAGCCACACGCTGTGGTGGCCGTCGAACTTGTCCATGCGCGCGTTGATGGCGATGGTGTTGTGTGACATGCGAAAATCCCCTGACATCGAACTTCAATTATATGCGGGCAGCGCCTCGATGCTGTGGTTCAGGAAGCTGATGAAGCTGTCGGCGGCCGGCGTCATGGAGCGCTTGTCGCGCGTGTACACGAAAAAACGGCGCGTCAGCTCAGGCTCGACCAGCGGGCGCATCTGCAACTGATAGAGGTGCACCAGCGGCGCGGCATACGGCAGGCACACCGTCACGCCCAGGCCCGCGCTGACCATGGCCAGCGCGGTCGTCATGAAGGTGACCTCGTTGGCCGGGTTCAGCGGCACGTCGCGCAGCGAACCGTGCATGTCGCTCAGCAGGCGCTCGGTGAACTGGCCGGCCAGCGAGATGAAGGGATAGTCGGCCAGGTCGGACCAGCGGGCTTGCGCGCGCTGCCCGAGCGGATGCCCGGTCGGAAACACCAGCACGAAGGGCATCTCGAACAGCAGCGCCGCGCGGACCTCGCTGCCGGTGTCGCGCTCGGGGCCGATGCCCAGGTCGACCTCGCCGCTGGCCACGCGCGCACTGACGTTCTCGACCGCGCAATCGACCAGCCTGACCTGGATCTCCGGATAGGCTGCACGGTAGGCCGCGATCACCTGCGGCAGCAGGGTGCACGACATCAGCTGGGGCGCCGCCACGCGCACCGTGCCGGCGCGCAGCTTGGTATGATTGCTGATGTCCTGCAGCGCACCGTCGAGGTCGTCGATCAACTTCGAGAACAGCGGCACCAGTTCGCGCCCGAACTCGGTCAGCGCTACCTTGCGCGTGCTGCGGTCGACCAGGCGCACCCCGAGCGTGGCCTCGAGTTCCTTGATCAGCCCGGACAGGGCGGCCTGCGTCACGTGCAGGTAGTCGGCCGCCAGCGTGAAACTGCCGGTCTTGGCCAGCGCGCTGAAGGCGCGCAGTTGGCGCAAAGTTGGATTCATCAGATTGTCTTATAAATAGCGTTAAATATATTGTTTGTATGATAGTTCGTTTTGGACTCTAATAGCCAGATTGGAATGGGAGAGCGCCATGCACATCAAACGAATTCACCATGTGGCCTACCGCTGCGTGGACGCAAAACAGACCGTCGAGTGGTATGGAAAATACCTGGACATGAACTTCGTGCTGGCCATCGCCGAAGACCAGGTGCCGTCGACCGGCGCGCCCGACCCCTATATGCACGTGTTCCTCGACGCCGGCATGGGCAATGTGCTGGCCTTTTTCGAGTTGCCGAATCAGGCGCCGATGGGGCGCGACGAGAACACCCCGGCCTGGGTCCAGCACCTCGCGATGGAAGTGGGGTCGATGGACGAGCTGCTGGCGGCCAAGGCGCGGCTCGAGGCCGACGGCATCGAGGTGATCGGGCCGACCGACCACACCATCTTCAAGTCGATCTACTTCTTCGACCCGAACGGGCACCGGCTCGAACTGTCGGTCAATACCGGCACGCCCGAGATGATGGAAAAGCTCGACGCCGTCAAATGGGACATGCTCAATGAGTGGTCCGCCACGCGCAAGGCGCCCAAGCACGCGGCGTGGATGCACGAGAAACACTGAGGCCGCAATGAAACTCGCAAGCTTGAAATCAGGCGGGCGCGATGGCGTCCTGGTGGTCGTCAGCCGCGACCTGGCGCGCTATCAGAAAGTGCCGAAGATCGCTGCCACGCTGCAGTTCGCGCTCGACAACTGGGAACTGGTGGCGCAGCGCCTGCAGGCCGTGTACCAAGCCCTCAACGACGGCAACTCCTGGGACGCGCAGCCATTCGACCAGGCGCTGTGCCATTCGCCACTGCCGCGCGCCTACCAGTGGGCCGACGGTTCTGCCTACATCAACCATGTGGAGCTGGTACGCAAGGCGCGCGGCGCCGACGTGCCGGCCTCGTTCTACACCGATCCGCTGATGTACCAGGGCGGCTCGGACTCGTTCGTCGGCCCGCACGACCCGATCTATGCGCTTTCCGAGGATTGGGGCATCGACCTCGAAGCCGAAGTGGCCGTGATCGCCGGCGAACTGCCGATGGGCGCCGGCCTGGCCCAGTGCGCAGACGCGATCCGGCTCGTCATGCTGGTCAACGACGTCTCGCTGCGCAATCTGATTCCGGGCGAGCTGGCAAAGGGCTTCGGCTTCTTCCAGTCGAAAGCGGCCAGCGCATTCTCTCCCGTGTGCGTGACGCCCGACGAACTGGGCGCCGATTGGCAGGACAGTAAATTGTGCCTGCCGTTACAGGTGCAAATCAATGGCCGCCCGTTCGGCAAGCCGAATGCCGGCGTTGACATGACGTTCAACTTCGCGCAACTGGTGGCGCACGCGGCGGCCACCCGCGAGCTGGCCGCCGGCACCATCATCGGATCTGGCACGGTGTCGAACAAGCAGGGCAACCTGCATGGATCGAGCATCGAGAACGGCGGCGTCGGTTACTGCTGCCTGGCCGAGCTGCGCATGTACGAGACGATCGAGCAGGGCGCGCCGGCCACGCCGTTCCTGAAGTTCGGCGACAGCGTGCGCATCGAGATGGTCGACAGCGCCGGCGCCAGCCTGTTCGGTGCCATCGAGCAGCGCGTGGCGCCGTATTCGGAACGCGGAAAATGAAGCTCTACACCTACTTTCGCAGCTCGACCGCGTACCGCGTGCGCATCGCGCTCCAGCTCAAGGGCCTGGACTACGAAGCGGTGCCGGTGCACCTGCTGAAGCACGGTGGCGAGCAGCACGGTGCGGCCTACCGCGCCATCAACCCGAGCGCCGCACTGCCGGCGCTGGAAGACCAGGGCGCGATCCTGACCCAGTCGTTGGCGATCATGGAGTATCTCGACGAGGTCTATCCGCAGCCGCCACTGATGCCGCCCGACGCGCTGAGCCGGGCGCGCGTGCGCATGCTGGCGCAGATGATCGGCTGCGACATCCACCCGCTGGCCAATTTGCGCGTGTTGCGCTACCTGGTGCACCAGCTCGGCCAGTCCGAGGAGGCCAAGAACGCCTGGTATGTGCACTGGACCGAGCAGGGCCTGGCGCCGCTCGAGGCGCAACTGGCCGGCTCCGATGCCACCGGACGCTTTTGCCACGGCGACGCGCCCACCATCGCCGACTGCTGCCTGGTGCCCCAGGTCTACAACGCGCAGCGCTTTAACATCAGCCTGGCGCCTTATCCCACCATCGTCCGCATCGACGCCGCCTGCGCCGAGCTGGACGCATTCGGCGCTGCCCACCCGGCGCGCCAGCCCGACGCCGAGTAGGGCAGGCCTGATTTCATTTTGATGTGGATCAAAGACGCGCCGGGTGCGGCGCGTCCATACTGGAGAGCGAGAGCACGCCGCATATTTCGGCGTTTGCCGTTGTTTTCCGGAGGGCCACATCATGCGTAAAGTCACCTTTTCGGTCATCTTTGAAGTCGAGTCGCGCCTGCGCGCGCAGCGAGACGAAATCGTCGCGCGTATCCGCGACAGCCTGTGCAATGCCGAGGGCAGTGAGGTGCCAAGCTGGTTCCACAGCCTGGCCAAGGGGCCCGATGCTGCCGATACGGCCCTGTTCGACGAGGCCGCCTTTTCCTTTTATGAGCACGACCTGAGCAGCCTGCGCGACATCGATGCGGCGCTCAAGCGCATCGATTTCGGCTTGTCCGGCACCTGCGTGGAGTGCGGCGAGGCGATACCGGCCGAACGCATGCTGGCAGTGCCAACCACCAGCACCTGCGTGGCCTGCCAGCAGCTCATCGAGGGCAAGCGCCCGAAACACGTCGCCAATATTGCCTGACCACTACCACCACAAGGAGACTTCATGTTCAAACACATTCTGTTACCGTCCGACGGATCCGTCAGCGCCGAAGCGGCGTTGAAGGCCAGCCTTCTGTTCGCCAAGGAGATCGGCGCCAGGGTCACTGGCCTGCACGTGGTGCAGGAGTTCCAGGTGTTCACCTACGATACGGCCATGCTCGAAGACACGCGCGAGCAGTTCATCAAGGACAGCGCGCTGCGCGCCAGGAAAATCCTGGCCGTGATCGAGAACGAGGCGCGCGAATTGGGTGTCGAGTGCGAGACCATGCAGATCGTGTCGAACCAGCCGTACGAAGCGATTATCGCCGCCGCGCATAGCTGCGCGTGCGACCTGGTGGCGATGGCCTCGCATGGCCGGCGCGGCCTGCAAGGCCTGCTGCTGGGCAGCGAGACGCAGAAGGTGCTGACCCACTGCACGATACCGGTGCTGGTCTACCGCTAGGTACGCTCACCAGCTCGTAGGGTGGAACGCCTTGGGGTTCCACCCTACGATATTGTGAATAATCTGATATTAGGTTTTCGACGTGGAGTGGCTCAGGCGGCGCGCAGGGCGTCGACGATTTTCAGGCGCGCCGCGCGCAGCGCCGGCAACACGCCGCCCACCAGGCCCATCGCCAGCGCGAACAGCAGCGCCTTGACCACGATGGCCGCGCTCAGGGTGAAGCCGAAAGCGAGCTCCGAGAACGACTGGAAATTGGTCGTCGAGAACGACAGGAACTGCATCAGCGACGCCACCAGCACACCGGCCACGCCGCCGGCCAGCGCCAGCAGCAAGGCCTCGACCAGGAAGGCGCCGAGGATGCTGCGCCGCTGGAAACCGAGCGCGCGCAGCGTGCCGATCTCGGCCACCCGGTTCGACACCGAGGCGTACATGGTGATCATGGCGCCGATCATGGCGCCGATCGAAAAAATCACCGACAAGGTCAGGCCGAGGATACTGATGAACAGCGACAGCGCGCGCGTCTGGTCCGAGTAGAAGGTCTGTTCGCGCTTGGCTTCGAGCGTCAACCTTCGGTCGCTTTCGATGTCCTGCTTGTAGGCGTTGAACTGGGCGCTGTCGCGCAGCCTGAGCACCACCGACGAGTACACCGGGCGCCGGAACGCCTGCAGCAACTGGTCGGCGTCGCCCCAGACCTCCGAGTCGAAACCGCTGTTGCCGGCATCGAACAGGCCCACCACGGTCCACTCGCGCTGGCCGAAACGCAGCCGCTCGCCGATCCCGGCGCCGACGAAGCGGCGCGCGATGCTGGCGCCGGCGATGATCTCCGAAGTCCCGGGACGGAACATGCGCCCGCTGGTCAAATGCACCTGCGGGCGCAGCGTCATGCCCAGCGGCCCGATGCCGCGGATGATCACGTTCGACGGCTTGTCGTTGTCGCGCTTGTTCAGCGAGATCAGCACCACCGTCTCGCGCGAGGCCATCGACAGGCCGTCCGCGCCAAGCGCCACCAGCGCATGGCTGGTCGCCACGCTGGCCTGGCTGCGCGCGATGCCGCTCTGGACCTCGGTCTCGGCCGAGCGCCTTATCAGCACCACGTTGTCGATCTCGCCGGTGGTGACCATGGTGGTGCGCAAACCCTCGTCGAGCATCAGCACGGTGGCGAACACGAACACCACCAGCGCCAGGCCCGCCGCCGTGAGCAGGCTGGTGATGCGGCGCGCCCACAGGTTGCGCACGATATGCGAGAGCGGAATTCTCATGCCACCGCCCTCAGGCCGTCGACGATGTTGACCTGCCGTGCGCGCAGCGCGGGCGCCACCGCCGCCAGCAGGCCGACTGCCAGCGCGCAGGCCAGTTGCATCAGCACCGTCAGCGGCGCCACCTCGAACACTGGAAACAGGGTGCCCATCTGCGCCGCGAAGGCGGCCGCCACCGGGTACAGCAGGGCGATGCCGATGGCCGCGCCGCTCAGGGCCAGCAGCACCGATTCGCCCACGATCAGGGTCGCCAGGAAGCCGAAGCCGAAGCCGAGCGCCTTGAGCGTGGCGTACTCGGAGAGGCGCTCGCGCGCACTCATGGCCATGGTGTTGGCCATCACCGCCATGATGATCAGGATGACGACGAACGAGACCAGCCGGATCGCCGCCACGATCGCCTCGGACATCGACACGAAGCCAAGCTGGAACGCCTTCTCGGTCTCGGTCAGGGTCTCGGCCAGCGAATTCCTGAACGTGGCGTCAATTGCGCGCGAGATCGCCGCGGCGTCCTCGGCGCGCTTGATCTGCACCACATACACTCCGATCTGGTTGGCGCGCCGCGGCACCGTCTTGAGCAGCGTTTCGTTCAGATAGTCCCAATGGAAGAACAGCTGGGTGGTGACGGTGTTCGACTGGCGCCCGTCGTAGATGCCGCGCACCACGAATTCCCACTGGCCGGGAAAAATCGTGCCGCGGATCGGAATGATGTCGCCCACCTTGAAGTTGTACTGCTGCGCCAGTTTGCGCCCTACGATGCAGCCCTTGCGGTCGCGCAGGAAGGCGATGCGTTCGGCTTCGGGCAGCACGAAGTCGCGGTAGATGTCGAGATAGCTCTGGCCCGACACGGCGAACTGCGGGAAAAAATTCTTCGGATCCTGGTAGATGCCGCCGAACCAGTTGGCGTAGGCTACCTGCGAGACGCCTTCCACCGCGCGGATCTTGCCGGCGTAGGCCAGCGGCAGCGAGAACACCAGCGAGGTCGCGTTGCGCGTGATCAGGGTCGTGTTGGAGGCCGCCTCGGCCCCGGCATACCAGGCGTTGACGACCGTTTGCAGCAGGCCGAACGCGAGCGTGGCGACCACCAGCCCGACCACGGTCAGTGCCGTGCGCAGCTTGTGGCGCAGCGCGTTGCGCACGATGAGTTTGAGCGCGTACATGGCCTAGGCCACCGGCTGGTCCAGCATCAGCTCGCCCTTGTCCAGGTGGACCACGGTGCGCGCCTGCTGGGCCGCGTTGGCGTCGTGGGTGACCATGATGATGGTCTTGCCCAGTTCGCGGTTCAGGCGCTGCATCAGCGCCAGCACTTCGGAGGCGGACTGGCGATCGAGGTCGCCGGTCGGCTCGTCGGCCACGATCAGGGTCGGGTCGGTGACGATCGCACGGGCAATGGCCACGCGCTGCTGCTGGCCGCCGGACAGCTCGCCCGGCGTGTGGTCCATGCGGTCCTGCAGGTTCACCATCTCGAGCGTCATGGCCACCCGCTCGCGCCGTTCGCGCCGCGTCAGGCGCGTCAGCAGCAGCGGCAGCTCGACGTTCTCGAACGCCGACAGCACCGGCATCAAATTGTAGAACTGGAAGATGAAGCCGATGTTGGCGGCGCGCCAGTGCGCCAGCTCCGTCTCGGACAGGGTGGCGATGTCGAGCCCGTCGACACGCAGCACGCCGCTGTCGGGTTTGTCGATGCCGGCGATCAGGTTCAGCAGCGTGCTCTTGCCTGAGCCCGATGGCCCCATCAGGGCGGTGAAGTCGCCCGCCTGGATCTGCAGCGTAATGTCGGTCAGCACCGGCACCACCTGTCCGCCGCGCTGGTAGGACTTGACCAGGTGCGCGATGTCGACCAGCGGCGCCGTCATTTTTTCACCAGGTTGACCGCCATCCCATCGGCCAGCGCGGGGGCAGGGTTGAGCACCACCTTGTCGCCCGCGGCCAGGCCGCCCACCTCGAGCAGTTCGCCCAGCGTGCGCCCCTTCGTGACGGCCACCTCGTGCAGCTTGCCGTCCCTGACCACGAAGGCGAGCTGCCTGCCGCCGCGCGCCAGCAGCGCCGCAGGCGGCACGGCCAGCACCGGTTTCTTTTCATTCTCGGCCACCGGTTTGGACAGGAATGCCACCTTGGCGCTCATGTCGGGCAGGATGCGCGCGTCGTGCTCGGCGAAGCGCACCTTCACCAGCAAGGTCGCCTTGCTGCGGTCCACCGTCGGCACCGTACGCGAGACCACACCGGCCAGGCGCAGGTCGGGGAAGGCGTCGAGCAGGATCTCGGCCGGCTGGCCGACGTGGATCTTGGCCAGGTTCGATTCGGAGACGTCGGCCTCGACTTCCAGGGTGTCCATGTCGGCCACCGTGACGACCGCGCCCTTGCTGTCGGCGGCCGAGGAGAACGGCGTGATGTTGTCGCCCACGTTGGCGTTCTTGGTCAGCACCACGGCGTCGAACGGGGCGCGGATCAGGGTCTGGTCGAGCGCCACCTGGGCCACCCGTGCGCTGGCCTGGGCGGCGGCGACGCCCGCGCGGCTGGCACTGACGGCGGCGGCCGCCTTGTTGGCGCGCGCCTGGGCCGCGTCGTACGTGGCCTGGGGGATGAACTTCTGGGCCAGCAGCTCGGCCGAGCGGCGCTGCGCGCTGGCCGCGTCGACCTGCTCGGCGCTGGCTTGCTCCAGGTTGGCCCGGGCCAGCGCGACGTTCGCTTCGGCCTGGGCCAGGGCGGCGCTGACGTCGCGGTTTTCCAGGCGCGCCACCACTTCGCCCTGCTTGACGTGGCTGCCTTCGAGCACGCCCAGCCACTCGAGGCGGCCGGTGGCCTTCGATGACAGCGCTGCCTTGCGCTGGGCCACCACGTAGCCGGTGGCGTTGAGCAGGGTGAAGCTTTGGGACGGGTAGGCCGGGCTGGCCGTGACGGTCTCGACGGTCGGTGCGCCAGACAGTGCGCGCAGCAGGACTGCGCCGGCGGCGGCCAGCGGCACCAGCACGAGCCCAAGGCGCAGCCAGCGCCGGCGCGGACGCAGGGCTTGCGGCTTGGCGCCGCGGTCGATGGTGAGCCGGCTCAGGTCGGGACTTGCCATGACAGTATTCCTTTTCGGGGTGAAGCGGATGGGCTTGTCAGAAGTATATGGTGAAAACGGCAAGCAATGGCAGGCGCACGCGCAGCTCGATTACAATTTCAGGTTTCCCCACTCCGGTTTGCCATGTCGATCCAAGCATTCCCCGCAGCGATCCTGGACGCGCTCGAGCGCGCCGACGCCAGCTGGCAGGCCCCGCTGCGCGCGGCCCTGGCGGCGATGGCGCAGGCCGCCCCCGCTTATTTGCCCGCACTGGCGGCCGATGATTACCTGCCCACAGAACAAAGGCTGTTCGCCGCGTTCGCCCAGCCGCTGGCCCGGACCCGTTACGTGCTGGTCGGCGAGGGCCCGTACCCGCGCGCGGCGAGCGCAACGGGTGTGTGCTTCATGGATGGGGCGGTGGCGCAGTTGTGGAGTCCTGGCGGGCTGTCGAAACCGGTCAACAAGGCCACGTCGCTGCGCAATTTCATGAAAATGCTGCTGGTGGCCGACGGCCTGCTGGCGCCGGACGACACGGGGGGCGCGGCCCTGGCCCCGCTCGCGCAGCGCGCTGGCTTGATCCAGACCCTGCCCGAGCTGCAGGCGGCGCTCACGGAGCAGGGCTTTCTGCTGCTCAACGCTTCGCTGGTGTTTCGCCCCCACGTGGCGCCGGCCGTCGACGCGCGCGCCTGGCTGCCGTTCCTGCGAACGGTGCTGGGCGCCCTGGCCGAGGCCGAAACGGCGCCGACCCTGGTGTTGTGGGGGAAGATCGCGGAGCAACTGGCGAAGCTGCCGGAAGCGGCGCGGCTGCCGCAGCAGTGCTCCGAACATCCGTATAACTTATCTTTTATTCAACATTCAGGCATGCAGAAGCTGTTCGGGCCCATGCGTTTGCTCCGCTCGCACTGAGGCCTGCGCGGGAACGCCGTGCGGGAGCAGCAAAATGGGGGGCGCCAAGACAAGCGGGCGAGGATTTGATATACTTGACTAAATCGTTCAACTAATCAGGCTATTGCCGCTTGAACGAGCCCGACATTTTAACATTGTGAGCGGAAACCAGATGCGTCTGACCACCAAAGGCCGTTTTGCTGTCACTGCGATGATCGATCTTGCCCTGCGCCAGGGCAAGGGTCCCGTCACGTTGTCCGGCATCAGCCAGCGCCAGGCCATCTCCCTGTCCTACCTGGAGCAACTGTTCGGCAAACTGCGCCGCCATGAGATCGTCGAGTCGATCCGCGGCCCGGGTGGCGGCTACAGCCTGGCGCGGCGCGCCGACAAGGTCACCGTGGCCGACATCATCATCGCGGTCGATGAGCCGCTCGACGCGACCCAGTGCGGCGGCAAGGAAAACTGCCACGGCGCCGACGCGGCCACCGGCACGCGCTGCATGACCCACGAGCTGTGGGCCACGCTCAACGAAAAAATGGTCGACTACCTCGATTCAGTCTCGCTGCAAGACCTGGTCGACCAGCAGAAACAGAAAAACGCCGAGCAAAGCGTGGTGGTGATGCACCGCAGCATTGCGGCGGCTGGACATAATTGAAGCATATTGGAGTAATTGAATGAACGCGCCTTTGGACAAAAACCTCGAGCAGAAATTCGTGACTGCGCCGCATTTTCCCATCTATATGGACTATTCGGCGACGACGCCGATCGATCCCCGGGTGGCCGACAAGATGATTCCCTACCTGCGCGAGCAGTTCGGCAATCCGGCGTCGCGCAGCCACATGTACGGCTGGACGGCCGAGGCGGCCGTCGAGGAGGCGCGCGGCCACGTGGCTGCCCTGGTCGGCGCCGACCCGCGCGAAATCATCTGGACTTCGGGCGCGACCGAGAGCAACAACCTGGCCTTGAAGGGTGCGGCCCAGTTCTACAAGACGCGCGGCAAGCACATCATCACCGTCAAGACCGAACACAAGGCCGTGCTCGACACCGTGCGCGAACTCGAGCGGGTCGGCTTCGAGGCCACCTACCTGGAGCCGCAAGAGAACGGCCTGATCACGGTCGAGCAACTGGCCGCGGCCATCCGTCCGGACACCATCCTGGTCTCGGTCATGCTGGTCAACAACGAGATCGGCGTGATCCAGCCAATCGAAGAGCTGGCCACGCTGTGCCGCTCGAAGAACATCATCTTCCATTGCGACGCGGCCCAGGCCACCGGCAAGGTGCACATCGACCTGGCCAATTCCAAGGTCGACCTGATGACCTTCACGGCCCACAAGACCTACGGCCCGAAAGGCATCGGCGCGCTGTACGTGCGGCGCAAGCCGCGGGTGCGCCTGGAAGCCCAGATGCACGGTGGCGGCCACGAGCGCGGCCTGCGTTCGGGCACGCTGGCAACCCACCAGATCGTCGGCATGGGCGAGGCCTTCCGCCTCGCCAAGGAAGAGATGGACGCCGAAACGGCGCGCATCACGATGCTGCGCGACCGCCTGGCCAAGGGCCTGCAAGAGATCGAAGAGGTCTACATCAACGGCGACATGGCGCACCGCGTGCCGCACAACCTGAACGTGAGCTTCAACTACGTCGAGGGCGAGTCGCTGATCATGGCGATCAAGGACATCGCCGTCTCGTCCGGCTCGGCCTGCACTTCGGCCAGCCTGGAGCCGTCCTACGTGTTGCGCGCCCTGGGCCGCAGCGACGAACTGGCGCACAGCTCGATCCGTTTCACCATCGGCCGTTTCTCGACCGAAGCCGACATCGATTTCGCCGTGCAGCTGCTCAAAGCGAAAGTCCACAAGCTGCGCGAACTGTCGCCGCTGTGGGACATGTTCAAGGAAGGCATCGACATCGCCTCGATCCAATGGGCAGCCCACTAACCGTATTGAAATACTAGGAGCATCAAAATGGCATACTCGGACAAAGTGTTGGACCACTACGAAAATCCACGCAACGTTGGCGCCTTCGACAAGGGTGACGAGACGATCGGCACCGGCATGGTCGGCGCGCCGGCCTGCGGCGACGTCATGAAGCTGCAAATCAAGGTTGGCGCCGACGGCCTGATCGAAGACGCGAAATTCAAGACCTACGGCTGCGGCTCGGCGATCGCCTCGTCGTCGCTGGTGACCGAATGGGTCAAGGGCAAGACGCTCGACCAGGCGCTGTCGATCAAGAACACCCAGATCGCCGAAGAACTGGCGCTGCCGCCGGTCAAGATCCACTGCTCGATCCTGGCCGAAGACGCGATCAAGGCGGCCGTCCTGGACTACAAGACCAAGCACCCGGCAGCCGCTTAAGCTGGAGAACTGAATGGCAATCACACTGACCGAAAAAGCAGCCAAGCACATCAACCGCTACATCGAACGTCGCGGCAAGGGTGTCGGCTTGCGTTTTGGGGTGCGCACCACGGGTTGTTCCGGCCTGGCGTATAAGCTCGAGTACGTCGATGAGGCAGCGCTCGAAGACGCGGTCTTCGAATCGCATGGCGTGAAGGTCTTCGTCGACCCGAAAAGCCTGCCCTACATCGACGGCACCGAGCTCGATTTTGCGCGCGAAGGCTTGAACGAAGGCTTTCGCTTCAATAACCCGAACGTCAAGGACGCCTGCGGCTGCGGCGAAAGCTTCCGTATCTAGGCATGCAAAACCACTACGACCTGTTCCAGCTTCCGGCCACCTTTGCGATCGACGCCAAAGCGCTCGATGAGGCCTATCGCGACGTGCAGGGCAAGGTGCATCCGGACCGCTTCGTCAACGCGACCGACGCCGAGAAGCGCGTCGCGATGCAGTGGGCCACGCGCGCCAACGAAGCCTACCTGACGCTGAAGAACCCGCAAAAGCGCGCCCAGTACCTGTGCGAGCAAAATGGCGTGGCGCTCAAGACGGAGTCGAACACGGCCATGCCGCTCGAATTCCTGATGCAGCAGATGGAATGGCGCGAGGCGCTCGGCGAGGCGCGGGCGGACAAGGACATCGGCGCGCTCGAGTCGCTCGACGCGCAGCTCAAGTCGGAAACCGCGGCGCGCATGGCGCAGATCGGCCTGCTGCTCGACACTGGCGATTACGAGCACGCGGCGCAAGGGGTGCGCGCGCTGATGTTCCTCGATAAATTCGCCGAAGAGCTGAACTTCGCGTTCGAAGCATCAGAGGACTAGGCGCACGCGCCTGAGCGAGCGCATCGGCTCGTAAACCGCATAAAACAATCAAGAAATCGGTACGCATACATGGCACTTTTGCAAATTTCAGAACCCGGCATGTCGACCGCGCCGCACCAGCACCGGCTGGCCGTCGGCATCGACCTGGGCACCACCAACTCGCTGGTGGCCACGGTCCGCAGCGGCATTCCGGAAGTGCTCGCCGACGAAGACGGCCGCCCGCTGCTGCCGTCCATCGTGCGCTACCTGCCCAACGGCCACGCCAACATCGGCTACAAGGCGCAGGCCCACCAGACCACCGATCCGAAGAACACCATCGTTTCGGTCAAGCGCTTCATGGGGCGCGGCCTGGCCGACATTGCCTACGCTGAAAACCTGCCCTACGATTTCCAGGATTCACCCGGGATGGTGCAACTGAAGACCGTGGCCGGCGTGAAAAGCCCGGTTGAAATCTCGGCCCAGATCCTGGCCACGCTGCGCCAGCGCGCCGAAGATTCGCTCGGCGATGAACTGGTCGGCGCTGTCATTACCGTGCCCGCCTATTTCGACGACGCCCAGCGCCAGGCCACCAAGGACGCGGCCCAGCTGGCCGGCCTGAACGTGCTGCGCCTGCTCAGCGAGCCGACCGCCGCCGCGATTGCCTACGGCCTCGATCACGGCTCCGAGGGCGTGTACGCCGTCTACGACCTCGGTGGCGGCACCTTCGACATCTCGATCCTGAAGCTCTCAAAGGGCGTCTTCGAGGTGCTCTCGACGGGTGGTGATTCGGCGCTCGGCGGCGACGATTTCGACCGCCGCCTGTTCTGCTGGGTCAGCGAGCAGGCCAAGCTGGCGCCGCTGTCCGATGAGGACACCGCGACCCTGATGGTCAAGGCGCGCCAGGCCAAGGAACTGCTCTCGACCAACAGCGACACCACCGTCGACGCCATGCTCAATTCGGGCGAGATGGTGCATGTGCGGGTCACGGCCGAGATTTTCGCCGAGATCACCAAACACCTGGTCGCAAAAACCATGAGCGCCATCCGGAAGGCCATGCGCGACGCGTCGGTGGCGGTCGACGACGTCGACGGCGTGGTGATGGTCGGGGGCGCGACGCGCATGCCGCACGTGCGGCGCGCCGTCACCGAGTTTTTCAAGACCATCCCGCACGCGAACATCGACCCGGACAAGGTGGTGGCGCTGGGCGCCGCGATCCAGGCCAATCTGCTGGCCGGCAACCGCGCCTCGGGCGACGACTGGCTGCTGCTGGACGTGATTCCGCTCTCATTGGGCATCGAAACCATGGGCGGCCTGGTCGAGAAGATCATCCCGCGCAATTCGACCATTCCTTGCGCCCGCGCGCAGGAGTTCACCACCTTCAAGGACGGCCAGACGGCGCTTGCGGTGCACGTGCTGCAGGGTGAGCGCGAACTGGTGAGCGACTGCCGCTCGCTGGCACGCTTCGAGCTGCGCGGCATTCCGCCGATGGTGGCCGGCGCCGCGCGCATCCGCATCACCTACCAGGTCGACGCCGACGGCCTGTTGTCGGTGTCGGCACGCGAGACGCGCTCCGGCGTGGAAGCGTCGATCACGGTCAAGCCCTCGTACGGCCTGGCCGACGACGAGGTGGCGCGCATGCTGCAGGAGTCGTACACCTCGGCCGAGGGCGATATGCTGCGCCGCGCCTTTGCCGAAGAGACGGTCGAAGCCGAACGCATCTTGCTAGCCACCCAGTCGGCGCTCGACGGCGACAGCGACCTGCTCAGCATTGACGAACGCAGCACCATCCTGGCCCTGATGGGCACCGTGCGCCAGTCGATCGCGGATGGCGTGAAGGACGCCGCGCAATCGGCCGCCGTGCATGCGGCCGTGGCCGCGCTGGCCGACGGCACCGAAGAATTCGCATCGCGCCGCATGGACCAAAGCGTGCGCAGCGCACTGGCCGGCAAATCGCTCGACCAAATCTGATCCTACAAAAGGTAACAACGTGCCACAAATCGTATTCCTCCCCCATCCCGAGTTCTGTCCTGAAGGCGCGGTCATCGAGGCGCCCACCGGCAAGTCGGTGTGCGACGTGATGCTCGAGAACGACATCGAAATCGAACACGCCTGCGACCGCGTATGCGCCTGCACCACCTGCCACGTGCTGGTGCGCGAAGGTTACGACTCGCTCAACGAGCCGGAAGAGAAGGAAGAGGACTTGCTCGACCGGGCCTGGGGCCTGGAGGCGGTCTCGCGCCTGTCGTGCCAGGCCATCGTTGGCACCGAAGACCTGGTCGTGGAGATCCCGAAATACACGATCAACCACGCCGCCGAAAAGAACCACTGACCTGGAGCCCGCAATGAAATGGAGTGACATCGCGGCCATTGCCGAAGCACTGTACGACAAGCATCCCGACATCGACCCGCTGACGGTGCGCTTCGTTGACCTGCACAACTGGGTGGTCGACCTCGACGGCTTCGACGACGATCACACGCGCGGCGGCGAAAAAGTGTTGGAGGCCATCCAGATGGCGTGGATCGATGAAGCACGCTGAGGCGGGCGCGCTGGCGCCGGAGATCCGCCCCGGCCAGTCGGTCGCGCTGCTGCAGGAGCTGCACATCCTCACGCGCGACGGCAAACTCAATCAGGACAGCCGGCGCAAGCTCAAGCAGGTCTACCACCTGTACCAGTTCATCGAGCCGCTGCTCAGGGAAATCCAGCAGGACCATCCGGCCATTTCGCTGGTCGACCATGGCGCGGGCAAGTCCTACCTCGGCTTCATCCTGTACGATCTGTTCTTCAAGGGGCACGACGATGGTTCGCGCATCTACGGCATCGAGACGCGCGAAGAGCTGGTGCAAAAATCGACCGAGCTGGCCGCGAAACTGGGTTTTCCCGGCATGTCGTTCCTGAATTTGTCGGTGGCCGAATCGACCAGTTCGGACCAGCTGCCCGAGCAGATCGACATTGTCACCGCGCTCCACGCCTGCAACACGGCAACCGATGACGCGATCGATTTCGCGCTCAGGAAGCGCGCCAAATTCATGGTGCTGGTGCCGTGCTGCCAGGCCGAAGTGGCGTCCGTGCTCAAGAAGAACAAGGGCAAGGACCTGGGCAAGAGTTCGCTAACCGAGCTGTGGCGCCATCCGCTGCACACGCGCGAGTTTGGCAGCCAGGTCACCAATGTGCTGCGCTGCCTGCAGCTCGAAGCGCACGGCTACCAGGTCAACGTGACGGAACTGGTGGGCTGGGAGCACTCGATGAAGAACGAATTGATCATTGCCAGTTACAAGGACCTGCCACGCAAGCGCCCCAGCGAGCGCCTGCAGGAAGTGCTGGCCACGCTGGGCCTGGAAGAGATGGGCCAGCGCTTTTATACTGCAAACTTATAATCGTTGATCCCGCGGCGGCGGCAAGGCAAAACCGGGGTCAGACCCCAAGCGAATCAACCGGGGTCT
>JAZJYV010000004.1:129388-241008 GCA_040390195.1 Pseudomonadota bacterium | reverse complement strand
TACATTGAAAATAAATTACTAATCTGCACATTTACCGCTAACTTGGGTGGATTGGCAGGCGGCCGCCCTGAAGCTGGCCTGGCGGCGCCAGCGGCGGGCAATATGGAGAGTTCATAGATAGTCCGGACAATAGGAAAGCGCGGCACCACGCGCCATTCGCCATTCGCCATTCTGACAGCCCGGCCCGCCTATGACTTGTGATTTGAGATCAAACAACGAGCGCCGCGGTAGGCCTGCGGCGTCATCCCGCAAGCCTTGCGGAACGCGTGGGAGAAGTTGCTGCCGTCGCGGTAACCCAGGCGCAGCGCGATCTGGGTGATCGGCTGGCTCAAGTCGTGCAGCAGCGCGCAAGCGCGCTCGTGGCGGATCTGGGTGCCCAGAGCGCGCAAGGTGACGCCTTCGCTGGCCAGCTGGCGCGTCAGCGTGGTCGGGCTGACGTTGAGCAGCTCGGCCAGCTCTTCGCGGGTGGGCTGGCAGCCCTCGGCCTCGCGCAGGATCAGGCTGACCCACTCGGCCCAGCGCCGCCTGCGCGCGATGTCGCGCTGTTGATGATTCAGGCTGGCGAGTTGCTCTGGCGTGACCGCCAGCGGCACCGGCCACAAAGGCAGGTCCAGCACGTCGGAGGGGAATTCGATCTTCACCTCGGGCAGCGCCTGCGCGCCGAAATGGAAGCGTGTCGGGCGCAGGCGGGCGTAGCGCCGTGCGTGGGGCGGCGCCTGCATCGACAGGTGCACGTCGAACGGCGCCAGGCGCGCGCCGAACGCGCCGTGCAACTCGGTGTGCACCGACACGGCGAAGATCTCCTCCATCACGCGCAAGGTGGCCGCGCTCATGAACGCGGCCGGGCGCCAGGTCAGTTCGCCGCCGTGTGCAGTGCGCTGGTACTGCAGCGAGAACATCGGCGTGACCAGGCGCGAGAAGCGCACCAGCAGGCGCAGCAATTGATCGAGCGTGGCGCAGCGCAGCAGGGCCTCGCCCAGATGCCGGTGGTCGGCAATCTTGATCGCCAGCCCAAGCTCGAAACCGAGGTCGCCGCGCCCGGACAGGGCGGCCAGGCTGGTGATCAAGGCATCGAATTGGGCCGCGCACAGGCTGGCCTGGGGCAAGCGCAGCTGCGTCGCGTCCAGCGCCAGCGCAGCCAGGGCGGCGTCGATGCCCGCCTGGTCTTGCGCGCCGAGCTGCACCAGCAAGGGCAACACGTAGCGCGCGGGGATGTTCGGCTCAAACAGGGGCATGACGGCCCGCCGGGCTAGCCGGCCTTGCGGTTCTTTGCGGCTTTCCCGGCGCCGCGCTGGAGCGCCTGCAGCTCGGCGTACAGGGCGACAAATTCCTGCGACAGCTTGTGGCGCCCATCCATGTGGATCATCGGCAGGCATCGGTCGTGCGACTCGCGGATCTTGATTGAACTCGACAACTTGGTGTCGAGCACCGGCAGGCCCTCGGCCAGCAGCTCGTCGACCAGCCGCTGCGGCAGGTTGGCGCGCGCCTGGAACTGGTTGACCACGATGCCCTCGATCTCGAGCATCGAATTATGGTCGGACTTGATTTCGCCCACGTTGGCCATCAGCGTATAGAGCGCTTGGCGCGAGAAATCGTCGCAGTCGAAGGGAATCAGGCACACGTCGGCGGCCATCAGCGCCGACTGGGTGAAGAAATTGTAGGCCGGCGGCGTATCGAGGATGATTTCGTCATAATCTTCGCCCAGCTCGTCGAGCGCGTCGCGCAATTTGTAGATCTTGTGGCGCGATTCGAGCTTCGATTGCAGTTCGCCGATGGCCGGGTGCGAAGGCATCAGGAACAGGTTCTCGAACGGCGTCTCGTGCACGTAGTTGGTGGCACTTTTCGGGAAAATCGAGAAACTGAGCGTTTGCTCGAAGTAGTCGGAAACCGTTGGCGTGGCGTCCTTGGCCGCCGCGCCGAGCAGGTAACGGCTCGAGTTGCACTGTGGATCGATGTCGATCAACAACACCTTTTTACCCGCATGCGCCGCGACGGCCGCCAGGTTCACTGCGATGGTCGACTTTCCGACGCCGCCCTTCTGATTGAAAATCACACGTTTCATGCCGGCGGCTCCATCGAAATTGGTAAGGGGGGAGCCAAATTTTAGCAGACCGGTGATGGTCCAACTCAAAGATCCGACCACTGAATAATATTCGGCGTTCCTGCGCCAGCGGAAACGACGTTTTGCCTGCGAAATTGGACTATTTTTGCGCCGCGTTGACGCATACATGGTGGATGACGCTGCGCTCTTCCACCCTACAAACCCGGCGGGCGTCCCTGGTCGGCCTGGCTGTAGTCGCACACGCCGTTCGGGAAGATCCGGTTCAGCCAGTCCTGCTGGCGTGGCGTGAACTGGACGCCGGCCGGATAACTGCCGTCGCTCAGCGCGCGCGCCACCGGCTTGAGCGCGCATTTGAAGGTATCGCCCTTGACCGAGTCGCCGGCGACCATGCGCGGGCTGCCATACAGCGGAAACGCGCTGGTGCAGGCGCCGGCCGGCTTCTGGTTCAGGATGCCATCCCAGACCCCCGGCCCGGCGCCGATCAGCGCGCCCTTTGCGTCGACGCATTTGTCGACAAACTCCGGCGGCGCACTCCCGCCGACCAGATAGCGGTCGAGCACCGCGACGGCATCCATCACGGCGCCCACCAGGTCGGCGTCGGTGCGCCGGAACCAGATCACCTGGCGCTGCGCCTCGCCCGGGTTCGACGCCAGCAGGCGCGCCCGTACCGAGAACGATTGGCGCGCGTTGTGCATGTTCAGCTCCGGCTCCAGGTACGGCCGCAGGTCGATCATGGGGATGCCCAGGCGCTGTCCGGTGAATACCTGTCCGGCGCTGTACGCCATGTTCATGGCCGCCACGCTGCCCGCCTGGCGCGGCGCGGGGCTGCCGTCCGGGTCGCGGCAATTTGCGCTGCGCAGCATATTGCGCGCGTCGTAAGGGTCGCCGCTCGGATTCCACGCAACGAACTCGCTCTGCGCCTTCCAGCCGCCGACGCAGGCATTGATGCGCAAGAACTCGTCAGCGTCGATCTTGCCCTGGGCCAGGGCCGCCAGCCCGTACTGCACACCCACGTTGTCCACCGTGACCGGCGCGTAGCCCTTGCTGTCGCTGCCGTAGACCTCGGCCAGGTCGTTCCAGTGGGTCCACTTCACGTTGGCGAACACGGTCGCGGGATAGCCGTAGGCGCGCGCCCCGAGGTCGAACCTGGGATCCTTGTACTGGGGATTGAGCACAGTCGGCATCGCCATGCGCCAGCCGTTGATGCATTCCGTCGTGCCCGGAGTGTTGAACATGGCATTGCGCACCGTGTCGCTCGCGTTCATCCCCTCGATGAGCGTCTGGTGGCTCCAGCTGGACCAGGGCGAAGCAGGGTTCAGCGCCACCTCGTCCTTGAAATACTGGCCCAGCAAGGGGCAATCGGCGATCGGGATAGTCTGGGTAATCATGTCCGGGTAGGACTGGATCGGGATGCCGCCATCGAGCAGGCCGGGCCGGTTTTGGGCGAACAGGTATTGCTGCACGGCGCCGCCCGAGCCGCCAATGCCGATCGTGTAGGCCGGCTTGCCATAGGCCTCGGCAAAGTGCTGCTTGGTCATGAAGGCTGTCCGTTCGGCCAGTCCAATGTTGTAGTGCACGCCCGTTTCATTGCCCGAGGAGCTGACCACGGCATAGCCCTGTTCGAGCAAGCGCGGCATCAGCTCGCGCTCGGAGCTGTTCAGGTTGTTCTTGAGCCACATGGCGGTGCCCTGCTGGTGGCCAATGCCAACCCCGCCGCGCAGCCAGTACACCAGCTTGTGGTTCCATGCGGAGTTGTTCAGTGCGCCTGGCGCTTCGGCCAGCGGCGCGAGCATGGCGATGGTGTACATGAAACGGTTGATCGTGCCCACTTCGACCCGCACGATAAAGGGCACGGTGGCGCCGTTCAGGCGCGCCGTCTTCAGGTCGGCAGGCGCATCGCCCCGGCTGTAGGGCTTGAAATGCGTGCCCGTGTAGTAGAAATAATCGAAGCGCGTGCGCACGCTGCAAGAGCTGCTGTGGCCGACCACCTCGTGCGTGACATTGTCGAACACAGGATGGCCGATGCCCTGCTGGTTGTCCACCAGCGGCTGGCCCAGGCCGGACTCTTGCGTGCGGCAAATGAAGGGATACTGCTCAGGCGATACCTGTTCTGCGCCGGCGGCGGAACAGGCCAGGACAAGTGCGGCGGCAATTAGGGGGAAGCAGGTTTTCATTGGGTGAGCTCGGTTGCCCCCAGTGTACCCCGAATCGCCAAAATTGTCGGACCGCTGCAGTCCAGTGAACGCCTACATTCCCAGCGACTTCAACAGTTCGGAATTGTCGTCGTCGGGCGCGGCCACCGGCGCGCTCGGCGTGTCACGGCTGGCGTGCTCCATGGCCAGCAAGGCGTCCGGATCGGGCACGCCGGCGGCGTCGAAGTCATGCAACTTGATGAATTCGGTGCGGTCGATGGCCAGTTCAAGATAGAAAATATTGTTCTTCTCGGTGAAGAAGGAGACGCGTCGCATTTCCGGCCGGTCCAGCGGGGTGTCGACGCTGAGCATCACCTGCTTGGTCAGCACCAGCATCTTTGGCTGGTTCTGGGTGATGTTGGTTTGCAGTTCGCGCCGCACCTTGCCGGTGAAGTCGCCGACGATCTGGTTCATCAGCTCGCCGAGGATATTGGCCACCTCGTCGGAAGTGTGAGAGCCGGCCAGCTCGGACTTGGGCATGCCCATGTGCAGCATGTAGCGCTCGTAGATTTCCATGGCCGTATCGGCGCCAAAGTTCAGCACCACCAGTCCGGAGAAACCGCCATCGAACAGGACGAAGCAGCCGATGTCAGGTTTCAGGCCGATCTTGGTGATCCTCTGGACCATGGCCGAATAATGGATCTTGCTCTGCATAGCGACATTCAAGACGCGCGTGACGGAGTTACACAGGCTCGTCAACAGATCTTCCGTACCGTACACAACGCTCTTTTCTTCTGCAATCATGGTCACCCTCTATCATTTTTATGTAAAACGTTACCCGTTTCGGCGCCCTGGCCGGGATCGGCCAGCGCAACCCGAAACAACACCACCTTGCTCAGCAGGCACGCCAGCTGTTCGCGCCAGGCCGGGTCTTGCCGCGCGCTGGCAGGCATGTCGGCCAAGGCCAGGCGCAAGCGCATGACTTCGCCCTCGAGCTCGCGCGCACCCTGCAGCGCCCGCAATGCCGCATCGGAAGCGCCGCCGCCAGCCGCCAAAGCTTGCGCCAGGGCGTCCGTTTGCGGCGTCGAGTCAGTGATCAGCATGGTGTTCCCCCTGGCCTGCCGGGCGTGCAGCGGCGCCTGCCCGTCAGATTACTATGAGGATACTGAAGCGCCCCCCGTCCGTCCACCCTATTCATGCAATCAGGGAAAATGGCTGGGTTCGGCCGCTGAATCGCAGCCAATGCCGGCGGCGATCCAGCGCCGGACCCGGCGCGCGAACCACGGGGCCAGCCAATTCGGCAACCACGCCAGGTAGCTTGCTGGGCGCACCAACATGCCACAGGCGTAACGTTGCTCAGCCCCCTGCCAGGCGAGCGCGGGGCATGGCCCCGTCCATTGAAGCAGGAAAACCCGCGCCACGGGGCATGTCTCGGCCGCGCAGCAGACCCCGCAGCCGTTGCATGCCTGTCCCAGCGGTGGCTTGGCGGGGGCACTTCGCTGCAGGTAGATGATCCGTGTTTGGGGGGTGGGCATGGTGTCGGTCTCCGCTTGGAAGCTTACCAGAAGGCAGGGCCAGGCAGACCTCGACGCCGCCAAATCGACCTTGACATAGATGCGACTGCAGAAATCGCGATAATGAGACTTGAAATTCAAGAATCAACGTCGTCCTCGCGCATGCGGACCCATACTGAACACATTCAGAATGGGTCCCCGTTTTCGCGGGGATGACGTCGGTCACTATTTTGGTCTTAACCCAGGCCGCGAATTGGGCGTGAGCGCATGCTCACTGGACGTTTCGCGGGACACCTGTGCCTTGGGCGCCAGTGTGTTGGCTAACGAACGGTGCCCAGTGCCAAGGCCGGGTAGTGTTGGACCTCAAACCACCCATGGGAGGCCATCATGAGCAAGCACACCAGCAAACCAAACGACAAACCCAAACAGGAAGCCGAGCGGCTCCAGCAGGACGCGACCAGGAACCAGCAACGCGCCGAAACCGACGAGGTAGCGGGCCGTCACAAGAACGATGGACAGAAGGACCACAAGGGCGCCGACAAGGGCCCGCGTCATCAATAAGACCTTGTGCAACGTTGGGGGAAGCAGCATGGATAAAGCGGGACAAGTGCATTTCCCCATCGTGTGCATCGGCGGCTCGGCCGGCGGCCTGGACGCCTACATTCGCCTGTTGAAGAACTTGCCACCAGATCTGGGCATGGCCTTTGTGATCGTTAATCACATGCGGCGCATGCCCACCCGACTTCATGAGCTGCTGGCGAACCACACCAGCCTGCCCGTTCACCTGATCACGGAATGCATGCCGATTCAAGCCAACCACCTGTACATCATTCCGGCAAATCGCGACCTCCACGTGCGCGATGGACAATTCCTCCTGGCGCCCATTTCGAAGCCGCATGGCTGGCCGGACGTGATTACCGTCTGCCTGCGTTCGCTGACCAGCCACTGGGACGGCAAGGTGATCGCCGTCATTGTGTCCGGTCTCGACGGCGACGGTGCTGCGGCGATGTGCGGCATTCAGCAGCTCGGCGGCATCACCATCGCCCAAAAACTCGATACGGCAAGCCAGCCCGACATGCCCGAGAGCGCCATAGCCAGCGGTTGTATCGATTTCGTGCTTTCTCCCGAAGGCATCGCCGGCCAACTGGCCCGGATTGCACAGGTAGAAACGCGCTAAGCAACATCCTGCCGGCAGATGCCCGCAATCGGCGCCCGAACGCGTACAATCGACGAAAAGTCCGCTTAACTTTTGACCATCTTTTCCATTGCGCCCACATGGAGCCTTTCGCGTGTCGACGACAGTACTGCTGATTATCGCCCTGATCCTCGCGGCCGCAGGCGCCGCGCTTGCCTATGCCGTATGGAAGCGGCGCCAGTCGCCGCAGGCGCCGGTCGTCTTGATGGAGGATCACTGGCCCACGATCCCGGCGCCCGCGACCGTCACCCTGGTTGAACCGTCCGTGTTGCCGCCGGAAGAACCCGCCGTCGAGGAAGAAGAGCCCCATGTAGAACAGGTATGGGACGACACCCAGTTCAAGATCGATGAAGCGGCGCGCATTGAAGCCGAGCGTCTCGCCGAGGAGGCTGGCCGCCAGGAAGAGGCAGCCATTACCGCGGCCGCGCGCGCCGAGCAGGAGCGCGTCCACGCCGAGATGAAGAGTGTCGGGGCTGAACTCGGCGACCTGTTCGTCGCCAGGAACACTGGCCCTTTGGCACCCGCATTCGCATTTACGTCAACGGTCGAATCGCCTCCGAAGCAGGCCAAGCCAGCGCCCGTCGCACCGGCTGCGGACCTGGCCGCAGACGAGGCGGCGCGGGTCAAGGCTGCCCGCGTCGGCGCTGCACAAGCCGAAGCTGCGCGCCTTGCCGGCGAGCGCGTCGCCGCGCAAGAAGCAAAGCGGCGCGAGGCACTCCGCATCGCCGCCGAGGATGCGGCAGCGCTCGAAACGGAAAAAGCTGGCGCGGAAAAGCTGGCGCGGATCGAAGCCGAGCGCCTCGCGGCGGCGCGCGTCAAGGCAGCGCGCGAGGAAGCGGAGCGCCTGGCCGCCATCGAAGCGGCACGGGTCGAGGCGGCGCGGCTCAAGGCGGAACAGGAAGCGCGCCTGGTGGCCGACAAGGCCGCACGCGCCGAAGCAATGCGCCAGGCGCAGCTCGATGCCAGGCGCATTGTCGCCGAGCGCGCCGCGGCGGAAGAGGAAGCGCGCCGCGCAGCCGAGCGTGCGGTGGCCGCCGAAGCGGCGCGTATCGAAGCGGAGCGTCTCGCCGCCGTCGAGGCAAAATGGATCGCCGGAGCGGCCGCGCAAAAAGCGATCAAGGAAAGAGAACGTCTTGTCCAGGAAGAGGCCAAACAGGCTGCGGCGCGCCGGTTTGCGGAGATGGCCGCCCAAGCCCGCGCCTCGGTTTCCGCAACCAGGCCTGACGCCGTCACTGCCCAGGTATCGCAGCCACGCATTCGAAAGAGCCCGGCAGAGACCAGTATTCTGATCGTCGACGATTCCAAGGTCGTGCGTGTCAAGACCAACCGCCTACTCGGCAGCAAGCAGTTCCAGGTGCAGCAGGCCGTGGACGGACTCGACGCCGTTCGTCAGATCGCCGCCAGCATGCCCGACCTCGTGATCACTGACTTCGAGCTGCCAGGCATGGACGGCTTTGAACTGACGCGCCATCTGCGCGGCAATCCCCTCACTGCCCACATCCCGGTCATCATGATCAGTGCGCAGGAAGGCTACGCGCCGCAAGCCGCCGAAGCCGGGGTCGATATACAGCTCGGAAAACCGTATGGCGATGATGTCCTGATCGAACACATCGAGCGCCTGCTGCGTGATGGACGCGGCGGCGCTGCTTGATGTGTATGGCCAGTCGTACCCGCGCAGGCGCACTGCTGTCCGGAAAACATAAGTTGGCGCGCAACGTCCAGTGTGCATGCGGTCACCCCGAATTCGCAGCCTGGGTCAATGCCAAAATAATGATCCGATGTCGTCCCCGCTTTCGCAAGGACGACGTTGATTCTTGAATTTCAAGTTTTATTATCACGATTTCTGCAGTAGTCCAACGCCTGATTGGAGCCGCATCTAATTCTTAATTTTGCGGCTTTGGGATCAGGTGCCGAAACGTCGGCTCGATATTTTTCGAGTGCAGGAAACGCACGATGTCCTCCAGCGATGCATCCCGCAGGAGCAAGCCATGCGGCACCAGCGTTGGCGCACCGACTGCCTGCGCCGAGCCATGCAATTCTCGAAGCTGGTTCAAGGCATTCAAGAACTGCTGCGCGCCGATGCTTTGCAAGCCCTCCAGAAATGCAACCTGCCCGGCAAACGGTGGCGCCATTTCCAGCCCCGGCTCATCGGCGAACGAAGCGCCCAGCCCCGGATGAATAAACGCGGCCCACTTTCCAGTGCTCTGGTGAAGGCAGGGTGGCAATTCAACCAGCGCACTGGCCGAACCAGGCTGCGGCGCCATATCCGGACAGTACGCTTTGCGAAGCAGTTCCATGAATTCCTGCACCAGCGTCAACGGAGCAGGCACCGCCAGCGATAGCCAAAGGCCATACGCCTTGGCGCCGGAAATACTGACTGCCGGTGCAGGAAAACCCAGTTGCGCCTGCAAGGCATTCGCCATCACGCACAACTGGCTCCAGTGCCGCGCTTCGCTGCCATCATCCATTTTAGGGAAGGCAATGACCATGGCGCGCGTCAGGCCATCAGCGCTTGCCAGGCTGACGGAAACGGTGGCCTGGCCTTGCAAGTGCTGCGCGAGCGCAGCCGGTGACAAGGCAGCAGCCGGAAGGTAAAGCCGGGTCAAATTTGAGATTAATTTTTGCATCTTCTTCCTAGGAGGCAGACCAGGGCTACCTTTACGTCGAGTCAAACCCGCAGGGATTTTCGGTACAACTTGTGAACAAATCGAGAATTTGCCCCGTCGTTCCCGCTTGCGCGCACTACTCCAGTGAGCATGCGGTCACGCCGAATTCGCGGCCGGGGTTCCCGACGTCGTCCTCGCGAAAGCGGGGACCCATTCTGAATGTGCTCAGTATGGGTCTCCGCATGCGCGAGGACGACGTTGATTCTTGAATTTCAAGGTTCACTATCGCGATTTCCGCTGGAAAATAAGGGGACCGCCCGCCCCAGCCCCTGTTACCAGATCTGCACCCGCTCGCCAGTGGCGCGGTACATCGGCTCGCCCGCCTTGACCCCGAAGGCTTCATGGAATTCTGGGATATTGGCCATCGGTCCCAGCACGCGCCACTTGGCCGGCGCGTGCACATCGCTGAGCAGGCGGCGGCGCAAGGTGGCGTCACGCGACTGCGACATCCAGCCCAGCGCGTAGCCCATGAAGTAGCGCTGCATCGGTGTCAGGCCGCCGATCTTCTTGCCCTGTTTGTACTGGTCGGTTTTCTTGAAGGCATCAATGCCCAGCAGGATGCCACCGTAGTCGGCGATATTCTCGCCCAGGCTGGCCTTGCCGTTGATGTGCATGCCGGGCAGCGGCGTGTAGTCGTCGAACTGCTTGACCATTACCGCGGCGCGGGTTTCAAACTTCCTGGCGTCGTCGGCGCTCCACCAGTCGGTCAGGTTGCCGGCCGCGTCGAACTGGCGGCCTTCATCGTCGAAGCCGTGGGTGATCTCGTGCCCGATGGTCGAGGCGCCCGCATAGCCGTAGACGACCGCGTCGTCAACATCGGCATCCTTGACGCCGTTGATCATGAAAATGGCTGCGGGCAGTACGATCTCGTTGTTGGACGGGTTGTAATAGGCGTTATAGGTTTGCGGCGTCATTTCCCACTCAGTACGGTCAACCGGCTTGCCAAATTTGGCCAGGTTGTCGCTGAATTTCCAGCGCGATGCACTCATCATGTTCGCGCAATACGAGTCGCGCCCGATGGCCAGGGTGCTGAAATCCTTCCAGTGGTCCGGATAGCCGACCTTGGTGGTGATCGCCGCCAACTTGGTACGCGCCTTGACCTTGGTGGGCTCGCTCATCCAATCGAGCGCATTGATGCGGTCCAGATAAGCCGAACGGATTGCTTCGACCAGCGCCACGTAGCGCTTCTTGGACGCTTCGGGGAAATACTCCTTGACGAAGATCTTCCCGAGCACCATGCCCATCGCACCTTCTTGCGCGTCGAGCACTTGCTTCCAGCGCGGACGTGGCACTTTCTGGCCATTGAGCACGACGTCATGGAACCTGAAATGTTCGTCGTCGAACTTCTTGCTCAGGAAGGCGCTGTAACCATCGACCAGGTGGTAGCGCAGATAGTCCTGTAGCACCGGTACCGGCGTTTGCGCCATCAGCGCTTCCAGGCCAGCGAAGAATTCCGGCTGGCCCACCACCACCGACGCCGGATGCAAATTCCAGGCGCCAAGTCGGGCTGACCAGTCGATCGACGGCGTGTGCTTGGCCGTGACTTCGGCCGGGGTCATCTTGTTGTAGTTTGCGACCGGATCGCGCAGCGCCTCGAGCTTGCGCGACACCTTCGCCAGCGCCGTTTCAAAGGCCATGATCTTGGCGGCAGCATCGGCTGCGCCGGCTCGGTCGCGTCCCAGCAGCGCCAGCGTGCGCGCGATGTGCAGCACGTACTGGCGGCGCGTCTCAGTCACCGATTTATCGGTATTGAAATAGAAGTCCCGGTCGGGCAAGCCCAGCCCACCCTGCCCCAGGTGCAGCGCCATCTCGTCGCTGGCCTTTTCATCCTGGTAGACGGCGACCGAGAACAAGGCGCCGACCCGCAGTTGCTGCAGCCCGAACGCGACGTCGAGCCCGTCCGATGTACTCTTGATGGCGGCGATGCGGGCCAGCTCGGCGTCGAGCGGGTGAATGCCGCGCTGTTCGGCCTTCTTGATATCCATCGCACTCGACCAGAAATCGCCGATCTGCTGCTGCTCGCTGCCCGCCGCCTGCGTGCTGCGGACGGCCAGCTCGTTGATCTTGCGCAGGTTGACGTACAGCTGGGTCTGGATGACTTTGCCGATGCCCCACGACGATTCCGAGGCCGGAATCGGATTGCGCTTGAGCCAGCCGCCATTGGCATACTGGAAAAAATCCTTGGCCGGGTCGACCGCGCGGTCGACGTTGGCCGCAAGGAAGTCGGTGCTCGTTGCCGGCGCAGCACTGGCGACAGCGCACAGCGACAGCAGAATCAGGATACTGCTCTTGGAGATCAGGTTCGTGGTCATCGGCGTACTCGCTAAGAACGACATGGATGGATGGAAGGGAGGAAAGTATCACCTCGATGCCAGCGGATGTCAAAGCCCGGCGATGCCGCAACGCCTGATATGGTCCCGGAAATGCACAAGCCCCTTGCGCCGCGCTCCACTCAAGCCCTTGACCGGCTCCACGAACTGGACCCGGACCAGGGCTTGAGCCGCCGATCGTGAGCGAGGAAACCGGCCGCCCGATTGGGCATGTCCTATAATTACGCTCCGATCCGCTTCCCGTTTCCGAACCGCGCTCGCCGCGCCGATGCGCAAGAAAACCAGCCCATGACCTTAATTCAATTGCGCGTCCTGTCCGCCGTGGCAGGCCAGGGGAGCGTGCGCGGTGCTGCGCGCGCCCTGGACATGGCCCAAAGCGGAATCACCCAGCAGTTGCACAAGCTGGAGCAGTTCGCCGGCGGCCCCCTGTTCAATCGGACCAACCGCGGCGTCACCCTCACTTTGCTGGGCGAGCGCCTGCTGGCCCGCGCGGACGCCATCCTGGGTGAATGCACGCGGGCCGAACATGAAATGCGCCAGCTGCAGGGCGATATTTCCGGCGTGGTATCGTTCGGCATCGCGCTGGAGCCCTTGATCCGTTCCCTGCCTTCGGTCCTCAACGACTTCAATTGCCGCCATCCTCGCGTCGAGCTCCACCTGATGGGTGGGACTTCACGCAAGATGATTTCCTGGGTTCGCAAGGGCAGCCTCGATTTCGCCTTGGCCCTGATCTCCGACACCACCGACACTGCCGACTTGCTGGTGTCGCCGCTCTACCCGTCCCAGCCGGCCATCGTCTGCCGCAAGGACCACCCCCTGCGCAACAAGACCTCGATTGCCGACCTGGTGGACTGCCGCTGGATCAGCACGCGCCAGCCCGACCTGACTGAATCGCCTGCCAGCCGCCTGATCGACCTGTTTGCCAAGAACGGCTTGCCAAAGCCAAGAGTGGTGGCGACCACGGAGGCCCTGTTCGATACCCTGCACCTGGTATCGCAAACCGACTACCTGTCGCTGGAACCGGAAATCGTGAGCCGGCATCCGTTTTTCGTATCGACGCTGACCTGCATTCCGATTGCCGAAGCAATCAAGACGTCGGAAGTATGCCTGGTACACCGCTCAGCCGTGCCACTGACCCCGGCGGCCCAGCAACTGCTTGCCATGCTGGCATCGCATTCGCGCACCGTGTTCCGCAAGCACCAGAGCTGATCCATCCCCGCTCCCGCCTGAATTTTGGCTTTGGCGATCACAATAAGTGATCGTGATAGCCAAATACTGACTATTCGAGATCCCCCCAGTCCAATACGATGGCTCGATACCGTCCATCCGCAGAGCAGGCTCACATGAAAATCAGATCGACCCCACTTCTCAATGGCAGCCTCGGCACTGCACGCGACTTGACCAGTTTTCATTTTGGTCAGCCCGGCAAGCAAAAAATCTACATCCAGGCCTCCCTGCATGCGGATGAGACGCCGACCATGCTGGTGGCCCTGCTGCTGAAACGCCGCCTGCTTGAACTCGAGCAGAGCCAGGCGATCGATGCGGAGATCATCCTGGTCCCGGTCGCCAATCCGATCGGGCTGGCGCAAAACCTGCTGGGCCAGTTTGTCGGCCGCTTTGACCTGGAAACGGGCCAGAACTTCAACCGCAGCTTTCCCGAATTCGATCCCGCACCGCTGTGCGCGCAGCTGGGATCGGATGCCGTGGAAAATCGCGCCATCGTGCATGCCGCCTTGCTCGATGAAATCGCCCGCATCGTTCCCAGAACCGAATTCGACTCCTTGCGCCGGAACCTGCTGAACCTGTCCATCGACGCCGACCTGGTGCTGGACCTGCACTGCTCGCTCGAAGCGAACATGCACTTGTATGCCAACAGCGACCAATGGCCGCTGGTCGAACCGCTGGCGCGCTACCTCGGCGCGGAGGCGGCGCTGCTGGCCACCGATTCCGGCGGCGCCTCGTTCGATGAGACCCACACCCTGTTCTGGTGGAAGCTCAAGCAGGCAGCCGATGCCAGCACGCCGCTGCCGGACGGCTGCGTGGCCGTCACGGTGGAATGCCGCGGCCAACGCGATGTGTCCTACGAGCTGGCCCAACACGACGCCGACGCCATCATCGACTATCTGACTTGGCGTGGCGCCATCACGGGCGCCGTGCGCCCGCCACCGCCCTTGCTGGTGGAACCCACCCTGCTCTCTGGCAGTGAACAATTCCATGCGCCTGTGAGCGGCATCCTGGTACACCGCGTCGCCCTTGGCGCCCACGTGGAAACGGGCGACGCCCTGTTCGACATCGTCGATCCGATCAACGATCACACCACCACCGTGTTCAGCCAGACCAGCGGCACGCTCTACATGCGGCGCGCGATCCGGTTTGTCCACTGCGGCAATCCGATTGGCCGCGTCAGCGGCAGCAAGCCGATTCGCAGCGGAAAGCTGGTCGGTCTCTAAGTTCAGTCATTGGCGCAGTCAATCAACCCGGCATGGAAACGCATGTCAATTTCGAAGGAAGTGGAATGAGAAAAGCAACGACAAAAATGCCCGCACAGACAGCTCTGGTCCTATCCATCGCAGCGGCCTTCTCCGGCGTGTCCGCGCCCGCCTGGGCGCAAAGCGACGCGCCACAGGCAATGGAGCGCGTCGAAATTACCGGGTCGTCGATCAAGCGCATCGATGCCGAGACTGCGCTGCCGCTGCAGATCGTGCGGCGCGAAGAGATCGAGCGGGCCGGGGTCACCACCGCCGCCGAGTTGCTGGCCAAGATTTCCTCTAGCGCGGCCGGCTTGACCGACGGCGCCAGCTTCACCGACCTGCCCGGCCAGCGCGGCTTCAACGGCGCCAACCTGCGCGGGGTGGGCGTGTCCTCGACCCTGATCCTGCTCAACGGCCGGCGCCTGGCCAATTTCGCCTCGCCCGGCAGCGCCTCCGGCGTCGACCTGAATTCGATCCCTGCCGCCGCTATCGCCCGTGTGGAAGTACTCAAGGATGGCGCTTCCGCCATCTACGGCGCCGACGCCATCGGCGGTGTGATCAATTTCATCGTGCGCAACGACTACACGGGTGCCGACGTCTCGGCCTACCACAGCGGAACCCAGCATGGCGGCGCCGGCAAGAGCATGGCCACGCTGTCCGGCGGCGTGGGCAAGCTCGCCACCGATCGCTTCAACCTGATGGCCGTACTCGACTACCAGAAGACTGACGCCCTGAGCGCCACCCAGCGCAGCTGGATCGGTTCGGCCTACGAGCCCGACATCAACCTCGATGTCGGCAGTTCAAACACCTTTCCCGCCAACGTGCGGCGCACCACGGCCAGTGGCGGCGCCACCGGCCCGCGCCTGAATCCGAGCGTGCCGACCTGTAACGGGCCGAGCACGGTGTATGCACCGGGCAGTTTCGTGGGTGGTGCCGCCTGCCTGTACGACTATATGCACGCGACCCAGATCTTCCCAGAATCGACACGCCTGTCGCTGATCACGCGTGGCCAGTTTGCCGTTGACGCCGAGCACACCCTGTATGCCGAAGCGCTGAGCAACCAGACCAACACCACCTACCGCATCAGCCCGGCGACCGTGACGAACCTGAACTATCCGGTCAACGGGCCCTACTACCCGTCGGCGCTGATCACCACCAACCAGACGCCGCTGCGCGTGAGCATGCGCCTGGAGCAAGCCGGCCCGCGCACCAACAAGGTCGAGGCCCTGGCCCAGCGCCTGCTGTTCGGTTCCAAGGGAACGCTGGCCGGCTGGGACTACGACACCGCCGTCAACCACAGTGTCAACACGGTCGACGACAACTACATCGATGGCTATGTGAAAACGGCGCTGTTCGATTCGGCTTTCCTGACCGGCAAGATCAACCCCTTCGGCCCGTCCGGCAGCGAAGGCACGGCCCTGCTTGCCGCCGCCAAGGTCAGCGACAAGGCGCGCCATTCGCGCGGCACCACCGATTCGCTGGACTTCAAGGCATCGCGCGACTTGTTCGCCATGGCCGGCGGCAACGCCGCGCTCGCCCTGGGCGCCGAACTGCGCCGCGAGAAACTGGACTTCACGCCGTCGGCCCTGCTGGCGGCGGGCCAGCTGCGCGGCGACGGCGCCACCACCGCCTTCAGCGGCGAGCGCGAAGTCGATGCCGCATACGCCGAGCTGAGCTTGCCAGTGCTGCCCCATGTCGAAGTCCAGCTGGCCGTGCGCCACGACCGCTACGACGATGTGGGCAGCACCACCAACCCGAAGCTGGGCCTGCGCTGGAATCCGGTGTCGCAGGTGATGCTGCGCGGCTCGTATGGGACCGGTTTCCGCGCGCCGTCGCTGTCCGACTTGTACAGCCCCTCGTACGTCGACACCACCGGCGGTGTCTACAACGATGCCCTCGGCTGCATCAAGGTGGGCAACCTCGACAACACCCACAATCCGGATTACTGCGGCCTGCAGCCAAGCAAGCTGCTCGGTGGCAGCACCAAGCTGAAGCCGGAAACGTCGAAGCAAATGTCGTTTGGCATGGTGTTCGAACCGAGCCGCCAGTTCACCAGCTCGCTTGACTACTGGCACATCGAGAAATCCGACGTGATCGTGGCGCCGGAAGGCTCGTATTTCAGCGACCCGGCCCGCAATGCCGCCTTCATCACGCGCGCCGCGCCCAATCCGGCCCTGCCCGGCATTCCCGGAGCGATCGTGCAGATCGACTCGCGCTTGCGCAACTTCGGCTCGCTCAAGACCTCCGGCCTGGACCTGGGCATGAACTGGCGCCTGCCGGCCAATGACATCGGCAAATTCGCCGTGACCCTGAATGGCACCTATGTGATGGACTACCAGGCGCAGGAACAGGGCGGTCCCGTGGTCAGCGGCGTGGGCGTGTTCGTCAACGACCAGGTGGTGCAGCGCTGGCGCCATACCTTGAGCTTCGACTTCGACCGCGGCCCGTTCAATGCGACCTTGCAGCAGACCTACTACCAAGGCTACCAGGACCAGAATCCGATGCCGGACGGTTCCCTGCGCCGGGTACAGGCCTACTCGCTGTGGGATTTCTCATCGAGCTACGCCATCAGCACGGGGCTGCGCCTGCGCATGGGCATCAAGAACCTGCTCGACACCAATCCACCGCGTTCGAACCAGATCTTCAGCTTCCTGGCCGGCTATGACCCGACCTACACCGACCCGCGTGGCCGTTCGATGTATGCTTCGGTAAATTATTCCTTCAAATAAGACCCGCGCACCGCCACCTCGCCGCAAGGGCGGGGTGGCGCCAGCGATCCACTGTTTAAAAGACCTCTCATGACGCGCTCCCTCCGACGCAACACCGCTGCCCTGCTTGCCAGCGCGGCGTGCCTGGCCGTCCCGGCCATGGCACAAGTGGGGCCAGCCCAATACCACCTGGAACACGTGCTCACCATCCCGAGCAGCAATACCGGATGGGATTACAGTGCCCTCGACCAGCAGCGCCAGCGCATCTTCATTGCCCACCGCAAGGATGGCCTGCACGTCTACGACATCAAAACCAGCGCCGTCGTCAAGACGCTGGAAAACAGCCAGGGCGCCAACACCGCCGCACTGGCGCCCGAATTCGACCTTGGCGTGGCCGGCACCACGGACGGCCAGGTCATCGTCTTCACGCCCTCCAGCCTGGCCACCCTGGCGCGTTACCAAAGCAGCACTAGCGGCTTCGACGGCGCCACCTACGATGCCGTCAGCCAGCGCTTTGCCATCGTCGGCGAGGCCGACCCTGCCACCAGGCGCACGCCGCTGCTGTTCTTCAATGGCCGCGACGGACAGCCGGTCGGGCGCCTGATGCTCGACAGCGCCAAGGTCGACGCGCCCCGCGCCGACGGCAAGGGCAATCTGTTCCTGCCCCTGCGCGACAAGGCGATGGTGATCAAGGTCGACGCCCGCAGCATGCAGCTGAAGGCGCGCCTGCCACTGCAGCACTGCGTCAAACCGGCAGCTTTAGAAATGGACGAGGCCGGCGTGCGTCTGTTCGTCGGTTGCCGCGGCGATGCACGCAGCGCGCCGGCACTGGCGGTGCTCGATGCCGCCTCCGGTAATCAGCTCGCCACTTTGCCGATTGGCCACGGCGTGGACGAAGTGATGGTGGAAAACAGCAGCGGCGCCATCATCACCGCCAATGGCGACGACGCCAGCATGACGGTCATCGTGCGCCCGGGTGGCGGCAAGTACCGGGTGGCGGCCACCATCGGCACCCGTCCGCGTGCGCGCACCGGCGTGCTGGACCAGACGAGCGGCAAGATCTACCTGGTCAGCGCCGAGTACATCGACAGCGCGGTCGACGGCGCCGAGCCGGCCACGGCCTACCTGCCCAACACGTTCAGCGTGCTGACCTATGCCCACTAAGCTGGCGTGCGCCCTGCTGCTGGCACTGGCCGGCCCGAGCGCCCACGCCGGCGCGCCAGCCAGCGCCGACCTGCGCGTGCGTGTCAGTTCCGACATCCGCTCCACCGATCCCGGCACCAACCGCGACGACAATACCGACGCCGTGGTGCTGCACATGGTCGAAGGCCTGGTGGCCCTGCGCGAAGACACCTCCATCGGCCCGCTGCTCGCGTCCAAGGTGGCCGTCTCAGGCGACGGCTTGCGCTACACCTTCACCTTGCGCGACGGCGTCAAATTCCATAACGGCGCGCCGCTGACGGCGGCCGACGTAGCCTGGTCCTGGAAGCGCTACCTCGATCCGGCAACCGGCTGGCGCTGCCTGCCCGAGTTCGACGGACGCGGCATGACCCGGGTGCTGGGCATCGACGTTGTCAATCCGAAGACTGTCGTGTTCCGGCTCGAGCGCCCCGCCGCCCTGCTTCTGGCCACGATGGCGCGTACCGATTGCGGCGGGTCCGGCATCGTGCACCGCAGCTCGCTCGCGGCCGACGGCGCCTGGCTGGCGCCGATCGGCACCGGCCCCTACAAACTGCTCGAATGGAAGCGCGGACAGTACATCGACCTGCAGCGCTTCGACGCCTACGCCTCGCTGCCCGGCGCACGCGACGGCTACACCGGCGGCAAGCTGGCCGAGGCGGCCAGGCTGCGCTTCATGGTGATCCCCGATGAAGTGGCGGCCAAGACCGCCCTGTACAGCGGCGCCATCGACATCTTCCCGCAAGCGCGCAGCATCGACGTCGACGAGATCCGCAAGAACCCGCGCACCAAGATCGAAGTGGCGGCGTCGATGGACATGTTTGCCCTGCTGCTGCAAACCGAGGACCGGCTGCTGCGCGACGTCCGGATCCGTAAGGCACTGGCACTGTCGCTCGACACGCCCGGTATTGCCGGCGCCGTAACCGAAGGGGGCAGTGTGCGCAACAATTCCGCCATTCCCGCCAGCAGCCCCTACTACAGCGCGGTGCAGGCGCAAGGCTTCACCCGCAACATCCCGCTGGCGAAAAAATTGCTGGCCGAAGCGGGCTACCACGGCCAGCCGATCAAGATGATCGCCAACAAGCGCCATTCGGAAAGTTTCGACACGGCCGTTCTGGTGCAAGCGATGGCGGCCGAGGCGGGAATCGTCATCGAACTGGAGGTGCTGGACTGGGCCACCCAGCTGGACCGCTACACCAAGGGCAAGTACCAGTCGATGGCATTCATTTACTCGGCCCGGCTCGATCCCTCGCTCAGTTACGAAATGGTGTCCGGCTCCAAGGCGCTGCAGCCGCGCAAGGTGTGGGACGATCCCCTGGTGCAGCGCAAGCTGGCCGAGTCGATGCGCATTGCCGACCATGCCCAGCGCCAAGCGCTGTTCGACGACTTGCACCGGAAAATGCTCGAGGACGTACCCTTCATCGTGCTGTTCAATAGCGCCGACGCCGTCGGCCTGCGCAAGAACATAATCGGCTACAAGAGCTGGGCGCCGGCCAAGCCGCGCCTGTGGAACGTGCGTACCCAATAACCGAACTGGCTCCCCAACATGCTCCCCTACCTTGCGCGCCGCGTCGCGATGGCGATCCCGACGCTGCTGCTGGTCGCCGTCGCCGTCTTCACGCTGATCCACCTGATTCCCGGCGACCCGGCCCAATTGATGCTCGGTGACGCCGCCGACGACCATGCGCTGCTCGTGCTGCGCCAGCAACTGGGCCTGGACCTGCCCCTGAGCACGCAATTTCTGCGCTGGCTCGGCCACCTGGTCCAGGGCGACTTCGGCCACTCGATCACGACCGGCCAAGCGGTGCTGCCCCTGATCCTGGAGCGCTTCCAGCTCAGCGCCACCATCGTGCTGGTGGCGGTGGCGCTGGCCACGCTGATCGCGGTGCCCGCCGGCCTGCTGGCCGCTTGGAAGCAGAACCAGGTGCTCGACGTGGCGATCGTGGCCGGCGCCACCTTGCTGCTGTCGATCCCCAGTTTCTGGCTGGGCCTGTTGCTGCTGCTGTTGTTTGGTTTGCAGCTGGGCTGGCTGCCGGTGGTCGGCTACGTCGCCTTCGGTGAAAGCATGCTGCAAGGGCTGCAATACGTGCTGCTGCCGATCCTCACGCTGGTAATGATCGAAACCGGCGTGCTCACCCGCATGGCGCGCGCCAGTGCGATCGAAGTGCTGCGGCTTGACTACGTGACCCATGCCCGCGCCAAGGGCGTGCCGGAATGGCAGGTGCTGGCGCGGCACGTCTTGCCGAATGCCTTCGCACCCACGCTGACCTTGGTGGGCTTGCTGCTCGGCCACCTCCTGGGCGGCATCGCCGTGCTTGAAACGGTGTTCACGCTGCCGGGCCTGGGGCGCCTGCTGATCGATGCCATCTATGCCCGCGATTACCCCGTGGTGCAAGGCGTGCTGCTGTTTACCTCGCTCATTTATGTCTTCATCAACCTGACGATTGACCTATGCTATCCCTACTTCGACCCTCGCGTGGCGAGCCAATGACGGCGCGCCCGCCCCTGTCCGCCAACCGCCTGCTGGGCGGCGTGCTGGTCGGCACGCTGTTGCTGACGGTGCTGATTGCCATGGTCTGGACGCCCTACGATCCGCTCGCCGTGAACTTGCAGATTCGCCTGCAAGCGCCCTCGCTGGCGCACTGCTTCGGCACCGACGAGTTTGGCCGCGATGTCCTCAGCCGCGCAATGGCCGGCGCCGCCGCCAGCGGCCAGGTGGCGGCATTGACGGTCACTTTTGCCATCCTCAGCGGCCTGCTGGTGGGCGTGCTGAGCGGCTTCCTGCGCGGCTGGACCGACCGCATCGTGATGAGCTGTAACGACGCCATGCTGGCCTTCCCCGGCATTTTGCTGGCGCTGGCCGTGATGATGGTGGTTGGCGCCAATCGCTACGGCATTATCATCGCGCTCGGGATGGCGTATGCGCCCACCGTGGTGCGCGTGGTGCGCGGCACCGTGTTGTCGCTGCGCGAAAAGGAATACGTGGAGGCGTCACGCATGATTGGCAATCCCGAGTGGCTGACCATGTGGCGCCACATCCTGCCCAACTGCATGGCGCCGGTTGCGGTGCTCACCACCAGCATGTTTGGCTGGGTGCTGCTGTCGGAAAGCGCGCTCAGCTTCCTCGGCCTGGGCGTGCCACCGCCGGCCCCCACCTGGGGCAATATGCTGGCCGGATCGCGCCAGTATATGCAGAACGCGGTGTGGCTGGGCCTGGTGCCCGGACTGTGCATTTCCCTTACCCTGCTGGGCATCAACTTGCTGGGGGACGCCATCCGCGACCACTTTGATCCCCTGATGGTGGGCAAATGAATACCGCCTTGTTGCAGGTCGACTCACTCCGGCTGCTGGCCACCAGCAGCGGCCAGCCGGTGGTCAATGACGTCTCTTTCGAGGTGCGGGCGGGCGAGTTCCTCGCCATCGTCGGCGAATCGGGCAGTGGCAAGACCATGGCGGCGCGCGCCGTTCTCGGCCTGCTGCCGCCGGGTATCGCGTGCGCCGGCGGACGCATCCTGATGGCGGGGCGCGATCTGCTGCAGGTGTCGCCTGGCGAACTGCACGCCCTGCGCGGCGCCCAGATCGGCATGGTGTTCCAGGAGCCGATGACGTCGCTCAATCCGGCCATCCGCATCGGCGCACAACTGCGCGAAGGCCTGAAGCTGCACACCACCTTGAGCGCCGCACAGATCGAGGAGCGTTGCCTGCGCATGCTGGAGCGGGTCCGGATTGCCGACCCCAAGCGCTGCATGCAGTCTTATCCGCACGAATTTTCCGGCGGCATGCGCCAACGCATCATGCTCGCCAGTGTCATGTTGCTACGTCCAAAATTGCTGATTGCGGACGAACCGACCACTGCACTCGACACCCTGTCGCAAGGCGAGGTGCTCGACCTGATGCGTGAACTGGCGCGCGAGCAAGGCACGGCGGTGCTGCTGATCACCCACAACCTGGGCCTGGTGGCCCGCTATGCCCAGCGCGCCATCGTAATGAACAAGGGGGTGCTGGTGGAATCGGGCGAGGTCCAACAGATCCTGTGCCGGCCGCAGCATGCCTATACCCGCCAACTGGTAGGCGCCCTGCCGAAACGCGGACCTGCCACCGAGCACAGCACGCCGCGCCAGCCGCTGATCGAAGCGCGCGCGCTGAGTGTCGCCTATCAGGGGGCGCGTCGCAGTTGGTGGCGCAAGGGCGCCGAACACAAAGTGCTCGACCGCGTCGACCTGACCATCCATGCCGGCGAGACGGTGGCCGTGGTCGGCGGCAGCGGCTCGGGCAAGACCACTCTGGGCCGGGCCATGCTCAAGCTGGTGCCCCATTCCGGCGGCCAGGTGTATTTCCGCGGCGCGGCGGTGGATCCGGTTCGAGTCCGCGAACTGCGACTGGCTTGCCAGCTGGTCTTTCAAGATCCCTTTTCCTCACTCAATCCGCGCCAACGGGTCGGAGAGATCGTGCTGGAACCGCTGAAGCTGGTGGCGGGCATGACGCGCGCCCAAGCTGCACTGCGGGTCGAAGAAGTGCTCGGTGAAGTGGGCCTGGAGGGTTTTGCGCAACGCCTGCCGCACCAATTGTCGGGCGGCCAGCGCCAGCGCGTGGCGATCGCCCGCGCGATCGTGCGGCGGCCCGCTTTCGTGGTGGCGGATGAGCCAGTCTCGGCGCTGGACATGAGTATTCAGTCCCAGATCCTGGCCCTGTTCCAGCGACTGCAGAAAGTGCACGGCTTCGCCTGCTTGTTCATCTCGCACGACCTGGCGGCGGTCGAACAAATTGCCGACCGCGTCGTGGTGATGGAAGCGGGACGCATTGTCGAGCAAGGCAGCCGCGATGAAGTATTCGACAATCCGCAACACGCCTACACGCGTGCTTTGCTTGCGGCAGCGCCAGCGCTTAAGGCGCCACAGCATGGTGAATAAAACGCCACGCACCCTGCTCTTGTGCAGCGCACTGGCTTGCGTATTCTGGGCACAATCGGCCCATGCCTTGCGCCCGTACGACGGAACCGATGCCAGTGTGACCGAGCCGGGGGTATTCGAACTGGAGTTCTCCCCGATCGGACAAGTGCGTAACGGCCATCAACGCACGCTGGTGGCCCCCTTCGTGGTTGCCAACCTGGGCCTCGACAATGACACGGAAGTGGTGTTGGAAGGCAAAGTGTTTCGCCAGCAGGGCGCCGAGCCGGAAGGGTATCGCACCAGTATGGGCGATACGACACTCTCGCTCAAACACCTGTTCCGGCATGGCAGCATGCAAGAAGAGGGAACGGGCGTGAGCATCGCGGCCGAATGCGGCATTCTGCTACCGGAAATCCACGATGCGAAAGGGACGGGAGCCGTCTGTTCCGGCATTGCGTCACAGCGATTCGCGCTCGCCACCTTCCATCTGAACGCGGGGCTAAGCTGGACGCGTGCGCACACCCAAGGCCGAATTCTTGGGCTGATCGTGGAAGGTCCGGGCGACGCCACCGTGCGCCCGGTGATGGAGGTCCTCACAGAACATGAAAGCGCGGGCGCGCATACGGACTCGGCTTTGGTGGGACTGATCTGGAAGCATGCCGAGGACTTGGTCTTCGACATCGGTGTGCGCAAGGCGCGCACCGATGGACAAGCGCTAACGGAGCTGCGTGCGGGATTGACCTGGAGCTTTGCCTGGCACAAGTGACGTCGTTCCCTTTTTGTCGTTCCCGTAGAACATTTCGGTCGCGCGCCATTTATCCGGTACTTGAATGATTTGGCGCTTCCAACCATGATCCACTTCAGCAACAATTGCAACGATTCGCAGTGTTGACAAATAAATCTATACTGTTATAGCGAACTACAACACCACTACAACAACACAGATTTAAGGGTGACATGCATTCCACTGGCAATTTCACGACCAAGTGTCTCCTCCTTGCCTGGCTGTTGGCGTCGACAGTCTGCCAGCCCGCCATGGCCAGCCAACCGGTGGACGAGGAGAAGAAAGTCCTTGTCCCTGGCATTCGCAATCCCGACTTGAAGCGTTACCGAGTCATGTTGGCGGGTCTCGACGCGTTCGACGAATACCACACCCTTGCGCCTGCGGCGACCCAGTTGCGCTTCAAATTGCGCCCACGGACAGGAAGCCCTGCCGCTGACATGGAAAACCTGGCGCTGCGCATCGCCGGCGACACGAGCTCGATCGAAGTGGCGGTTGCAGCCGATGGCATTTTCACGCTGCCACGTAGCGAGACGGCCGAGGATAAGGATGCTGACCTGGTACTGAACAAGAAACATGGCGGCTATCGATGGCGACCAGACATCCACAGCGATGGTGTGCCGGACGGCATGCGGCGCTTGGGCGACGTGCGCCTCGAATGCAAGGTATTGATCGCCATCGCCAAGAAGGAGATGGGCTTTGCCACGCGCACCATGATCAATGGATTGATGCTCACCACAGACTGGTGCACGAACAAAGAAATCAAGATGCCGGGCATGAGCACGCGGCCCGTTGTCAGCGCAACCCTGGTCGATGGCGAACGCCGCCTTGCGCTGAAAATCGAGAACGATGGCAAAGAATACCTTGTGCCTGTCAGCGATAAGTCCTATTCGGACGACGCCTTGATCGAACTCCAGTTCGTCGATCAGACAACTGTACCACTGCCGCGCTGAACACGTGTGGGTGGACGATCGCGCAACTGGGTCAACTTCGGCAAACAGACACATGAGTACAGATACGTTCGAATTGTCCAATAGTCGGAACTGACCGCGACTCTCGAATTTAGAAAAAAATGCCCGTCCAAATGCCCAACTATTTACTGCGCCTAGGCATCGAATGGAACAAATCGGATAAATGCCGAACTGTAGAACTGCCTTCCTCCATTTCAGGCGCAAAGGACCATCTTGATCAACGACGCTGCGTAATGGTAATGACACCGAACTAGGACCGAGCAACCAGACACACATTTGTTGACGCATGAAGGGCAAGCTCGTCTACGTTTCTCGGGGCGGGGAAATTGGCGCGATTGTACAATTCGATACTGAAAAATATTTGCCGGCGTTACAATTCGCGTATTTTCCATTGAAAAACAGGGGTATATTTACCGATACCCACGCTTCTTTACAAACTATTTTAGTAGCGAACGGCCATTTTCAAGCGGTTTCACATGCCATATTGCCCATCGAAATTCTTTATTTACTTGCAATAGTACGACCGTTTTTTATCAATCAGACCGTAATATACTAGAAAATAGGGAGATATATGACTAATGAAGAGTTTGCAAACGCCATGAAACAAGGAGGAGTCGGGCTTTTTTTTCTAGGCATATTGATCTACGCTGTATTGCTAGTCGCGTACGTGTTTGGTGCCACAAGTGTCGTGGCATTGTTGCATGAGAGGCCAGCATATACATTTGGACTTCCGATCTGCGGTGCTGCCGCTTTTGCAGTCGTCTCAGTCTTGGAGCGGTTTGCTCCAGCAACGGAAGACGCGAGTGGAAAGCTCGAATTCAAAGCTTTCGGGCTGACTTTTTCTGGCCCAGCGGGCCCAATTACTCTTTGGGTTGTCTGCTATCTAGTTTTGGTGTCATCCATGCGCATCGTACAATAAGTGTCTAGCGTGAATTAGGCGCGACTCATTCGCACGGTCGCAGGCTGGAAATTCCTGCGAGCCCTCGCAATAAACGATGGCCGGACTCCGGGTGGCCGGGATGACCTACTGGCCGGAGTCGATGCCGACATCGGCACCGACCCCGGCCGACTTCGGGCCTTTACACCCGAATCCAAATTGCAGGGCGTACCTGCTCAATACAAATAATGGAATTGTTGTTCACCCCTACGACGACCGAGGAATGGACACTATTAGTCAAAATGCGTCGGCGTTAGCAGGGCTGTACGAGCGACACAACGACCTCCTACCGGATTACGACATGGAATCAATGCGCAGGACGTTCGCTCGTTATCTTATTTCTTTACGTTATGGGCAAGCCTGAAATGATCAGGAGAGATTCTGGTGACTTCCCGCAAGACCTCCGGACTCCGATCCACCAGTTCCCAGCACAGCTCCAGAAATGAAAAAGGGACTACACGCCTTCGCATGTAACCCCTTGATGCAATACAACTAAAATTCTGGCTCCCCGACCTGGACTCGAACCAGGGACCTGCGGATTAACAGTCCGTCGCTCTACCAACTGAGCTATCAGGGAAAAGAGGCCGCATTATATCTGCTCAATTCGAACTTGGCGAGGCCCGAGCGCGATTTTCTTGTGCCTACCGTAGCGTGAATTCGACCCCGGGCTTCTTCTCCGCATCCGCCAGCTTCGCGCTAACGATGTAGAGGCGCTCAACCGCCACCTTCCCGCTGCCGCTCAACCAATCCTTCGCGGCCTGGCTGCGGCGGCGGGCCAGCGACAGCAAGTCGTCATCGTCGATCTCGGCAATTGCCAACATCGCCTTCTCGATCTCAGCCGCAGGCAGGTTCTTCCTGGCCTGCGGCTGCTCCTGATACAGGCGCGCCAGCAACGCCGCATATTCTTCCTTGACCACCACCACGCCGCCTTCCGGTACGGTCATACCGCGCGCCTGCAGCTCGCGCGTCTTCAGCCCGCGAAGCTTGCGTTCAATCGCCACGTGCCTGAGCGCCTCGCGGTCGGCAACGGAATCGGCACGACCCAAAATATCGAGCTTGAGCCCTGGCCGCTCCGTCAGGGCCTTGGCCAAGGTAGTCAACTTCGCCTCGCCGGCCGGCAGCACCGTCGCGTGGCCGGGGTCGAACTCCAGCGTCGACAATTCCTCGCCACCGCCAAACAGGGAGCCGAGCAGCGCGAACGGCGCCGTGACGGCCTTGCTGACAGCATTGCCAATGATCGTCAGCACGATCCCGCCCATCGAGAACTGGGGATCGTCGAGCGAGCCGCCGACCGGCACGCTGATATCGATGACGCCGTTGCGGTCGCTCAGTAAAGCCACCGCAAAACGAACCGGCAATTTGGTCGCGTTCGGATTGCTGCTCTCATTGCCGAACGTGAGCTGGTCCAGGATCAGGCGATTTTCCGACTTCAGCTGGCGCTTCTCAAGCTGGTAGCTGACCTCGAAGGTGAGCTTGCCCTTCTCGATGTCATAGCCCACGTACTTGTCCGAATAGGCCGACAGCGACGACAACTCCATGCCGTGCACCTCGGCCTTCAGGTCCAGCGACAAATCGCGCTTGAGTGGATTGATACGACCGTTGATCGACAGTGGCGCGCTGTTGACGATGCCGCGCAAGGCTACGCTGGCGTTCGCCCCTGCATCGGACGACAGGCCGTTGACGGTTCCGCCCAGGTCTTTCAGATTTGCCGTGTAATTGGGCTTGATGAAATTGTCGGTGAACCGCACCCGCCCACCCGACAGAGCCAGAGCACCGATACGGATTTGCGGCAGCGCCTCGCCGGCAGGCGCGCTCGGCGCGGGCACGGCTGCCTGCGCGCGCGCACTCGCCTCCGTCAGGCTCTGGTCTGCGTTGGCGTCGCTGCGCTTGATGTCCTGCACGTTGATGCGACCGTTGGGGTCGATGATCACGCGCGCGAAAAAATCAGCCAGCGCGACTTTTCCCACGCTCATTGAGAACGGCTGCAGCCGCACATCCATGGCGGTGAAGGCCAGCGATTTCCAACTCAGGAAATCGTTGGCGCTGGCCTTGTCGACCGTGGCCAGACTGTTCAGGCTAACGTCGCCGTTGAAGCCGCCGGCCAGCGCGCCGGCACTGTCGGCGTCGAGCCTGAGCTTGCCCTTTCCGCTCAGCGCGGCCTGCGTGATGCGCAGGTTGACGAAATCGGTGACGTAAGGCTGCAATGGCAGCATGCCGATGTTCTTCAGGTCCAGCGCCAGGTCGGCGTGCAGCGGCGCCATGCCGGCTGTGCCGCCAATGGTCAACTGGCCGGTCATGTTTAGCGTCGCCTTCAGGTCGACCTTGCTGCGCGCGCCGGGTGCACTCGACAAGCCTTGCGCGGCCATGCCCAGGCCCGACAGGTTCAGCTTCACCGGCTCGCCATGGCGACGGTCTTCCCACTGCAGCGACCAGTCTTCGATCGCCACTTTTGCCACGGTAACCAGATACGGCGCACCGGCGCCGCCAGCTGGCGTAGCCGCCGCCGGCGCTGCTTGCTTCGACTGCTGCAGCTTGAATTGCGCGCTCGACGACGCAATCTCGCCGATCGCCACCGTGCGTTTGCCTGTGTCGGCCAATATCTCGCGCATCGTCAGGTCGACCTTTTCCATGCCCGCATGCAGGCTCTCGTCTGCCAAGTGCAAGGCCGCGTTGCGAATGTCCAGTTGGTGTAGCGTGAAAAGCAGCGGCGCTGCCGGGGTCGCAGGCTTCGTCGCCGGCGCCGCAGGTACCAGCTGTTCGAAATTGAGCTTGCCGGCACGGTTGCGCCGCAGATCGGCGTCCAGTCCATCCACGCTCAGGCGCGCGATCTCGACCCGGCCGGCGAGCACGTCAACGCTGCCCAGGGTCGCCTCCAGCGCCGCCAGCTTGAGCAGGGGTTTGCCGTCGGTCTCAATCAGCTCGAGCGCCTTCAGGCTGGCCGTGCCACCCAATACCAGCGCGGCGCTCTTGCCTTTTGGCTGGCGAAAGCTGGCCGTCAGGCGCGCATCCAGGCGCGCGCTGGGCAGCTTGAAATTCGGTTTGAATGGCAAATACTCCAGGTAGCGCGCCACGTCGACGTCGTCGAGCACCAGCTCGAACAGCGCGTCCCTGGATTCCGCAAACGGATGCGTCTTGCCCTTCAAGAGCAGCGCGGCGCCGTTCACTTTCGCACTCAGCATCGGCTCGACAAACACGGCCACGTCCACCGGCATGGACGACACGAACGGCAGGCCGAACTTGAGCTCCTCGACGGTATGCGTGGCATGCGCTGGCTGGTCTTCAAACGCGATGCGCCCGCCCGCGACCTGGATGTTATTGACCGAGAAGCGCGACGGCTCCGGCGACGGCGGCTGACGCTCGATCAGCGCCAGAATGTCGTCGATGCTGTAGTGGTGGACCGCATCACGCACCAGGTGCACAAACGGCTGCTCGAGCCGGAACTGCTGCACCACCGGCGCCGCGCGCCACAGCGATTCGCCCGCCAGGTCCAGCGTCAGGCGCTGGAAGCTGAGGAACACGGCCTCGCCCTTCGGTTCCATCAGCTTGAAGCCGTCGATCGTGAGCACCATCGAGAACGGATTGAAGCCGACCTTCTCGACGCTCAAGGCCCGCTGCAGCTGGCTTGCCGCAAATTGCTGCGCCTGGTGCTTGACGATGACCGGCACTGCCAGGAAGCCGACGCCAGCATACAGCGCAAGCAGGCCCAGCGTTGCGCCCAGGCCCCGGCGCAGGAGTGTAGTTTTCTTCATTGGATTTGAGCGCGTAGCGGAATAGTCTGCATTTTACGAGCCGCGCAGGATTGCCGGCAAGATATTTGCCTTTTGCCGCCTCCTGGCGCATGCTGGCGCAGGCAACGAACAGACCCAACCAGGAGACGATATGCATATCCCCTCGCTACAAGAACAGGTCAGCCCGGAAGAATGGCAAGTGCGGGTCGACCTGGCCGCTTGTTATCGCCTGGTCGCCCACTACGGCTGGAGCGACCTCGTGTTCACCCACGTCAGCGCGCGCGTGCCCGGCCCAGAGCACCACTTCCTGATCAATCCCTATGGTTTGATGTTCGACGAGATCACGGCCTCATCGCTGGTCAAGGTTGACCAGGAATGCCGAAAGGTGATTGACTCGCCCTTCCCTGTCAACCCGGCTGGTTTTGTGATTCACAGCGCGATTCATGCGGTCCGTGACGACGCTCATTGCGTGCTGCACACCCACACGCGCGCAGGGGTGGCGGTCAGCGCGCAGCAGTGCGGCCTGCTGCCCATATCCCAGCAGTCAACCTTTGTGCTGGCCTCGCTCGGCTATCACGACTACGAGGGTGTAGCCTGCCGTGATGATGAGAAGCCGCGCCTGCAGGCCGACCTGGGCCAGTCCCACTTCCTGATGCTGCGCAATCACGGCCTGCTTACGTGCGAGCAGACCATTCCGGACACCTTCCTGGCGATGTATATGTTCGAGTCGGCGTGCCAGATCCAGATCGCGGCCCAGGCTGGCGGCGCGCTGGTGCAGGTGGCGCCCCAGATCCTGGACGGGGTGGCCGAGTCGATGCGGGTGCAGACCAGTGGGCGCGGCGGCGCCTTCGTGTGGCCTTCGCTGCTCCGCAAGCTCGATCGCATCGATCCGGGTTACCGGACTTAGTGTTGTTGCGGGGGGGTACAGCGCCACTGCCCGCCGAAGCTCGTAGGGTGGCGAATTTCTCGATACTTTCGTCGTTCTCGCGAAGGCGGGAACGACGAGACGATTTTTGATCTACAAGCTGTACGGCCTAGAACGTGCGCGGGGTGCCGCGGTAGTAGTTTGCGGCCGGCACGATGGCGCCGCGAAACGATACCGGCGTCGCCGCTTCGAACGCATACCCCATCGAGATCAGCGTGGCCAGGTCCATCAGCGTGAGCGTCTTATGATTGGCAGCGCCGGCGGCAATGCCTGCGGGCGTAAACACCACCAACACGACCTGCCAGGCCGTGCCGCTTTCGCCACCACCTTGCGGCAGGCCGATCAAATGGTCATGGCCCAGGATCAGCGAGCATCCGTTTGCCGGAAGGCCGTACTGAACACAGCTGGCGCCACCATTGGCGTATCCGGGCGCCGGGAATGGCAACACGGGAAGGTGGTCGCAATTACTTGGCTGGCAGTGCATCAGGTTCGGCGAGACCGTGGAGCTGGTGGGAAACATGGGCAGATAGATCGGCGACGAGGCGATCGGATTTGAATTCACCGGAATCGACACACGGTCAGGCATCTCAAGGAAAACCGTGCTGCCATCCTTGTAATTGACGGCTGGTTCGAGCGTCACTTGCCCGAAAGCGGTTTGTCCGGTCTGGGCATTGGCATTGCCGCCACAGCCGGCCAGGCAGAATGCGATTGCCAAAAGAAATCGTACGCGAATCATCATGATGTATCTCCGTTGTGTTTGGGTCGATTGGTCGAAGCCGCATCGGCGTGCAATGCAGGCGGACTTCAGTGTAGGCAAGCCCCCATCCAATCCAAGCGTTCTCTGGACGAATGCGCCAATCCGGTGGCTGAACGCGTCCAGGGGCGGACGAAATTGAGCTTCCGGAGCGGCGCAGGCATTCATCGGCATGCGGCACAGCGGTGCAGCCAGGACGGCCGTTCGTCTGGTTTGCGTGGTGCGGATCGCGCGCCTTGCCTATGCTTGATTCGTTACTATTTCAATCGTGTCCGGAGAATTTTCATGAACATCTTCAATCATGGTGCGCAACTCATGTGCTGCGGCGCGCTGGGGCTGCTCTTCCTTGCTCCACAGGTGATGGCCCAGGACGCCACTGCCGAGATGCCGCGGGTCGAAGTGCGGCACCACCTGCAGTTGACCAGGGCTTGCCCGGCGGCGGTCAAACAATTGTCGCACTCCCTGGAACGGGCCTGGGCGAACATCGACACGCCGTCGGAATCGCTGGTCGCCTTCAAGCTCGAAGGCAACCAGGTGACTGATGTAAAAGCGACGGGCGGCCTGGTCGACTTCCATGCCCCGATACAGCGGGCGGTGAACCGATTGCGCTGTGACGCGCCCGACAGCGCCAGCTACGTCGTGCGCTTTCGCATCAAGTTCGTCTACCCGGAGGAAGATGAGCAGCCGCTGATGGCGATGCAATTTGGCGAAGAGTCCTTGGACGGCAAAGCACTCGCCATGGGCAAATAACGTCGGCGCCGCTAGTCGGGCCGTATCTGGAACCAGGCCGCGGCAAGGGCGCCGATCCGCTTGCCCGTGGCCGTGCCGACCTCAGTCGAGTAACGGAAGTGCATGCCGCCATAGATGCGGGCGCTGGCCACTTCCTGCATGAAGCCGTCGAGCGTCTTCCAGCTGCGCGTGGCGCCGTTCGCGCTCGGACTCGATGTGCTCAACAAAGGTGTGCCGACGGCGCCGATCTCGGCCGCCAGGACCGCGCCGACCACGCCTGAGGCGACGCAGTGCGCGCATGGATACTCCGGATGCATGGGCGTGTCGAGAAACGGGAGCCAGGTCGGATCGCGCTCGGTGGCGGCGTTGCCGTCGACGTCGCCGTTGCGAATGGCAGTCAGCGGACGCCAGAAATTGTAATGGTATTTGGCGTCGAACACGGCGATGATGGCGTCGTCGATCCCTTGCGCCATGGCCGCGAACAGGCGCGCATTGCGCATCACATCGCGGCCAGGGCGGCTCGCCACACCGCGTACCAGTTCATAAAAAATCGATGGCTGGGTCGCCTCCCAAAACTTGGCGATGGCGCTTTGCTCGGCGCTGCGCAGCGTGCTGCGCTTGCCGCCGATTGCCTTGACTTCGTTATAGTCGCGCGCCCAGATCGCGCCTTCCAGCACGGCCGGCGGCCCTGGCCGCATGTCCGCTGCGCTGCCCATCAGCCACGGCGTGCGCTGCGCCCATTGGCCCGACACTGGCATGGCGGTCGGCACGTAGACGCCGGCCGCCGTCGCCGGACGCCAGCTTTCGACGGCGACCGCGGCTGCGCCGTCGGCAGCGCGCGCGTCCAGCACCAGCCTCGCCGCGTTCTCGCCCACGGCAATGCCGTCGGTCTTCGCCGCTCCCTCGGCCACGCGCTCGATCGCGGCCGCGTAGGCGCTGTCAATGGCGGCCTGCTGCGAAGGCACGAGTCTGTCCAGGATGGCGCGGTTTGCGGCTGCCACTGCGGCAGCTACCGATGCGCCGGGTGGCGCCGCCAGTTGTAGCCGGCTTGCCGGATAGCGCTGCGTGATGGCGTTCGCCGCCTCATAGACAGCGGTGTGGGCCATCGCCAGCGTACGGTGGGCGGGCCCCGGCGGGCTCTTGGCCTCGAGCAGGGCCGCGCATGCAAGTGCGTTCCAATCGGTGACCGCGTCGGCACGCGCACTCGACATGGCGAACGCGACGCCACCAATCAGCCACCAGCACAAGATGCCTTTCCCACGGATGATCATGGCGAACCTCCAACATGCATGGCGGCCTCGCCCGGGTGCAAGGCCCAGCAAGGATACTACTGCCGAATCGAAGACTTGGCAAAAAAATCACAAATACCGCGAAATGCAAGCGCACACTCTGCGGTTTGGGGGGGAGCGCGAAGATGCGCGTATCATTCCTAATTCCCCCACGCCGGCATGCCCGCCACTGCTGATGGACTCTGCCACACCACGCCTGGCAATGTTCGCGCCCCGCCAACTCGCCCGGCAGGTAGACTGGCGCACCTGCCTGGCGGTGCTGCTCCTGTGCTTTGTGCTGTCGACCGAAGTGCTGTTCGCGCCGTCCACGCTGGAAGGCTGGACGGCTGGAGAGCTGGCCGATGGCTGGCTGGAACAATTCATCGACTACGTGTGCCTGGGCATGGTCACCATGGCCATGGTCAAGGGCGCGGACAGCCTGATCGGCGAAAACGTGCGCTGGCGCCTGCTCGCCTTGCTCGCCGTGGTGGTCGTCGCCACCGGCGGTGCCTATCTGGGGCTGACTTCACTGCACTTCCCGGCCGGCTACTATCCGCCGACCATGGTGCTCGTTGGCGAAGCGCTGCGCGTCATTTTCCTGGCCATGATGGTGACCATGGTCTGGGTCGTTCAACGCAGCATCGCGCAGGCGGCGCGCCGCCTCCAGCTGCTCGAATTCCACCGCGTCGCCTTGAAACAGGGCATGCTGGAAGCGGAAATGAAAGTGCTGGAGGCGCAGATCGAACCGCACTTCCTGTTGAATACGCTGGCGACCGTGCGCTGCCTGTTCAAGTCCGGAACCGGCAGTGCCGAGCACATGCTGGCCAACCTGAAGCTGTACCTGGGCGCGGCGCTACCGCAGTGTCGCGGCGAACACCCCACCCTGGGCATCGAATGCGCCCTGGTCGGCGCCTACCTCAACATCCTGCAGATTCGCATGGGGCCGCGGCTCGCTTTCGTGATCGACCTTTCCGCGGAACTGAAAGCACTCGCCTTTCCACCGATGGCCTTGATGACCCTGGTCGAAAATGCGATCAAACATGGCCTGTCGCCGCTGGCCGAGGGTGGGCGGGTCGACATCGTGGCCCGTCTCAAGGGGGCGATGCTCGAAGTGTCGGTGCGCGACAATGGCATCGGCTTCCGGGACAGCGTCGGCAGCGGTATCGGCCTGGTCAACATCCGGTCCCGCCTTGCCGTCCTGTACGGCCGCCGGGCGAGGCTGGAACTGGAGTCCAATCTGCCGAGTGGTGTCATGGCCCGCATCGTGCTGCCCGCAGATGGACTGGGGCAGGTAGACCACTAGGACCAACATCGGAAGAAAGGCCAAATGAAGCGAGCTCAACTGCGCCGGCGCATGCGGGAACGGGTTCCGCATATCCTCGTCATTGCATTCGGAACCGCCATCATGGACGAATTCCGAAAACTGCCCCTCGATCTCGACACCAATGTGCCGATCTCGACCTTGTTGAGCGGCGTCGGCGTGGTCGTCAATTCCCTGTTCGTCACCTTCTTCCTCATACTTGCCATTAGCGCGGCCGAACTGCATGCTGGGCCGGGAAAGCAGCGCCCGTGGCGCATGGCAGGAACGGTGGTCTTGACCGCCCTCGCCGCCAGCGCGGTGAGCGTGCAATTCTCGATCGGTCTCGGCGCACTCGGGTTTAACCCCAACATCACCGATTTTCGCGGCCTGTTCATCCACATTGTGTGGACCTCGCTGGCCGTCGGCGCCCTGTCAGCGGCCTACTTCGCCGGATGGGAGCGCGAACAGGAAGTTGCGGCGCAGATGTGGGATGCCAGGCTCGAGCGCATGGACGGCGAGCGCCAGCTGCTGGAGTCTCAGCTCAACGTGATGAAATCAAGAATCGAGCCCAGCTTCCTGGTCGGGATGATCAGCAAGATCGAAGCGCTGTACCGGCGCGACACTGGCCGTGCCGAGCAGTGCCTGGAGGACTTGATCGCCTACCTGCGCGCGGCGCTGCCCCAGCTGCATGGCACCGATTCGACGCTGGGCGACGAACTGGCCTTGGCGGCGGCCTATGTGCGCCTGCATGCCGACGATTTTCGCGAGGGCCTGGAATGGATCGCCGATGTCAATGCGCGCATGGTCGATGTGCATTTTCCACCCATGGCGCTGCTGCCGCTCGTTGATGATGCCTTGCAGCGGGCCGTCTCGCTTAGCGCTGAGCGCCTCGCTCTGCAGATACGCCTGCATACCGAGGGCCGGCGGTTTTTCCTCACGGTCGCGGACAATTGCCCATTGGCGAGGCCGGGCAGCACCGTGCCTGCCGCGCTGCTGCTCCACGAAAAGTCCTTTTGCGCCTTTTTCGCCGGCACCGGCAGCGTGACGCGCGGCGCGGCGAAGGATGGCGGTACCGTGGTGACGCTGACGGCCGAGTGGAACACGTGAGGTGCCGCAATGGTGCACAAAGCGTCGTAAATTAGGATTATCATATCATTGCCTCAACAGCGAGGCGGCAGCGAAGCCAGGAGAAAAACAATGAAAAAAACCCAGGTGACAGAACAGCCCCAGGCTGAAACCGCAGGCGGCGCGGACCGGCGCCGGATCTTGCAGATCCTGGCCGGGCTCGGCGCAGCGGCAGCGGCGCCGGTGGCGGCGCAGGATGCCGCCAAAGTCAGTCCACGCACCTACAAGGTGGTCTTCGAAAACGACAAGATCCGGGTGCTCGAATATGTGTCGAAGCCGGGACTGGGCATCTGCGGCCAGGGCCGCCACTACCATCCCGCGCATGTGACGATGCAATTGAGCGACGCCAAAGTCCGCCTCACGCTCGAGGATGGCACGGTCTTGCTGAAGGAGGCGCCAGCCGGCGCCATCTTCGCCAGCCCAGCAGAGTGGCATACGACGGAAAACGTGGGCGGCGCCCACGCCCACGCCTACATCGTCGAATTCAAGGACACGGCCTGGCGGCCCAGCACGGGCTGAGGCGCTGCCCGGCCTGGTTGACATTCAGGCAATTTGAACTAACTTGGAACATTCAAGGCGACATCGGGGGCTGTGCCGTGACGATTCGTGCATTGATTGCTGAAGACGAGCCCATGCTAGCGGACAATTTGCGAAGCGAACTGTCCCAGTTGTGGCCAGAACTCGAGGTGTGTGCGACTGCGTCCGATGGCTATGGCGCGCTGCGCATCATCGAACGCGAGCACCCGCAGGTGCTGTTTCTCGACGTGCAGCTGCCCGGCCTGGACGGCCTGGAACTGGCACGGCTGGCCGGTCCCGGCGCGCACATCGTCTTTGTGACGGCCTTCGAGCACTTCGCCGTGCGCGCCTTCACCGAGGGCGCCGTCGATTACCTGGTCAAGCCGCTCGATCCGGCCCGGCTGGCGCGCGCCGTGCAACGGGTAAAGGCGCGCCTGGAGCAGACCAGTGTCGAACCGCCGCACCTGGCGGCCGACCGGCATCAGGAATCGGCCGAGGCGCCGCTGCGCTGGCTGACCGTGCAGCAGGGACGCGAACTTCAGCTCATTGCCGTTGACGACATCTGCTATTTGCGCGCCGACCATAAATATGTGGCGGTGGTGACGGCCGACTCGGAATCGTTGATCAGTACCCCGCTCAAGGAAATGCTGGCGCGCCTCGATCCCGGCATATTCTGGCAGGTCCACCGCGGCTTCGTCGTCAATATCAAGGCCGTGCGCAGCATCAGCCGCGGCATTGCCGGCGCACTGAGCCTGCACCTCAAACGGCGCACGGAAGCGCTGCCCGTCAGCGCGAGCAATGCGCACCTGTTCAAGCAGTGGTAGCTTGTCCGCCGCCCTTAGTTGAGCGTCGAAAGGAAATAGCTGACCGACTCGATCTCGCTGTCGGAAAGCCTCGACGCGACCGGATGGGTCAAAGTCTGCCCTTTTTCGCGTGAGCCATCGGCAAAGCGAATGAGTTGGTCGGCGATGTAGTCGGCGTGTTGGCCGGCAAGGCGCGGCATGCCTTGCCCGCCGCGGGCGTTCGGGCCGTGGCAGCTTGCGCAGGCCGCGACCCGGGAAGTGGCCACGCCTTTTGCGTAAATCGCACGGCCCGCCTCATACTGGGCCGAATCGCTTGCGGCGACCGCACGCAGCGTGGTGCCATTGTAGTGCCCGGCCAGGGCCGCAACATCGGTGTCGCTCAGGTCGACCAATTGAAACCGCATCACGAAGCTGTGGCGAAGGCCGCTCTTGAATTTGGAAATCTGGTCGGTCAGGTAGTCGGCATTTTGCCCCGCCAATTTGGGGAACATCGCATTCGTGCCCTGGCCATTGCCTCCATGGCAAGCATCGCAGCGTTCGGTGGCAATTTGGGCGATGCGCGGCGACAGCTCGCTGGCCGCATGGGCGCAGCTTCCCAACATGAACGCGGCAGTCAGGATCAAAGACTCGGACAAGCGCTTCATGTCGACCTCCAGATTGATATTAGTCAAGTATATCCATGTCAATTGGCTGCGCAATAATCCAAAATGACTAGGGACACTAGTTATTTTGGCGTCGATACAACCATGACATTTTTGGCTGACAAATGGTCGGCTTGTCCCTTGTGCGTCGCCATGCCCGGGCGTAGCGTTGGCAGACACTTTCTTCAAGGAGGATTCCAATGCCCATCAAAGACCAATTCGCCGCCCTTGCGGTGTTCGCGACGCTCGCCTGCTCGAGCGCGGCAGCGTTCGCCGATGACCATGCCTATACGGAAGGCGCCGTCGTCAACGTCGCCCGGATCCGCACGGTCGACGGCAAGTTCGACGATTACCTGCGCTGGCTCGATACGGTATGGAAAAAGGAGCAGGAAGCGGCCAAGAAAGCCGGCTACATCGTCAGCTATGAAGTGCTCGGGATCGAACCGCGCGGTGCGGACGAACCGGACTTGCTGCTGGTGGTCACCTACAAGAACTGGGCGGCGCTGGACGGGGCTTTGGAAAAGGGCGACGCGATCGCCAGGCAGATCGAAGGCTCGGTCGCTGCCGCCAGCCAGGCGCAATATGACCGTGCAAAAATCCGGCGGGTGCTCGGCTCGTCGACGATGCAGGTGCTCCAGCTCAAATAGCGCTGCGCACCGCAGATTTGGCCTGGAAATGAAAAATGCCACGCTTCCACGTGGCATTTTTGCTTGTTCTGGCTCCCCGACCTGGACTCGAACCAGGGACCTGCGGATTAACAGTCCGTCGCTCTACCAACTGAGCTATCAGGGAAAAGAGGCAACATTATGGGCGCTGGGCGCTGCACTGTCAAGACTCCGACTGCCGCACACATCGACCACTTGTTGCCTTTCGGATCAACTTGCGTCCATCCGAAGAAGCAAGAGTTTAGAGGACTTTGGCGATGGCGTCAATGACGAGATCAATATTTTTCGAGTTCAAGGCCGCCACGCAGATGCGTCCAGTGTCGACTGCATAGATCGATTTGTCGCGCAGCAGGCCGACTTGTTCTTTCGTCAAACCCGAATACGAGAACATGCCCACCTGCTGGCGCACGAAGGCGAAATCGCGGCCTGGCGCCTTTTCCTTGAGCCTGGCGACGAAGGCTTCGCGCATTTCCTTGATGCGCACGCGCATACCGGCCAGCTCCTGTTCCCACAGCTGGCGCAGCGCCGGCGTGGTCAGCACGGCGGCCACCACCTTGCCGCCGTGGACCGGCGGGTTCGAGTAGTTGGTGCGCACCACGCGCTTGAGCTGGGATAGCAGGCGCGCCGCCTCTTCGGTGCTGGCGCCCGCCACGCTGAGCGCGCCCACGCGCTCGCCGTACAACGAGAACGACTTCGAGAACGAGTTCGACACCAGCAGCGGACCGCCGGCGGCGGCAAAGCGGCGCACCACGGCGCCGTCTTCGTCGATGCCCGCGCCAAAGCCCTGGTAGGCCATGTCGAGGAAGGGAATCAGGCCGCCGTCAACCACGGCCGCGATCACCTGGTCCCACTGGGCGCTGCTCAAATCGGCGCCGGTCGGGTTGTGGCAGCAGGCGTGCAGCAGCACGATCGAGGCGCGCGGCATGGCCTTGAGGGCGCCCAGCATGGCGTCGAAGTCAACGCCATGGGTTTGCGCGTCGTAGTAGGCGTAATTGTTGACCACGAAACCGGCGCTTTCGAACAGCGCACGGTGGTTTTCCCAGCTCGGGTCGCTGATGTAGACTTGCGAACCGGGCACGAAGCGCTGCAGGAAGTCGGCGCCGATCTTCAGCGCGCCGGTGCCGCCAATGGCCTGCACCGTGATTGCGCGCTTTTCCGCGATGATCGGGCTGTCGGCGCCAAACACGAGCTCCTGCACCGCCTTGTCGTACGCCGCCAGGCCTTCGATCGGCAGGTAGGTGCGCGGGGCCGGCGTCTCCATCAGGATCGCCTCGGCCTGGCGTACGCAGTCGAGCAGCGGCACTTTGCCGTTGTCGTCATAATAGACCCCCACGCCAAGGTTGATCTTGGCGGGATTGGTGTCGGCATTGAACGCCTCGGTGATACCCAGGATCGGGTCGCGCGGGGCCATGTCGATGGCGGAAAAGATACTGGCGGAAGCTGGTGAGGTCATCGTGGTAAACTTCAATGTCGGGGCGGTTGTATAGACAGCGACCCAATAAACACGGGCCGCAAGCGGGCATCTATTTTAACAAAGGTCTGATTGTATGGCTGATTTATCCCTTCCGAGCGACCCGGCGCCGACCGTGGTCAGCTATCCCGATTCACCGTTCAAACTGCACCAGCCCTTCGCTCCGGCCGGCGACCAGCCGACCGCGATTGCCGGCCTGATCGAAGGCATCAACGATGGCCTGTCGTTCCAGACCCTGCTCGGCGTGACCGGCTCGGGCAAGACCTACACGATGGCCAACGTGATCGCCCAAGCCGGGCGCCCCGCCATCGTGTTCGCACCGAACAAGACGCTGGCGGCCCAGCTGTATTCGGAGTTCCGCGAATTTTTCCCCGAGAACGCGGTCGAGTACTTCGTCAGCTACTACGATTACTACCAGCCCGAAGCGTACGTGCCCCAGCGCGACCTGTTCATCGAGAAGGACTCGTCGATCAACGAGCACATCGAGCAGATGCGCCTGTCCTGCACCAAGTCGCTCATGGAGCGGCGCGACGTGATCATCGTGGCGACCGTCTCGGCGATCTACGGTATTGGCAACCCCAGCGAATACCACCAGATGATCCTGACGCTGCGCCAGAAGGACCGGCTGGCCCAGCGCGACGTGATCGCGCGCCTGATCCAGATGCAGTACACGCGCAATGAAGTCGATTTCGGGCGCGGCACCTTCCGCGTGCGCGGCGACACCATCGACATCTTTCCGGCCGAGCACGCAGAGCTGGCGATCCGGGTCGAGATGTTCGACGACGTGGTCGAGTCGCTGCAGCTGTTCGACCCGCTCACAGGACGCGTGCGCCAGAAGATCCCCCGTTTCACCGTCTACCCCGGCTCGCACTACGTCACGCCGCGCTCGACGGTGCTGCGCGCGATCGAAACGATCAAGGTCGAATTGCGCGAGCGGCTCGAATTTTTCCGCAAGGAGAACAAGCTGGTCGAGGAGCAGCGGCTCGAGCAGCGCACCCGCTTTGACCTGGAGATGATGGCTGAAATCGGCTTCACCAAGGGCATCGAGAACTACTCGCGCCACCTGTCGGGCGCCGGCCCGGGCGAGCCGCCGCCGACCCTGGTCGACTACCTGCCCAAGGACGCCATCATGTTCCTTGACGAGTCGCACGTGCTTGTTGGCCAGCTCAACGCGATGTACAACGGCGACCGATCGCGCAAGACCAACCTGGTCGACTACGGCTTCCGGCTGCCATCCGCGCTCGACAACCGTCCCCTCAAATTCGAGGAATTCGAGGCCAAGCTGCGCCAGACCGTGTTCGTCTCGGCCACCCCGGCCGAATACGAACGCACCCACGCCGACAACATCGTCGAACAGGTGGTGCGCCCGACCGGCCTGGTCGATCCGCAGATCGTGGTCAAGCCGGCCATGACCCAGGTCGACGACTTGATGGGCGAGATCTTCCAGCGCGTGGCCAAGGACGAGCGCGTGCTGGTGACCACGCTGACCAAGCGCATGGCCGAGCAGCTGACCGAATACCTGAGCGAGCACGGCATCAAGGTGCGCTACCTGCACAGCGACATCGAGACGGTCGAGCGGGTCGAAATCCTGCGCGACCTGCGGCTTGGCACCTTCCACGTGCTGGTGGGGATCAATTTGCTGCGCGAGGGCCTCGATTTGCCGGAAGTGTCGCTGGTGGCCGTGCTCGACGCCGACAAGGAAGGCTTCCTGCGGTCCGAGCGCAGCCTGATCCAGACCATCGGGCGCGCCGCGCGCAACCTGAACGGCATGGCGATTCTGTATGGCGACCGCATCACCGATTCGATGCGCAAGGCGATCGACGAGACCGAGCGGCGGCGCACCAAGCAGATGGCGTTCAACATTGCAAACGGCATCACGCCGGTGGGCATCCGCAAGCAGATCAAGGAGCTGATCGACGGCGTGTACAGCCCGCAGCAGGCACGCGAATTCCTCGATGCCGAGAAGGAAACGGCCAAGGTCGAGGCGATGAGCGAGAAGCAGATCAGCAAGGAGATCAAACGCCTGGAAAAGCTCATGCTCGACCACGCGCGCAACCTCGAATTCGAGAAAGCGGCGCAAGTGCGCGACCAGCTGCACGTGCTCAAGCTTCAAGCCTTCGGCGCGCCAGGCACCGACAATGTGATCACCAGCTAAGGCAGGGTGGACCGAGGGCTTATCAGGCGCAAACTCAACCGGGGTCAGACCCCCAACGGAAGAACCGGGGTCTGACCCCTTTCACGAGGCGAACCCGGACCGAGGGGTCGGACCCCGGTTTTTCAGTTGGGGGTCTGACCCCGCTTATCAGGCGCCGTCTCAACCGGGGTGTCAGCCCGCCCCTCTCGCGCGCCGCCTCACTTGTGCGTGTGCGCCACCGCCTGCACCAGCTCGCGCGGGGCTTCCGCATAGCGCATGAATTCCATCGAAAACGTGGCCCGCCCCTGCGTCAGCGAGCGCAAGGTGGTGGCGTAGCCGAACATCTCGTTGAGCGGCACCTCGGCCCGGATCACCTTGCCGCCGCCTCCGGGCAGGTCGTCGCTGCCGTGAATCAGGCCGCGGCGCGCGGCCAGGTCGCCCATCAAGTCGCCCATGCGCTCTTCCGGCGTCTCGACCTCGACCGACATCATCGGTTCAAGCAGCACCGCGCCGGCCTGGCGGCAGCCGTCGCGAAACGCGCTCGCCGCCGCCACCCGGTAGGCGTTCTCGCTCGAATCGACCGCGTGCGAGGAGCCAAACAGCAGCGTCGCCTTCACGTCCACCACCGGGTAGCCGGCCAGCACGCCGTTGGCGAGCACGTCGCGCACGCCCTGCTCGACCGCCGGTATGAATTCGCGCGGCACGCTGGCCCCCTTGATCGCGTCGACAAACACGAAGCCCTGTCCGCGCGCCTGCGGCTCGACCTTCAGCACCACATGCCCATACTGCCCATGCCCCCCGGTCTGCTTGATGAACTTGCCCTCGACCGACTCGCAGACGCCGCGGATGGTTTCGCGGAACGCCACCTGCGGCTTGCCCGCCGTGGCGGCCACCCCGAATTCGCGCCGCATGCGCTCGACCAGTACCTCCAGATGCAATTCACCCATGCCGGAAATGATGGTCTGCCCCGACTCGCTGTCGGTGGCGACCCGGAACGACGGATCCTCCTGCGCCAGCCGGGCCAGCGCCACCCCCATCTTCTCCTGGTCGGCGTGCGTCTTCGGCTCGATCGCCTGGGCGATCACCGGCTCCGGAAACACCATCCTTTCGAGCTCGATCGGGTGCTGCGGATCGCACAGCGTGTCGCCCGTGCTGGCGTCTTTCAGGCCGACCGCCGCCGCGATGTCGCCGGCGCACACGGTGTCGATCTCGGTGCGGTGGTTGGCGTGCATCTGCAGCAGTCGCCCCACCCTGTCCTTCTTGCTGGTGCGCGTGATGAGCACCGTGTCGCCCGAACTGAGCATGCCGGAATAGACGCGGAAATAGCACAGGTGGCCCACGAAGGCGTCAGTGGCGACCTTGAAGGCGAGCGCGGCGAACGGCTCGTCGTCGCTGGGGCGGCGCAGCGGCTCGTCGCCGTTGACGGCGTGCCCGCGCACCGGCGCAATGTCGCTCGGCGCCGGCAGGTAGTCGATCACGGCGTCGAGCAGGGCTTGCACGCCGCGGTTCTTGAAGGCGCTGCCGCACAGCATCGGCACGATCTCGCCGGTCAGCGTGCGCGCGCGCAGCGCCGCCTTGACCTCGGCTTCGGACAGCGGCGTGCCGTCCAGGTATTTCTGCAGCAGCGCGTCGCTGGCCTCGGCCGCCGCCTCCAGCATGCGGTCCCGCCATTCGCGCGCGCTCTGCTGCAGCTCGGGGGGAATGTCGCGGAACTCGTATTTCACGCCCACGCTGGCATCGTCCCAGACGATGGCCTTCATCTTGACCAGGTCGATCACGCCGTGAAAGCTGTCTTCGACGCCGTAGGGAATTTGCAGCGGCACCGGGTTGCCCTTCAGGCGAGTGCGGATCTGCTGGTGCACGCGCCAGAAATCGGCGCCCACGCGGTCCATCTTGTTGACGAAGGCCAGCCGCGGCACGCCATATTTATCGGCCTGGCGCCACACCGTTTCCGACTGCGGCTGCACCGCGCCGACGGCATCGTACAGCATGCAAACGCCGTCGAGCACGCGCATCGAGCGCTCCACCTCGATCGTGAAATCGACGTGGCCGGGCGTGTCGATGATGTTGATGCGGTGGATCGGGTAGGTGTGCGTCATGCCCGACCAGAAGCAGGTGGTGGCGGCGGCCGTGATGGTGATGCCGCGCTCCTGCTCCTGCTCCATCCAGTCCATCGCGGCGGCGCCTTCGTGCACCTCGCCCATCTTGTGGCTCACGCCCGTGTAGAACAGGATGCGCTCGGTGAGCGTGGTCTTGCCGGCGTCGATGTGGGCGCTGATGCCGATGTTCCGGTAGCGCTCAATTGGTGTCTTGCGGCTCATGGCGCGTCCTCCTTCCAGCCCCCGGCCAGGGCCTTGTAGACCGCCACCAGCGACGTCGCGCCCACGGTGTTGGCCTGCGCCAGGCGGTCGCGCGCGGCCAGCGACTCCCGTTCGGCGTCGAGCACGGCCAGGAAGTCGCTGCTGCCGGCGCCAAAGCGGGCGCGGGCCAGCTCCGCCGCGCGCCCGGCCGACTGGGCAGCGCCGTACAGGCTGGCCGACTGGCGCTGGTTGCGGGTGTAGCTGGCCAGCGCGCCTTCGGTTTCTTCCAGCGCGCCCAGCACCACTTTTTCGTACTGGGCGGCGGCGGCGTCGCCGCGCGCCGATGCCGCCGCGATCTGGGCCCGGATACGCCCGAAGTCGAGCAGCGACCACAGCAACTGGGCGCCCAGGTTGTAGGCGTAGGCATTGGCGTCGCCCAGATGGCCGACGCTGCCCGCGTTCAGGCCGATCACGCCGCCCAGGCTCAGTTGCGGGAACAGCGCGCTGCGCGCCACCCCGGCCCGCTCGGCGGCGGCGGCAAGCTGCTGCTCGGCCGCCGCCACGTCGGGACGGCGCCGCAGCAACGAGGCGGGCGAACCGATCGCGTCCAGCGCGGACGGCGCCAGGCCGGGCAGCGGTCGCGCCGCCGCCAGCTGGGCATCGAGCGCGGCCGGGAGCTGGCCGCACAAGACCGCCAGCCGGTAGCGGCTGCGCGCCAGCGTCGCCTCCAGCGCCGGCACGCTCGCCTCGGTGCTCAGCACCAGCGCTCTGGCCCGTTCGCTGTCGAAGGCGTTGCCGCGCCCGGCCTGCAGGCGCGCGTCGACCAGCGACAGCGCCGCGCGCTGGGTGTCGAGCGCGGCCACCGCCACCCGCAACTGCTCCTGCTGGCCCCGCAGCTCGAAATAATTGCGCGCGACTTCGGCCGCCACGCTGACCTGCACTCCGCGCCATTGGGCGGCGGCGGCCAGCGCCTCGGCCGCGGCGGCATGCCGCTCGCCCCGGATGGCGCCGAACAGGTCGGCTTCCCAGCGCATGTCCAGGTCCACCCCGATGGCGCTGCCGGTGCGCGCCACGTTTTCACTGTCGGGCCCGCGCACCCGCGCGGCCGCCAGCGCCAGGCCCACCGTCGGCGCGGCCCGGGCGTCGGCAAAGCGGGCCAGCGCGCGCGCCTCGGCCAGGCTGGCCGCCGCGATGCGCACATCGGCATTGGCGGCCAGCGCGCGCGCCACCAGCGCGTCCAGTTCCGGGTCCTGGAAGCGGCGCCAGAACTGGGCCACCGGTTCCTGCTCGGTGGCGGGCGCATTGCTGAAGTCGGCCGCCAGCGGCGGCCGGTACAGCGCGGGCGGCGCCACGCGGGCGCAGGCGCAGGCCAGCAGCGCCACCATCAGCAGGGCCAGCGCGCGCGTCATGGCGGCCCCGCGTCGGCGGCGGGCGTCTCGCCCGGATGGTAGGGATGGGCCGCCGCGTCAACCTCGGCACGCAGCTGCTCGACCTGTGCGCGGCGGCGCGCCGTGAGCCGGCGCAGCAGCACATAGAACACGGGGGTGAGGAAGATGCCGAAGGAGGTCACGCCCAGCATGCCGGAAAACACGGCGATGCCCATGGCGCGCCGCATTTCGCTGCCCGCCCCGCTGCTGATGATCAGGGGGATCACGCCGGCGCAAAACGCAATCGACGTCATCAGGATGGGGCGCAGCCGCAGGCGGCACGCTTCCACGGCGGCGGCCACCGTCTCCCTGCCTTCCCGCTCCTTGTCCTTGGCAAATTCCACGATCAGGATGGCGTTCTTGCAGGCGAGCCCCACCAGCACGACCAGCGCCACCTGGGTGAAAATGTTCAGGTCGCCCGGCTGGCGGAAGGGCGGCAGGCTCGACAGCCACACGCCGAACAGGGCCGACAGGATGCACATGGGCACGATCATGACGATGGCCAGCGGCAGCGACCAGCTTTCGTACTGGGCCGCCAGCACCAGGATCACCAGCAGCAGCGACAGCACCAGCACCGCCGCCAGGGTGGGGATGCGCACGCTGCTGCCGGGCAGCGCCACGTCGCGCGTGAGCCGGTCTTGATAGCTCAGTTCGGTCCACTCGTAGCCCATGCCGCGCGGCAGGGCCGCCAGCAGCCGCTCCATTTCCGCTTCCGCCTGCCCGCTCGAGAAGCCGGGGCTGGCCGCGCCGTTGATGTCGGCCGAGGGGATGCCGTTGTAGCGCGTGACCCGGGTCGGTCCGAAGGTGGCATCGACCTTCATCAGCGCACCCAGCGGCACCATGTCGCCATTGCCGTTGCGCGTCTTGATCTGGGTGATCGAGGCGGCGTCGGCCCGGAACGGCGCGTCCGCCTGCACGATCACCTGGTAGGTTTTGCCGAAACGCGAAAAGTCGTTCACATAAAGGGAACCGAGGTTGATCTGCAAGGCATCGTAAATGTCGCCCAGCGCCACGCCCATCTGCTTGGCGCGGGTGCGGTCGATGTCGGCATACAGTTGCGGCACGTTGATGTCGTAGGTCGAGTACGGCGTGCCGATGGCCGAATGGGGATTGCGGTAGATGCGCCCCAGCGTGCCCCACACGGCCCCGTACAGGGCTTGCTCGCCCAGGCCGTTGCGGTCCTGCACCTGCAGCTTGAAGCCGCCCACGCTGCCCACCCCCTCCACCGCCGGCGGCGGCACGACGAACATGCGCGCGCCCTGGATTTGCTGGATGGCGCCGTTGACCCGTCCCAGGATCGCGTTTTTGCTCAATTCGGCCGTGGTGCGCTTCTCGAACGGCGCCAGGCCAAAGAACACGATACCCTCGTTCGAGGCGGCCGAAAATCCCGCGATCGACAAGCCGGGAAAGGCCACCGAGTCGACAATGCCGGGCACTTTCAGGGCGATCGCGCTCATGCGGCGGATCACGGCATCGGTGCGGTCAAGCGAGGCCCCCGCCGGCAGCTGGGCAATGCCCACCAGGTATTGCTTGTCGGGCGCGGGCACGAAGCCCGACGGCGCGCGCGCGAACAGGAAACCCGTCACCACCAGCAGCAGCAAGTACACGGCCATGGCGGCCAGCTTTCGCCCCAGCAGGTGGCCGACACCCCGTTCGTAGGCTGTGCTGCTGCGGTGAAAGAAGCGATTGAAGCGCTCGAACGCCGGCCCCAGCACCCGGTCGATGGCGCGCGTGAGCCGGTCGCGCGGGGCGTCGTGCGGGCGCAGCAGGATCGCCGCCAGCGACGGCGACAAGGTCAGCGAATTGAAGGCCGAGATCACGGTGGAGATGGCGATGGTGACGGCGAACTGGCGGTAGAACTGGCCCGACAGGCCCGGCACGAAGGACAGCGGCACGAACACGGCGCACAGCACCAGCGCGATGGCGACGATCGGCCCGCTCACTTCCTGCATGGCCTTGACGGTGGCGTTGCGCGGGGTCAGCCCGTTGTCGATATTGCGCTCGACGTTTTCCACCACCACGATGGCGTCGTCGACCACGATGCCGATCGCCAGCACCAGCCCGAACAGGGTCAGCGTGTTGATCGAAAAGCCCAGCGCCAGCAGCACGGCAAAGGTGCCGACAATCGAGACCGGCACGGCCAGCAGGGGAATGATCGAGGCGCGCCAGGTTTGCAGGAACAGAATCACCACCAGCACCACCAGCAACACCGCCTCGATCAGGGTGGCCACCACTTTCTCGATCGAGGTCTGGACGAAGCGCGTGGGGTCGTACACGATGCTGTAGGTCATGCCGGGCGGGAAGTCGCGCTGAACCCGCTCCATCACGGCGCGCACCTCGCGCGCCAGGGCCAGCGCGTTGCTGCCTGGCGCCTGGAAGATGGCGATCGCCGCCGCCTCCTTGTTGTTGAGCAGGCTGCGCAGGGCGTAGGTGTTGGCGCTCATTTCCACCCGGCCCACGTCCCTGATGCGCAGCACGGCGCCGGTGGCCGGGTCGGCCCGCACGATGATGTCGGCGAACTCGTCGACCGACGAGAGGCGCCCGCGGGTGTTGATCGGGAGCTGGAACTCGCTGCCGGCCGGGGCCGGCGGCGCGCCCACCACGCCCGCCGCCACTTGCGCATTCTGCTCGCGCACGGCCGCCACCACCTCGTTGGCCGTCATGCCGCGCGCGGCCAGCCGTTGCGGGTTGAGCCAGATGCGCATGGCGTAGTCGCCCGCGCCGAACAGCAGCACATTGCCCATGCCGGGTATGCGCAGCAGGGCGTCGCGCACCTGCAACTGTCCATAGTTGCGCAGGTAGAGCGCGTCGCGGCTGTTGTCGGGGCTGAGCAGGTGCACCACCATGGTCAGGTTGGAGGTTTGCTTTTCCGTCGTCACGCCGATCTGGCGCACGATCTCGGGCAGGCGCGGCAAGGCGCGGTTGATGCGGTTCTGCACCGCCGTTTCCGCCACCTCGGGGTCGGTGCCAATGCGGAAGGTCACCGTCAGGCTCATCACGCCGTCGCCCGTGGCCTGACTCTCGAAATACTGCAAGCGGTCGATGCCGCTGATCTGTTCCTCCAGCGGCGTGGCCACGGTGTCGGCGATCACGCGCGGATTGGCGCCCGGGAACTGGGCGCGCACGACGATTTGCGGTGGCGCCACGTCCGGATATTCGGACACGGGCAGCACCAGGATGGCCAGCGCGCCGACGACGAAAATGAAGATCGAGAGCACCGTCGCAAAGCGCGGGCGGTCGATGAATCTTCGCGCAATGTCCATCGCCGCCCTAGCCTTTGCCCGCGTCTTGCGGCATGCCGCGCGCGTCGACCTTGAGCAGCTGCGGCGTGACGGACGCGCCGGGGAAGGCGCGCTGCAAGCCGTCGACGACGATGCGCTCGCCCGGGCGCACGCCGCTGACCACGCGCATGCCGTCAATCAGGGCAAAGGTCTGCACCTGGCGCGACTCGACCTTGTTGCCGGCGCCGACCACCAGCACCACCTTGCGGGTCTGGTCGGTGGCAATCGCGCGGTCGGGCACCACCGTGGCCTCGTAGGGCGCGCCGCCGCTCAGGCGCACCCGGGCCGACAAGCCGGGCGTGAACTGGCTATTGGCGTTGTCGAACACGGCGCGGATGTGCATGCTGCCGGTGGCCGGATTGAGACGGTTGTCAACGAAGTCCATCCGCCCTTCATGGGGAAAGCCCGTCTCGTCGGACAGGCCCATGCGCACCGGCGGCGCGCCGGCGCCGGCCGCCACGGCCCGCCCGTACTTGAGGTAGCTCGTTTCACTGGCGTCGAGATAGGCGTAAATGCGCCCGGTCGAGACGATGCTGGTGAGCACCACGTCGTTCGCGTTGACCAGATTGCCGGCCGTGACGGCGCTACGCGAGACGCGCCCCGCAATGGGCGCGGCGATGCGGGTGTAGCCCAGGTTCAGGCGCGCCGTCTCAAGCGCCGCCTGGGACGCTGCAACGGCACTGTTGGCGCTGTGCAGCGCCGCGGCCAGCTGGTCGACCTCTTGCTGGGAGACGGCGCGCATCGGCAACAGCACTTCGCCGCGCGCCAGTACGCTGCGCGCCAGGCCGGCCGCGGTGCGCGCCGAGGCCAGGTTCGCGTCCGCGCGCGCCACCTCGGCGGCGAAGGGACGGGGATCGAGCGTGAACAGGCGCTCGCCCTTGCGCACCAGCTGACCGTCGCGAAAATGCACCTGCTCCAGCGTGCCGGAAACGCGGGCGCGCACCTCGACCAGCTCGACCGCTTCGAGGCGGGCACTGTATTCGTCGAATTCTTGGACGCGCTGGCGGGTGACGGGCGCGACTGACACGGGCGGCGGCGCCGCGCCTTCCCCGGGCGGTGGTTGTGAAGCGGCAGGTTCGCAGCCGCCCAGGCACAGCGCAAGCAATAGCAAGATCAGGATTGCCATCGACGCCTCCAGCTGGAAACGGCGCCACGTGGCGTGAATGCCGATACACTAAGCTCGAACGTCCAGGCCATCGTTCCCGCGCAGGCAGGAACGACGGCTTCACTTAACGGCTTTTCCGTGGCGCCCAACTCCAGTTGGAGTGTGGCGCGCCGCGATGGTTCAGATCGATTTGAGAAAGGCGCGCAGGCCGGCCAGCAGCATCTCAACCGACATGGCGGTCAGGATCAGGCCCATCAGGCGTTCGAAGGCCGTCATCACTTGCGGGCCGAGCGCGTTCTGCAGGCGCTCGGCGCTGAGGAATACGCCCAGCCAGACCGCCGCCACGGCGCTCAGGGCGCCCACATGGACCATCACCTCGCCCGTGCTATCCGAGGAGAACAGCAGCACCGTGGCCAGCGCCGACGGACCCGCAATGGCGGGAATGGCGAGCGGCACGATGAACGGTTCGCCGCCCTCGCCCGTCGCGCCGAACGGCCCGCCCGGCTGCGGAAACACCATGCGCAGCGCGATCAGGAACAGGATCACGCTGCCGCCGATGCGCAGGGAAATTTCCGACAGCTGCATGGCGCTCAGCAGGTGGCGGCCGAAAAACATGAACAGCAGCAGCACCCCGTAGGCGATCGCGCATTCGCGCACCACCACCTTCCAGCGCCGCTTGGGCGCCACGCGCGACATGGCGCTGACGAACAGGGGCACGTTGCCGAACGGATCGGTGACGAGGATCAACAGGATGAAGGTCTGGATGAAGGTCTGGGTCATTCCGAAATGATAACCCGACCTTCATGCCAACGGGCAATTTGTCTAGCCCAGGCCCAGGCGTGCCCTGGCGCGCCGTTCGCCCGCGTCCAGCCGCGCCCGCATGGTCTCGCTGGCCATGGGGCCGGGCGCGAGCATGAAGCGCTCGTCGCTGAGCGGCAGGCCGCTGTTGGCGTCGACCGGGACCGGCGCCGCGGCCAGGCCCGTTTCGCGGTCGACCACCTGCAAGCTGACCCCTTCCGGCGCAAAATTCTCGTTGCCCCAGGCAATCAGGGCCAGCAGCACGGGACGAAACGAGCGGCCCGCCGGGGTCAGCAGGTATTCGTAGCGCGGCGGGCGCTGCTGGTACTGGCGCCGTTCCAGCATGCCGTTCTCGACCAGGTCGGCCAGGCGCCGGGTCAGGATGTTGGGTGCGATGTGCAAGCTTTTTTCGAACTCATCGAAGCGCGTCAGGCCGTGGAAGGCGTCACGCATGATCAGCATGCTCCAGCTGTCGCCAACCCGTCCGAGGCTGCGCGCCACCGGACAAGGCATTTCAGAAAATTGCGTGGGCTTCATGGCGGTTCCGATTCAGGTTCAACTTCTATTGTAATGGGTGTTGGTCGCGCCGGTTCAATGGGCGTCGGCCGACGGCGCCTTGGGCGGTGCGATTTTACGCATCAAGGGCACCATCAAGGTGGCGGCAATGAAGGCCGCCATGATGCAGATATACACATCGCCAAAGCTTTGGGTCTGCGCCTCGCGCATGGTCAGCGTCCACAGCTGCTTCAGGGCGCCCGAGTGCGCAGCCAGCGCGTCGCTGCCCTGCGCGCCAAGGCGGCCGGCGGCGCCGGCGACGAGCTCGTTCATGGCCTCGTTGCTGCCATTCAAGTGCTCGGCCAGGCGCAGGAAATGCGCGTTGCTGCGGTCGTTGAGGATGGTGGCGCACAGCGCAATGCCAATCGCCCCGCCCAGGTTGCGCATGGTGTTGAACAGGCCCGAAGCGAGCTTCAGGCGCGCCGGGCTGAGCGCCCCCAGGGTCAGGGTCACGGCCGGCGCCACGGCGAACTGCTGGCCGATTCCGCGCAGCGCTTGTGGCAGCATCAACTGGGCGCTGCCCCAGTCGTGCGTGATGGGCGCGAAATGCCACATCGAGACGGCGAAACAGCCCAGCCCGAACATCATCACCCAGCGTAGGTCGACCCGGTTGGCCACCACCGCGTACAGGGGAATCGACAGGATCTGGAACACCCCCGTCGAGAACACGGCCATGCCAATGTCGAGCGCGCTGAAGCCGCGCACCCGGCCCAGGAACAGCGGCGTCAGGTAAATGGTGGCGAAGATGCCGATCCCGGTGATGAAGGAGAAGCAGCAGCCAAGCGCGAAATTGCGGTCTTTCAGGGCGCGCAGGTCCACGATCGGATGGGCGAAGGCCAGGCTGCGCCAGACGAAGCCAATCCCTGCCAGCGCGGACACCCAGGCCGTTGCGAGGATCACCTGGTCGCCCAGCCAGCCCAGGCGCGGCCCCTCTTCCAGCGTGTACTCCAGGCAGCCGAGGAACAGGGCCATCAGCACCATGCCCGGATAGTCGGCGTTGCGCAGCAGCGCCGGTTCGGCGCGGTCGATGCGCACCAGCAGCGGCACCACCACCATCACGAACAAGCCGGGCACCAGGTTGACGAAAAACAGCCAGTGCCAGGACGCATGGTCGGTGATGAAGCCGCCCACGGTCGGCCCCAGCGTCGGCGCCAGCGAGGCAATCGCGCCGATGGTGGCGGCAGCGATCACGCGCTGCTTGCCCTGGAAAAAATAGAACGCCGTGCTGAACACCAGCGGGATCATCGAACCGCCCAGGAAGCCTTGCAGCGCGCGAAAGGCGATCATGCTTTCGATGTTCCAGGCCGCCCCGCACAGCATGCTGGCGATGGTGAAACCGGCGGCGGAAGCGGCAAACAGCCAGCGCGTGGACATCACGCGCGCCAGCCAGCCCGACATGGGAATGACGATAATTTCCGCGATCAGGTAGCTGGTTTGCACCCACACCGTTTCATCGGCACCGGCCGACAGGCCGCCGCCGATGTCGCGCAGCGAAGCGGAGACGATCTGGATGTCGAGCAGCGCGATGAACATCCCCACGCACATCGCGGCGAAGGCGAACACTTTTTGCCGCTGGCTCAGTTCGGGCGGCTGCCACGCGCTGCTCATGGCCGCTGCGCGCCGGCGCGCAGGTCGATATGCGCCGTCACCGACAGGCCGGGACGCAGCAAGGCCACGGCCGCGTCCGTCTCGTCGAGCAGGACGCGCACCGGCACACGCTGGACGATCTTGGTGAAATTGCCCGTCGCGTTCTCAGCCGGCAGCACGCTGAACTGCGCCCCCGTGGCCGGCGCCAGGCTGGCCACCGTGCCATGGAACACGTGGCCCGGCATCACGTCGGCGGCGATGGTGGCGCGCTGGCCCGCCTGCATGCCCGCCAGCTGGCCTTCCTTGAAATTGGCGTCGACCCACAGGCCATGCGCCGGGACCACCGCCAGCAGCTGGCTGCCGGCGGCCGCAAACGCCCCCTGGCGCGCGCGCCGGTTGCCCACAACGCCGTCCAGCGGCGCGCGCAGCACCGTGTCGTCCAGGTTCAGGCGGGCGATGTCGCGTCCGGCCAGCGCTTGCGCCAGCGCCGCATCGCCCTGCTGGCGGCGGGTGGCAATCACATCCAGTTCGCGCTCGGCCGCCAGCAGCTGGGCTTGCGACTTGCGGTCGCCCGCCAGCGCTTGCTTGTAATCGGCATCGGCCTTCTGCGCGCTCTGCCGCGACACCACCGCGCGCGCCGCCAAGTCCTGATAGCGCTGCTGGTCGTTGTGCGCGCGCTCGGTTTCGGCATTGCTGGCGCCGATTGCGGCCCGCGCCTGGGCAATCACCGCCTGCTGCAGAGCACGCGTGGCGTCCAGGTTGGCCAGTTGGGCGCGCGCGGCGGCCACCGCCCCCTCGGCGCCGGCCAGCGCGGCGCGATAGTCGCGGTCGTCGAGCCGGACCAGCACGTCGCCGGCATGCACGGCCTGGTTGTCGCTCACCAGCACTTGCGCGATATGCCCCGGCACCTTGGCGGTGATCACCGTGATCTCGCCACCCACGTAGGCGTCATCGGTCGCCTCCAGGAAGCGCGCCGTGTTCCACCAGTGGCCGGCGTAGCAGATGGCCGCCACCGCGGCGGCGAGCGCCAGCAGGGCTGGCAGCGCACGCTTGCCAACTGGCGGGGTGGGCGCAGCCAGCGCAATGGCGGTGGCCTGGTCGGCAGGGAGATTGGTGGTCATGGTGTTTCCTTGTCAGGTGGGAAGAAATAATCAGTTGCTTTCACATTGAAAGTAACTATATACTCGTTACTTTCACTTTGCAAGCTACTTTTTCAAACGACCGGAGCGACGACGATGACAACCCCAATCAAGATGGCAAACACAGTGGCGGCGCTGTTGCTGCTGGCCGGCTGCGCGAGCGGACCGGATTATCACCAGGTAGCTGGCAACATGCCGCCGGCCTACCATGGCCAGGCCGCGCTCGACGCGCGCAATGACGCCCTGCCCGCCGCACCGCTCGACGCATGGTGGACCGGCTTTCACGACCCCGCCCTCACCCGAATCGTCGAGCGCGTGCTGGCGCAAAACCTCGACCTGGCTGCGGCCCTGGCGCGTGTCGTGCAGGCGCGCGCCGCCGCGCAGGAAGCGGGAGCACGGCAACTGCCGGCAGGCGCCGTGGCGGCCAGCGCCACGCGCCAGCGCCAGGGGTATCAGAGTGCGTTCAATGTGGGTGCCAGCTGGGAGCTGGACTTGGCCGGGGGCCTGCAACGGGGTTTGGAAAACGCCGGGGCACTGGCGCAGGCGGCCGAAGCCGAACGGCTCGGGGTGCGCGTGAGCATGGCGGCGGAAGCGGCCGACGCCTACTTCCGCGTGCGCGCCGCGCAGCGCCGCATCGCGCTGGCGCAGGCGCAAGTGGACACCGATCGCCAGCTGCTGGAGATGGTGCGCCTGCGCCAGGCGGGCGGCCTGGCGGCCAGTCGCGAAGCGTTCCAGGCCGAGGCGCTGGTGGCGCAAACCCGCGCCGCCATCGCGCCGCTGGAAATTGAACGGGCGACCCAGTTGAACCGCCTCGATGTGCTGATGGGGGCGCAGCCAGGCAGCTATGCCCAGGAAATGGCGGACATGGCGCCGGCCACCGTGGTGCCGGCCATTGCCAGCGCCGGTGGCCCGGCCGATTTGTTGCGGCGCCGTCCGGACGTCGTGGCCGCCGAACGCCGCCTGGCCGCGTCGAGCGCGCGCATCGGCATTGCTAGTGCGCAGTACTATCCGACGCTGTCGCTGGCAGCGCTGCTGGGCCATGCGGGCGCCTTGTCGGCCGGGCTGGGCTGGCGGTTATTTGATTTCGGACGCATCGACGCCGACATTGCGCGTGCCAGGGGCGCCAACGCCGAAGCGCTGGCGCAGTATCGCAGCGCCATGCTGCACGCCACCGAGGACGTGGAGAATGCGATCGTCACGCTGACCCGGCTGGAGGCCCAGGGCGCCGATCTATCGCAGCAGGTGGTGGCGCAAGCGCAGGCGCGCGACGCGGCGCAGCAGGCCTATCTGGGCGGTGCTGTGAGCTTGTTTGAAGTGCTGGGGGAGGATCGGCAGCTGCTGGCGGCACGCGACCTGGAGGCACGCGTCCAGGCCGACCAGGCGCGCGCCGCCGTGGGTACCTTCCGCGCGCTGGGCGGCGGCTGGTAGGCCGCCCGTCGTTCGCGCGCAGGCGGGAATCCATGGCGTGCAGGCTCAGCATGGATTCCCGCCTGGGCGGAAACGACGGTGCCGCAGTTTCTTATTTCTCGAATTTCTTCATCCAGGCCGACAACTGGTGCGGGCGCAGGCCGTCGTAGTCTTCGAACGGCTGGTGGATCCACGGGTTGTGCGGCAAGTCTTCCAGGAAGTAGTCCGGACGGATCGAGGACGTGCCCTTGACCCAGATCACCGCCGATTTCACTTCGGTCACGCCGGTGAAATTTTCGCTCAGGTGGCGGGTCACCTTGTCGAGCGTGACGCCCGAGTCGGCCAGGTCGTCGACCAGCAAGATCTTGCCGGCCAGCGGGCCCTTGGTCATGGTCATGTACTTGGCAATGTCGAGGTCGCCGCGCACGGTGCCCGCTTCTTCGCGGTAGGAGCTGGTCGACAGGATCGCCAGCGGCACGTCGAAAATGCGCGAGAACACGTCGCCCGGGCGCACGCCGCCGCGCGCCAGGCACAGCACCTGGTCGAATTTCCAGCCCGATTCGTACACCTTCAGCGCCAGGCGCTCGATCAGGCGGTGGTACTCGTCCCAGGATACCCAGAGGTCTTTATCGGTCGATTGTGGGGTCGTCATTTCAGCTCCTCTGTCTTATTCGAATGGATGGCGCAGCACGATCGTCTCTTCCCGATCCGGGCCGGTCGAAACCATGTCGACGGGGACGCCGACCAGTTCCTCGATGCGCTTGATGTAGGCGCGCGCGGTGGCTGGCAGTTCGGCCAGCGACTTGGCGCCGACGGTGCTTTCCTTCCAGCCCGGCATTTCCTCGTAGACCGGCACGCAGCGCGACGCATCTTCGGCGCCGACCGGGAAAATATCCACGTCGCGTCCGTCGAGCTTGTAGCCGGTGCACAGCTTGAGCGACTCGAGGCCGTCGAGCACGTCGAGCTTGGTCAGGCACATGCCCGAGACGCCGTTGATCTGCACCGAGCGGCGCAGCAAGGCGGCATCGAACCAGCCGCAGCGGCGCGCACGGCCGGTGACGGTACCGAATTCATGGCCGATCGAGGACAGGTGGTGGCCCACGCCGGCGTCGGTAGGCAGTTCGGACGGGAACGGACCCGAGCCCACGCGCGTGGTGTAGGCCTTGGTGATGCCCATGATGTAGTGCAGCATGTTCGGGCCCACGCCGGAACCGGCGGCGGCGTTGCCGGCCACGCAGTTCGACGAGGTCACGAAGGGATAGGTGCCATGGTCGACATCGAGCAGCGAACCTTGCGCGCCTTCGAACAGCAGGTTGCCGCCCGCCTTGTGGGCCGCGTACAGGGCCGAGGAGACGTCGCCCACCATCGGCTTCAGGCGCGGCACCAGGGCCATCGCATCGTCGAAGGTCTTCTGGAATTCGACGGCCGGCGCCTTCAGGTAATTGGTCAGCACGAAATTGTGGTAGTCGAGATTCTCCCGGAGCTTCTCGGCGAAACGGCCTTCGTTGAGCATGTCGGCGATCCGGATCGCGCGCCGCGCCACCTTGTCTTCATAGGCCGGGCCGATGCCCTTGCCGGTGGTGCCGATCTTGGCGTCGCCGCGCGCCACTTCGCGCGCCACATCGATGGCGACGTGGTACGGCAGGATCGCCGGGCAGGCTTCGGAAATCTTCAGGCGCGACACGACTTCGACGCCGATGGCGGCCAGCTTGTCGATTTCACGCATCACGTCCGGCACCGACACCACCACACCGTTGCCGATGTAGCAGGCCACGCCCGGGCGCATGATGCCCGACGGGATCAGCTGGAGCGCGGTCTTCTGGCCGCCGATGACCAGCGTATGACCGGCATTATGGCCGCCCTGGAAGCGCACCACGCCTTGCGCATGGTCGGTCAACCAGTCGACGATTTTGCCCTTGCCCTCGTCACCCCATTGGGTGCCGATGACAACCACGTTTTTTGCCACGTTTTTCTTTGACATCACACTTAGCCTAAAGTTTTGAGAATCCAGTTACTGTCTTCGAGCACCAGTACGCGATCGCACTCGAACTCGTCCTGCTCGTTGTCGTGACCCGGCAAACTCTGGATCACCACTTCGCCCGCCTTGCGCAGCTGGGCGATTTTCTCGCGCAGCTCGGGGGCATTGCCCCACGGCGCGCGGATCGAATGTTTGCGCTCGGCGGTCGGCAGCAGCCGCGCCAGTTCACGCAGGTCGAGCGAAAAGCCGGTGGCCGGGCGCGCCCGTCCGAACGCTTCGCCGACATGGTCGTAGCGGCCGCCGCGCGCCACCGCGTTCGGCAGGCCGGGCACGTACAGCGCGAACATGGCGCCGCTTTCGTATTGGTAGCCGCGCAGGTCGGCCAGGTCGATCGCCACTTCGGCGCGTCCGACCACCGAGGCGGCCAGCGCGGCCAGCTCGGAGAGCGCCCTGGTAATGCCGGGCGAGGCCGGCAGCTGCTCGCGCGCGCGGCCCAGCACCTCGACGTCGCCGTACAGGTGCGGCAGGGCCAGCAGCGCGGCGCGGGTGGCGGGGGCGTAGCCGGCGGTCAGCGTTTCCAGGCCCGGGCTGTCCTTGGCGCGCAGCAGCGCGTACAGGGCCGCTTCATCTTTCAGGGCGGCGCCGTCGTCGGCGATGATCGCGCGCAGCACGCCCACGTGCGACAGGTCCAGCCGCACATCGTCGAAGCCGGCCAGCGCCAGCGAGGCCAGCGCCAGCTCCTGGATCTCGGCGTCCGCTTCGAGGCCGGCGTGGCCGTAGATCTCGGCGCCGATCTGCAGCGGCTCACGGGTCGCATGCAGGCCCGACGGACGGGTGTGCAGCACGCTGCCGGCGTAGCACAGGCGGGTGACCGAATCGCGGTTGAGCAGGTGGGCGTCGATGCGCGCGACCTGGATCGTCATGTCCGCGCGCAGGCCCAGCATGCGCCCGGAAATCTGGTCGACCAGCTTGAAGGTGCGCAGCTCGGTGTCCTTGCCGGCGCCGGTCAGCAGCGAGTCGACGTACTCGAGCAGCGGCGGCATGACCAGCTCGTAGCCATACAGGCGGAAGTTGTCGAGCATCAGGCGACGCAGCTCTTCGATCTTGCGCGCTTCGGACGGCAAGACATCGGCGATATTCTCAGGCAGGAGCCAATTCGGCATGGGCAAGCAACGGTAATGGGAACTTGTTAAAAAACGGACAACACGAAGACCATGGCCTCGTGCAAATGGTGCGCCGAACCATCAATTTTACCCGAAAATGGAAACGTCCCGCCAAGAAATCATTGGGCCAGCGACGCACTCGAACAACGCGGGGTGGAAAATAAGGGGGCCGCCCGGGCCGCATTCGGCCCGCGCTTGTGAGAATCCCGTCTTTCCCGCGCAGGCGGGAATCCATACTGTGCGTCTGATTCGGCGAAGCATGGATTCCCGCCCGCGCGGGAATGAGGGATCAATTTTTCGATTGATTCACAGTTTGCACGATTTTTCGACGGCGCTACTTGCCCACGCCGGGGTTGCGGAAGTATTTGAAGAACTCGGAATTGGAGTCCAGCACCATCACGTCGCCGTGGTTTTTGAACGTGGCGCGGTAGGCCTCGAGCGAACGGTAGAACTTGTAGAACTCGGGGTTCTTGCCGAACGCCTGGGCGTAAATCTGCGACGCCTTGGCATCGCCGTCACCCTTGATCTTCTCGGCGTCGCGGAACGCTTCGGCCATGATCACGGTGCGCTGGCGGTCGGCGTCGGCGCGGATCTTCTCCGATTCGGCCGACCCGGTCGAACGCAATTCGTTGGCCACGCGGGTGCGCTCGGCTTTCATGCGGTCATACACCGAATTGTTGATCTGCTCGACGTAATCGACGCGCTTGAGGCGCACGTCGATGATCTCGACGCCGATCTGGCGCGCTTCGGCCACGACCTTGTTGCGGATCGCCTCCATCACCTTGCCGCGCTCGCCCGAGATCACCTCGCGCACGGTGCGCTTGGTGATTTCATCGTTCAAGGCAGCCTTGACGATCTGCGACATGCGGTCGCGCGCGCGGCTCTCTTCGCCGCCGAAGCTGACGTAGTACAGGCGCGGCGCCGTGATGCGCCATTTGACGAAAGCGTCGATCAGGATGTTCTTCTTCTCGGCCGTGATGAAACGGTCGGCGCCCGGGGTATCGATGGTGAGCACGCGCTTGTCGAGGAACAGCACGTTCTGGAACGGCGGCGGCAGCTTGAAATGCAAGCCAGGTTCGCTGATCACTTCGCGCACCTCGCCGAGGGCGAACACGATCGCGTATTTGCGCTGGTCGACCACGAACACGGTCGACGACAAGATCATCAAGCCGATGAAGCCCGTGACGAATAAGGTAACTAGGCGGTTCATTAGCGGCTCTCCCGATCACGTGTCGATTCGCGCGAACGGCTGTCGCGCTGGCGCGCCTGGTCGATCGGCGCCAGGATTTCCTGCGGCGGCACCGGCAGCGACTGCACCGGTCCCGACTTGGCGCCGACGGCCGCGTCATTGGCGGCGGTCTGCGCGATCAATTTATCGAGCGGCAGGTACAGCATGTTGCTGCCCGATTTGGCGTCGACCATCACCTTGCTGGCGCTGGTGAAGATCTGCTGCATGGTGTCGAGGTACATCCGGTCGCGCGTGACGGCCGGCGCCTTCTGGTACTCGCTGACGACCTGGTTGAAGCGCGAGGCGTTACCGGTGGCGTTCTCGACGACCATCGAACGGTAGGCTTCGGCGTCCTGCAACAGGCGCACCGCATTGCCGCGCGCCCGTGGAATGACGTCGTTGGCGTAGGCTTCGCCCTCGTTGGTGGCGCGCGCCCGGTCCTGGCCGGCCTTGACCGCATCGTCGAAGGCGCCCTGCACCTGCTCCGGCGGCTGCACGCCCTGCATCGTCACGTTGGTGATCTGGGCACCGAGCGCGTAGCGGTCCACGATCTGCTGCATCAGCTGGTGCACGTCGTTGGCGACCTTCTCGCGCCCCTCGTAGAGCACGAAGTCCATCTTGCTCTTGCCGACCACTTCGCGGATGGCCGTCTCGGCGACCTGGCGCACCGTCTCGTCCTGGTCGCGGTTGTTGAAGATCCAGGCGACCGGATCCTTGAGCGTGTACTGCACCGCGAACTGGATGTCGATGATGTTCTCGTCGTCGGTGAGCATCAGCGCCTCTTTCGGGTTCTTGGCGTTGACCGAGCCGCGATAGCCGATCTCGGCGGTGCGCACCTGCGACACGTTGACCGTCTCGTTGGCCTGGAACGGATACGGCCAGCGCCAGTTGAAGCCGGCGCCGGTCTTGTGACTGAGCTTGCCGAAGGTGGTGACCACGCCGACCTGGCCTTCCTGCACGATGAAGGCGCCGCTGGCGAGCCAGATGAAGGCGATGATGATGGCCACCACCGCCGCCGTGACGCTGGCGCCCTTCATGTCGGGCCGGTAGTTGCCGCCTCCGCCGCCATCGCTGTTGCGGGCGCCGAAAAAGCGGTTCAGGCGCGTGTTGAAGTCGCGCCACATCTGGTCGAGGTCGGGCGGGCCTTCGCCCGGCTTCTTGCTTTCCTGGGCTTTGCGGTCCTCGTCCGGCTTGCGTCCCCAGCGGGGATCATTGAGCGAGAGGCTGATGCCGATTCGTTTGAGTAGGGAGGCGAGCATGCTAGTGTGGTCTGGTGGAGGTTAGAATTTCGGCCGGCTCCGCGTCCTGTGTGTCCAGCGCGTAGTCCGGTTCGGCTTCGTCCTGCTCTTCATAAAGGTGGGTCAGACCGGGCGCGCCCTTGGCCGCCTCGACCACCGCGGCGCGCAGCAAATCGAGGCCGGCGCCCTTCTGGGCGCTGATAAAAACGCGACTGATCTTAGCATATTCGTCACGTTCCACGGCCGGCTCCAGGCCCGCCGCGTCGATCTTGTTCCACACCAGGATCTGGGGGATGTGGTCGGCGCCGATCTCCTTGAGCACCAGGTTGACCTGCTCGATCTGCTCCATGCGCACCGGGCTGGCGGCGTCGACGACGTGCAGCAGCAGGTCGGCGTGGATGGTTTCCTCGAGCGTGGCGCGAAACGCCGCCACCAGCTGGTGCGGCAGTTCGCGCACGAAGCCGACGGTGTCGGAGATGACGACGTTGCCCACGTCGGCGCCCAGGAAGATGCGGCGCGAAGTGGTGTCGAGGGTGGCGAACAACTGGTCGGCGACATACACGCCGGCCTTGGTCAGGGCGTTGAACAGGGTCGACTTGCCGGCGTTGGTGTAACCCACCAGCGAGACCGAGAAGGTGTGGCTGCGCCCGCGCGCGCGGCGCTGGGTCTCGTGCTGCTTGTGCAGCTTGGCCAGGCGCGCGCGCAAGGCCTTGACCCGATCGCCGATCAGGCGGCGGTCGGTCTCGAGCTGGGTCTCGCCCGGACCGCGCAGGCCGATACCGCCCTTTTGCCGCTCCAGGTGGGTCCAGCCGCGGATCAGGCGCGTGGCCAGGTGCTGCAGCTGGGCCAGCTCCACCTGCAGCTTGCCCTCGTGGCTCTTGGCGCGCTGGGCGAAGATGTCGAGGATCAGGCTGGTGCGGTCGAGCACCCGGATGTTCAGGCGCTTCTCGAGGTTGCGCTGCTGGGCCGGCGAGAGCGCATGGTTGAAGATGATGATGTCGATGTTCTCGTCAAGGCAAGCCTGGCCGATTTCGTCGGCCTTGCCGCTGCCGACGAAGTAGGCCGCGTCCGGGCTGGATCGCTTGGCGGTGATGATGGTGATCGGCTCGGCCCCTGCCGAGCGGGCGAGCAGGGACAACTCTTCCACGCTGGCGTTGAAATCGCCAGCGCCGAAGTCGATACCGACTAGGGCTGCGCGCATACGCGGCCTGGTCGGGTGTGGGTGGCCGTCGTGCCCGTGGCCCAAACGCCCATGGCGTTATTCAGCGTCGGCGTCAAGGTTGAGATTGACGGCGCGCGCCGGTACGACGGTGGAAATGGCATGCTTGTAGACCATCTGGGTGACCGTGTTACGCAGCAGGACCACGTATTGGTCGAAGGACTCGATATGCCCTTGAAGTTTAATCCCGTTGACCAGGTAGATTGAGACGGGAACATGCTCTTTGCGCAAGGCATTGAGGAATGGGTCTTGTAACAGTTGCCCTTTGTTGCTCATAACAGCTCCGTGATGTTGTTGTAGTTTAAGAATTGGAGGCGACTCGCTCGTTTTCAAGTGCCAGGATCATCATTCGTCGTGAAAGAGAATGATGTCCCGAAGCTACTGTAACCTGTTTTGCCGCAACGCGTCGAACGGTGCGCTTATTTCGGTGTGCGGGCAAAGGGATTCTTGCCCATGCGCAATTCGATCCGCAGCGGCGTGCCGACCAGGTTGAAGGTGTCGCGGAAATGCTTCTCCAGATAGCGTTTGTACGGCTCGCCGATCGCATCGAGCGCGTTGCCGTGGATGACGATGATGGGCGGATTCTGGCCGCCCTGGTGGGCGTAGCGCATCTTCGGACGGATCGAGCCCTTGCGGCGCGGCTCCTGCTTCTCCACCGCCTCGATCAGGGCGCGCGTCAGGCGCGGCGTGGACAGGTCGGCGGTGGCGGCGGCATAGGCGCCGTCGACCGATTTGAGCAGCGGGCCGATGCCGGTCGCCTTGAGCGCCGAAATGAAATGGGTCTTGGCGAAGGACAGGAAATCGAGCTTGCGGTCGATGTCGATCTTGATCTCGTCGCGCTCGTCGGACTGCAGGCCGTCCCACTTGTTGACGGCCACCACCAGCGCGCGCCCCGATTCGAGGATGAAGCCGGCGATGTGCGCGTCCTGCTCCGAGATGTCCTGCTGGGCGTCGAGCAGCAGCACCACCACGTGGGCTTCCGAGATCGACTGCAGCGTCTTGACGACCGAGAATTTCTCGATCGCCTCGAACACCTTGCCGCGGCGGCGGATGCCGGCCGTGTCGATCAGGGTGTAGTTCTTGCCGTCGCGCTCGAACGGCACTTCGATCGAGTCGCGCGTGGTGCCCGGCATGTCGAAGGCGATCACGCGCTGCTCCCCGATCAGGGTGTTGACCAGGGTCGACTTGCCCACGTTCGGGCGCCCGACGATGGCGATCTTGATGCCGCGCGTGGCCGGCTCGAGCTCTTCCTCGTTGTCCGGACGCTGGGCGAAGGCTTCATTCAGGGCCTCCTCGACCAGGTCGGTGACGCCGTCGCCGTGGGCGGCCGAGATCACGTAAGGGTCGCCCATGCCAAGCTCGTAGAATTCGGCCACCACCGAGCTGTACTTCATGCCCTCGCCCTTGTTGACCACCAGCATCACCTTGCGCCCGGATTTGCGCAGGAAATCGACGATGGTCTTGTCGTGCGGGGTCAGGCCCTGGCGCCCGTCGACGATGAACACCACCACGTCCGCTTCGGCCACGGCCTGCTTGGTCTGCAGCGCCATCTGGAACATGATGCCTTCCTTGGCGACCGGCTCGAAACCGCCCGTGTCGATGACCAGGAATGGACGTTCGCCTACCCTGCCCTCGCCGTAGTGACGATCGCGCGTCAGGCCAGGCAGGTCAGCCACGAGCGCATCGCGCGAGCGGGTGAGACGATTAAATAGTGTCGATTTCCCGACGTTGGGGCGACCAACTAATGCGATTACCGGCTTCATGGTGTTCTTATTCGACCGCGATGGCGGTCACTGTCCCAGATTGTGTTTGAAAAATCAGATTCGAGCCGGCCACCAGCGGAGTCGCTGTGATCGCGCTCCCGTCAGTTGCCGCCCGTGCCAGAAAAGCGCCATCTTCCCGCGACAGGAAGTGGATGATACCTTGATAGTCGCCCACCGCGACCGCACGTCCGTACGAGATTGGCGTGGACAGGCGGCGAAAGCCCAGCTTGTCGTTCTTCCAGGCGCTGGTGCCGCTGTCGCGGTTGAAGGCGCCCACGGCGCCCTTGTCGTCGGCGGCGAACACGAAGCGCTGGTCGACCGTCACGCCGACGTCCGACGAGAGGTCCTTGGTCCAGCGCGAGGTGCCGGTGAGCAGGTCGAAGCAGCCCACCCGGCCCTGGTAGGACACGGCGCACACGTCGTTCTCGAACACCACCGGGGTGCCGCCGATGTCGGTGACGCGTTCCAGTTCGGTCGCGCCGCGCGATTCGCCGACCGCGATTTCCCAGCGCGGCGCGCCGGTCGCGAGGATCAGCGAGATCAATTTGCCGCCCGGCTGGGCCACGATCACGTCCTTGCCGGCAATGACCATGCCGGGCGCGTTACGCAGCGTCAGCGGCGGCGAGACGCGCTGCACGGTCCATTTCTTCTCGCCCGTCTTGGCGTCCAGGCCGACGACCCGGTTGTCGATCGAGCGCACCACCACCACGCCCTGGCCGACCACCGGCGAGGACAGCACCTCGGACGAAGCCTGGGCCTTCCACAGCAGCTTGCCGTTCATGTCGTAGGCCAGCACCGCGCCCTTGTCGCCACCGACCACCACCAGCGTGCCGTCCGAGCCGACCCCGGCCGTCAACGCAGTGTCGGCCTTGATGCGCCAGATCAGCTTGCCGCTGGCCGCTTCCACGCGCGCGATGGCGCCGTCGGCGGCCGCCACCACCAGGCTGTTGTCGATCAGCGCCGGGGTGAACACATGGTCCATGCCCTTGCCGATGTCGAGCTTCCAGGCGGTGCGCACGGCCATCGAGCCTTTCAGCTCGACCAGCGGCGCGGGCTGGTTGCCCTTCGGCTTGGAGGCGAAAGGGTTGATCGAACTGAGGGTCGAGCAGCCGGCCATCAGGGCCAGGACGCCAGCTCCGACAAGCTTCTGGGTAATCCGCATAATTTCCTTGTTCTGTTGCAGGGGTTGGTGATGCGGCCCGTTCAAGCGGGGCGCAACGCGGTTTTAGGCGCCGGCTTTCGGCGTGACCGGCGGCGTGCCGCCGATCGCTTCCAGTTTCGGCTCGACCAGCTGGCGGCCCGGATCCTTCTTGTCCATCGCGGCCAGCGCGGCCTGGTAGGCGGCGCGCGCCTCGGCCAGCTTGTTCTGTGCCACCAGCACGTCGCCCTTGCGGTCGGCGACGGCGCCGGCGAACGAGGGCAGGAACTCGGTGCCGAGCATCTTGAGCGCCTCGTCGTAGGCTTTTTCGTCGAGCAGCACGCCACAAAGGCGCAGCTTGGCGATCGACTTGTATTCGTCGTTGCCGTGGTCGATCGCCCACTGCAACTGGGTCTTGACGGTCTTGGCGTCCTTATTGTCGAAGGCGCTCCTGGCCGCCATCAGCGCCGCCATCGGACCGTAGGCGCTGCCGCCGAATTTCGATTCGATGTCGCTGGCGATGCGCTGCACCTTGGTGTTGTCCTTGGCGCCCAGCGACTTGTTCAGTTGCTCGTACAGGCCGGACGCTTCCGAGGCCTGGTTGCGCTGGTAGTAGTTCCAGTAGTTAAAGCCCGCATAGCCCGCCAGCGCGATGATCAGCACCCACGAGAGGAGATTGCCGTACTGCGCCCAGAAAGCCTTCAGGGATGCCAGTTGTTCTTGTTCTTCGAGATCGTATGCCATGGAATGAATGAGTGTAAGTGAGTGTGGATCAAGTCAAACGCGGTTTAATGGTGGTAGTGCACGTGGTCGTGGTCATGCTCGTCGCCGACGATCTGGTCGACCAGGTAGTCGACGACGTCGTCGAACGGCACGCTGGTCTGCTGCTGGTCGGCGTCGGCTTCGCGCATGGCCTTGACCACCGCCGTATTGTTGGCCATTTCGTCCTCGCCGAGGATGACGGCGAAGGCCGCGCCGCTGCCGTCGGCCTTCTTCATCTGGCTCTTGAAGCTGCCCGCACCGCTGGCAGCCGCGCAATGTAGCACAACATCGAGGCCGGCATCGCGAATTCGCTCGGCCAGCACGAACGCTTGCAGCTGGGCCGCCACGCCCTGGTGCACCATGTAGACGTCGCACTGGGACGGTGCCGACGTTTCGCCGGCCAGCTTCATCAGTTCGATCAGGCGCTCGATGCCCATCGCGAAGCCCACCGCCGGGGTCGGCTTACCGCCGAACGATTCGATCAGGGGATCGTAGCGCCCGCCCGCGCAGACCGTGCCTTGCGCGCCCAGTTCGTCGGTGACCCATTCGAACACGGTGCGGTTGTAGTAGTCCAGGCCGCGCACCAGGCGCGGGTTGATCGTGTAGGGGATGTTGTTGTGCTCGAGCACGCGCTTGACGCCTTCGAAGTGGGCGACCGACTCGCCTTCGAGGTAGTCGAGCAGCTTGGGCGCGCCGTTGACCAGCGCCTGCATGGCCGGATTCTTGGTGTCGAGGATACGCAGCGGGTTGCTGTGCAGGCGGCGCGTGGCCTCGGCGTCGAGCAGCGCGGCGTTGGCCTCGAAATAGGTGATCAGGTCGGCGCGGTGGCGCGCGCGCTCGGAGGCGTCGCCGATCGAATTGAGTTCGAGCCGGATGTTCTCCAGGCCCAGGTCATCCCACAGGCGGCGGCACAGCATGATCAGCTCGGCGTCGATGTCGGGGCCGGTGAAGCCGACCGCTTCCGCGCCCACCTGGAAGAACTGGCGGTAGCGGCCGCGCTGGGGACGCTCGTGGCGGAACATGGGCCCCTTGTACCACAGCCGTTTCGGGCCTTCGTAGACCAGGTTGTGCTCGATCACGGCGCGCACCACGCTGGCCGTGCCTTCCGGGCGCAGGGTCAGCGCATCGCCGTTCATCGAATCGACAAACGAGTACATCTCCTTTTCGACGATGTCGGTGACGGCGCCGATGGCGCGCGCGAACAGCGCCGTGTCTTCCACGATCGGGGTGACGATCTTCTGGTAGCCATAGCTTTGCAGCACCGACTGCACGGTGTTCTCGAACAGTTCCCACAGCGGCGCGTCGGCCGGCAGGATATCGTTCATGCCTTTGACGGCGACGATTTTTTCAGCTTTTTTATTTTCAGACATGGACTTTACCGTAATGCGTTTGTACGTAATTGAGCACGATGGCCTGGAATTCCTCGACGATGCGCTCGCCGCGCAAGGTCACCGCCTTATGGCCGTCGACGAACACCGGCGCGGCCGGCGATTCGCCGGTGCCGGGCAGGCTGATGCCGATGTTGGCGTGCTTCGATTCGCCCGGGCCGTTGACGATGCAGCCCATCACGGCCACGTTCATCGCCTCCACGCCAGGGTAGGATTTTTTCCATTCCGGCATCTGCTCGCGCAGATAGGTCTGAATATTGTCGGCCAGCTCCTGGAAGGTGGTCGAGGTGGTGCGCCCGCAGCCCGGGCAGGCGATCACCATCGGCGCGAACTTGCGCAGGCCCATGGTCTGCAGGATCTCCTGCGCCACGATCACCTCTTTCGTGCGGTCGCCCCCCGGCTCGGGCGTGAGCGAGATGCGGATGGTGTCGCCGATCCCCTCTTGCAGCAGCACCGACAGCGCCGCCGTCGAGGCGACGATGCCCTTGCTGCCCATGCCCGCCTCGGTCAGGCCCAGGTGCAACGGATAGTCGCAGCGGCGCGCCAGTTCGCGGTACACGGCGATCAAGTCCTGCACGCCCGAGACCTTGCACGAGAGGATGATCTGGTCGCGGCCCAGGCCCAGTTCCTCGGCCCGCACGGCGTTCTCGATGGCCGAGGTGATCAGGGCCTCGTACATCACCGCCTGCGCCGGCCAGGGCTGGGCGCGCTGCGCGTTCTGGTCCATGATGCGCGCCAGCAGCGCCTGGTCGAGCGAGCCCCAGTTCACGCCGATGCGCACCGGCTTGCTGTACTGGGCGGCGATGGCGATCATCTGCGCGAACTGGGTGTCGCGCTTGGCGCCCTGCCCCACGTTGCCCGGGTTGATGCGGTACTTCGAGAGCGCTTGCGCGCATTCGGGATAGTCGCGCAGCAGCGTGTGGCCGTTGTAGTGGAAGTCGCCCACCAGCGGCACGTCGATCTCCATCTTGTCGAGCTGGGCGCGGATCAGCGGCACGGCGGCGGCCGCCTCGGGCTTGTCGACCGTGATGCGCACCAGCTCGGAGCCGGCACGCGCCAGCTCCTTGACCTGGATCGCGGTGCCGATCACATCGGCCGTGTCGGTGTTGGTCATCGACTGCACCACCACCGGCGCGTCGCCGCCGACCCATACCTGGCGCGCGCCGTGCGCGACGAGCACGCGCCGGCTGGCGCGCCGCGCCTGCGCGCCGGAAGTAATTTCGAAATGGCTTGAAGACATCGTCATGACACTACTTATTTCAGGTTGACCCGCGAGATCGTGCCGCCGGCGATCGGCGGCAAGTCGACCGGGGCGCCGCGCAAGGTGGCGCTCACGCTGTTCGGCTTGCCCACCACCAGCGTGACGGGCTCGCTGACGTCGAACGTTTCGGTGCTGCCGGCCTTGACCAGGCGCGCGATCAGGGGGGAGCCCTTGGCGCGCCGCACTTCGACCCAGGAATCCTCGCGCACCTCGATCACCAGCGCGTTGGCCGATGCGGACGCGGCCGGCGCGCTGTCCTGCGCCTGGCCGGCGGCGGCCACCGGCGGCACCGAAATGAGCGGCACCGAAGCGCTTTGCAGGGGTTTCAACTCCGCTTCCGGCTTGACCAGCGTGGTCTCGAGCTGGGGCTTGTCGGCCACGGCGGCGGCGCTGGCCGAAGCCGGCGGCGCGCTGGCGGCCGGCGACTCCGAACGCATCAGCGCGGCCGGCAGCAGGCCGAAGTGCCAGGCGGCGCCGGCGGCGGCCAGCAGCACCACGCCGATCGCGATCACCCCGTAGGGCGGCGCCGCGCGCTTGCCATTGCTGGGGAAGCGCACCTCCGAGAACGAGGCCGGCTTGTCGCGCCGCACCGTCGTCGAGGTCGCGTCGGACGGCGCCGGGGTCTCCAGCGCCACCATCGCCACCAGCGGCGCGGCGTCGAGCTTGACCACCTTGGCGTAGGCGCGGATGAAGCCGCGCACCACGGCCGGGCCGGGCAAGGCGGCATAGTCGCCCGCCTCCAGCGCCACCACCTGGCGCACGGCCAGTTTCAATTGATCTGCCACCTGCTCCACGGTCCAGCCCATCGCCTCACGCTGGGCCGCCAGCGCCTTGCCTGGTACGGTCTGCGAATCCGCAGGAACTGCCGGCTGTTCTGCCCACTCTGCACTCATTGTCGTCCCTGTTTTACTCATCAAATGCACCACGCTGGAACGCCGCGAATTCGGCCGATCCGGGAAAGCGACGCTTCAACTGCGTCACCATGCTGGCCTCGGAAGACCTGTCGGCCAGCTTGTGGTCGATCCGGATCGCCAGCCACAGCTGGTCGGCCGTGAAGGCCTCGAGCTTGGTCGACGTTTTCAGGCGGTTGATAAAAAATCCGGCGCGCTCCATGTCGCGCCGCTCGTAATACACCCGCGCCAGATTGGCGTTGGTGGTCGGATGTTCCGGCTCGATGCGCAAGGCATCGAGCAGGTAGCGTTCGGCCGCATCGAAATTCCTGGTCCGCAAGCTGCACGAAGCGGCGTTCAGCATGGCCTTGATCGGCGACTGGTAGGTCGGGTTCTTGAGCGCCGACTGGAAATATTCGATGCCCTTCTCCGTGCGTCCGTTCTGGCACAGGAAGGAGCCATAATTATTGGCCAGGTCCGGATTGCGCGGCGCCAGTTTCAGCGCCCGCTGGTAATTGTCGTCGGCCAGCGTCAGCTCGCCCATGGCCGTGTAGATCAGGGCGCGCATGCCGTAGGCGTCGGCGAACTCCGGGTCGGCCGCGATCGCCTGCTTGACCTCGTCGAGGGCGACCTCCATCTTGCCGTCCTGGTAATAGCCGATCGCCAGTTGCAGCCGGATGCCGGCCCGCTTCTCGCCCGGCGTCTGGTCGGAGGCGGTCTTCAATTCCGTCTTGCTGCCCTGCTGGACCGAACTGCCGGCGCAAGCGGCCAGCGCGAGCGCGCACAGCGCCGGCACGAGGTACAGCGCCAGGCCCGGCTTCAAGAAGGAATCTCCACGATGCGCCCGAAATCGGCACCGAATTTTTTCTGATATTCAGCCATTTTTTCCATGCGCTCCTGTACGCGGGTACGGTCTTGCACTTCGCCGGCCAGCTGGCCGCATGCGGCGTCGATATCGTCGCCGCGCGTTTTACGGATCGTGGTCACGATCCCGGCATCGATCAGCACCTGGGCGAAGGCCTTGATGCGGGGATTTTTCGAGCGCAGCAGACCCGACTCGGGGAAGGGATTGAAGGGAATCAGGTTGAACTTGCAGGACACGCCGACCACCCGATCGGTCACCAAAGCGACCAGCTCGCGGGCGTGCTCGTCGCTGTCGTTGACGCCGTCGAGCATGCAGTATTCGAAGGTGATGAAGTCGCGCGGCGCGAACTCGAGGTAGCGCCTGCAGGCGGCCATCAGCTCGCGCAGCGGGTATTTCTTGTTGAGCGGCACCAGGCCGTCGCGCAGCGCGTCGTTCGAGGCGTGCAGCGACACCGCCAGCGCCACCGGCACTTCCTGCGACAGCTTGTCCATCATCGGCACCACGCCGGAGGTGGACAGGGTCACGCGGCGGCGCGACAGGCCGTAGGCGTTATCGTCCAGCATCAGCTTGAGCGCCGTGGTGGTCGGCTCGAAGTTGAGCAGCGGCTCGCCCATGCCCATCATGACCACGTTGGTGATCTGGCGCTCGCCCTTGGGGCCCGGCTCGATGCCCTTGGTCTTGCGCAGCTCGAACTCGGCCATCCACAGCTGGCCGATGATTTCAGCGACCGTCAGGTTGCGGTTGAAGCCTTGCTTGCCGGTCGAGCAGAAACGGCAGTTGACGGCGCAGCCGGCCTGGGTCGAGATGCACAGGGTGCCGCGATTTTCTTCCGGGATGAACACGGTTTCGACTGCGTTGCCATTGCCCACGTCGACCAGCCACTTGCGCGTGCCGTCGGTCGAGGTGTGGTCGCTGATCGCCTGCGGCGCGCGGATTTCGGCGCGCGTGGAGAGCTTGTCGCGCAGCGACTTGGCCAGGTCGGTCATGCTGTCGAAATCGCTGGCGCCGAACTGGTGTATCCAGCGCTGCAATTGCTTGGCGCGAAACGGCTTCTCACCCAAGTCGGCGCAGTAGGCGACGAGTTGCGCGGGATCGAAGTCCAGCAGGTTGGTGAGAGTCGTCATAATCAATTCTTCAGTCTATTTCTAAAAACCCGCTCGCCGGGCACGGGGCTCAAGGCGAGCGGTTCACAGCAGGCGTCGAATTAACGCGAGTACACGTTCAACGCTGGGAAGAAATACGCGATTTCCACGGCAGCGGTTTCAGCGGCGTCCGAACCGTGGACGGCGTTGGCGTCGATCGAATCGGCGAAATCGGCGCGGATCGTGCCTTTGTCAGCCTTCTTCGGATCGGTCGCGCCCATCAGGTCGCGGTTGACGATGATCGCGTTCTCGCCTTCCAGGGCTTGCACCATGACGGGGCCGGAGATCATGAAGTCGACCAGGTCCTTGAAGAAAGGACGGGCCGCGTGCACGGCGTAGAAGCCTTCAGCGTCAGCGCGCGAGAGTTGGATCATGCGGGCGGCGACCACTTTCAGGCCAGCGCCTTCGAAGCGGCTGTAGATTTGGCCGATGACGTTTTTTGCCACTGCGTCAGGTTTGATGATCGACAGGGTGCGTTCGATTGCCATTTGTAAAAACTCCAATAAAAAGAAAGGTTTAATGTCGAGTAATGTGACTCAATCAACCTTTGATTTTACCATAGAACACCCCATCTGACCGATATTGCACGGGCAGAAGGCGAAGTGATAGAGTGCTGGCGGCAATTCGGCGCCGCTCTTACCCGATTTTGCGCGTTTTTTGCCACGCGTGCTATGCTTTTGCTAAGCAGTACCCACTTACCCGATGGAGGCATCATGATTCCTAGCATGCAACACACTTACGACATCGCCGGCAGCGGCCCGGCCGTGCGCCACCGCGTCTTGCGCAACACCTACTGGCTGCTGGCGCTGTCGATGATCCCGACCGTGCTCGGCGCGGTCGTCGGCGTGCAGTTCCACCTGCCCATGCTCACTGGTGGTATCGGCATGTTGATCTTTATGGCAATCGCCTTCGGCTTCATCTTCGCCATCGAGAAGAACAAGGAGTCCGGCATCGGCGTCGCCCTGCTGCTCGGTTTCACCTTTTTCATGGGGCTGATGCTCACGCCGATCCTGACCCGCACGCTGGGCTACTCGAACGGCGGCACCCTGATCATGACCGCGTTCGGCGGCACAGCGGCCGTGTTCGCCGTCATGGCCAGCTGGGCCACGGTGTCCAAGCGCGACTTCTCGGCGATGGGGCAGTGGCTGTTTGCCGGGCTGATCGTGATCATCCTGGCGGGCATCGCCAACATCTTTTTCCAGATGCCCTTGCTGTCGATCGTCATTTCGGTGATCGCGATCGCGATTTTCTCGGCCTACATCCTGTATGACGTGCAGCAGATCGTCAACGGCGGCCAGACCAACTACATCAGCGCCACGCTGAGCATTTACCTGGATGTGTACAACATCTTCGTCAACCTGCTGGCCCTGCTGGGCCTGGGCGGCGAGCGCGACTGACGCACGCCTGGCACGAGCACAAGGCCGACCTGCGGGTCGGCTTTTTTATTGGCGGAGCCGGTCGATTGCGCTGCGCTGATCCACCCTACGCGACCAAACCGTCGTTCCCGCACCGAGCCTGGCTTAAGTTCAAAATCGTGAACCATCGTCGTCCTCGCGAACGCGGGGCCCACGCTGAACGTGCTCAGTATGCCCCCGCGTTCGCGAGGACGAGATGGACTCTTAAATTCCAACGGGAACGCGGCTCGCCTTGCGCAGCATGGACTGCCACTGGCACAGCGCCTTACAGCGCCCCCAACTCGAACACCGCCATCGATTCGACGTGCGAGGTGTGCGGGAACATGTTGATCACACCGGCCGTCTTGAGCACGTAGCCCGCCTCGTGGGTCAGGATGCCGGCGTCGCGCGCCAGCGTCGACGGGCTGCAGGAGACGTACACGATACGCTGCGGCAGCATCTCCGGGTGGCTCGCGCGCAGCCCGGCCAGCGCTTGCGACAGGGCCATCGCGCCGTCGCGCGGCGGGTCGACCAGCATGCGGTCGAACTTGCCCAGCGCGACCAGGTCCTCGGTGGTGACCTCGAACAGGTTGCGGGTCGAAAAGCTGGTCTTTTCAGACAAGCCATTGGCGCGCGCATTGTCCAGCGCGCGCTCGGTCAGGGTGCTGCTGCCTTCGATTCCCACCACTTCGCGGCCCAGGGTCGCCAGCGGCAAGGTGAAATTGCCGAGCCCGCAAAACAGGTCGGCGACCCGGTCATTTGGCTGGACATCGAGTAAATTTAGCGCTTTTGCGACCAATACGCGGTTGATATGGTGATTTACCTGCGTGAAATCGACTGGCTTGAATGGCATCTTCACGCCGAATTCGGGCAAGGTGTAGTACAACTCCCTATCCAGCGGATAATACGGAACGGCCGTCTCCGGTCCCTTGGTCTGCAACCAGAATTGAATGTCCCACTGGTCGGCGAAGGCCTTGAGCAAGGTTTCGTCGGCCCCCGTCAGGGGGCCCATGATGCGCAGCACCAGCGCCGTGACCGCCTCGCCCACCGCCACCTCCACCTGCGGCAGCTTGTCGTAGATCGACAGCGCGCCGATCAGCGCGCGCAGCGGCAAGAGCAGGGCCGACACGGCCGGCGGCAAGATCTTGCAATCGCTCATGTCGGCGACGAAGACGGAACGTTTTTCATGGAAACCGACGAGCACCGTATTTTTTTTCACGACATGGCGCACCGACAGCCGCGCCCGGTAGCGGTAGCCCCAGGTGGGGCCGTACATCGGCCGCATCACCGTTTCCGGCTTGACCTTGCTGATATGCCAAAGATTATCTTCCAGCACGCGTTGCTTCATGGCGACCTGGGCCGATGGCTCCAGGTGCTGCATCGAGCAGCCGCCGCAATTGTCGAAATGGGGGCACTTGGGCTCGACCCGCATCGATGACGCCTTGTGCAGCACCGTCATGCGCGCCGCTTCCCAGTTTTTCTTCTTCTTGAAGGTATAGAAGCTCACGCGCTCGCCCGGCAGCGCGCCTTCGACGAAAATCACCTTGCCCGGCGAGCCGTCCTCATTCGCCAGATGGCCGACGCCGCGGGCGTCCATGTCGAGGGATTTGATGTCGATAACGGTGTCTTGCATAGCGCTCTGAACGGAGATACGGTGGGATGGGGGGGCCAGGACGGCCCGCCGCATCATAGCAAGGAATCGCGCACCACGCCACGGGCCGCCATCGCCCGCTTGAGCTTGACCAGGGCTTCCTGCTGGATCTGGCGCACCCGCTCGCGCGTCACGCCCATCTCTTCGGCCAGCGTTTCAAGAGTGGCCGGGTCGTCGTTGTCGAGGCCGAAACGGCGCATGATCACGATGCGCTGCTTGTCGGGCAGCTTGGTGAGCCAGTCGCGCACCAGCACCGTCATCTCGTGGTGTTCGGCGCGCGCATCGGGGCTGTCCTCGGCGTCGCCGGGCAGCATGTCCATCAGGCTCGACTGGGGGTCGTTGTCGAGCGGCGCGTCGAGCGAGGTGGCGTGCTCGGACAGCGCCAGGATGTCTTGCACCTCCTCGACCGGGCGCCCGACCAGGTGGGCGATGTCTTCGGCGCTGGCATCCTTGCCGTTGTGGTGCTGGGCTTCGAGGTGGTATTTGGCGCGCAGGATCTGGTTCAGCTCGCGCACCATGTGCACCGGCAGGCGCACCGTGCGCGCCTGGTTCATGATGGCGCGCTCGATGCTCTGGCGTATCCACCAGGTGGCGTAGGTCGAGAAGCGGAAGCCGCGCTCGGGCTCGAACTTGTCGATGGCGCGCATCAGGCCGATGTTGCCCTCCTCGATCATGTCGAGCAGCACCACGCCGCGGTTGATGTAGTGCTTGGCGATCGAGACGACCAGGCGCAGATTGTGTTCGATCATGGTCTGGCGCGCGCTGAATTCGCCCGCCTTGGCCAGGGTGGCGAAATGCACTTCCTGCGGCGCCGTCAGCAGCGGGCGGGTGCCGATCTGGTTCAGGTAGTGCTGGGTGGTGTCGGTCGACAGTTCGGCCGCCAGCACCTTCTTGAGTTCGTCGACGCTCTCGAGCACCACGCTGGTGTCGGCCACCGCCTCGCCGTCAGCGGCCTCGTCCACTTCGATCGCGGCATCGTCCAGCGCTTCTTCCTGGAACTCGTCAGAAGCGCTGTCTTCTTCCATCTGTTGCGTCGGGTGTGTCATGGACGGCGTTAGCGGCTGGGCAGGAATCGCGAAGGATCGACCGGTTTGCCCTGCTGGCGAATCTCGAAATGTAGTTTGACCGAATCGGCATCCGAATCGCCCATCTCGGCGATTGTCTGCCCCTTGTTTACAGTGTCGCCTTCCTTGACCACGATGCTGCGGTTGTGGGCGTAGGCCGACAGCAGGCTGTTGCTGTGCTTGACGATAACAAGATTACCATATCCGCGAATGCCGCTGCCGGCATACATGACTTTGCCCGCCCCGGCCGCCATCACTTGCTGGCCCGCCTTGCCGGCGATGTCGATGCCCTTGTTCTTGCCTTCGTCGAAGGTGGCCACGATCTTGCCGTTCGACGGCCACATCCAGCTCAGCTTTTCATCCTCGCCTGCGGCCGGAATGCTGGGCGCGGCAGGGGCGACGGGGGGCGCGACGAGTTCGGCTTTCTCAGGCGCTTTCGGCTCGGCCTTGCCCTCGCCTTTTTGAAGCTCGGCCATGGCCGACTCGGAATACGGGCGCTTGTCGCCGCGCGGCGCGGTCTTCTTCGGCACGGCCGGCAGCACGGGGCGGGTATCGGCCGGCGGCATGCTGATCGGCGCGGTCTGGACGCCGGCCACGCGTTCGGGCGGCGCCAGGCGCAGCACCTGGTCGACCTTGATGTCGTCCGGATTCGAGAGGTTATTCCAGGACACCAGGTCGCGGTAGTTCAGGCCGTGGTCGAGCGCCAGGCGCAGCAGCGTGTCCCCCTTCTTGACGGTGTACAGGCGGCCGTCCTCGCGCGTGTCGGGCGCGGCCGGGGTCGATGGGGTGGGTGAGGGGCGGGTGTCGCTGCCTGGTTGGCCGTGTTCGATCACGGGCGCCTGGCGCAAGACGTTGCTGCATGCGCTCAGCAGGCCAAAGGTCAGGCTGAGCAGGATTAGATGGCTTGTTCGATTCATTCTCATATATGGTTGATGACGTTTCTCAGGCTGTGCCTGGACGCAAGGGCACGAAATGGCAGTCTTCGAGTGTTTCGCTGATCCACTCGGAGTTGCCGGTGCGGCGTATCAACTGCAAATGCTGGACCCGCGCACCCACCGGGGCGACCAGGCGGCCGCCGATGGCCAGTTGCTCCAGCAGGGCCTGCGGAACTTCGAGGCCCGCAGCGGCCAGGATGATGCCGTCGAACGGCGCCACCTGCGGCAGGCCTAGCATACCATCTCCGTAGTGCAAACGCAGGTTTGCAATGCGCAGCGCCCGCAAATTGGACTTGGCCAGTTCGTGCAGCGGTTTGATGCGCTCGATCGAATAGACCTCGCTGGCCACGCAGGCGAGCACCGCCGCCTGGTAACCGCAGCCGGTGCCGATTTCGAGCACCCGCCGCAACTGCCCGCCGTTGCGCATCACCTCGATCATGCGCGCCACGATGTAGGGCTGGGAGATGGTCTGGTGGTGGCCGATCGGCAGCGAGGCGTCGATATAGGCTTGCGCCGACAGCGCCGGCTCGATGAACTGGTGGCGCGGCACCGCTTCGAGCGCGCCCAGCACCAGCGCGTCCTGCACCCCGGCCCGGGCCACCCGCTGCACCATCGCGCGCCGGATCGCGTCCGACACCATCAGGTCCGGACGCGGCACGCTGGCCGCCACCGGTTGCGCGCGCTGCAGGGCGTAGCTGTGCGACTTGGAGGGCGATGCCGCCTCGCGTGCCAGCAGCGGCGCCTGCACGGCGCGCGCCGCGTTGCGGGTCGCCGTCTGCGGCGTGGCCACCTGCGCCGGCGCATAGGCGGGCGCCTTGCGCGCGTCGGCGCCGGTCACCGACGACAGCGGCAGCGGGAAGGTGCTGCGCTTGTCCTTGTCTCCCGTCATGCGAGCCCCCGTGCCAGCTGCTCGAGCTGCTGCTTGTGGGTCAGGTCGATCTGCAAGGGCGTGATCGAGACCTGGCCCATGGCGGTGGCGTGGAAGTCGGTGCCCTCGCCGGCATCGCGGGTCGCCCCTGGCGGCCCGATCCAGAAAATCTCGCGCCCGCGCGGGTCGTGCGAGCGGATCACCGCCTCGGCCTGGTGGCGCCGGCCCAGGCGCGTGGCGCGCAGGGTGGTCAGCTGCTCATAGGGCAGGTTCGGGATGTTCACGTTCAGCAGGAACGGCGCCTCGAGCATGTCAAAGCGGCGCTGTACGATGTCGCGCGCCAGGCGCGCAGCCGCGTCCACGTGCTCCCAGCCATGCGCCACCTGCGAGAAGGCGATCGCCGGAATGCCGAACAGGTAGCCCTCGGTCGCGGCCGCCACGGTGCCGGAATAGAGGGTGTCGTCGCCCATGTTCTGGCCATTGTTGATGCCCGAGACAACCAGGTCGGGCCGGTAGTCGAGCATGCCCGTCAGCGCCACGTGCACGCAGTCGGTCGGCGTGCCGTTGACGAAGTAAAAGCCGTTGGCCGCCAGCTGCACCGACAGGGGACGGTCCAGCGAGAGCGAGTTCGAGGCACCGGAACGGTTGCTGTCGGGCGCCACCACGACCACCTCATGGATCGCGGCGAGCGCCTCGGCCAGCGCGTTGATGCCGGGGGCGAGGTAGCCGTCGTCGTTGCTTATAAGAATTCTCATGCAGCGATTTTACCTGATGCGCCGGCCGTGGCGCTCGCTGGGCGCGCAAGAAATATTCGGAGCGGCCGGCCCCGGCGCAGCCTTACCCGGCGCGCGCGCCGCCCGCCCCGACCAGGGCCCCTTCGAGCCACGACACTTCGTCGCGCGTGAAGGCCAACAAGGCGTCGATGTCGCCGCCCTGCTGGTACACCTGGCGTATCATCGCCACCGCGCGCCCGCGCAGCGGGTGGCCGATGCCGGCCAGGCCCAGCACCGGCTTGCGCAGGCTGTCGGCCAAGTCGCGCGCGGCGCGCTCGTTGCGCTCGTCGATCAGCTCCTGCAGGCGGACCAGCTTGTGGCCCAGATGGCCGTCACCGTCGCCGCTGTCGCATAACAGGGCGTGGCGCACGCCATCCTGGGCGGCATGGGCCCCGGCCACCACCCCGAAGTGCCTGAGCTGGCGTTCGTGCCCGCTCAGCACACCCTGTTCGAGCAGCTGGGCATCGACGCTGTGGCCCATGCGTGCCAGCGTGGCAGCCAGCAAGCGCTTGCTCTCCAGTGTGCCCAGGTCGTCCTTGCCGAGCACCCGCTCATGCAGGTCGACCACCTGCTGCTGCAGGCGCCGCGCCGCGTCCAGGTCGTCCAGCTGGCCCAGTGTCGTGGCCAGCTGCAGCTGGGTCCCCAGTGTGGCCGGGTGCTCGGCGCCGAGGCGGCGCGCGCGCGAACGCGCCAAGCCCTGCAGCACCTCGGCGACGCCGTTCAGGTCGCCCTGCGCGGCCAGGATGTCGGCGAGCACCTCGCGCGCCTGTTCGGTGGCACCATGCACGGGCCCCGCGTGCCGCTCGCGCGCGTCCAGCACCTGCTCTTGCAGCGCGCGCGCGCCGGCCGTCTCGCCGATCGCGCACAGCAGCGCGGCGAGCTGTTCGGCGCAGCGCAAGGTGGCGTCATGCTCCCTGCCGAGCAGGCGCTGGCGGCCCTCGAGCACGCGCTCGTAGACCATGCGTGCGCGGCCCGGCTGGCCGGCGCGCCACAGCGTGTGCGCCTGTCCGGCCAGGCTGTCGAGGGTGGCCGCATGGCCGGCGCCGAGCAGGCGCTCGCAACTGCCGTTGACTTCTTCGTGCAGCGCCAGCGCGCGCTCGAACTGGCCCAGCAGCGCCAGGGTGGCGGCCAGGCCGGCGCGCGCCGCCCGGGTCGCGGGGTGGTCCGGGCCGTCCAGTTCCAGGCAGTCGCGCAGCAGCGCTTGGTACTCGGTCCTGGCCTCGTCGAGCTGCCCGTCCTGGCGCAACACGGCGGCCAGGGCGCTGCGGCTGCTGCGCGTTTCAAGGTGCCCGGGACCGAGCAGGCTGGCGCGCAGCGCCGTGCATTCTTCCAGGCTGGCGCGGGCCTCGGCCAGCCGGCCCTGCGCCCCATACAGTGCGCCCAGGGTTTCGAGCTCGCGCGCCAGCGGCAGCGGGACGGCGCCGCCGGCGCGCAGGCGTGCGCTCGCGATGGCGTCCTGCAGGCGCACCTCGGCATGCGATTGCCAGGGAAAGTGGCCCTCGGCCAGCCAGTCGAGCAGCGTCTCGACGATGCGCGCGAGGGAAAAACGGTCGCTGTCGGCGCCGCCCAGGCATGCTTGTTCGCCGCCGGACATGGCGTTGGTTTGCTGCAGCTGGATTTCATCGAAGTAGCTGTCGAGCGAGAGCGAAGAGCGCGCGTAGCAGTCGCGCAGCAGTGTTTCAAGCACCGGCTGGTAGCCGCCGCGGTGGGCGTCGCCGCGCCGCCATTGCTGGCGCCGTTCGCGGTCGGCGCTGTCGACCAGGGTGGGCACCGGGTAGACCAGCAGTGCGTGTTGTTCGTCCTCGTGGCTGCAGCGGTAGTCGATGGCGCGCGTGACGACGCCGCACAGGCCGTCCAGGCTGCGCTGGCTGGGGGTGAACAGGGCCACCAGTGTGCGCGGCAGCAGCGTGGTGCAAATACTGACGGCCGCCGACCGCCCGCTGCGCGCATCGATCAGCACATGCCGGAAGCGGCGCGTCAGGTGCTCGCCGAAGCAGCGGAACAGGGCCGGGCAAGCGTGGAACAGCCCATCCCAGTCCATGCCGTCGGCCCGTTCGCCATAGCGCTCGTCGAACAGGCCGGCGCGCATCAGGTACAGCGGACGGCTCTCGTCGACCCGCTCGACGTAGCGCTCCCAGTCAATCGCCTCGAGGACCTGGCGCGCCAGCATGGCGTCGTCGACTCCGTCGGCGCAGCGCCCCAGGCTGGCCAGCTGGCCGCGGCAGGCTTCGAAGTAGTCCAGCAGGCCAAGGTGTTGTTGCTGGCGGCCGAAGGCGAGGTGCAAGCCGGGCGATTCGGTGTCCCAGTCGATCATGAGCACCGGCACGGTGGCGTCCTGGCGCCCCGCCAACAGCACGCCCATGTTCGACAGGGCCATGCTGCGCGCCGTTGCGCACTCAAAGGAATAAAAGGTGGTCACCTCGCCGGGCGCGCTGATCGGCGGGAGGGTAATACGGTTCTGTTCCATCGGTGCTCCTCATTTTTTCGGAAAGCTCAGGTCCGGGATGTCGCGCCATTCAGGTGGGACATCGGGAAGCACGAATTGGTTGCAATCATGGCCCCTCGGCGTGCAGACTTTTTGATACTGGTAGTGGGCCACGACGCGATCGACGATCTTCTTAATGTCGGGCACGAATTCGGGATTGGACTTGAGGTCGGGCGTGGCCATCGTGAAGCGCGAGAAGTCCACGTAGAAGTGGGAGGCCACGATCTGCGCCGGCAAGCGGTCCGGGTGCATGGTCATGATCACGGGAATGATCAAATGGCTGGGCAGCGGGTACCAGCGGCTGCGCTCGGCTTCGAGCAGCTGCATGGCGGCATACTCGCGCCGGGTGTAGCCGTGCGTCTCGTACCTGGGCGTGTAGATCAGGATCATGGCCGCGCTTTCGCACAGGGCGCGCGCGATGCGCAGCTCGAGCTGGTCGCCACCGCCGAGCTGCTCGGTGTCGATGAACAGCTCATCCTCGTTGTCGAGATACGGCTCGAGGTAGCAGCGAATCGCTTCGGACAGCATGGTCTTGAAGCGGTTCATCAACTCGTAGCGCCCGTGCGCATAACTGAAAAAGCAGCCGTAACGAATTGCCATGTCACATTCTCCTTTTCACATCGCCAACTGTGCATCCATGAGCGACTCTAACAAGCTCGACCTTGCCCACCTTGCGTCCGCACAAATCCCCGCACGGTGCCCTGTTTCAGGCATAATTGATCAAAATCAAACGGTCGTACTATTTTTTGGAGGCGTCGATGAAAGCGGTGCTGTGCAAAGCGTGGGGGCTGCCCGACAGCCTGGTGGTGGAACAGGTGGCGCAGCCGGTGCCCGGCCCGGGCCAGGTGCTGGTCGAGGTCAAGGCGGCCGGTGTCAATTTTCCGGACGTGCTCATCGTGCAGGGCAAATACCAGGTCAAACCCGGGCTGCCGTTCACGCCGGGCAGTGAATTGTCGGGCGTGGTCAGCGCGCTGGGGCCGGATGTGGAGGGGGTGCGGGTGGGCGACCGGGTCATCGCTTTCACGGCCCAGGGCGCGTTCGCCGAGCAGATCGTGGTGCCGCTGCAGGCGCTGATGCCGATCCCGCCGGGGATGGATTTCGACACGGCGGCCGCCATCACCCTCACCTACGGCACCTCGCACCACGCGGTGGTCGACCGCGCCGCGCTCAAGCAGGGCGAGACCATGCTGGTGCTGGGCGCGGCCGGCGGCGTGGGCCTGGCCGCAGTCGAGATCGGCAAGGCGCTCGGCGCGCGCGTGATCGCGTGCGCCTCGAGCGAGGACAAGCTGGCCGTGTGCCGCGCGCACGGGGCCGACGCCACCATCGACTACAGCAAGGAAGACTTGCGCGAGGCGATCAAGGCGGCCACCGGTGGCAAGGGACCGGACGTGATCTACGACCCGGTGGGCGGGATCTACACCGAAGCGGCGTTCCGGGCCATCGGCTGGCGCGGGCGCTATCTGGTGGTGGGGTTTGCCAACGGCGAGATTCCGAAGCTGGCGCTGAACCTGACCCTGCTCAAGGGCGCGTCCCTGCTGGGCGTGTTCTGGGGGGAGTTCGCCAAGCGCGAACCGAAAGCCAACCTGGCGGCCATGCGCCAGTTGATGGGCTGGCTGGCCGAGGGCAAGATCCGGCCCCACATCTCGGGCCGCTATCGCTTGGAGCAGACCGCCCAGGCCCTCAACGACATGGCCGCGCGCAAGGTCACCGGCAAAGTGGTGATCAATCCGTAAGGCCGGTTGCGCGCAGGGCGAAGCGGCGTCGCGTCATTGTCCCTGCGCCCCGGCAGGCGGATGGAAAAACGCCAGCACCTCGGCCTGCACGCGGGTGCGCTTGAACGGAGGCAGGCTTTGCCAGATGCGCTTGCCGTACGGTTTCGAGATCAGGCGCGGGTCGCAAATCATCAGCACCCCGCGGTCCGTTTCGTCGCGGATCAGGCGCCCGGCGCCCTGCTTCAGGTTGATGATCGCTTCCGGCAACTGGTGGTGCATGAAGCCGTTCATGCCCTGCTTCTCCATCACTTCGATGCGTGCTGCCAGCACCGGGTCGTCCGGCGGCGAAAACGGCAATTTGTCGATGATGACCAGCGAGAGCGCGTCGCCGCGCACGTCCACCCCTTCCCAGAAACTCTGGCTGCCCACCAGCACCGCGTTGCCGGCGTTGCGGAAGGAGTCGAGCAGCTCGGTGCGCCCGCGCTCGCCCTGCACGAACAGGGGATAGGCCAGCCCGCGCTGGGCGAACTCCTCGCGCAGGCGCTCGGCCACCCGGTTCACCGCGCGGATCGTGGTGCACAGGAAGAAGGTGCGCCCGCCGGCCGCCTCGATCACCGGCAGCGCCGCGTCGACCACGGCGTCGGTGTAGCCCATCGAATTTGGCTCCGGCAAACCGATCGGCACGTACAGCAAGCCTTGCTGCTCGTAGTCGAAGGGGCTGGGCCAGGTCTGGGCCGGCTCGCCCGCCAGGCCCATCTGGTCGGCGAAGTGCTTGAAATCCTTCTTCACGGCCAACGTGGCCGAGGTGAAGATCCAGCTGCGCGGCGTGCCCTCGCGCTGGTTGGTGAAGATGGGCGCGATCGACAGCGGCGTCTTGTGCAGCTGCAGCGAGGATGAAAACGCCTCCACCCACAGCACCGCCTGGTCGCCCTCGACCAGCTTGCCCTTGGCGTCGGCCTTCCACGCCTCGAGCGCGGCCCCTAGCTCCACCGCGCGCACCCGGCACTGCTCGATCGTCTCGGCGCGCGCCGCCTGCTCCTCGAGCACATTGACCATGCCGGCCAGCTGCGCCTTGAGCTCGGCCAGCGCGGGGAAGAAGTCCGACGAGGGCGTGATCTGGGCCAGCGACAGGCGCATGATGTCTTGCGGGAACGACAGGCGCAAGTCGCGTGCGGCCTTCTCGACCACGGTCACCACCTTTGCCCAGTCCGGTCCGCCGCGCGCGTGCGCCAGGCCCTCGGCCAGCACGTCGCGGCACAACTCGAGCACTTGCGAGGTCGACACCGTCTGGCCGAAAAACAGGGTGGCCGTGTCGGGCAGCTGGTGCGCCTCGTCGAAGATGATGGTGTTGGCCGAGGGCAGCAGCTCGGCCACGCCGCTGTCCTTCAAGGCCACGTCGGCGAAAAACAGGTGGTGGTTGACGACCACGATGTCGGCCTGCTGCGCCTCGCGGCGCGCCTTCATCACGAAGCAATCCTGGTAGTACTGGCACTCGGTGCCCATGCAGGTGTCGCGGGTCGAGGTGACCAGGTTCCAGATCAGGGCGTTCTCGGGCACCTTGGCCAGCTCCGCCTTGTCGCCCGAATTGGTCATCTTGATGAAGCGCGAGATCTCGCGCAGGTGGCTGACGTCGTCGCGCGAGGTCATGCGCCCGTTCTGCAAGGTGCGTTCCAGGTGGTAGTGGCAAACGTAGTTCGAGCGCCCCTTGAGCAGGGCCACCGAGACCGGGGCGCGCAGGGCCGCGCGCACGGTGGGGATATCGCGCAGGAACAGCTGGTCCTGCAAGTTCTTGGTGCCGGTCGAGACGATGGTCTTGCCGCCCCACAGCAGGGCCGGCACCAGGTAGGCGAAGGTCTTGCCGGTGCCCGTGCCGGCCTCGGCGATCAAGGTCTTCTGGTCGGCGATGGCCTGGGCGATCGACTTGGCCATCTCGGTCTGCGAGCGGCGCGGGCTGTAACTGCCGACCGAAGGGGCGAGCGGACCGCCGGCGGAAAACAGGCGGTCGATCTCAGCGTCGTGCTTACCAGGGGGGACGGCGGGCTGCTCGGTGGTGATGTCGAGCTCGCCGGAAGTGGAATCGGTCAAAATGGCAGTCAGTGGTGCGAAGACGGATCAGGCCGGAACATCCGGCACCAATTGCATTTTCAGCAGGGTGATATGGTCTTTCAGCTGCAGCTTGCGCTTCTTGAGGCGGCGCAGCTGCAATTGGTCGTGGTGGCCATCCAGGATCAGCAAGTCGATCACCGCATCGAGGTCGCGATGCTCCACATCGAGTTCGACCAGGCGGCGCTGTATTTCTTGGACATCTGTCATGGTGTGGCATTCCCAACGTTTTACGTCAAAATTTCGGAGCGCACGGGCCTTTGCGCTTACAATTCGTGACAAATGTTTCGTGCAATCAATCGTACGGGCTTGCAACAGCAGTGCTTCCCGGTGCATAGTTTAATCTACGCCGCCCGTGCCGCCAAGGACACAACACAGTTTATGAACGCTTACAAGCTCGAAGCCGGCACCGCGCAACACATCGGGAACCGGCCCCAGCAAAACGACCGCACTGCCCTGTTCACAGGCGCGCGCGCGCCCGGCTTTGTGCTGGCGGTGCTGGCCGACGGCATTGCCGGCGGCGCCACGGCGTCCGAACAGGTGCTGCACACGGCCAAGATGCTGTTCGACGAGTTCAAGCCGGGCGACACCCCCAGCGTCGAGCGCATCAGCCAGTTCCTGCGCGACCTGGTGCATGAAACCCATTTGATCATCAAGCTCAACGGTATGGCCTCGGAGACCGAGCCGCAGTGCTCGTTCGTCGGGCTGGTGCTCTCGCCCCAGGGCCAGGCCGTCTGGGCGCATGTGGGCGATTCGCGCCTGTACCGCTTTTTCAAGGGCAATTGTGTCACGCGCAGCAGCGACGCGGCCTATGTTGAACACCTGGTGGCGAGCGAAAAGCTGCCGCCCGAGGCGGCCAAGAACCACCGCCACTCGAAATTGCTGGTCAATGTGCTGGGCAACAGCCGCAAGGAACCGTACGTGACCATCGGCAGCCACGAGGGGCTGGCGGCGGGCGATGTGTTCCTGCTCTGTTCGGACGGCTTGTGGCATTTCTTCACGGACGCCGAACTGGGCAGCGTGACACGCCAGAACACGCCGCGCCAGGCGTCCGAGATGCTGATCAACAAAGCCACCGAGCGCGCCCAGGGCAAGGGCGGCAACTGCACGATGGCCATCGTCAAGCTGGTGAAGCTGCCCAGGGAAGTGCCGAATTACACGGTGCAGAAGATGGGCCGCGCAGTCTGAAGGGCTCAGACCGCGGTTGCGTCGACGCCTGCAAACCGGGGTCAGACCCCTAACAGAAAAACCGGGGTCTGACCCCTTGGCCAACACTTATTGCGCCTTGGCCGCCTTGGCCGCTTTTTCCTCCGCCACTTCCCGTTGCCGCTGCTCCAATTCGGTGCTGATCAACAAAGCCACCGAGCGCGCCCAGGGCAAGGGCGGTGAAGCTGCCCAGGGAAGTGCAGAAGATGGACCGCGCAGTCTGAAGGGGTCAGACCCCGGTTTTTCTGTTGGGGGTCTGACCCCCTTGGCCAACATTTATTGCGTCGATGCCGCCTTGGCCGCCTTGGCCGCTTTTTTCTCCGCCACTTCCCGTTGCCGCTGCTCCGATTCGGCCTTGTTCTTCTCGAACGCCGCCACTCTGGCCGCGCGCTTGCTGGCGTCGGCCTTGTCGCGCGCCTCGATTTTCCTGAGCTTTTCCGCGTGCGCGCCCACGCGGTCGGTCAGCACCGGTGGCCGCGGCGGCGGCACCGGCGCCACGTCGCGCACCGGCTTGGGCGGCTGGGCGGCCAGCTCGGCGTCGTGCTCGGCCGCTTCCTTCTCGGCCGCCGCCACCGCGCGGTCGCGCTCATCGACCGCCGCCTGGCGCTTGTAGCGCTCGGCATCGACCTCGATCACCCGCAACGTGGCAAGCGCGCCGCGCCGCTTCTCCTTGGCCCCGTCGAGGCAGTTGTTGACGAAAAACCGGGTGTAGCAGAGCTGCTCGGCGGACAGGAATTGCGCCTCGATCAGGGCGCGCTTGCGATGCACCTCTTCCAGCGCGCTGTCGGCCTGCGCCACCGAGACCGGCGGCACGTGGTGCACCTGCGCGACCGGCGGCGCCAGGCCCAGGCTGCAGCCGGACAGCAGCGCCAGCGCCATGGCGCATCGTAGGTGGGAAAACATCGCTTGCGGCATAGGGTTCCTTGTTGCGGATCAGGCCAGCGCGTCGGCCGCGGCGCGCCGCTCGGCCTGCATGTATTCGCGCGACTGCATTTCAATGATACGCGAGACGGTGCGGTGGAATTCGTTCGCCAGCATACCCTGGGTGTACAACAGCTCCGGCGCCACTTCGGCCGACATCAGCAGCTTGACTTTGTGGTCGTAAAACACGTCGATCAGCCAGGTGAAGCGGCGCGCCTCGGACGACATCCCGGCAGACATCGCCGGGATTCCCGACAGGATCACGGTGTGGAAGCGGCTGGCCATTTCCAGGTAGTCGTTCTGCGAGCGCGGCCCGCCGCACAGGGTGGCGAAATCGAACCAGATGATGCCGCCGGCGCGCCGCAGGGCGCGGATTTCACGCTCCTCGATGTGCACGTGCGGGTCTTCGTCGGCGGTCTCGGCCACCTTCGCATAGGCCGTGCGCAGCGCCTGGTCGGACGCCGCGCCAAGCGGCGTGTAGTAGCTGTCGACCTGCTCGAGGGCGCGCTTGCGGTAGTCGATGCCGGCGTCGACATTGATCACGTCGAGCTGCGCCTTGAGCAAGGCAATGGTCGGCAGCATGCGGTCGCGGTGCAACCCGTCCGGATACAGCAGGTCCGGATCGTAGTTCGAGGTCATGATGAAGGAGACGCCATTGGCGAACAGCGCCGTGAGCAGGTTGTACAGGATCATCGCGTCGGCGATGTCCGAGACGTGGAATTCATCGAAGCAGATCAGACGGTATTTGCGGGCGATGCGGCGCGCCACTTCGTCCAGCGGATCGGCCACGCCCTTCAATTCATCGAGCTGGCGGTGCACGCCGCGCATGAATTCATGGAAGTGCAGGCGCGTCTTGCGCACCAGTGGCACCACCGAATAAAAGCTGTCCATCAAAAACGACTTGCCGCGCCCCACCCCGCCCCACAGGTAGACTCCGCGCGGCACGTCGGGCCGGTTGATCAGGCGCTTGAAGCCGGACGAGCGCTGCGACTTGAAATGGACCCATTCCTCGTAAGCGCGCTGCAGCCGGTCGACCGCGCGCTGCTGGGCCTCGTCGGATTCAAAACCGCGCTGCGACAGCGCGTGCTGGTAAAACTGTTGGACATTCATGGAAGGGCAATACAGAACACCGGACGGGCCTTTGCGGGTCCGTCCGGCGGTGGGCGTTAGAAGTTCAGCGAACGCTTGTCGACGGCGAGCGCGGCTTCCTTGGTGGCTTCCGACAGCGAAGGATGGGCGTGGCAGATGCGCGCGATGTCTTCCGACGAGGCGCGGAACTCCATTGCCACCACCGCTTCCGAAATGAGCTCGGAGGCCATCGGCCCGACGATGTGCACGCCGAGGATTTCATCGCTCGTGGCGTCGGCCAGGAACTTGACCATGCCCGAAGTGTCGCCCAGCGCGCGTGCGCGGCCGTTGGCCATGAACGGGAAGGTGCCCGCCTTGTAGGCCACCCCGGCCGCCTTCAGTTGCTGCTCGGTCTGGCCAACCCAGGCGATTTCCGGCGCGGTGTAGATCACCCAGGGAATGGTGTTGAAGTTGGTGTGGCCGTGCTGGCCGGCGATCCGCTCGGCCACCGCCACGCCCTCTTCCTCGGCCTTGTGCGCCAGCATCGGGCCGCGCACCACGTCGCCCACCGCCCACACGTTCGGCAGGTTGGTCTTGCAGTTGTCGTCGACGGCCACGAAGCCGCGCTCGTCGAGTTTCAGGCCCACCGCCTCGGCGCCCAGGCCGTTGGTGTTGGGCACCCGGCCAATCGACACGATCAGGCGGTCGAACACGCTGGTGACGGCCTCGCCCTTGGCATCGACGTATTCGACGCTGACCTTGTTCTCGCCCGGCGTGACCTTGCCGATCTTGACGCCCAGATGGATCGCCAGGCCCTGCTTGGCGAACAATTTGCCCGCCTCCTTGGCGATCTGCTCGTCGACCGCGCCGAGGAACACGGGCAAGCCTTCGAGCACCGTGACGTCGGAGCCGAGGCGGCGCCACACGCTGCCCATCTCGAGGCCGATGACGCCGGCGCCGATCACGCCCAATTTGGCAGGCACGGCGTCGATGGCCAGCGCGCCGGTGTTCGACAAGATCAGTTTCTCGTCGAATGGCGCGCCCGGCAGTTCGCGCGCGTTCGAACCGGTGGCGATGACCACATGCTTGGCCTCGAGCGTTTCAGGCTTGGTGCCAGTCACGCTGAGCAGGTAGCCGGTGCCGGCGCTGCCGGCCAGCGCGGCGCGGCCGTGGAAGAAGGTGACCTTGTTCTTCTTGAGCAGGAACAGGATGCCGTCGTTGTTCTGCTTGACGACCGTGTCCTTGCGCTTCAACATCTGCGGCAGGTTCAGCGCCAGGCCGGCGACGTCGATGCCGTGCTCGGCGAAAGCGTGGCCGGCGTGCTCGAAGTGCTCGGACGATTGCAGCAGCGCCTTCGACGGAATGCAGCCGACGTTGGTGCAGGTGCCGCCTGGTGCCGGGCCGCCCTTGGCATTGGCCCATTCGTCAACGCAGGCCACCGAGAAGCCCAGTTGCGCCGCACGGATCGCCGCGATATAGCCACCCGGCCCGGCGCCGATCACGACGACGTCAAATTGTTTTGCAGTACTCATTATTTAATCCTTGATTATTCTTCTGGGACGAAAATCCACATCAGCAGGTACACCACGGCACCGAAGCCGAACGAGATCGTAAACAGCGCGAACACCAGGCGCCAGATCCACGATTCGAGCCCGGTGACCTTGCCCAGGCCGCCGCACACGCCCCCGAGCCAGCGGTCCGTTTGCGAGCGGCGCAATTGGGAAAAGCCCTCCACGCCGGAGGCAGAACCGGGTGCCGGCTCCTTGTTCATGTTCACGGCGCCGTTGAGCAGCTTGGCCTTGGCCTGTTCGAATTCGGCATCGGTCAGCGCACCGGCCTGGTGCAGTTCGTGCAAACGCTTGATTTCTTCGGAAATGTTCATGCTGGAGCAAACCCTTCAAAAATGGTTGCACGCGCTGCGGCCAGCGCGCGTTGCGATTACAGGTCGAGCAGCAGGCGCGATGGATCTTCCAGCGTTTCCTTCATGGCCACCAGGCCCAAGACGGCTTCGCGGCCGTCGATGATGCGGTGGTCATAGGACATGGCCAGGTAGTTCATCGGACGCACCACGACCTGGCCGTTTTCGACGACCGCGCGGTCCTTGGTGGCGTGCACGCCCAGGATTGCCGATTGCGGCGGGTTGATGATCGGGGTCGAGAGCATCGAGCCGAAGGTGCCACCGTTCGAGATCGAGAACGTGCCGCCGGTCAGGTCGTCCAGGGTCAGCTTGCCTTCCTTGGCCTTGACGCCGAACTCGCCGATCTTCTTCTCGATGTCGGCGATCGACATCTGGTCGGCGTTGCGCAGGATCGGCACCACCAGGCCGCGCGGCGAACCGACCGCGATACCGATGTCGAAGTAGCCGTGGTAGACGATGTCGTTGCCATCGACCGAGGCGTTGATGATCGGGTACTTCTTGAGGGCGGCGACGGCGGCCTTGACGAAGAAGGACATGAAGCCCAGCTTGACGCCGTGCTCTTTCTCGAACTTGTCCTTGTACTTGTTGCGCAGGTCGATCACCGGCTGCATGTTCACTTCATTGAACGTGGTCAGGATGGCGTTGGTCGACTGCGACATCACCAGGCGCTCGGCGATCCGGGCGCGCAGGCGGCTCATCGGCACGCGCTCTTCCGGACGCTGGCCCAGGTTGGGCGCCGGCGGCGTGGCCACCAGTTGCAGGGCCGGCTTGGCCGCCGGTGCTGCCGGCGCCGAAGGGGCGGCAGGCTTGACGGCGACGGCGCCGAGCACATCACCCTTGGTCACGCGGCCATCGCGGCCGCTGCCGGCCACGTCGGCCGTCGTCATGTTGTTATCGGCGAGCAGCTTGGCGGCGGCCGGCATGGCCACGTTCGCTTTCGAGGCCAGCGAGGCGATGGCGGCGACGACCGGGTCGGCGGCGGCCGGCGCGGCGGCGGCCGGGGTGGCCGAGGCGCTCGCCTCGGTGTCGATGATGGCGATGACTTCGCCGGCCACGACGGTGGCGCCGTCGCCCTTGACGATCTGGACGATCACCCCGGCGTTCGGCGCCGGCAGTTCGAGCACCACCTTGTCGGTTTCGATATCGATCATGTTTTCGTCGCGCGCGACAGCCTCGCCGACCTTCTTGTGCCAGGTCAGCAGGGTCGCTTCGGCGACCGATTCCGACAGTTGGGGAACCTTGACTTCGATTTGTGCCATGTAATACTCCGTAATGTGTTGTTCGCGGCGCCCCGCAGCCTGCGGGGCGCGCCGCCGTTATTTGGTGAGGATGAAACCCTTGAGCTTGGAGAACGCTGTTTCCAGCAATTCCTTCTGCTGCGCGAAGTGCTTGTCGGAGTAACCGACGGCGGGCGACGCGGAGGCAGGACGGCCCGCGTACGCGAGGCGCTGTCCGGCATCGAGGCTCTCGAAGATGTTGTGCTGGATCTGGAACCAGGGTCCCTGATTTTGCGGCTCATCCTGGGTCCATACCAGCTCGGTGAAGTTGGGGAACTTCTTGAGCTCGGCGGCAAACGACTTGTGCGGGAAGGGATAGAGCTGTTCGACGCGGATGATGGCCGTGTCGTTCTGGCCGCGCGCCTTGCGCGCGTTGACCAGGTCGTAATACACCTTGCCGGAGCAGGCGATCACGCGCTTGACCTTCTTGGCGTCGATCTTCTCGTCCACTTCGCCGATCACGGTGTGGAACACGCCCTTGGCCAGTTCGGCCAGCGGCGAGCCCGCGTCCTTGTTGCGCAGCAGCGACTTGGGCGTCATGATCACCAGCGGCTTGCGGAACTGGCGCACCATCTGGCGCCGCAGCAGGTGGAAAATCTGGGCCGCGCTGGTCGGCTGCACCACTTGCATATTGTTGTCCGCGCACAGCTGCAGGAAGCGCTCGGGACGGGCCGACGAGTGCTCCGGCCCCTGGCCTTCGTAACCGTGCGGCAGCATCATCACCAGGCCCGAGGCGCGGCCCCACTTGACTTCACCGGAGGCGATGAACTGGTCGATGACGACCTGGGCGCCGTTGGCGAAGTCGCCGAACTGGGCTTCCCAGATGGTCAGGGTGTTCGGCTCGGCGGTCGAATAGCCGTACTCGAAAGCGAGCACCGCTTCTTCCGACAGCACCGAGTCGATCACGGTAAACGGCGCCTGCGATTCGGACACGTTACCGAGCGGTACGTAGATGCCCGAGTCCCAGCGCTCGCGGTTCTGGTCATGCAGCACGGCGTGGCGGTGCACGAAGGTGCCGCGCCCGGCATCCTGGCCCGACAGGCGCACCGCGTAGCCGGAAGCGACCAGCGTGGCGTAGGCCAGGTGTTCACCCATGCCCCAGTCCAGGTTCATTTCACCGCGGCCCATGCTGGCGCGGTCGTTCAGCACTTTTTCGACCAGCGAGTGGACCTTGAAGTCGGCCGGCAGCGAGGTGATGCGGGTGGCCAGGCGCTTCAGTTCGGCCATCGGCACGCCGGTGTCGGCGCTGTCGGTCCATTTGCGGTTCAGGAACGGCAGCCAGTCGACGGCGTACTTGTTCTTGAAGTTCGAGATCACCGGATCGACCGTGTGCTTGCCGGCGTCCATCGCGTCGCGGAAGGCGGCGACCATCTTCTCGCCGCCGTCGGTGGCGATGGTGCCCTGCGCCACCAGCTTGTCCGCGTACAGCTTGCGGGTGCCCGGGTGCTGGCCGATCTTCTTGTACATCAGCGGCTGGGTCAGGGCCGGCGTGTCCTGCTCGTTGTGGCCCAGTTTGCGGTAGCAGATGATGTCGAGCACGACATCCTTCTTGAACTGCACCCGGTAGTCGAGCGCGATCTGGGTGGCCAGCACCACCGCTTCGGGATCGTCGCCGTTGATGTGCAGCACTGGCGCCTCGATCATCTTGACCACGTCCGAGCAGTACAGGGTCGAGCGCGAGTCGCGCGGGTCGGAGGTGGTGAAACCGATCTGGTTGTTGATCACGATGTGCACCGTGCCGCCGGTGCCGTAGCCGCGCGTTTGCGCCAGGTTCAAGGTCTCCATGACCACGCCCTGGCCGGCGAAGGCGGCGTCGCCGTGCACCAGGATCGGCAGCACTTGCGCGCCGTCGCGGTCGCCGCGGCGGTCCATGCGCGCCTTGACCGACCCTTCGACGACCGGGTTGACGATTTCCAGGTGCGAGGGATTGAACGCAAGCGACAGGTGCACCGGGCCGCCTGGGGTCGAAATGTCGGACGAGAAGCCCTGGTGGTATTTGACGTCGCCCGATGGCAGGTCGTCGCCGTGCTTGCCTTCGAACTCTTCGAACAGGTCGGCCGGGGACTTGCCCAGGGTGTTGACCAGCACGTTCAGGCGGCCGCGGTGGGCCATGCCGATGACGATCTCCTGTACGCCTTTTTCGCCGGCGCGCTGGATCGTTTCGTCCATCGCCGCGATGAAGGACTCGGAGCCTTCGAGCGAGAAGCGCTTGGCGCCCACGTATTTGGTGTGCAGGTAGCGCTCCAGGCCTTCGGCCGCCGTCAGGCGGTCCAGGATGTGGGTCTTTTTCTCGGCCGAGAAGGTCGGGGTCGAGCGGATCGACTCGAGCTTTTCCTGCAGCCAGCGCTTCTCGGCCGGGTCGCCGATGTACATGAACTCGGCGCCGATCGAGCGGCAGTAGGTGTCGCGCAGCATGTTGAGCAGGTCGCGCAGGGAGGCCGTCTCGGGCCCGAAATAGGTGTTGCTGATGTTGAAGACGATGTCCATGTCGGCATCGGTGAAGCCGTAGAAGGCCGGCTCCAGTTCAGGAATCGTCGGGCGCTCCTGGCGCTGCAGCGGGTCCAGGTTGGCCCACTGCGAACCGAGGTAGCGGTAGGCGGCGATCAGTTGGGTCACGGCGACGCGCTTGCGGCCCATCTCGACGTCGGCCGAGGCGGTCACGACGCGGATCGGACCGGCTTTCGCCCGTTCGGCGAAGGAGGCGATCACGGAGGCATGGGCCACGTCCGGCTTGTTCGAGCCGTCCACCGCCGGCACGTTCTGCATGGAGTCGAAATAGGCGCGCCAGTTGTCCGGCACCGAGCCAGGATTGTCGAGGTAGGCCTCGTACAACTCTTCGACGTACGGCGCATTACCGCCGAACAGGTAGGAGTTGGCAGTATATTGTTGCATCATCTTGCTCACCTTTCTTCGCGCTTCGCGAGTTTGGCGGGTTAATCTAACCTTCCGCGACACGGCCTGACCGGTTAGCGGATTGCACATCAAGTTGTGGGGAAGGACATTTACAGCTGCCAGTTCCGGCAAGCAAGCCCGAAGTAGCACGCAGTATTGTAACGCATCATCCGGCCTGCTGAAAAAACTTGCTCTTTTTCATGATCTAAGATTGACTGGCCAAATGATAATGGTTATCATTTACAGAAATGCCCACCCTGAAAGCTTCAATGGCCCCACCCTCCAAGCCGCCTGTTCCAGAGCGTGGCGTCCCCGGCGCCGGGCGCGCCGTGTGGCTGAAAAACCTGCACCAGTGGCACTGGATCAGTTCGGCGCTCTGCCTGCTCGGCATGGTGCTTTTTAGCGTAACGGGCATCACCCTGAACCACGCCAGCCAGATCGAAGCGCAGCCCCGGGTGCTGCGCCTGAAGGCCGTGCTGCCGGCGCCGCTGCAGGCGCAACTGCGCCGCTTCGCCGAAGCGCATGCCGACGCCAGGGCGCCCTTGCCGGCCCCCGTGGCCGACTGGGCCGAACAGCAGTTCCCGGTCGACCTGCGCGCCGTGGCCGCCGAATGGACGCCGGACGACGCCTACCTGGCGCTGCCGCGTCCCGGCGGCGACGCCTGGCTGCGCATCGGCGTCGACGGCGGCGCCGAGTACGAGAAGACCGAGCGTGGCTGGATTTCCTGGCTCAACGACGTGCACAAGGGCCGCAACACGGGCAGCGTCTGGAGCTGGTTCATCGACCTGTTCGGCGCGGCCTGCCTGGTGTTTTGCGTGACCGGCTTGCTGATCCTCAGATTCCACGCGGCCAACCGGCCCTCGACCTGGCCGGTGATCGGATTTGGTATCCTGTTGCCGATCCTGCTGGCCCTCCTGTTCATCCACTGACCCCACCCATGAAACTACAGCACACCCTTGCCCTTACCCTTCCGGTCCTCAGCGGCTGGGCCGTCGGCGCCGAGCTGGCCGTCAAATTCGAGATCCCGCAGTTGAACGTGGCCGAGTACCACAAACCCTACGTGGCGATCTGGATCGAGCGCGCCGACCAGGGCGTGGCGGCCAATCTGGCCGTGCTGTACGACGTCAAGAAGCGCGACAACGGCGGCAGCAAGTGGGTCAAGGAATTGCGCAACTGGTGGCGCAAGGCCGGACGCGACATCGCGCTGCCGCTCGACGGCTTGAGCGGCGCCACCCGCGCCACCGGCGAGCAGAGCATGCTGTTCGGCCCGGCGCGCACCCAGATCGACAAGCTGCCGGCCGGCGACTACAAGCTGGTGATCGAGGCCGCGCGCGAATCGGGCGGACGCGAACTGGTGCGCCTGCCGATCACCCTGCCGCTCAAAGGCAGGCAGAGCGCCAGCGCCCAGGGCAAGGAAGAACTCGGCGCCGCTTCCCTCACCCTCACCCCTTGATCGCCACCATGAACGACACCCCTTTCAAACAAGTGTTGCTGGCCGTCGCGCTGGCCGGGCTCACGCTGCACGCCAGCGCCCACCGCAACTGGATCATGCCGAGCACCACCGTGGCCGAGGGCAAGGAGCCCTGGGTCGTGATCGATGGCGTCAACTCGGAAAACCTGTTCGAGCTCGACGACGGCGCCCTCAAGCTCGACGGCGTGGCCATCATCGAACCGGACGGCAGCCGCGGCGTGGTGCCATCGATCAGCAGCGGCAGGCTGCGCAGCACTTTCGACCTCAAGCTGGTCAAGAACGGCACCTATAAAATCGCGCTGGTCAACACCACCGTGACGGCCAGCTACAAGGTCGGCGCCGAACAGAGGCGCTTTCGCGGCAGCGAACAGGCTTTTGCCAGGGAGGTGCCGGCCAATGCCGAGGAGCTGCGCGCGACGATCTTGCAGGCGCGCCTGGAAACCTTCGTGACGGCCAACCAGGCCAGCACCGGCGCGCTCAAGCCGAGCGGCAGCGGCCTCGAAATGGTGCCCCTCACCCATCCCAACGACCTGCGCGCCGGCGAAACGGCCAGGTGGCGCTTCCAGCTCGACGGCCAGGCCTTGCCGAACTTCGCCTTCAGCCTGGTGCCGGGCGGAGTGCGCTACCGCGGCGTGCTTGGCGAAATCCGCCTCGCCACCGATGCCAGCGGCGAAGCGAGCGTGAGCTTGCCGGCGGCGGGCATGTACTGGCTCAACGCCACCCATCAGCCGCAGCCAGCCCAGGGACCCGGGGCCGCCCGGCGCTACAGCTACGCCGCGACCCTCGAGATCCTGCCTCAATGATGCCGCGCGCCCGCGCCGTGCGGGCGCCTCCCTCCATGCGCCGGGTCCTGGTTCCCCTGTCCGCCTCTGCGCTCCTGCCCGCCGCTGGCGGCCGGGTGCAGCAACTGGCCGGTGCCAGCATGGGCAGCAGCTGGTCGGCGCAGCTGGTGGCCGATCAGGTGCACGGCCTGGCCGGGCGCATCCAGGCCCAGCTCGACCAGGTGGTCAAGCAGATGAGCCACTGGGAGGCGAGCTCGCAGCTAAGCCGCTTCAACGGCGCGCCGGCCGGCAGCTGGCACGCGCTGCCGCCCGAATTTGCCGCGGTGCTCGATTACGCGCTGCAGCTGGCCGGGCAGACCGGCGGGGCCTACGATCCGGCCGCCGGCGCCCTGGTCAATTGCTGGGGCTTCGGTGCGCGCCAGCGCTACGACGAGCCTGGATTCGAGCCGCCGTCGCAGGGCGCCATCGACACCCTTCTCGCGCACCGCCAGGCGCTGCGGCGCGACGCGTCGGGCCGTGTGCTGCAACCGGGCGGGGTCCAGCTCGACCTTTCTTCCATCGCCAAGGGTTTTGCGGTGGACCAGATGGCGCGCTGCCTCGAGCGCGCCGGGCATCACCATTACCTGGTTGAAGCGGGCGGCGAGTTGCGCGGCGCCGGCGTCAAGCCCGATGGCACGCCCTGGTGGGTCGCGCTCGAAGCGCCGCCCGGCATCACCGACGACACGGTACTGGCGCTGCACGGGCTTGCGGTGGCCACCTCGGGCGACTACCGGCGCAACTTCGAGCATGGCGGGCAGCGGCTATCGCACACGCTCGATCCACGCAGCGGCCGGCCGATCGCCAACCAGGTCGCGTCGGTCAGCGTGCTGCACCCGCAGTGCATGGCGGCCGATGCGCTCTCGACGGCGCTGTCGGTGCTCGGTCCCGAAGCCGGCCTGGCGTACGCCGAACAGCACGAGCTGGCCGCGCGCTTTCTGGTGCGGCGCGGCGCACAGGTCGAGGAAGTGTGCTCGAGCGCGTTTCTGGCGATGCTGCAATGATGACCATCGATCCCGTCCGCTGGGGCGCCGCGCTGGCGCTGCTGGGCGCGAATGCCGGCCTGTGCCTGGCGCTGTTGCGCGCCAAGGACGTGGCAGCGGAGGGTGCGGTCGAATGGCTGGTCGCCTTCGCCAGCCAGACCGGCACCGGCGAATACCTGGCGCGGCAAACGGTGGCGACTTTGCGCACCGGCGGCCTGTCCGCGCGCGCGGCCAGTCTCGACACGCTCGGGCTGGCCGCCTTGCGCGGCGTCGATCGCATCCTGTTCATCGTCAGCACCTATGGCGAAGGCGACGCGCCCGACAGCGCGGCGCGTTTTTGCGCCCTGCTCGATTCGAATCCCATGCTTGGCACCTTGCATTACGGCCTGCTGGCGCTTGGCGACAGCACCTACGCCAATTTCTGCGGCTTCGGGCGCACGCTCGATGCGGCACTGCAGGCAGGCGGCGCGCAAGCCCTGTTCGAGCGCATTGAAGTCGACCGTGGCGCCGCCGTTGCGCTCGAAGCGTGGCGGCACCGGCTCAGCCACCTGGCCGGCACCAGCGACGCTCCCGACTGGAACGCGCCCGCGTACGGCAACTGGCGCATCGCCGCGCGCCGCCTGATGAATCCTGGCAGCGCCGGCGCTCCCGTGCATGAGGTGAGCCTGGTTCCGGCCGACGGCGCCCTGCCCGCCTGGGAAGCGGGCGACCTGGTGCAAGTGAGCGCACCGGGCGACCCGGACCGGCCACGTGAATATTCGATCGCTTCGGTCGGCGCGGAAGGTCTCGTCACCTTGCTGGTGCGCCTGCACCTGCAGCCGGACGGCGGCTGCGGCCAGGCGTCTGGCTGGCTGTGCCTGGACGCGAAGCCGGACGATACGGTCGCGCTGCGCCTGCGCCAGCACAGCCGCTTCCGGCAAGGCGCGAACGGGGCACGCCCACTGGTCCTGATTGGCAACGGCACCGGCATCGCCGGCCTGCGCGCCCACCTCAGGCAGCGCATCGATGACGGCGAACACCGCAACTGGCTGCTGTTCGGCGAACGCAACGCCGCGCACGATTATTTCTGGCGCGGGCAAATGGAAGCATGGCATCGCGACGGCGCGCTTGCCGCGCTCGACCTGGCGTTTTCGCGCGATGCGGGCGCGCCGAAATACGTACAGCACGCGCTCACGGCGCAGGCCGAACGGCTGCGCGCATGGGTTGCCGATGGTGCCGCGATCTATGTGTGCGGCAGCCTGCAAGGCATGGCCGCCGGCGTTCACGAGGCCCTCGTGGCGGTCCTCGGCGCGCAGTGCGTCGAACAATTGGGCAGCGACGGCCGCTATCGGCGCGACGTGTACTGACAGGCCCGTTTGTAAAAATACGATAACAATTTTCGCATTGCCTCGATCCGGTCGAGCGGTTATCGTAACGGTCCCAGCGCTGCCTCCTCAATCCCCGCCGCGCGCTTCTGGCACCGATATCCGAACATGCAAAAACTGATTTCCCTGACCTGCGCCGTGCTGCTCGGCGCGGCCACCCAGCCGGCCTGCGCGCAGGAAGAGGCAGCAGCCAGCGAACACGAATCGCATTCGCGCGCGACGCCGCAATCGGACCCCAGCCTGCCGGCCGTGGTCATTCCCGGCAGCCGCGCCAACGACACCGAGCTGCGGCGCCTGTCGACGGCCTCGAAACTGATCTATGGCCGCGAAGAGCTCGACCGCAACGGCGACAGCACGGTCGGAGAGATCCTCAAGCGCCTGCCCGGCGTGACCATCGGCGGGCGGCCCGGACGGGGCGGCGAAGTGCGCATGCGCGGCATGGCCGGCGGCTATACCCAGATGCTGGTCAACGGCGAGCGCCCGCCGGGTGGCTTCTCGCTCGACTCGCTCTCGCCCGACCAGGTCGAGCGGATCGAGATCATCCGCGGCACGATTGCCGAAAACAGCACGCGCGCCATTGCCGGCACCATCAACATCATCCTGCGCGAGGGCTACCTGCAAAAGGACACCACGCTCAAGCTGACCGACCAGATCGAACAGGGCCGCAACCGGCCCAACCTGTCGATCACCCACCCGGGACGCAGCGGTGCCTTGACCTGGCTGCTGTCGGGCACTGTCTCCTCCACCGACCAGGCCGACGCCAGCGCCACCCACAACGAAGACGTGACGGCGGCCGGCGTGGTGCAGAAAGACCAGCAACTGCACGACAGCAGCGCGCGCAAGGCGCAGAACCTGCACCTGACGCCGCGCCTGTCGTACAAGTTCGAGAACGGCGACACGCTCAATTTCCAGCCCTTCCTGATGAGCTCCAGGAGCGACGCCAGCAACACCAGCCTGCTGGACCAGAGAATCGGCGCGATCGCGCCCGAGTACGCGCTCTCGCAGGGACGCTCGAACTCGAGCTCGACGTTTTTGCGCGGCTTTGGAAATTTCGTGCACCGGATGGCCATGGGTTCGAAGCTGGACGTGAAATTCGGCGCCGGCACGGGCCACAGCAGCAGCGAATCGCAGCGCCAGCAATACAACGCGGCCGGCGCGCCGTCGAACCAGTTCGTCGACACCGATGCCACCCACGACCGCAACGCCACGCTGGGCGTCAAATACAACACCCCGCTCGGCGCCGGCCACCAGGCGGCCACTGGCGCGGACGCCGAATTTGGCAAGCGCGACCAGACCCGCGTCTCGCTCGACAATGGCGATCCGCAGTTCGACGAATCGGGCGCCAACCTGTCGGCCTCGACGCGCCGTTTCGCCGCCTACGCGCAGGACGAGTGGGACCTGACGCCGCAATGGGCGATGTACCTCGGCCTGCGCTGGGAGGGTATCAAGACGCGCAGCGCCACGCTCGGCAAGGACATCGCCAACGACAGCAGCGTGTGGAGCCCGATGATGCACGCGGTGTACCGGATCCCGGGCAAACCGAAGGACCAGGTGCGCATCGCGCTCACCCACGCCTACAAGGCGCCGGCGCTGAACGACCTGATCGCCGCGCCCACCCTGTCGCGCCTGAACAGCGCCACCCGGCCCGACCGGAACGGCAATCCCGAGCTGCGGCCCGAGCTGTCGCACGGGATCGACCTGGCCTATGAACACTACCTGGGACGCAGCGGGATCTTGTCGGCCAGCGGCTTCCTGCGCGACATCAAGGACCTGATCCGGCGCGAGACCGTGTTCAAGGGCACGCGCTGGGTGTCGGCGCCAGCCAACATCGGCCACGCGCAGACCACCGGGATCGAGCTGGAAGCGAAATTCCAGCTCACCGAGCTGATGCCGGACGGCCCGAACATCGACTTCCGCTCCAACTACAGCCATTTCTGGTCGCATGTGGACGGCATTCCGGGCCCGAACAACCGGCTTGCACAGCAGCCGAGCCAGACCGCCAACGTGGGCATGGATTACCGCTTCAAGCCGCTGCCGCTGACGCTCGGCGCCAGCTTCAACTGGACCCCGGCGATCGAGATCCAGAACAGTCTGACCGAGGTGCTTGGCACCGGCATCAAGCGCCAGCTCGACGTCTACGGCCTGTGGAAGTTTGGCGGCCGCACCCAGCTGCGCGTCGCCGCCAACAACCTGCTCAGCGGCCCGTACTTCAATGACCGGGTGGTCACCACCAACGGCCTGGCGCAAATGGCCGAGACCACCTCGCGCACCTACACCTCGGTCAGCGTCAAACTCGAATTCAAGATCTAAATCGCGCCGGGTTACACTGGCGCCATGAAATTAACCATCGGCCACCGCTTGTTCGCGTCCGTCCTGCTGGCGATCCTGGCGGTCGTGGCCAGCGCCATCGTGCTGATGCGGCAAAACGTGATGGACAGCTTCTCCGACTACGCGGTCGGGATCGAACTCGATCGTCTCGACGAACTCTCCGGCGCCCTTGGCAAGCGCTATCAGGTGCACCACGACTGGAACTTCCTGCCCGCCGGCGCCAGCGCGCGCGCGCGCTGGATCGCGCGCGAGCTGGCGCGCTTGCAGCAGCTGCGCAGCGAGCAGGTCGGCGCGCCGGTCGAACCGGTGCGCCCGCAAGCGGCGCTGGCAGTGGCGCCAGTGGCGCCGGTGCCGCCGGTTCCACCCGTGCCGCCAGCGCCGCCGGCACCGCCGTTATCGCCGCCGCAGCTCACGGGCGACGCTTCCCCTGACACCATGCCGAACCGGCTTGCCTTGCAAGACCGTATCACCCTGCTCGACGCCGGCGGGCGCTACCTGGCCGGGCGCCGGCCGGGACGCGAGGCGAGCGTGCGGCGCGCCATCGAACTTGACGGCAAACCCGCCGCCTATCTGGTCGTCGCCAAGGCGGACCGGCCCAGCGACGCGATGGCCGCGATCTTTCAGCAGCAGCTCAAGGACCGCCTGCTGCTCATCATCGGCGCCAGCATCGCCCTCAGCGCTTTGGCGGCAGTGCTGCTGGCGGCGCACCTGCGCAAGCCGATCCTGCGCCTGGCCGACGGCGCACGCGAACTGGCCGCAGGCCGTTTCGACACCCGCCTCGACACGGGGCGCAGCGATGAACTGGGCGAATTGGCGCAGCGTTTTAACCAGCTGGCGCAACAACTGGCGGCGGCCGAGACCTCGCGCCGCCAGTGGGTGGCCGACACCTCGCACGAGCTGCGCACGCCCTTGTCGGTGCTGCGCGCCCAGCTCGAAGCGATCGAGGACGGCGTGCGCCCGGCCAGCGGGGAGACGGTGGCCAGCATGCTGCGCCAGGTACTGTCGCTGAACCGCCTGATCGACGAGCTGTATGACCTGGCGCGGGCCGATGTCGGCGCGCTTGACTACCAGCGCCAGCGGCTCGACCTGTGGCTGCTGGTGCGCGAGCAGGCGCTTGCCTTCGAGCAGAAATTTGACGCCGCCGGAATCAAACTGGAACTGGGCCCGGATCCCGTGCGTGCCATGGTGCTGGCCGACGCCGGGCGTCTGCGCCAGGTGCTGGGTAATCTGTTCGAGAACTGCGTGCGCTACAGCGCCCCCGGCGGCAGCGTGGCGGTGCGCGCCGAAGCCGACGGCACGCTGCTTGCCATCATGATCGACGACAGCGCGCCGGCCGTGCCCGACGCCATGCTGCACCGCCTGGGTGAACGCTTCTTCCGGGTCGAAGCCTCGCGCAGCCGCGCGCAAGGCGGCGCCGGACTTGGGCTGGCGCTGTGCCGGCGCATCATCGAGGCGCACGGCGGCCAGCTGTCGTTTGACCACTCGCCACTGGGGGGCCTGCGCGTGCGCCTGGCCGTGGAGCTTGCATGAGCGCGCGTTTGGCGATCGTGGAAGACGAGCCGGAGCTGGCCGCGCTGGTGGCCGACTACGCGCTTGCGGCCGGCTACCAGGCCGAGGTGTTTGGCGACGGCGCCGTGGCGCTGGCGGCACTGCGCGGTGCCCTGCCCGACCTGGTCGTGCTCGACCTGATGCTGCCCGGCCTGGACGGCCTTTCCCTGTGCCGAGCGCTACGCGCCGAGTCCGCGGTTCCGATCATCATCGTCACCGCACGGGTCGAGGAGATCGACCGCTTGCTGGGGTTGGACGCGGGCGCCGACGACTACCTGTGCAAGCCGTTCAGTCCGCGCGAGCTGATGGCGCGCGTCAAGGCCATCCTGCGCCGCAGCGGTGTGGGCGAGCGCGCCTTGCGGGTCGACGCCGCCGGGCGCCGCATCACCCTGCATGGCCGCGCGCTCGAACTGACGCCGAGCGAGTATTCGATCCTCGCTGGCATGGCGCGCCGGCCAGGGCAGGTGTTTTCGCGCACCCAGCTGCTCGACCTGGCGCGCCACGACAGCCTGGACGTGACCGACCGTGCCATCGACAGCCATATCAAGAACCTGCGCCGCAAGCTGGCCGATGCCGACGCGATTGCCTCGATCTACGGCCTTGGCTATCGCCTCGACCTCTGAAGCCAATTCTGCTTTTCCGCCATTGCGTGCAGCGACGTGACGCGTGCAATGGTGGAATGCGCTGCGCTTTTCCACCCTACAGGTTCGCGATAAATTCAAGTCCCCACGGTTTCTCCACAATTGCAGGCCAGACTGCAGTCACCGGCTTCGCAGCCTAACCACACTGGAGAACTCCATGAACCACAAGACCGCCCTGCTGTTGCTGGCATTGCTGTGCAGCGGCGCCGCCTGCGCCGATACCACCTTCTACAGCGATTGCAAGAAATCCGATTGCCCGGTGCCGCCGGTCCCGCCCGTGCCGCCCGTGCCGCCCGTGCCGCCAGCGCTGCCTGCACCACCCGCACCGCCCGCGCCACCCGCAATGCCGAAAGTGCCGGCCGGCGCGCACGCCGCCTGCGCCGGCAAGGCCGTCGGCAGCACGCTGACCTGGGTCATCCGCAAGGGCGAAACCATGACCGGCACCTGCGAAAAAAGCGGTACCAAAATGGTGTTTGAACTACACTCCTACCACAGCGAGGACTGAAGCGGGGCCGGCCGGCGGACGCGATTATGCTAGACTTTTCGATCTAGATAATTTATTCTAGATGCATCGAAAACCGCCCCGCCGACCATGACCAAGCCCGCTGCCCCACCCAAGCCAACCGCCTCCGAATTGGAGATGCTGCGCTTGCTCTGGCAGCTCGGCCCGGCCACCGCCAAGCAGGTGCACCAGGCGGCCATCGAAACCCGTCCCGAGATGGCCTATGCCACCGTGCTGCGCCTGCTGCAGGTGATGCACACCAAGGGCTTGCTGTCACGCGACGAGAGCGCGCGCGCCCACGTATATGCGCCGGCCCAGGCCCAGGATTCGCTGCAAACGAGCTTGATCAAGGAATTGATCCACAAGGCGTTTTCGGGTTCGGGCAAGGAGTTGATCTTGGCCGCCCTGCGCGGCCATGTCAGCGCACGCGAACGCGCCGAGATTCAAGCCATTCTCGACCAGGAGCAGTGAAACCGGACCCCCAGCCCCAGCCACCGCCGCAGCCAGGGCTCAACGACTGCTGCCGCAGCGGCTGCACACCCTGCGTATTCGATCTGTACGAAGAGGCGCTCGAGCGCTACCGTGCCGAGCTGGCGGCGTGGCAAGCGCGCCAGGATTCCCGTCGCTCCAGCACAGGCGGGAAAGCATAGGGCGCGAGCGGGCCGGCTCGGCATGAGTTTCCGCCTGCGCGCACGGATGTCCGGAATACATAAGTTGACGCGAAACGTCCAGATGAACCGCCGTCGTCCTCGCGAAAGCGGGCACGACGTTGAATTTTGAATTTCAAGTTTGATTATCGCGATTTCTGCAGTCGTCCAACGCCTGATTGTTATTGAAGCAGCGCCAGCGGGACCGCGCCATTGCGCAGCATCTGGTCGTGGAACACCCGGATGTCGAACGCCGTGCCCAGCCGTGCCTGCTCGGCCGCACGCAGCTTGCGGAATACGTCGGCGCCATATTTATACGTGATCGCCTGCGCCGGCCAGTTGCGCACCCGCGTGATTTCGCGCTCGGCCAGTTCGGGCAGCATCGGCAGCTTCGCATGCCAGTAGTCGAACGCTTGCGCGCGGCTCCAGCCACGGTAATTGATGCCCACGTCGAGCACCACGCGGATCGAGCGCACCAGGTCCCACTCAACCGCACCGAGTTCGTCGGCGGGCTGCTGGTACAGGCCTAGTTGCGCCCCGAACTCCTCCACATACGCGCCCCAGCCTTCCGCAAAGGCCGAGTAGAACACATACGGAGCGCCCTCCACGCAGGCATCGCTCACGCGCGCGTAGTTGCTCTGGTAGTGGTGGCCCGGCACGCTCTCGTGCAGCATCAGCATGTCGAGGTTGCGCCGCCCGTAGCCGGCCTTGGCTTGGTTGAAGTAGAAGGTGCCACCATCGTAGTAGCCATCGGCCGGAAATGCGGCGCCGCGCCCGGATTCCCGGATCAGCGCTGGCGCGATCGCGTTCGGCAGAAACAGTTTGTCCAGGTTGCGAAATACGATCGCCTGCTTCGCTTCGTAGTCGGCGCGCGGGGTCTGGCCCCTCGGGTACAGGAACTGCGGCCCGGACAGGAAGGTGTAGAACTCCTGGTCGCGCCCGGCGTAACCCATCTTCTCCTGCAGCCGGCGGTAGCGCGCCAGCACTGCGTCGAGCTCGGCCTCGCCGAATGCGCTCAACTGGTCCGGCGTGACGTCGCTGGTGAGCCAGCGCTTGAGCCAGTACAGATACCATTCGCGCCCCATCGGCATCGCATACAGGCCCTGGTCGCCGAGCACCGCCTGCGCGCCGAGTGCCTTGAAGCGCTCTACCAGCGCCAGCTTGTCCTGGTTGATGCCGATTTCGAAACCGATGCGCTTGAGGTCGAGCTGCTGGCAGGCGCTCGCCGCCTGCACGTCGAGCGCCTTGAGGCGGCGCCCGAACTGCTCGAACAGGCTGCGCTGGAAGGCGACGTCCGTCTCCTTGAGCAGGGCCGCCATATTGTCCTGGTACGGCAGCGCCAGCTGCGCCATGCCCAGCGCGCGATAGGCGCTGTTGTAGTCGGCGATCAGGCGCGCGCTGGACGCGTCCTGCGCGCACGCGGCGCCGCATGCGAACCATGCGCAGGCAAGGACAATCTTGAGTAGCTGCATCTCGGCTCCGTATCGTGAAGCCGCCAATATACCAGCTTAAAACGCGAAACCTATCCCGGTCAGCAACACATCGGAGTCGCGATGGTAGTCGGTGATGACGCGCGTCCAGGTGAGCTGGGCACGCCAGCCGCGGCTGATGCGATAACGCACTCCCACCGACGCGAGCGGCACTATATGGCCGCGCGACTCATTGGGCAAGTTTGCGCGGTCCAGCCCGTCGTCCATGGCGTACAGGCCGCCACCCATCTCGAGCACGAAGTGTTCGGTCAGCGGCTTGATCAGCCATACCTGGCTGGAGATGCCGCGCCGGCCGCCGCTGCCGAAAATGCCGTCGGCCAGCCAGGCTGCGCTCACTTCCATGTTTGGGTTGATGATGCGGCGGTATTCGAGCGAGGTCGCGTGTGCACGTTCGGACTGGAAACTGTTGACGATGGCTTGGCCGGCCATGTAGGTCAGCACGTCCTTGCCCGCTTCGGCATTGCGCTGTTCGGTCGATGCCGGCAAGTTCTGCAGTTCATAACCGAGACCGACCAGGATCAGGGTGCTGTCGTGGTCATGGTGGGCGCGGATGCGGCTGGCGCGCAATTCGACGTAGCTGCGTTTTTCCAGATGCCATTTGGCGCTCAGGCTCAACAGGCTGCCCCAGCCGTGGTCGTTGCGATAGTCGAGGCCGTTACCGCTGCCGTAGCTGGTGTCGAAATAATAGTAGGGGCCATAGCCGAGCCCGAGCGAGACGCCTTGTTGGGGAATCGGCGTGTGCAGCCACAGCTGGCTGGCCAAACCGTCGCGGTGATGGCCGTCCGGGTGGCCCTCGTTGAGGTAGGCCGCGCTGATGGCGCCCAGCGCGCCCCAGTGGTAGGTCGCGTCGAGGCTGGCGCCGAACGACTGGCCCGGCTGGTCGACCAGTTTCATTTGCCCAGCCAACAGGGCCACGTCCTGCGCCTGGCAAAAAACGGGCAGCAACAATAATCCCAAAAACAATCTCATCCTGCTCATGAACGAACCCCTCTTTTGTGTGGTCTACATCATGCCCAGTTTGCGAATAGCAGGTCGCACTGCTGAGTTTGCTGCGATGGGCACGCGGCGCTTGGCCAGACTTTCAACCGGAGACACCCATGAAACGCATCGTTCCCTTGTTGGCAATGGCGGGCGGCTTGCTGACCGCCGCCCTGTACGCCATACCCTGCGCCCAGGCCGCCACCACCACCTATCACGCCACTTTGAGCGGTCCTGCCGAGAACCCGCCCAATGCCTCGCCCGGCACCGGCCTGGCCGTCATTATCATCGACGACGTGGCCAACACCTTGAACCTGAACATACCATTTACCGATTTGCTGGGCACGACCACGGCCTCGCACATCCACTGCTGCACGACCACGCCGCTGGCCGGCAGCGCGGGCGTGGCCACCCAGGTTCCCGTGTTCATGGACTTCCCGCTTGGCGTCACGGCCGGTACGTACAGCCATGTCTTCGACCTGAACGACGCGGCCAGCTACAACCCGGCCTTCATCACGGCCAACGGCGGCACCGTCGGCGGCGCGCTGAGCGCGTTCCTGACCGGGGTTGGCGCCAATGAGGCCTACTTGAACATCCACACCACACTGTACCCTGCCGGCGAAATCCGCGGCTTCCTGGTGGCCGCGCCGGTGCCGGAACCTGCCGCCTGGGCGCTGCTGGCGGCCGGCTTGTGCGGCATTGGCGCCTGGCGGCGCCGACGCGCCTGAGTCAGGCGCGCAGTTCGAGCAAGGCGGCCCAGGCTGGAATGGCCGCCTGCCAGAAAGCGGCGACTGTGTCGCCGGCCACGTCCGTCAGGCCGATGCTGGAGGCAGCCTGGCGCAAGGCGCGCAGCGCGCTGTCGGCGTCAGGGGCCGCTACGGCCGGCGCGCCGGTTTGCTTGGAGAGCTTCTCCCCTTGGGGATTGCGCAGCACTGGCAGGTGCAGATAGCGTGGCGTGGGCAGGTTCAACAGGCGCTGCAGGTAGATCTGGCGCGGCGTGGAGTCGATCAGGTCGGCGCCGCGCACCACGTCAGTGACGCCTTGTTCGGCGTCGTCGACCACCACCGCCAGCTGGTAGGCCCAGTAGCCGTCGGCGCGCTTGAGCACGAAGTCGCCCGATTCGCCGGCCAGGTGCTGCACCACGCCGCCGGCGAAGCGGTCACGGAAGCCAATCCGGTCGGCCTCGCCGTCCGGATTGGGCACCCGCACGCGCAGGCTGCGCATCGCGCGCCCGGGCGCCAGGCCGTGGCGGCAGGTGCCGGGATAGATGGCGGCCCCGTCCGGACCGAGCCCGAGGCGCGAGTCGGCGATCTCGCGCCGGTTGCAGCCGCAGGGATAGACGTGCGCTGCAAGGCGCGCGCAGGCGGCTTGGTAAAGCCCCTTGCGCCGGCTTTGCCACACCACGTCGCCGTCCCACTGCATGCCCAGCGCTTGCAGCAGCGCCAGCATGGCCTCGGCCATGCCGGCCACGCTGCGCCCCTCGTCGACGTCTTCGATGCGCACCAGCCAGCGCCCGTGGTGGGCGCGCGCATCGAGATAGCTGGCCACGGCCGCCACCAGCGATCCGGCGTGCAGCGGGCCGCTTGGCGATGGCGCGAAACGGCCGATGTAGGCTCTGTCCATGCAATTACTTTGCAATCGGCCTGGCCTCGAAGTCCTTGACCGTCTTGCTGACACTGGCCGCGACGTCGTTCGGCACCGCAATCGACAGCTGGTAATGCTCGATCTCGAAACCGGTCGCCGTCTTGCGGATCACGCCACTGGCCTGGCACACCCCCATCTGGGTATCGAGCAATTCATCGAACCAGATGAATTGCTTGTCGCTGGAGAGGTAGACGTTACGCCGCGTCGCCTTGAAGGCCCACGCCGAACCGCGCTCGAAAAAGCGCCTGGCCCAGGTCTTGAACTCGTCGCGGTGCCACAGCTCGGTCTTGTCGGTGCCGATGTAGACACCATCCTTGGCGATCTTGTCGAAATAGGCCGGGCGCGCGCGGGCCGCGTCCTCATGCCACTCGTCGACGAAGGCATTGACCTGCTGGCGCAACTGGGCATCGGTGGCCTGGGCCGAAGCGAAGGCGGCGCAGGCAGACAGAAAGGCGGCGAGCAGACATCTCTTCATGTTCCTGGTCTCAAAATTTATTGGTGTCGACGTCGCGCAAGAATCGGATCACACCGTCGAAATAGGTTTTCTGATCATCGTACATGGCCATATGGCTGCCGTTCGGGCAGTACAGATAACGCGAACGCTTGATTCGCCCGGCCATCGCTTTCATGTACGCCGGGTCCATGGTGTCGTAGCGTGCGCCGATCACCAGCGTCGGCACGGAGATCTTCGGCAGGTCTGCCATGCGGTCCCAGTTGACCAGCGCGCCACTGGCGCCCAGCTCGCTCGGTCCCTGCATCGGAACGTAGACCTTGGGATTGAGGCGCTTGAACGAGCGCACCACCGGCTCCGGCCACTGGTCCGGCGGCATGCGCAGGATGTGATGGGCGTAATGGTGCGGCATCAGCAGCGCCATGTAGCGCGGGTCTTCGTACTTGCCTTGCGTCTCGAGCTGCTTGATTTCGGCCAGCACTTTTTGGTCCATGGCTGGCATCAGGACATTTTCGGCATAGGTGTTGTAGGCGGGGATGCTGGCCATCATGTTCGAGATGATCACCCCTTTCAGGTTCTGCGGGTACTTGAGCGCGTATTCGATCGCCAGGATGCCGCCCCAGGAATGGCCCAGCACGAAGAAATTCTTCTTGTCGAGCCCGAGCGCCTTGCGCACTTGCTCGACTTCCTCCACGTAGCGCGGCAGGTTCACCAGCTCCGGCAGGTCGGGCTGGTCACTGAATGCGGAGCCGAGCTGGTCGTAATAGTAGTACTCGATGCTGGCGCCGGGAAAATAGCTGTCGAACGCCTCGAAGTATTCATGGGTCGCGCCCGGACCGCCGTGCAGCAGCAGCACCTTGATGGTCGGGTTGTTGCCAACGCGCTTGGTCCAGACCTGGAAGCTGCCCTTTGGCGTGGTGATTGGAATCATTCGCACGCCGCCGGTGAGCACGTCGACACGGCCTTGGTTGTCGAAGTAGGAGGACGGCGGCGCCGCAGATGCCTGGCCGGACAGCATCAACAGTGCGGCCAACAGTGCGACGAAAGAGTTCATGGATGCCTCGCGGGTGGGGGATCGGGACGGCTATTGTAGCGCTACTGGCGCCAGCATTGCCGGTGCCAAAAGTGTAACTGATTGTGCAATTTGAATGGAAGAACATCAAACCGCAGTACATTAAGTAGCCGCACTTCACAGGGACCCACGATGATCGCGATGATGGCAGCCAGCTTGATGGTGTTGCAGGCAAGCACGGGCGCCGCGCCGGAGCCGGTGCTGGCCGTCGACTGGGCCGCGCCGCGGATCGACCAGGCCGTGATCCGCCAGGCGGTGCGCGAAACGCTGGTGGCAGAACGCGACGCCGTTCCTGCGCGGCGCCACGAGAACGACACCCTGCGCGGCGACCGTTACCAGAGCTTCGCTGCCGAGTTTGCCGAAGCGCGGGTGCCGGACTGCCTGCATTCCGAGGGCTTGAAGCGCCAACCCACCAGCATCGGCCCGTTCGGCGTTGGCGGCCTGCTGGCCCTGCCGTTCGTCGCCGTGGCCAAGCTGCGCGGCAAGTGCAACTGACGCGATCGCAATTTTAAAGTAGGGGGCAACCCCAAGGGGTCGACCCTACGGTAGCACGACCGGGCCCGGCGAGGGCTGGAAGAATACCCGCACGTCAATCAGCAAGCCGCCCTGCTGCGGCGTGGCAGTCAATTTCTCCACTTCGCTTTCCGTCATCGGACGCAATTTGGCGACATCGCGCGAGCGGCTGAACACATGGTGGCGCCACTGGTAGACCTCGTCGAGTTTTTCGCGGAACTGGTAGGCGTGGTTGTGGTCGTTGTAGTAGTCGTCAAACAAGCCACGCCCAAGGTAGATCGCATTCGAGCCTTCATAGCCGGTCTTCTGGTAGGTGGTGGCGTCGGTGTTGAGCAGGTAGGCCCAGTCGCCCGGCACGAAATTCCTTGATGGGATGTTGTAACGCATTTCGAACAGCTTGCCGCGCTGCCACAGCTCGCTCGCTTCGAACCCCTCCTCAAAGGCCCAGAGCGCGCGCGGTTCAATCCGCACCAGCGGATCGCGGTCATTGGCCAGCAGGCGTTGCTCGACCCGGGCCAGTTCGCCGGGACTGTGCTTGACCCGCGCGTAGTAGTCGAGCACGCCCTGCAGCATCACCAGTTTGCTGGCCGTGTAACAGCCGATCGCATATTTTTTCTGGTTCAGGAAGGCGTCGCCGACCGCCCTGGAAATCGAGACGCCTGGCCGGGGCGTGCCATTCTTCCACAGCCTGGTATTCCAGCGGGCGCGCCCGCCGTCGGGCCAGACCCATTCCAGCGTCTCGGCCCAGGCGACGGTGTTTTGGCGTATCCCCACCTGGTCGCGAAACGCCTGGAATTCGCACTGTTCGCCGGCAAACTCGCTAAGCCGGCCGTGCTGCAGCAGCGCCAGCACGATTTCTTTTTCCGACACCGTCAGCACCGTGACCTGCCTGGCGCCGGCCGCCGGCAGGGTGATCAGTTCATCGCGGATTTCCATCTCGGGGCGGAAACGCAAGTCCAGGGTCGCGACATCGTCCGCCGGCGTCGCCAGGTGAAAAATGAGGTCGGCGCCGTCGCGGCCCGCGTGCTGTTCGTACAGGGCAGGCGCGATGCCCAGACGATCGAGATAGGCGCGCATCTTGGCGGCAATCTGCGCCAGGCGCTCGGGCCCGCAACTGAACTTGACGCCGTCCTCGCCATGGTCATTATTGGTATAAGTGCGCCGGTGCTCGGCTCGCTCATCGGTGAAACCCTGGTCCGCAGCCCGGGCCTGGCCAAGGACGAACATCAGCAAACAGAGCGCCAGGGCGGGAAATTTCAGCATGGAGCGTGGGGCAATGTTGGAGTCATGCGGCATCATACTGCAAGAGTGGCATCAATAGCAATTTTGCAATAAGCATGGCGGGCGCCAATAAAAAAGCGAGCCGCAGCTCGCT